>CAIWKO010000070.1 GCA_903913285.1 uncultured Bacteroidales bacterium | reverse complement strand
ATTCCGTTTGAAAACTTAACTTCAATGTCGACAGCTTCCATTGTTCTGTCACCATCAACGAATGGTATCCAACTATTATCTTCAGCTTGTTTTTGTGGCTGAACATTATTTCTGTTTATTATGATTTTGCATTCGCTGGCCAGTGCATCGTTCATCGGGACGATAGGTATGCCGAGTTTGCTTGCAATCATCACTTCGGCTTTCATTCCTTCCGATAACCGGTGGCCATATAAGCGCATTTCCTGAACCACTCCGCTTTTTATAATCGCGATATCGTTTTTAATGCCGCGTTCGCGCTCTTCGGGCGTGTTGTCGTCCATTGATACCACATCGGCATAATAGGGCACAAAAGGTACAGTATCGGGTTCTGTGAGGTTGATTTCTTTTATGATCTTCCGCAGACATGCCAGGTTATTTTTAACGTCTCCGCCGATCGGGTGTGCGATGTATACTATTTTCATGATTCTTGAATGACTATTGAATACGGGGTGAGAATAATTTGCATTTACAATCTTCGCTTGGTGGAATATCACAAAACCTATCCTTTTTTGCGAAACACGTTAATTGAAATCTATGACGGCAAATTTTGGGATTGGGATTATCTATGCCACTCAATATAACATGTGGCTTTCCATCATTTCCATTTTTATACTCAACTGTGATTTGTTCTTTTTTCTTTATCATAATATTGGTTTTTTATATAATTACTTTTTTATGAGGATACCGTTTGCCACCCTTATAATTGGCTTTATTGCGTTCCAGTTCCATCCAGTGGTTGTAGCATTTTTTTGCATCCGGGATCCTGGCCAGCAAATTCAATTTTAAATGACGATGGCACCCGGGTGCATCACACCGGCGGTCGCTTACTTCGTTATGTGAATAGGGTTTGTTCATGCTATTTCTTTGTTGAGTTGAGTACTATCAGACTGTCGCATTCTTTCAGTGTTTTCAAATAAAGATCATACCAGATTGATTCATTAATTTTGTTGATACTATCCGTCTTTTTTTGAAGTTTAAACTGCTTTTCAATGATGGTGTCTTGTTTAATGCTTTCCTTAATGGAAATGTATACATGCTTTTTTGTTTAAAATTTGTTCCCGGACCGGGACTCGAACCCGCACTTCACATTAAACACCACTGAAAAACATAAAGAGAACCAAAATCCGGAAAACCTGACTTTAGAGTGAGCTAAAGTTTAGGTTGATCAGTTTATACTGATTGTCGCCTATGCGACGGTAAAAGCTGATGTATCTACGCGTATTGTTTGTAGTAATGGATTCTTTTATCAACTCCATTGCCTTGTCCCATAATGGATGCTTTATCTTGAGTTGAAACAACCCCAATACCCGGTTCTTATCGAGCCGGCCTTTTGTGGTTGTAAATGCCGAGTTAACCAAAGTAGAAAGATCCTGATCGGCGCCTTCAGTCTTTTCTTTCAGAAACTCGTTAATTGACTGCTGAGCCAATTGTATGCGGTCATCAAACTCGATGATGTCCTGTACCTTTATTTCAAACTTCAGGCTCTTATCGAAGTTAAACACGGTGATGTTTCCTTTTGAATCCGGGTTACGTTCCATAAAATGATCGCGATACATCTGATCAATCAGCGCATCGGCTTCGCTCATCGATTTTTGTTTAAACTCAATGAGTTTCTTACTTAGCTTTTCGGCGTTTTTAATCAGCCTGGCTGCCACCTGTTCCTTTTTCTTATCGTAGGGAGATACATAATCGGCGGGAACATTTTCGCCCCTGTGGTTGATCCATGTTTTTTGTGTTTTTGTTTTTTTGGTTTCAATTTCCATATTATTGCTGTTTTTTGAGGTTAGTTAATTTGTTTTCTGCTATTGTAAGCTCCTGTTCAATGTCGATTACATCGCCCCTAACTTTTAGTGCCAGGGCGTCACTGCATCCGCGCAGGAGTATCGCTTTTTTGTCGGCCATACGATCTTCGAGTATCTTGATGACGCGTTCCATCTGACGGATATCATCTGATCTTTGCTGTGAGTTCGCTATAGGCTTGTTCATAGATAAATCTGTTTGGATATACATTGATATTTTCAACCGATTGCCATTGTGTATAGCTTTCGTAATTCTTATGCTCGGCTTGTTTGATCCACATTTCGTTGCGCTGCGTGTATATGTTGCGCCACCATTTCCAAAACAGTGAAGCAGCTTGCATCAGTTTCACCGATTGTTCGTCATAAAAACATTCGTGCTGCAGGAAGGATAACCCGACTTCGAACTGAAGTTCGTTATACCGGTAGTCTGACATGCCGGTAAGCCTTTGAATTGTTTCGCGTGTGTTTTCCATAGCGTATCAATTAAATGGGTCATTAGTGTTAGGTCTTCCGGTAACCGGATTGATTTTATTCGGTTCAATCCTTTTGGTTTTGTGTCGGAGAATCCATTCTTTATTATATTTTTTGGTATAAGTCTAATTATGTTCCGACCTGCATGTGTTACTGCATGTTTTTTCGCTTGGTGATCGTTCCCAAATAAACTCTTTACCACATTGAATGCACTTTTTGGGAACACGAACTATTTTATTCTCACCGGATATAAAAGCAATGCTTTTATGCGATGTATTATTGGTTTTACAATCACTGCACAACTTTTGATTATGACGCCAGGGAATAAAATCTTTACCACAAAACCCACAATTTTTAGAAGTATAATCAAACTTCTTTTTTTCTTCGGGTTTTATGACTGTTTTAGGGTTCTTCGGTTGTAATTTGATGTTTTTACAATCAACACAACGCTTCTGAACATTAGAAGTTGGCCTAAATTCATTACCACAATCAATACCTTTTTTTGAGTCGCCTGTTTTCGCCTTTGATTCTGATATTCCCGGGACCATTTTTGAACTTATTTCTGTAAGATCGGATGATTGCCAGTTTGCGTTGGCCATTTTAAAGGCAAGATTTTTTAAATTCAGATCCGGCATTTTTTTATTCATGTCGGCAAGCAAATCAAGCAGGTTTTCTAAAAGATATACTTGTTTTCCGAATTGGTTATTTATAAGAATTTCCAGTTTTTCAACAATAGTTTCGTCTGTTTCTTTTACCGCATTTCGCAAAATATCAACAAAATCATGAGGGCCTTTAATTGAAATATCCGCATCGGTTTTCACTGTGGCGCTATCACCGGTGATCACTATTTCACCGATGGTGATCTGAATGTTTTTAAGTGTGTAGCTCATTTTAAACCTCCATTAAATAACTAATTTCACGTTCCTTGGTCATGGCTATTCTTACCAAGGTAATAGCATCTTCAATGCCCCGGAATGTGGGTTTGTTTCTCCAGTAAAATTGCTGCAAGTGTTCGCCTCTCATTTCACCCATGAGTATTTTAAGCCATTTTCCGTCGATGCCGTTTATTCTAAAAATTGCTTCAGCTTCGCTATCTTCAGGAGCATGGAGTATGGTAGCCAGTGAAAAGAACCGGTCGCGGGTTTCCGAATATAGAAAACGGTCCTTGGCGGCTCCGCGTTCGAGGTTTTTTAACAGATAAGGTGTGCCGGCAACCACAACACCACACACGCCTCTCAGAGCAGTGAGTATGTCTTTTAAATACGTTACCTTGGTACCTTCCAATGCCGATGCCTCATCGATCATCACAAGGGCATCTTTACCCATCAAAAAACTACGCAATATTTCAAGCTGATTGCTTATGATACCTTCTTTATAGCATCCACAGGCAACCAACAAAGCCACCACGAGACGTTTGCGTGTGGTGATGCCTTTTGCGTCCAGGTAATAAACCTTTATTTTTTCGCTCTCCAGCTTTTCTTTGTGCAATTCCAGGCTTTTAGTTTTACCGTATCCGCCTTCTCCGATAATAGAGAGCGCACGTTTGCTTTTCAATGCCCGGTCGCAGGTGTGAACTATGTCAATATAATTGCGTGTAGCAATACATTTGTATGCACTGCGTCCGGTGATGTATTTTTTCAGGCGGCTCCAGGTGTCGTCACCGATCACTCCGGGTATATCCCATTTGGTGTCCAGATGCGACATCCACGACTTGTTTAAGCCGAGGCGCTTTTCAGCATACTCCGACTTTGTTAGGCCGCTGTTGGTCTGATCAGCTAAAATTTGATCCCTGATTTGTTTCTTTTCTAATAATTCCATACTTTTGCGATGTTTAATTGTTACTTATAATTATTCCGGGCGTTCCCGCGTCCGAATTTTTCAATCAGGAGCCGTTCTTCTTCCGATGCGTCGGAGAATACCGGCTCCTTTATTGTTTCAGTTTCTTTGGT
>CAIWKO010000069.1 GCA_903913285.1 uncultured Bacteroidales bacterium | reverse complement strand
CGATCTCATGTATCTACAATAGTAGAAATTTAATAAGGCTTATAGCCAAAGGAAATAACCCGGGCCACCGTTCCTATCTACAATAGTAGAAATTTAATAAGGCTTATAGCCAAGACCTGGTTCAATGGATTGGCAATAATCTACAATAGTAGAAATTTAATAAGGCTTATAGCCCAGACCCACCATACGGGACAACGGCTTGATCTACAATAGTAGAAATTTAATAAGGCTTATAGCCTTCAGGGTTCCATCAAACAATTTGATCTATCTACAATAGTAGAAATTTAATAAGGCTTATAGCCGGGCATTATCAAATACGTGTATGCCTAATCTACAATAGTAGAAATTTAATAAGGCTTATAGCCTATTCCCGAATATCGATTATTGTCGGCTTTAATCTACAATAGTAGAAATTTAATAAGGCTTATAGCCTCTTTTTCTATATTTTCGAGGGATATTCATCTACAATAGTAGAAATTTAATAAGGCTTATAGCCCACCCCAATAAAAAACGAGGTACGCTGATCTACAATAGTAGAAATTTAATAAGGCTTATAGCCCGAAAAGTGCATTATTTAGCTTAAATGAATCTACAATAGTAGAAATTTAATAAGGCTTATAGCCGTTAGTGAATAATTAGTAATTTGTTATTTATCTACAATAGTAGAAATTTAATAAGGCTTATAGCCTTTGAATGTAACTGTTCAGGCATTATATCTACAATAGTAGAAATTTAATAAGGCTTATAGCCATCGAGCCGTTTTAATGGCGTAATATTATCTACAATAGTAGAAATTTAATAAGGCTTATAGCCATGAACTTGTAGGAGGTAACCAGTGTAAATCTACAATAGTAGAAATTTAATAAGGCTTATAGCCTTCTTTTTTTATAGACATGGAAAAGTATAATCTACAATAGTAGAAATTTAATAAGGCTTATAGCCAACTTAATGGTAACACTACGGCTCTTATCTACAATAGTAGAAATTTAATAAGGCTTATAGCCATTCAAATAACTAATCATATAAGAAAAATCTACAATAGTAGAAATTTAATAAGGCTTATAGCCATCAACGGTATTGGTCGATGCATAAGAAATCTACAATAGTAGAAATTTAATAAGGCTTATAGCCCCTACATACAATGTATGTAGTGCAAAGATAGTTGTTTCTAATGGTTTTCAATACTTCTTCGAAAAAATGATTTACCCCCCCCTTTACCTTTAAACAATTTTAATAAGCATGTCAAAGAACTTATAACCTGTAATTTAATATTCAAATATAATTTACCAATAAAAAATAAAGACAATACTTTGTTAGGTAAAAAACAGCAAATCTTTGTCACGATGAATGGCATTGCCATATTTTATAGCTTTTTGCATTTCAGTTTCAAAAATAAACACACTATCGCCCCCATCAAATTTTTTAGCAAACACAGTTTCAATCTTTATCTTTAAAATTTCTTGTATCCGCTTCGTATTATTTAGTTCATAAACCGAAAATTGTAAGCGAATAGCGCCGTTTTTTATTAACATTTTCGAAAAACGTGTGCGTATTTTATTATCCGAAATATCGTAACTTACTACCAACATAAACTGTTATTTAATTATAAATTGAGGATAAAGCGGAGTACTTTTCTTTTGCATAAAACATCGGTAATAATCCCGCACATAGTTAAACATTTCACCTTTCTGCTCTATCAACACATCATAAAACATTTTGGTGTAATCACTACTCTTTTCGTGTTTCAGCATATATTCGTTCTTAAATAGCAAAAAATCGTTCGCTTTACATTGTTTGGTATTAAATCCCTTGCGCACCTGTTGGTCAATAAGGCAACGAAAAGGCTCCATTAAATCGCAAATCAACGATTTCCGTTTAAACCAAAGCCTATGGTAAACGCCCACATAAGGGTCGAATCCGAACAACCTCACAAATGCTTCAACATAATTAAAGAGAATTGTGTAGCCGATATCAAGTGTAACATTTATAGGATCGGTTTTTGCCCTCGGGCAGCGTGCTTTCCAATCAAGGTCTTCAAAGTAAGCGGCAAAATACGATTTAGCAATTCGCCCTTCCAATCCCATCACGGTATCATAGTCCGATGCATCCATTACTAATTGTATAGCTTTGCTGCAATGTCCTTTTGCTTTTTCAATCAAAGGGGTTTTCTTTCGTGTGTTTTCCAATAGGCGTAATTGATTTCTTATTTTATTTGTTACTAATATCTTCGGCAGTTGTAAATCATTTTTATCCCATTCATATTGTTTTTGTCTTAACAAATAATTCGCTTCGGCTGTTATAGAATAAAAGAAAACAGGCCGAAAATTCGGTTTCATCACCACCAGTGGAATACCATATTTCGTACATTTGTCTATTAATGCAGTAGTAATTGTTATATGGCCAATAACAAACAACGCCAAAATTTTCTGAAAAGGCAGCTTAGTCAAAGTTTTCTTTTCCACAGTATTTTCCAACAAAAGTTCTCCGCTCTCCACTCGCAGTGCTTTGTTTTCGATACAATTAATTACAAAAACGGAACGGTATTCAATATCCTTATTAGTAAACATTTTCAGTTTCTATTTTGTCGCACAAATTGCAATAAATACAGTGAGTGCATTTGTTACTATTCACTTGTAAAGGCTGTGTAGGATCATATTGTTTAAATCTTTTGATAAAATTCTGAAGTTCATCTTTGTTTGCTTCAGTAGGTATGTCAATCGGAAATGTTTTATTTGTTGAAATAGCATAAAAAGCCAGTTTATCAATCTCGTACCCCATCTCCTTCATACAAAAATATTGTCCCCAAAGCTGGTAAATTTGTCCCTGATAAATGGTGTTTAGCTGATATTTTCGTTCTATCAACTGTTTTTCTTTCCCTTTATATAAGTCCATTTTGCCCATAATCCCCAGTTCATTGCTATAGATGCTCAAGCCCGTGATTTCATCTTTTCGGCTGCTGTATTTCTTTTCATCAATAGCCTCATGTGATGCTTTGCCCTGAACCTGTGGCACAGCATAAACCAAATCCTCTTCGCCCCCCTTATACACATTGTGCAAATAAATAGAGTATGGGCAAAATATAAAATCATTCAACGTGGATATAAGGATGTATTCTTCCATAGATAAAGTATTTATACATCTTTTTGCACAAACCCCAGCCATTCTTTATTGCTTATGGCCAGTTTCAGTTTTTTCAAATCATCCGCTTGCTTAATTTGGTCTATCACCCATAAACCTTTTCGGGCAATATTATAGGCTCCGTTGGCATCGGCATTTTGTGGTAATATTTCGGCTGCCGTGCGGCTATCATAAAACTCACCCTTGTCGTTGGCAACAGGCGAAATCAAATAGTCGATTTCTGTGCCCGTAATGCTGTTGCGCATTTGCAGCGTAAGTTTAAGCAAATGCAACAGTCGTTCATAAAATGCTTTTTCAGTCTGTCTGCAAATTGCCTCTTTCAGCCCAGCATTGTCTTTAAAATTTATTCCAAATTGCTCAAACAAGCTGACAAATTCCTTGGTCAGCCCCACTTCGCGGCTGTCCCATTGGCTGTTCTTTTCGGGATTGCGATAGGTTTCTATGCGTTCATTATTCGTACAAAGCGTCCATCTTGTTTTCGTTCCTTCGGCTTTGTTCGTATATTTCATATAGTCAAACTCAAATTCAAAATATCCCTTTGTTTGTTTGTAGCTTATCGCTTCAAATTTTCCGAAAAACTGCTTTGCTTTCTCCATGTTTTCATAGCGCGTATCTAACAAATTCACAAAACCCGTCACTGGGTCCATCTTGCTTGTGTTCCATGCTGGCACATAATACAACAATCCGCTTTGTTTGCCCATCTTCTGAAAACTTTCAAACTTATTGGTCAATTGATACGCTTTCAGCGTTCCGCCAAATTCTCCGGCTTTTTTCTTTTTATCAACCAAATAGTTGAGTTTATCTATCAGCATCTTTTCAAATTTCTGATACACCTGTTTCTCCACCTTTTGCCTGCCTCTCATAAAGCCCATGTTCAGATCTTCGAGCACCACTATGGCATTATATTCAACCATCAGTTCGGCAATTTTATGTATCACCTGACTCAAATAACCTTCTTTCAGTTCTTTTATGGTTTCTATCGTTTTCCAGTTTCGGCGGGCTTCGTCGCGTCCGCCTTCCTTTTTGTCAAGCAGGTTGTGATAGTTGGTTTTGTAGTTTTGTCCGTTATATTGGTTTATAATTTCATTCAGCGAAAACTGTTGTTTAATGCTGCCTTTGCTGTCAATCAGTGTCAGGTATAGCAAATGCCGTTCCCCGCGATCAATACCTATAATATGTATTTCGTTTTCTTTTTTAATCAGTTGGTTAACTTCCGTGTTGATATTGTTCAGACCTCGAGCTTTAAAATTCATGGTAATTGGCACATGAAACTGAAATTTATCCGTAGTGTAGCGTCTGTCTTTTATAATATCATAATCAAACGTGCTTTGCTTTTTTGCGTTCAGTTCGTTTTTGTTCGGTATGCTTCCTTCGGCTTTGTGCACAACTTTATTTTCGGCTTTTATGCTCGATTTGCGGAAAAACACTTCCGCTTGCCCGTTCAGTTTATAAACCACATCCTTCAGGTTTTCCGCATCAAACAACATTTTCCAATACAACGTGTGCATATTCGGAGTGCCTTTGCTATATGGCGAAAAATCTTTGTTGTAGATTTGGAAAAGATAGAGTTTACCTTGGTCAACAAAATCCATTATTTTTCCCCAATTAACTCCTTCTTCAAAAACCTGATAACAAGATACTTCTACATCATTATAAAACTCTGCAATATCCTTGTATTCAGTGGTACTTTTCCATGAAAAAGGATAGTGTTTGTATGATTCATGTTTTGAGAATCCCTCTTTAAAATAATCAATTAATTTATGAAGCGATTTTGTGTAATCTTCTTCGTTTGTTTTTCTATAATCAGTCTTGAATTTTCCGCTATCATATATTTCTATGACATCTTTAATAGGCAAATTATATTTTTCCACTGCAGGAGCAAAATTATCTCCTTTTGAACGAATAAATAATCGAGGGATATTTTTATTATCAGGCTTTTGAAAGTCTAATATTATTCTTTTTGCATCTGTTCCTTTTAGTAATTCTTTTTCTTCTATAGTAAGTTTTTTATTATTTATCCCTAAATAGTAATTTCCATCTTTTATGAATATTAACCCTGCTTTAGATTCATAATCTTGAGCCCAACCATTAAGAAAATAACTATTCTCAAAATTCAACTTAATTTTCTCTGTAGAATAAGGTTTTTGTGTCATATAATTCCGCACCTTATTATATAGTGGTGTGATTTGGTCAAGCGTTGTCCACAACATAGCAAACTCCCCGTAAAAACGTTCGTCCTTTTCTGCTTCATTCCCTTTCCCAAGTAGCGGTTTAATAAACCATTGTAAGGCTTTAATTCCATCCAGAAAAGCCTTTATCTTATCCACATTTTGTTGGTCTTGCGACAAGTTTTTTTCTTTGGGATAGGGGTTGTTCAGCAAATCATTTACGGTGCTATAACCCTTTTCAACCAATGTAAACAGATTTTCCGTTTCGTTGATTTGTTCTCCTGCTCGTTTAAAATAATCTTCAATTTTTTTATGATGTTCGGCTATGTCCGATTTTGCCAAACAATCATTAATAAAACCTATGGAGTAGCTTTCGTGATTTCTGAAATATTTCTTTTGTTCTTCTTCATATTTTTCTGTTCCGGGTTTTGCTTTCCCTTTATAGTTCAAATCAAACCATTTGTTCATAGCTTTTTGGAACGCTCCCCAGTCGCCCAACATTTTCTGCGAAATATCAGTCAGGCTCAAATCGTTTCTCAGGTATATTTTATGCAGGTCAAAATCATGCAGGTTATTCATCAAGCCTTTTAATTGTGGCAATGCATGTTTGTTTATTTCCTGATATAGTTTTTCAATGCTTTCAAGCACTTCATTATCACATTCAAATTCTTCAGGTATAAACGAAGCGGTCGAGCGGTCGCTCAATATCTGTTTATACAATGGTTTCAGTTTCGGTATCCGTTCTTCTTTCTTTGCAGTTTGGTTAAACAGGTTGATATATTCATTCAGTCCTTTCTTCTTTTCCTTGCCATCTTCGGGCATATAACCTCCTATCAATTGATTGTACTTATCAATTCCTTTTTGTGTCAGGGTTTCATTAAAATAATCCAGGCAAAAAACTTCTTCAATATCTTTCACTTGAATAATAGGCCCCAGTTCATCATCCGAAATTATCAACGCAAATTTTTCTTTAACTGCCGAATTTCTGATTTTATCAAAAGCTTTCATATTATCCACAAACTTCGGCAGATTTTGATGAATCAGCCTGTAGGCAATAGCTGTCGATTTATCCTCTGCCGAGTACATATTTTTGCGGTTTTCATGAAACCCTGTGAAATAGGTTGTAAAGTTCCCGAATTCCTCAACCAGTTGTCTGTCTTCAAGTGTTTGTACAAACGCCTTCAAATCTTCTTTTATCAGTTCTTTGGCAAACAGATTTTTAAAACCATCTTGTTTCGTAAATCTGTCGGCAATTTGCTTTCGCATTTCCGTTTGCAATTCTTCAAACTTCTTGTTTTGAGCTTCGTCTCTTTTTGGCAATTGATAATAGAGGTGGTAATCCTCCAAAACATTCAGTACTAAACCATCCAAAGCCTTTGCAATAAAAGCTTTGTGGTATTCATCAATAATTTTCTTCACGGTAACATAACTTTCCGCCCTGTGTTCGTCTTGCAAAAGCAAGCCGTTTTTTTCAATATGTTCCAAAGTTTTTCCAATCGGTTTCAGCTCAAAACGTAAAGTTTTCGACACCGGATAGAAATTTGTAAAGCCTTTAAAAAGATTTGTGTTTCCCATTTTTTTATTATTTATAAGGATTAATATTTTTTGAAAACCATTCCTCCAACCCATTCACCCCCACAAATTTAAAATTTAATTCAATAACTCCTGCAAAACATATAAACTTTTTTCCTTTCATCTCCTTTCCGCTCTCCTGCTTCCCTCATTTTCCACTCCGATGTTTCTCGTTCCTTCGCTCACATTAATTTCTGCGCTGCTCATTATTTGCCGGATGTCACTTCGCATCGTCGGAATGTCTCTTTGCATCTTCCGAATGCTTCTTTGCATCTTCCGAATGTCTCTTTGCATCTTCGGAATGTCACTTCGCATCTTCGGAATGTCACTTCGCATCTTCCGAATGCTTCTTTGCATCTTCCGAATGCTTCTTTGCATCTTCGGAATGTCACTTCGCATCTTCGGAATGCTTCTTTACCTCTTCCGAATGCCTCTTTACCTCTTCCGAATGCCTCTTTACCTCTTCCGAATGCCTCTTTACCTCTTCGGAATGCTTCTTTACCTCTTCCGAATGCCTCTTTACCTCTTCGGAATGCTTCTTTGCATCTTCGGAATGCTTCTTTGCATCGTCGGAATGCTTCTTTGCATCGTCGGAATGCTTCTTCGCATCTTCCGGGTCACTCTGTGCATCTTTAGGCTTCCTTCAAACATCTTCCAAACTATGGTAATTATCTGCTCAGTTACCCTCTTGGTCAAAATAACTGCCCTGATACACATAACAACACTTCTTTTCCCTTGTTCTCTTCCTGCGATACATCTCCGAACGGTCGAAATGCCCCTGGCGGTTGCAGCGCAACCGCTACAACATCCGTTTATATCCGTATAAATCCGTAATCATCCGCTCAATCCCCCGCTCGGCGAAGGCTGTGTCTCCGTCGTTTTATCCTTTCAGGCTCCACCTGAATCGATCGGTCATATTGATCCATTTAATTTCTTATTATAATAATTTGTTTCCTTAGGGGGCATTTCGCGAAACGCCCTTTTATAGATTCACGCTAAAATCTCTGATAAAAAAAATTTTCATTTGATATTTTGTAATAAATATTTTTGTTACTTTTGATACAATATAATAATACTAACATTCTAACCATTATTAATTTCATTTTAAATAAAACTTTTATCATGAAAAAGATCAAGTTTTCCTGTTTAGTAATAATCGGGGTGGCATTAATGCTTACCTGCGGATGCAAAAAATCAGCTGATGACAATAATACAGACGATCCTCCGGTGCAGCAACCCACACCCACGGCCAGTGTCGGAATCAATTTCAACCCAACCATTACATATGGAACTGTGATTGACACTGATAATAACATATATAAAACGATAACAATAGCATGTAAAGGAACAACAGGCACAACAACCTGGATGGCTGAGAACCTGAGGGCAACCCATTACAGGAACGGAAACCCGATAACCAATGTTACAGACAGCACCGCATGGAGTTATCTGGCTACAGGAGCATACTGCGACTATTTAAATACACCCTCGGTGAGCAATACTTACGGCAGGCTATATAATTGGTACGCTGTAAATACAGGCAACCTGGCCCCAAAGGGATGGCACGTTGCAACAGACTCTAACTGGTTGGCACTATTCGCGTTTTTGGGAGGCGAAACCATAGCCGGTGCAAAATTAGAGGAAACCGACACAGCACATTGGCTGGCTCCGAATACACAGGCCACCAACGAAATTGGGTTCACCGCTCTTCCTTCAGGGGGGCGCTATGCCCTCAACGGTTCGTTCAACCAGTTGGGTACAAACTGTTTTTTCTGGAGTTCTACCGCAGCCGATGCCACCAGAGCATGGTACTATTACATAGATGCCAACAACAGCCAGATAGTCAGATGGAACTATGAGATGAGAACCGGTTGCTCGGTGAGGTGTGTGAAAGATTAGGATAAACAACCAAACTCTTATATTATACTTGTGTAAAGGTTAGCACGCGCGGAAGACGCGCGTAAATAATAAACTGCCCTTCACCTCCTCATATCTAATTCAAACTCCGGTCGATATAGGCCGAGAGGTCGGCAATATCGATCTTTTGGGGCACTATTACCAGGTTGTCGTTCTTGTTGGCAGTTACCATGTTTTTATGAAAGAAATATACAGCCTTGTCTTTAATGCCCACGAAAATAATCTTTATCGGCTCACCTTGAGGAATATTAGCAGCAGTTTGCCCCATATATAATTGGTAGATACTATTTAACTTGGGGAAAATAATTTTAATTGAAAAGCTGCTATACATATCCAGATCAGAAAAAGCCAGATCGAACCTGGGTCTGGGATCGTTGTTATAGCGGTCGCAATTTATCCAGCCCAATTTGGTTGAACTGAACGCCAGCTTCGAAGCATCCTCAATAAGGTTTATCTCTTCTCCCCTTTCCAATTCACGCTTTTCGTTTTCAATCTCAAGTTTTCTGTTTTCTTCATTTCTTTTTTCAATTTCTTCTTTTTCGCGTTTTTCATTTTGCTGTGTAATCTGCTTTTCTTTTTCGGCGCGGTCGGCAAGCAGTTTGTCTACTTTGCTCATATTAGCCTGATCGGATTCGAGCCTTTTAGCCAGCATCTGGTTGGGAGTTATGTTGATAAAAATGGGAAGATCTTCTTTGGCGCCGGTTGAAGGATCGATAAAACCCCTCATCTTAGGCATGTTCTGGAAAAAGGCAATGAGTTTGCTTTTCACTTTGAGGTTTAACACATTATCTTCGTTTGCAAACACCAATTTGCCGTTTTTGGTAAGTGTAAAATTCAGTATCATCGATTCGTAGGGCAACATCGGGAGCAAATCGGTGTATGAAGCAGCGTATTTGTCGAAAAAATAACTGGTGATATGTGCGGTTGAGTCATCCACAAATTTTAGCGATGATTCGATCTCGGCTATATCGTTTCCGGTTCCGTATGCACTGATGTATAAAGCTTCTTTCGGAGCTTCCACAAAATTATAAACCTTTGCGGTTTTGGTGTTTTTGTGGTAGGGAACTGCCGCAGCAGGGTTCGTCCAACTGACGATCCCGTTTTTTTCAACCCCCTGAAACAGTTTGTAATCGTTTTTCTTTGTTTTGTTGAACATGCAAGTGAACGACCTGCCTTTTTTCAGCTCCAACTCCTTATCATCCTTGTAGGCTTTGCAATAAACCATACCGTTTGATTCGAGGAGTCCGTTCTTATCGGTCATAGTGCTGAGATTGGCATTGATCATGGAAGTAAAATCAGCAAATTCGGTGATGCTGATGTTTACCGAATCGTTGTCGCTGCAATTAAAAACATTGGGAGGAAAGATTAGGACAGTACCCCCTTTGCCCCTGAAGGTAAAACCCTTTTTGTTGACAAATTTGAATTTTTGAAGCTTATTGAATCTCCTGCAACTCAATACCTGATCGACGGTGTAGGAAGTTTTTGAAATTGTATCGGCCGCATTCGTGTCGTTATTCGACACTTTCGTATCCGAACTGCTGTTAAAATTGCAGGAATTGAGTGAAACAACTAAAAAAATAAGAAGAAGTCTGGTTTTCATGATATCGGATTTAATGATTATACTATTGTTCAAAAAAATTCTATACTACCATGTCAGTCTCATAATGTACCAATTATCGCCAAGTCTATCGTCCCTACAAATTTATATTGTAAACGAATCACTTTTACAAAACATATAAAGTTTTTTCCTCCCATCTCCTTTTCTATCTTCTCCATCCAATCAACATATCAATTCTCCGTATCGTATTTTATGATTTTATCCAATCACATTTCATCAAAATAACCACTTCAGCAGATCTATATTTCCACTTCAATAAGTCCTTATCAAAACTTAACATACTCATTTTGAAGCTAAAAAGTCATCTGCTAACGGTGTTCCGTCTTCCGGTGAACGTGTTCCATCTTCCGGCGCATGTGTTCCATCTTCCGGTGAATGTGTTCCGTCTTCCGGTGAATGTGTTTCACCTTCTGGTGAATGTGTTTCATCTTCCGGCGAACGTGTTCCATCTTCCGGCGAACGTGTTCCATCTTCCGGCTAACGTGTTTAATATTCGTAACTCGATATCAATGGTTGTGTTCAAAAAAGTGTGTCATTATGCTGGATTAAACTCAGTAGTTAAAAACGCTCAAATCTATCGAAGAAACTAAAAGATGGTCTCGGAAACCTAAAGATGATCTCGGAAACCAAAAGTCGAACCCGGAAAAACTGCGGCTCTGTCTAATCGAAACTCCCATTTGCATCCAGTCACACACTTAGCCCATCCGTTGAATTGTTTCGCAGAAACAAACTCTTAACTCCCAACTCAAGGCACTCTAGCTCACTCTAGTCACTCCAATTCATTTCTTCTAAATCATAAATGCAATAGTAGCCCTAAACCTCACCCCACCCTCGGGTCAGTGTCCACGGGCAGTTTCGCCATTTTCTCCACTTCCATGCTCGGAAAACCGAAATCCTCTACTATTTTGCCCAGCAGCAGGTAAATGCCCTGTCCGCTGAACGGATATGCCTTAAGGCATGGCGGAAAATGGGTGGTGTCGAAAAAGTTGCCCTCTTCATCCAGAAAAGTGCCGAAGGCCATGGTGTCGCCTTTCACAGTGCGCACCCATTTGTAGGTAACATAATTGCCCAGCATGCGCACTTTTTTGCCCAGATGTTCCATCATGTTGTTGGCTTTGCATTCGCCCCTGAAATTGGTTTTCAGCATTTGAAATGCCGGCATGCTCACCTGAAATTCGAGCAGCTCCATTTCGTCGTATACATCCTCAATTTTATTATAAACCAGCGGAGGAATTTCCCATTGGGGCAGTTTGGGCACGAACAGCTTGAGGACGTTATCACGCTGCCGCGACTTGTCCTTATCGAAAAGCATAAAAGCCTGCCACAGCAGTTCGCGTTTGTTCGAACCTGTGAAACGCAGCGCATCGATGCGGATGAGTATCTGCAAAGCCTCCAGCCCGACATGGGTG
>CAIWKO010000068.1 GCA_903913285.1 uncultured Bacteroidales bacterium | reverse complement strand
TTAGCAATAAAAAATATAGAAATGGCTTGGAGTAAGCCAATTTACAATTGGCCCATAATCCTTAACCAAATTCTAATTATCTTTGAACAACGATGCAAATTATAAAAATCCTGTTTACACAATCTACTTTATAGTCTCGGTTATGATTTTTTTCGCATCTGTTCAAAATAAATCACTATTTAAATACAGTAATAATCAATCATTTATTAAAACCATAAAAAATATTGAAGAAATTATAATGGGATAAAAATTATTTGTAATTTTGAGGGAAGAAATGGAAAATTGAAAATGGAGTAGGAACAATAAATAAGTTACCAGCAAGGTAAAGAAAATGAAAAATGTATTAAATTCATAATGCCATGATCTCAAAAAAGATTTTTTTGATTCTTTTTATCATTCTACCTTTATTTGCGAATTCACAAGATACTATTAAAGCAAAAAAAAACATCTCCCAATATAATTATGATAGATTGTCATTTAAGATTTCATCTCTTATAATAATGGGTGAAATTCCAATGATTATTGAATATCGTCCAAATAAATCAATTGGGAATGAATTTTCTATTAGCTATACTTACCTAAATCCGATAATCGGTGATTTTATACATTTTGAAAAACTTTTTTGCAATGGCTATAAAGTTTATTATGGAACAAGATTTTATTTTACGATTAATAAAGCAAAAACAAGTTGGTTTTTTATTAATCCAGGTATTTTTTACAAACAAGTATGGATAAACAATATTGAACATACGGATTGGAAATATGGAGTAGGTAGTGATTCACGTTTAGTATATCTTTATAATGAAAACAAAAGAATAATCGGGGGGAAATTATTATTTGGCTTCGCAAAAACAAAAAGAAAATCAACTTTTGAATTATATTTCGGATTGGGGTTACGTAATATTTTCGACAATATAAAATATACAAAGTTTCAAAGTTATCATGATTATTGGGATAATTTTAACAAAAATGATTTGCCGAATACTACAAGTGATAATTATGATTCTCCATCCTTTTATTTAGGATTCAATTTCAGTTTTTCATTATTGAAAAGAAAAAAATGATTAATTATAAAACCCTGCTGGTAATAAGCGTTTCCTTTCATTGGCAGAAAGATACGGCAAACTTGATAATATTGTGATATGCCATCGAAAAGCAACATCCGAAACGTTAGCACCAATTAAAATGAAGAGACTTTCGATATTATTTACTCTTTTTATTCTTTTTGAAAGTAATTGCTATTTACAGAATAATCATAGTAATGAGATAGTGATTTTTGATTCAATTAAGAATAAGATACCCATAGGAATAAAGAAATTATCCCAAGAATACGAATTATTTCTTCAGAAATTAAATCAATGTGTTCAAACAAAAGATACATCATTACTTCTTTCATTGGTAGCTGATAATGTTGAAGTTTCTCAGGGTGGTGGAATGGCTGGAAAATATTTTTTTATAAACCAATTTCTAAAAGATTCTACACAAGATGCTTGGGGATATTTAAATGATGTTCTTCATATGGGTGGAATCGTAGAAATGAATGACAATAAAGAAACTATCGTTTTCCCATATCAGTTTTCAAATTTATATCATAATTGCTCTAAGGATATTGATACGATATTCTGTATGCCTTACTGTATTTATTTTGGAATGGCAAAAACAATAGAAATATATGATGCCCCATCTGAGAATTCAAAAATTATCTATAACCTAGACTACCCCATTTTTGTAAGATTAAATTATATGTCAAATGAAAAAAGTAAGTTCTTTCATTTAACAACTATGGATAGAAAGTATTCTGGGTGGGTTTATCAAAATAAGGTTTATTGTTATGCTTCAAGGACGCTTATGATAAGGAAGGTGAAAAATGAATTGAAAATAATAACAATAACACCTGAATAATAAATAATAACTGGTGCTAACTCGGCCTTTGCATCAGTCGCGTTCCAGGAAAAATGTGAAATGAATGGAAAATTAATTAATTTTATGGTCGGGGTGAGAAAGGCAGGAAGTTTAAAACCCGCCTGCTGCAAAGCGCCGAATCGTTATCCTCCTCCCCTAAACCCCTAAACCCCTAAACTCCTAACCCCCTAAACCCATGAGAGAATCGAATAAACTCGACAAACGTTTGATAGCCGCCAAAGTAATAGGCATTATTTTGTTCGCGGTAGCTATCATTGGTTTTAGCAGCAACATTATAGCAGGAATAATGTCGGTATTTCTGTTTCCCAACCTTGATCATTTCAATACCAACGGGCAGTATTTATTTAAATTTATCTATTGGATATTCAGCCATTACACCCTTATGGCTTTTTCGTTTTCGCTGGTTTGGATACCGCTGTTTGTTGGGGCGCGCGCTTTATATAAATTTAAAGAATGGGGCAGGGTGCTCACTATTATCATGCTGTTTCTGATGATGATTCCCATCATCGGCATCATCATACTGTTTTTTCAGATCAGCGAAATACCCAAAGCATTTTCGGTGCTGATGGCTATTTCGTATAGTTTTTATATAGCCACCAATGCCGTTGGGGCTTATTTTCTGATGAGGCGCAGCACGCGCGAAGGCATCAGGGATTATAAGCGTTCGCGCAATATAGTAGCCGAAACCGGGCCCGAAGCAGTTGACCCGCTGCAACAAACCGCCCGAAAACAGGTGGCGAAGAAAATAGTGGCCGATATAGTGCTGGAGCCCAGGCGGCGAAAAGTTCCTGCCATACTGATAGCCGGAATCATGATGACTACCTTCCCGTCGTTTTGGGCGGTGATATCGCTTATATTAACCCTGACACTCGACGGGTTTACGTCGATAATAGGTTTTTTAAGTTTGATCGTGTCGGTCATCACCATTTTATGCGGGGTTACCGTTATATGGCACAAAGCAGGCTCGCGCAAGTGGGCCATCGGCGCCTGTGGGGGCAATATCATTTTGCTTATAATGATGTTGAACAACATACCCTGGGGGGCTTTGCTGATATTTATCGGATACTATAGTGCTATCCTGCTGCTCATCATTTTAAATTACAATAAGTTTTTCGAAAACGACATAACCGAACAGCCCCCTGCTGTTGACGACTTTACGGTTGCCATCGACCGGGAAAACCTTGAACTGAAACAGCTGAACGAAACCCTGACACAAGGCACTATAAACGAAACCGACTATGAGCAAAAAGCTGTTGAGATCAAAGTCACCTGCCGGAGCCAACCCCTCGTAAACCGATTACGCCGCCAACAAGAAAAAACCATGATGCCCGACGATGTATTTAAAAACAAATGCGAACAAATAATGCTCGAAAAGCGAATGGAAGCAGAAAATGAAATGCAAGGCGAAAAACAGTCGAGGCAACTGCGCGCCGAGCGCTTATCTCTGATTGCGAAAGAGAAACTTGAAAAGCTTAGCGTTCCGAACCGGTCGAAACTTGAACGCTATCTGGAAATAATGGTGCCGACAGATATAATAGTGTATCACGAACAAAAAATAAAACTATTTCACGCCGAACGCTGGGCCGCCATCAACGAAGCAAACACTCAGGATCATTTTGAGGTTATCTTGAGATTATAAGAATTTGGTTAGTGTATAAGCTGGAAGTTGGAAGATGGAAGACCGAAGACGGAAGAACGAAGTCCGAAGTCGGAAGACCGAAATTATGGCTCGTGGCTAATGGCTTATGGCTATAAATGCGGGAACTATTTTTTTGTGTAGGAATAATTTGTAATTTTGGAGTAAGAAACGAAGTTTTTTAACATGAATGCCTTCTGACATTTTTTTATCAATTGTATTATTAAATCCTTTTAAAATGAAACATCTTAAAACTTTTGCAGTATTAGTTTCTGTTTTTTTTATAACAGTTTCATCTTTTGCTCAGTTTAATACAAGCAGCAATGCCGGTTTAGCCGACCTGGTTTTTGATCCCGGAAAGACACAAATATCAGTAGAAAGCACAGACTGGGATTTTAATGTGAAACTAATTGTTGGATTAAAAAACAACGGAAGCAAAGATATTTTGTTGCCATTCAGAATTGGCTATTATCTCACCAAAACAAACACAGTTTCAACCAACGACCTGTTTCTGAATTCCGGAGAATTCGCAAACCTGTATAAAGGAACTGAAGGAACTATGACGATTACCATCAATCTGGGTTATGAAGGTTTTAAGCTGGTTGAAAACGGCACTTACCATATAGGTGTAATTGCAGATTATCAGAATCAGATAAAAGAATCGGATAAGATCAACAATAGCTATGTTGTTGAACAGGCTATAAACTACGTGGTACCTGCAGGACTGGCGAAGAAATATGCTGATGAGAAAGCCAAAGCAAATGCCGTGAATGCAGAAAAGGAAATGGCCGGTAAGATATTATTTGCATGTGGTAGTATTGACCCGGGAAATATGGCAAATAACAAATTCAGTAATGATTTTACCTTTAAACAGTTTACCGAAGCACAGGGGCTGAATGGTGCCGACTTTTCGTTTATTGTTTATTACAAGCAGCCTTTAAAAGATGAGTTTCAGAAATATATCAGCAGCGGACTTGATGCCAAAACATGGAACACATCAGTAAATTATACGAACCTTTACTTTAAAGTATATATTGATGGAAAAGAAACAGCAGTTTCGGCCAATGAATTCGAAAATGTACGTTTTAATGCAAGCAATTACACTTACTGGTTACTTGGTGAATACGCTAATGCGCAGACCCTTAAATTACAATATATCCTTCAGAGTGAGTTGTATAAGCTTAGCGCAGGGAAACATACTGTGAAGATAGAAGCTTATGCCAAATCGAACATAACCATAACTAATAATGTAGGGCCTGACGTGATCTCTGAAGGTGAGTTTACAATTGATGTTACTGCAGCTGATAAGATAGCGTATTTTAAAAAACGGGGAGCCGAGGTTTATCCTGCATCAGCAATGAGTAATCCTGCTGTTGAAGCAAGTGCAAAAAACCTTGCGGTTAAATTTCTTTCAGGTCTCGACAGCAAATTTACACTGGCATCCATAAAATATTTTGCTTTTAACAGCAGTGCCTGGAACTATGTAAAAAACAATCTTGGTAAGGTTGAATACCGCTGGCTATCAGTAATGATGTATGTTAAACTCAGCGACGGGAGCTGCAAGGTTGCAGGTTTTACGGTTGAACAGCAGTGTATCGGTCCTAATGCATACGGACAAACAACCATGGGTCCGGGATATACCTATGATAAGATACTCTCTCCAATACCCTGTGAGGTTTTGAAATAAGAAAATGATCATAAGTTTCGGTTAGAAGGTTGACTACTTTTGTAATTGCATAAAGCAATGTCACTTTAAAGACAATGCAGTGAAGCCGAACAACAAAAAGCCCCGAAACGTTATTCTCCTCCCCTAAACAACTAAACCATGGCTCTTGGCTCATGGTAAAATCAAATCACCAATCCCCATTCTGAATTCTTACTTCTGAATTCTTTTTTTTGTATTCAAAAAATTAATTGTAATTTTGAGATAAGAAAAAAACAGCAACCACATCATGTTAAACACACTAATTCCTGATCAGTATTACTCCCGTCCAACCTATTCGGGAATTCCTCTTGCTCAAAAACTCGGCATCAAAAAAAGAGATACGATCATGGTGGTGAACCGGCCTGAAAATTATTATAAGTTGTTGACCGAATTACCGCAATGTGTGACTTTTACCAAAAATGCCGACATCAAAAAGGAGATTATTCATTATTTCTGCCTTGACATTGAAGCACTGAAAGAAACAATTGGAGAACTGATAAACCAAATACAAGAGAACGGTATGATATGGATATCATGGCCAAAAAAAGCTTCGGGCACGCAAACCAATGTATCGGAAAACGGCATCAGGGATATTGCCCTGCATAGCGGACTGGTGGATGTAAAGGTTTGTTCGGTTGATACAGAGTGGTCGGCATTGAAAGTTGTGAAAAGGATTAAAGACCGGAAGCAAGAGAAGTGAGCTAAAGTGATTAGAGTTAAAGAAGCCTGAAGCACGAAGATGGAAGCAATCAAGTTGATAATCACAGAATAATTTCTATTATTACGAAAAAATATACTATATTTACACTATTAAAATCGTGAAACATTAATTTCACACACTAAAACAGAACAAAACTATGGCAAAAATGAGAGCCATTCAGGTAAGCAAACCCGGCGCCGATTTCGAACTGATAGAAAAAGAAATTCCCGAACCGGACAATCAGGAAGTATTAATAAAAGTAGAAGCCTGCGGCATTTGTCATGGCGATGCTATTGCAAAATTTGGGCATTTTCCGGGCATAAAATATCCGATTATACCGGGCCACGAAGTGGTGGGTACTGTTAATAAATTGGGCAACGATATTACGAAATGGAAGGTAGGGCAACGTGTGGGCATTGGTTGGCACGGAGGACATTGCAACCAGTGTGCTGCCTGCCGCAGGGGCGATTTTGGGTCGTGCGAAACCTCACTCACCACAGGTTTGCACATCGACGGAGGTTATGCCGAATATATGATAGCCCGCCCCGAAGCAATGATAAGCATACCCGATGAACTGAGTTCGGTAGATGCAGCGCCGCTTTTGTGCGCCGGCCGAACCACTTTTGGTGCTTTGCAACACAGCGGAGCCAAGGGCGGCGACCTGGTTGCCATTCACGGTTTGGGCGGTTTGGGACATTTGGCAGTTCAATATGCTGTGAAACTCGGGTTCAAAACCGTGGTGCTATCGCGCGGCAAAGCAAAAGAAGAACTTGCCTGCAAACTGGGTGCTCATGTTTATATAGATACCGATGGTGGCGATGCGGCTAAGCAACTGCAACAACTAGGCGGTGCACGCGTCATTTTGTGTACGGCCCCAAACGGCAAAACCATTTCGGATTTGATACCGGGACTCGGGCGCAACGGGCAAGCCATCGTGGTAACCGGAACGGGAGATATGCTTCAGATACCTTTGGGTTTGCTGCTGGGCGGCGAACGTTCGGTGAGTGGTTTCGTAGGTGGAAACATGGAAGATACCGTACGCTTCAGTGTGTTGACCAAAGTAATACCCATGGTGGAAGTATTTCCGCTTGAAGAAGCGGCAAAAGCATTCGATAAAATGATGAGCGCGAAAGTGCATTTCCGTTCGGTACTTAAAATGTAATATTTCAAAAAAAACTAAAGAATAATGAACGAACTTTTAAATGTAATGCATGACCGGAAGTCATCAAGAATGCCTTTCGACCACATACGCCACATACCGAAACCGCATCTATTGAAAATACTGGAAGCGGCACGCTGGGCTCCCACTGCACACAATATGCAGAACTTCGAGATCGTGGTAGTGACCGACGGATTATTGCTGAGAACAATAGAAAGCCTCAAGCGACCGATATCTGAAACCTTTGTGCGCGAAAATTATGCGCAGTTGTCGTTTACTGAAGAAGAATTGGAAATGAAAAAAACAGGATTGCTGGCGGCAAATTTTCCACCATCGTGGAGAAAGTCCGATTTCAAACTTGATAAAGATGCAAAAGAAGACATAGCAAACCTAAGGTCGCTGCCACCATGTTCGGCTATGATGGTGGTTGTGTTTGATCCTGCTAAACGGGCTCCTGCATCGGAAGGCGATTTTCTGGGCTTCATGAGTTTGGGTTGCGTAATGGAAAACATGTGGCTAATGGCCAATGCACTGAATATACACTTTCATATTATCAGTTCGCTGAGTGCTGCTCCAATCGAGGAAGAAGTAAAAAAGATGCTGAAGATACCCAACAACCTGAAAATAGCTTTTACATGCAGATTGGGTTATGATCACGATTCAACACATAAGAGATATTTAAGAGTGCGCCGCGAAATAAAAGATTTTGCAAGCCACAACCAATATGGGAGTTGGGAGATGGAGTAGTAAGAAGTTCAGGGTGATTTTATTGTTTCGATTGACTTCTTTTATAGAATTTTGAGTCGCCCCATTGGTCGTAGGCTACTTCGCCTCCGGCAAGTTTCACACGCATATCAATACAAGTGGTGCACTGATCGGGTTCTTCGTCGAGGCAGGGTTTGCCTTCATAGAGGTTGTAGTTTTCTTTGTATTTCACGGGGGTGATGTTGGGCATAATTACGTTGGCACCGGCAGCAATACCTTTTTCGCGTCCCAATGGGTCGATGGTTTGCAGGGCTGTGGTGGAAGCGATGTTAATGTCGGGCATGAGTAAACGCAAAAGAGCGATCATTTTGAGGGTTAATTCCAATCGTTGCTGCAAGGGAAGCATGATCTTGCTGAATTTTGCAAGCGGTGTGTCAGGATGTTCAATATAAGGCCCCATACCTACCATGTGGATGCCGAAATCTTTGAAAAAGAACAGATCGTTAGTCAAGTCATCAAATGTTTGGTAGGGCAAACCTATCATAATTCCTGTTCCGGTTTGGTATCCTATACCTTTTAATGATTCGAGAGCATTGAGCCTGTGGGTGAAATTATGCTTCGGATTGTTGGGGTGTATCTTATAGTATAAACTTTCGCTGGAAGTTTCGATACGTAGCAGATAGCGTTGCGCACCATTGTCGAACCACTGGCGGTAAACATCGGGGCTTTGTTCTCCGCACGAAAGTGTAATGTGCAGTTGGTTTTGTGTAAGATTACCGATCTTTTGCAGTAATGAAGTAACACGTTTGGTAAAGGTTTTATCATTCAGTTCGCCCGATTGAATGACGATAGAGGCATAGTTGTTTTGCAAAGCAAATTCAGCGGCTTTCAGCACTTCATCGTCGGGTATATCATATCGGATAACATTTTTGTTTCCCGAACGAATGCCGCAATAGTAGCAGTTTTTGGAACAACGGTTCGATAATTCGATCAATCCTCTCAGATAAACTTTGTTGCCGATCACAGCGTCGCGGGTTTCGCGTGCTTTTGCGAAAAGTTGTTTTGCGGCAGCTTCGTCGTCGAGCGATAACAAATATTTCACCATCTCGGATCCGAGTTCGCTTTTCAATATTTGTTCAAAGTCGTATATCATCTTATGCTGTTTTGTCCTGAATCAGGATGTTTCAGAGTTGATAAAAAAAGGCTGCAGTGCCCGCTCAAATATTCCGTTCATAAAAGCAATAGCCATCCCGTAGTTCGTTATGGAAACAGCATTATCTGTGAATGGCTTCAGTCTGTTCAATATTTGTTTACGGGTGAACATGCAGCCTCCGCACTGAATTAATAGTGAATAATCTTTAATGTTTTCAGGTAGATCGCTCATTCCCGAAATTATAGTGAAGTCAATGTCTTTGCCCGTATATTTTTTGATCCATGCGGGGAGTTTAAAACGCCCTATATCTTCGCAGCTGACGCGATGCGTGCACGATTCCATGATGATCACTTTGTCACCGTCTTTCAGCGCAGATATTTTTTGTGCTCCTTTAATAAAGTTTTCAAAGTCGCCTTTCAAACGTGAAAAAACGATGCTAAACCCGGTGAGCATGATATCTTCTGGTACCAAGTCCTTCACCTTGCCGAATGCCTGACTGTCGGTAATAACCAGTTTGGGCTTTGTGTTGCAGGTTTCGAAGAAATGAGTGAGTTCGGTTTCACGCAGCACAATGCAGATGCAATGATTGTCCAGCACATCGCGTATGGCCATGGTTTGCGGAAGTATCATGCGTCCTTCGGGAGCTTCGGAATCGATGGGAGTGACGAGCAATACATAATCGCCTTTCTTCACAATATCGCCGATCAGCGATTTGCTGACGTATGCAGTTTGAGGAATTGTTTTTTTTAGAGATTCAACAACATAGTCGAGATTATGCGGTGTGATGGTGCTGAAATCGATGATCTCAGTTTGGGTTGTTTTACCGATCTCAGCTTTAGTGGCTTTTAAAATGGGAATAATATCCGACTTGTTGTGAATTAAGATAAAAGGAATTGCGAAACTGTTGAATTCGCGTATCAGATCAATTTCGTAATCGCCAAAAACGTTATTAGCAAGAATGAGAACGGCACAATCAATGGTTTTCAATACCTGCATGGTTTTATCCACTCGTTTTTTCCCGAGTTCGCCGGAATCATCGATGCCGGCAGTATCGACCATAATAACCGGACCGATACCGAATATTTCGATGGATTTCTTCACAGGATCGGTGGTGGTGCCTGCCTGTTCGGAAACGATTGCCACTTCTTGCCCGACCAACACATTGATGAACGAGCTTTTACCGTTGTTTCTTCTTCCGAAGATGCCGATGTGGGGTTTAAGATCTCTGCCTTTGTCCATGATGATAATGATTAGCGATTGGCTATTGATTTTAATTATTTAAAAATATAAATCTCTTTTTCCGTTATTAATTTCTTCAATTCTTTTTTTGATCTCAATAACTATAGTTCTGTCTTCTAAAGCGTCAAGTTCTTTGTCTATCAATGCCCGGCCTTTTGTTATGTTGGGTTCCTGTCCATAGTCAGCTAGATATTCTGCCAAAGTTAAAATGGCATTGGGTGTACAAAAACGTTTGATAAACCCGGGGACCGAAAACTCCATAAAATGTTCTCCCGTCCGTCCCAGTCTATAACAAGCCGTGCAAAATGAAGGCAACATGTTCTGGTCAATGAGTTCGGAAATGATCTCGTGTAACGTACGACTGTCGTTGATACGAAACTGGCCCTTATTCAGGTCCTGTTCACTTATATCTTTTTTTGCATAACTGCCGAGTTCTAGTTTTGTGCCGCCGTCGATCTGCGAAACTCCGTATTGCAATAATTCGTTGCGAACCTGCACAGGCTCCCGGGCTGTCAATATCATACCAGTGTATGGAACTGCCAGTCGAAGTATAGCAACGATCTTTGCAAAGTCTTCGTCATTCACAAAATATTTTTCACCCATACCCAGCATGGAAGCATCTTTAACACGAGGAAACGATATGGTATGTGGACCTACGTTATAGCATGCTTCGAGATGATTGGTGTGACGTACCAATGCCATTACTTCGAAACGCCAGTCGTATAATCCAAACAATGCACCGATGCCTACATCATCGATACCTGCTTCCTGAGCGCGATCGAGTGCTGTGAGGCGATAGCCGTAATCGGCTTTTTTCCCTCTTAAATGGTAGGTCTTGTATGCTTCGGGATGATAGGTTTCCTGAAAGACCTGAAATGTTCCGATATTGGCTTCTTTTACGATCTTGAATCCTTCGATGTCCAGAGGAGCAGCATTGATGTTCACCCGCCTGATCTCACCATGATTTTTCTTTACGGAATAAGCAAGTTTTACAGTGTGTGCAATGTATTCGGGATTGTATAACGCATGTTCGCCATAAACAAGTATAAGCCTTTTTTGTCCGTGATCTTCGAGTGATTCTATTTCATGAACGATCTCATCGTCGGTTAATGTTACCCGTTTTGCGTCGGCATTTGAAGCTCTGAATCCGCAATAAGTGCAATTATTCGAGCATTTATTCCCTATATACAGTGGTGCAAATAAAACAATGCGGTTGCCGTAGATCCTTTTTTTAAGTTCTTTGGCGCCTTCTTTAATCTCGGCAACCAAAACCGGATCGTTGGTGTTGATCAAAATAGCTGTTTCCCTTAAGCTGAGTCGTTTTTTTGATAGAGATTTTGCTATGACCGCCCTTACTGCTTCGGGAGTGGAAACAGTATGTTCAATAATCGCATCGATCTCATTTGCATCAATAAACGGTTGCATCGGTATGTCAGGAATGTTGTATGTTTCGGGAGTGAATTTCATGGCTTTAAGCGTTTACGATCTAACAGTTCTTAGGCAACTCAACAATAAAAGTACTTCCGATATCAGGTTTGCTATTGACGCATACTGTACCGTGATAATATTCTTCTGCCATCTTTTTCATGATAGAAAGACCCAGTCCGCTGCCACTGATGCCTTTGGTCTTTTCGTTCTTGATACGCACAAAATCCTGAAATAATTTCGAGATGTCATCTTCTGTCATCCCGATACCGGTATCCTGAACTGATATTTTGATCTTATCACCGTCGCTCCTGATGACACAGTTCACCGTGCCGTTGTCTTTGTTGTATTTAACGGCATTCGAAATAAGGTTATTCATGATGATCTCGATCTCTTCCGAATCGGCATTCAATAAAACAGCAGGCTGATCTGTATCGAGATACATTTTAATGTTTTTCTGGATGGCCATAGGACTCATAGTGTCCATTGATATACGAGTAATTTCAACTAGGTCGACCTTTTTGATCTCACGGTTTTTTTTGCCTGTTTCCAGTTTGGTCAGGTCAAGCATATCCATAATGAGTGTACGCATGCCTTTGATACGTTCGAGGGAGCGGTTGATCATCAGGTCGTAATCTTCCAGATTGTTGCCAACCTGACGGTCCTGCATAATTCTCAGGTAACCTTCAATGGCATTGATTGGCGACTTGAGTTCGTGAGATAACACCGACAAGAACTGAAAACGAATCGTTTTACCTTCTTCGTTTAGCTTTTTAGTCATCCGTCGTAAATAGAGATGTTTGGTAATGCTCTCCATAGACGTTTTCAGTTCTTGTGGTGTAAAGGGTTTCGGAACGAAATTATAGGCTCCGTTGTTTGTAGCTTTTATTGCCAGATCTAGTGATGCATACGAAGTGATCATCATCACGCTGGTGTTGATATTCTTTTGATTGATATATTCCAGGACTTCTATCCCGTGAATTCCGGGAAGTTTGTTGTCGAGCAGAACTATATCAACAGGGTTATTGTCGAGATAGGTAATTGCATCTTCGCCGGTGCCAACTTCTATTGTATCGAATGTAAAATCTTCTTCCAGAAAAGGAAAGTCAACCGAGAATCCTTGCAATATCCTGACAATTCCGGAGCGAATACCGGGTTCATCATCTACTATCAATACTTTTAGCGTTGCCATAATTCGAGACTTATTGTTTTAATAATTTATTGACCTGAACTTGAAGTTGGTCGAAACGCAATCCTTTTTCCAGATAGAGGTCGGCCTTTATCCATTTTTTTTCTTCTTCGGTATTCAAACCGAACATCATTCCGGTTTCAGCTGTAACTGCTGTAGCAATAATCACCGGAACTTCCGGATATTTCTTTTTGATCTTATAACTTAGAATAAATCCGCTGTCTTTATTATCCATCATCAGATCGAAGATCGCCAGATCGGGTTTGATCTTATTTATTAGGTCTTCACCTTCTTTCTGGCTTTCGCCTGTAATAACATCAAAGCCCATGTTTTTCATGTGAAGGGTTAACTGCGACAAGCTATCAATATCATCGTCTACAATTATTACTGTTTTTTTATCTGAGGTTGTCATAGTATATTTTTAAAGATTTTTAGTTCTTGGTATTTTAATTCTGAATGCAGTTCCTGTAGGTCCGGCTTCTTCTCCTGCATTTGAATCAACACTGATCTGGCCGTTGTGCATTTTAACAATGCCGTAGATCAATGGTAATCCTAATCCGGTTCCTTTTCCTATAGGTTTTGTGGTAAAGAAAGGTGTGAATATTTTATCCATATTTTCTTTTGAGATCCCGACACCCGTATCGCCGATGCAAAATTCAACATCGCCGTTCGTTTCGTTGAGTTCCAAAGTAAGTTTACCTCCGTTCGGCATCGCTTCAATAGCGTTCTTTTCAATATTTGTCAGAACTTGCATCCATTGGTCGTTATCAATATAAGCGTAGGGGTTTGTTAAAGTAGATTTAAGTTCGATAGTGACGTTTTCAGGAGCAATAATAGAATCGATGCTGTGTTGAGTAAATTTAAAGATATCGGTTTCAATCAGGTTAACCTGATTTTTACGTGCAAAGTTCAATAAACCACCAACAATTTTTTTACAGCGGTTTGCCTGCTCAACGATCAATTCCAGATCTTTATGAACGGGACTATCAGCAGGTGCTTCGTCTTTGAGTATATTGCTGTACATAGTTATAATTCCCAGTGGATTGTTTAGTTCGTGAGCAATCCCTGCTGAAAGTTGTCCCATTGTAGCCAGTTTTTCCGACTGTTTTAGTGATTGTTGAGCACTGGCGAGTTTTTCGTTAGATAAATTGAGGTCTTTTACAGAGTTATGTAATTTTTCTATGGTATAAGGTAAGCACATTTCGGTTTCGGCAAGACCTTCCACTATTGCGATGGCGTGTTCAATACAGGTATCATAACCGCAGGCTCCGCAATTCAAATGGTCAGACAAATTGAACTTGCCGATGGATTCCAGCACCTGAGTTATTTTTTCGGGCGAAGGAATTGGAATACGACGGTCGGCAGATGAAAATGTTTGTGAGAAATCCATGTCTTTAACGGCATCATATTCTATTTTCCATGCTGCCGTATCAAAATTCAAAAGTTTATTTCGGACGTAATTCCGAATATGCGTAGTTTTGGTAAAGATCTTATTACTATTGGTCATTCCAGGTCCCATAATGCAACCTTCGCAGCAAAGCAGTTCAAGATGTTGCGACTTGTTGAGCCCTTCTTCAAATTCCTTGATCGCTTCGCGAAAATGTATCCGGCCTGAAGCTACGATTATGTTTTCATCACAAATATCATCCGATTTGTTTATGGAGTGTAATTTGCCGCGGGTTACGGGAAAAATAGAAGCTTTTCCGGCAATGGGCGGATCAAATTCAGAAGGAGTTGTGTTATCTGATGTGATATTGGCATTATTGAACATATTGCGTAATTCAGCAAAAGTGATCACCTGGTCAACTTCCGACGATTCTGCCTTTTTTGCAATGCAAGGTCCGATAAATACCGTTTTTAAGTCCTTACCGTATTTGTGTTTAATGATCCTAACCATGGCAACCATGGGCGAAACAATAGGAGCAAGATATTCAATAAGCTCAGGATGATAGTGTCTGACATAATAAGCAATTGCAGGGCAATCGGAAGAGATGAATTTTTTCGAATTCGGATCGTCTATTGTTTTCTTGTACTCTTTTGCAACAATATCGGCTCCAAAACCCACTTCAACCACATAGGTAAACCCCAGCTTACGCAACATACCGATGAACAATTTGTAATCCTCAATTTCCGAAAACTCGGCCGGGAAACTTGGAGCAACACATGCTACAATTTTCTCACCGCTATTTAAATAATCATAAACCTGCGGCGTCGTATCAATAAATGATTTGGCTTTCTGGCTGCATACTTTCGTACAGTTTCCGCATCCGATACAACGTTCGGAAATAACTTCAGCCTGACCGTTGACGATCTTGATGGCTTTTACAGGACACTCTCTGACACAGGTATAACAAACCCGGCACCGGTCTTTCACCGTGTAAACTAGTTCGTTATTTATCAGATTGCCCATTTTTTTAGATTTTAGCTTTGTTTAATAAATTTGTTGATTACAGTAATACATCCCGTTTCGAATATTTTGTATGAAGCAATTCGTGGCTCCTATGTTGCAGAGGTTCTCCGAGGAAATTGGTGTATAATTCTATCACCTCAGGGTTTTTATGTGATACTTTCAAGGTTTCCGTATCATCGATCTTATAGAGCGATTGCATACGGGCTTCAATAATCGATTCGGAAGCGCCGATGCGCTGACCGCCGCCTGCGATACATCCTCTGGGGCATGTCATCACTTCAATAAAATGAACATCGTTTTTGCCATTCCTGATTTCTTCTAAAAGTATGGCGGCATTTGCCAACCCGCTTACCACAGCAACTCCAATTTCCAACCCGTTAATATTGATCTTGGTTTCTTTGCGGCCTGCAAAACCCCTGACAGCAGATATCTTGAAATTCGTTAGTTCTGTTCCGGTAAGTTTTTTATAAGCGGTTCTCAGGGCAGCTTCCATCACTCCGCCTGTTGCTCCGAATATCTTTCCTGCCGAACTTCTAACTCCTAATGGTGAATCCGTTAGTTCAGCCTGTATATTATTGATGTCGATTCCGTAGAGTTTAATTAATTCGATTAATTCACGTGTTGAAATCACTATATCAACATCATTGATCCCATTTCTTCCCATGGTATCGCGTTGTGCTTCAAACTTTTTGGCAGTGCAGGGCATGATAGAAACCGATATGATGTTTTCGGGTTTCACGTTTATCTTGTCGGCAAAATAGCTTTTAATGATAGCGCCTGTCATTTGTTGCGGCGATTTGCACGAAGAAAGATTATCGAGAAAATCGGGTGCGAATTCTTCAGCATACTTAACCCAGGCAGGGCAGCAGCTGGTGAACATCGGAAGGGTCTTCCCTTTGGTGATACGGTCTATCAATTCCGAAGCTTCTTCCATAATGGTAAGGTCGGCACCGAATGTTGTATCAAAAACAAAGTTGAATCCCATTTTGCGTAAAGCAGCATTCAAAGCTCCGTTGATATCTTTTCCGGGTTTTATTCCGAATTCTTCGGCAATAGATACCGAAATAGAAGGTGCGTATTGGGCAACCACAATTTTATCTTTCTGGCCAAGGGCTTCCTGAACCAACGATGTTTGATTGCGTTCTGATAAGGCTCCCGTTGGGCAAACCATGATACATTGTCCGCAATTCACACAACTCGATGTGTTCAGACCTTTTTGCATGGTAGTTCCAATCACGGTTTTGCTGCCGCGATTGATATATTCAATGCAGGCCACGCCCATGGTTTCTTCGCAAACGCGAACACAACGACCGCATAATATACATTTATCCGGGTCGCGGACTATACTCAGACTGGAGAAATCTATCTTATGATTGTTCTTCACACCATGTATGCGGCGTTCCACCACATGATATTCTTTTGCCAGGTTTTGAAGTTCGCAATTTGAGTTGCGCACACAAAACAGACAATCGTCCGGATGATTTGATAAAAGCAGTTCAACAATGGTCTTTCTGGCTTCAACCACCCGGGGCGAATGTGTGTGTATCTTCATCCCGTTACTGACAGGAAATGAACAGGAACTCACCAGTTTTGGGTTGCCTTCAATTTCCACCACACAGATGCGACATGCACCCGTGGGTATAAAATCTTTCATGTTACACAGTGTCGGAACTTTAATTCCATTACGATTCAATACCGTAAGTATGGTTTCGCTTTCAAAAGCTTCGTAGGATTTTCCGTTTATATCTATAGTTAAGCTCATAGTTCAGTATTTTTTAAATCATTTCAATAGCTTCAAATTTGCATGCTTCCTGGCACGAACCGCAGCCGATACATTTATTATCAACAATAAAATGAGGTTCTTTTTTGCTTCCGATAATAGCTCCTGTCGGGCATTTTTTGCTGCAAACCATACAACCCGTGCATTTATCAACAAGGATCTTGAATTTGCGTAGTTCGGTACATTTATTAGCCGGACACACCCGTTCAAAAATATGGGCCTCATATTCGTGACGGAAATAGCGTAGGGTGCTGAGTACAGGATTTGGTGCCGATTGACCCAATCCGCACAGGGAAGTTTCCTTGATGATCTGTCCGAGTTTCTCAAGCTGCATCACACCTTTGAAACGTTCCAGTGCCTGGTTGCCATTGCTGTTTTGAGGTTTTGAAGTAATGTTTTGCAATATCTCCAGCATACGTTTGGTACCTTCTCTGCACGGGATGCATTTTCCGCAGCTTTCGCGCTGAATAAAATCCATAAAGAACTTGGCAATATCCACCATGCAGGTGTCTTCGTCCATTACAACCAATCCGCCCGAGCCCATCATGGCGCCAACAGCTATCAGGTTTTGATAATCGATCTCTATATCGAGGTTTTGTTCGGTGATGCAGCCGCCCGATGGGCCGCCAATCTGAACTGCTTTAAATTTTTTATCGTTTCGTATGCCACCGGCTATGCCAAAAATGATCTCACGTATGGTGGTTCCCATCGGTATTTCGACCAGTCCTGTGTTTTTCACGTTGCCCGACAAAGCAAACACCTTGGTGCCTTTGCTTCTTTCGGTTCCTATGGCGCTATACCATTCCCAGCCTTTTTGGATAATGTCGGGAACATTGGAGTATGTTTCAACATTATTGATCACACTGGGTTTTCCAAACAAACCGCTTTCCGAAGGGAAAGGCGGACGGGGACTCGGCATGCCGCGATAACCTTCAATGCTGTGCATCAAAGCAGTTTCTTCGCCGCAAACAAAAGCGCCTGCACCCATTTTTATCTTAATTTTCAGGTCGAAGCCCGAACCAAATATGTTATGACCAAGCAAACCATAATCTTCGGCTTGTTTGATAGCAATTTTCAAACGTTTGATAGCTAGCGGGTATTCTGCCCGAATATAAATGTAAGCTACCGAAGCTCCAACTGCATACGAACCTATTGCCAAACCTTCGAGCAAACGATGCGGGTCGCCTTCAATCACAGCGCGGTCCATAAAAGCACCGGGGTCGCCTTCGTCGGCGTTGCATATCATGTATTTTTGGTCGCTCGGGGTTTTGTAAGCCAGTCTCCATTTCATTCCGGTCGGGAAACCGCCACCGCCTCTGCCGCGTAAACCGCTTTTTTCGATGGCTGTAATAACTTCATCCGACGAAAACTTCTTCAACACCTGTATCAAACTGCTGTAGCCGCCTTTCGATATATATTCATCGATGCTCACAGGGTCAATAATGCCGCAGTTTTGAAGAACGATACGTTTTTGTTTAATAAAGAAAGGATGGTTAAATATTTCGGGAACTCCTGCCCACGATTCGTGACCGTTGTTCCGGAACTGACCGAGAACTTCATGTCCTTCGGTTTTTCCTGCAAAAACGTCATCCAGTAAGCTGTCAACTTTATCGGAAGTTACTTTCGAAAAAGAAATACGGTTCTTTTCGGGCAACTGTATATCAACTATAGGTTCGGCAGTACAAAATCCAATACAACCGACTTCAATAATTTCTGCATCTATGTTTTTTTCGGTTAAATAGGTTTCAACGGCAGTTTTTGTCTTTCCTGCTCCTGCACCCAAGCCGCAGGTTCCTGCGCCGATAAAAATGATGGTTTTGTGCTGCTCTTTTCTAAGATCTTCCACATGAGGCATTACACCCGTTGCCAAACCTTTGCTTAATTCTTCAAGATATTCCTGAGCAGTGATGTTTGATTTTGGTATCATAGTTCTTGTTCTTTTGCGCGGTACGTATCAATAATAGTTTTAATAGAGTCGGCGGTAACATTCGCGTAAAATTCGCCGTTTATACAAATAACAGGTGCCAGACCACACGCTCCGATACAAGCAACAACTTCTATACTGAAAAACCCGTCGCGTGTTGTCTGTCCTGATTTTACTTTTAAATATGATTCTAATTCCTGCAATACGGTGGCCGAACCCAATACATGGCACGCGGTTCCTCTGCATACCTGTATATGATATTTTCCGGTGGGTTCAAACCTGAATTGATTATAAAATGTAGCAACTCCATAGATCTTGCTGGTAGGAATATTGAGTTTTTTTCCGGTCATCACTATCGATTTTTCCGATAGAAAGCCTTCATTTTCCTGAATTTCCTGTAATAGCGGGATCAATGCGTCCCGGCCGCTATTGTCGTAGTTTTTTAGTATGTTATCTAGTGTCGTTTTCATATCAGTAATGGTGTTGCTACATTTTAAGTTTCTGAAGTTTTTAGTGCCTAAAGTTAACTTTAAGTACTTTTAACTTTAGTTCACTTTAAGTACTTCCAATTATTAACCAAGTATTCTTTGAATTTCTGGAACTATTCTTTTTGCGTCTACAGGTTTTCTTACAAAACCGTCAACGGGAAACCAGATCGATTTGCCGTCTTCCGACAGATAATCCACACCGGCTTTTCCTGTGTTAATGTCTTTTACCAAAATCACATGCAGATCTTTAAATCCCGGATTTTTTCTGAATTCGCGGGCCATAGCTTGTACATCAGGTTTCGTTGTGGTTAAAATTTCGATGGAGGTTTGCATCAGCACCGGAAGGCGTTGCAATTCGGGATCATCGGTAATTTCTTTTGCCAGCTCAAAGCCTTCGTAATGAGTGGTCATCATAACATCGAGAATAGCCAGATCCGGTTTTTCTTCCCTGATCTTTTGCATGCCTTCTACTTTGTCATTTGCACTGATAACGTTGTATCCTTCTTTTTTTAAGATGGTTTGGATGATGGTTATCACATCAATGTCATCATCTACGATTAAAATTTTCTTGGTTTCCATAACTTTGTTTATTTGAGTTTTATAATTTTATTTAGTACCGGAAAAATATCCGGCTTTTGGGTTATTCATAATTTCACGTAACAGATCATAATTATCGCCCGATTTCGACAGGTAGCCATTGGCACCGGCATCCATCATACTGTTTACATAATCCTGATTTTCGAACGACGAAAAACCAATGATGGTGAGTTCAGGATACAAACATTTGGCTTTTTTTGTAGCTTCTATGCCGTCCATCACGGGCATTTTAATATCCATAAAAACCACATCGGCCGTCTGTTCATTCAGTATGTTTAAAAACTCTTCTCCGTTGGCAGCTTCAGCAACAATATCAACTTCACCGATATTCAGCAGCACAGTTTTTAGCCCCTTCCGGAATGTTGGCTCATTATCGACTATTATTACCTTGACCATTTTATGATTTTTTTGACGCTACAAAAGTATAGCGGCAAAACAGCCTGCAAAAGAGTGAAACACACATGCGCCATTCAGGTAAAAATACGTATCAGCTTTCCTAAAGCCTGATAATAAAGCTATGCAGAAGACAAACAAAAAAGTGCCTTACGAAAAAAAATACTGTCCTATAGTTTAAACAGCAGAAGATTAGTTAGCTGCGAAACAAATAATTTTTAATTATTTTGCAATTATTTTTAAGCAGGTGTTTTTACGGAGGGGGAATTTTAAGGTGAAAAACCGGGCAAACAAGGCTGATAATAATGCACAGAAGTTTAAAACTATTACATAGCAGATTTAAAAAGCCTTGATATAGTTGCGAAAACTCCATTTACATAACAGCGGAGTGCATATACCGGGCAGAAAACACCATTTACATAACAGCGGAATGCATATACGGAGCAGAAAACATAGCTGACAAGACCGAAAATATGATTGACATGACCGAAAACATGATTGACACGACCGAAAACACAGCTGACACTGACAGAAAGTTAGGTGACAGAGCAGAAAACATGATTGACACTGACAGAATGTCAGGTGACAGGGCAGAAAACAACATTTACATGACCGAAAAGAACATTGACAAAACAGTAACGAAAAATTACAGAAGAGGGAAGGATATGTGCAGGAGAGAGTAGAATATTGACAGGAAGGGAAAGAACATTAACATAGGCGGTAATAACATCAACAGGGATGAATAATTCAGAGCCTGGTTGAATAGGAACGATGGAGGCATGGAGTTTCAGTCGAACGGGATTAGCTTTTATACTACGAAATATTTGAACGGCTTGTCGTCTATCCCCCACCGAACCTGTCCCGCACACAAAGTGTCGGGAGGTCGGGGAAATGGGGCACAGCAAAATTATTATTTATCAACCTTTTCCCGTCAAAGAATTAATTTCTAATAAAGAATAACACCAGAAAATTGTCGAATTGGAAATAATATTAATTGAAAATACTAATCTTCACACTACTGCTTGCCTTGCCATTCCATGCCTTCAGTATATAAATTCCGTTTGGCAGATCAAGTACTAAATTGTTTTCCCCTCTTTGATATTGGCCATTGTATATCTCCATGCCCATTGTGTTATATATCTTTATTGACTCATCATCCTTCAACGATATCGTGAACTTCCCATTAGATGGATTTGGATATACAGAAATACCCTGATCGTTTTCCGGTGGAATTATCGGAGCTATGCCAACCATTCCGCCTATTTCAATAAGTTGGCCCCAGGTAGGAGTATAACCATTTATTTGATTAAAATCCTCTTTCTTTACGAATTTGTTGGTTTGAATATCATATTCAAATAAGGTTCCGCCGCTCCATATACCACCACAGCAAGTAGTCCCGTATAGTTTACCGTTCACGGCTTGCATTAAAGTTCCTCTTGGTCGATATCCTGTACTGTCGCCGTTATAATCCAATAGTTTGGTCAAAACACCGCTTGCAATTTCATAACTAAATAATACTCCCGAATCGTACACGCCTCCATAAGAGGTCATGCCATAAAGTTTTCCGTCGTCAGCTTGAAATAATGCACCATAAGGAAGACTACCAATATTCGTCCCGTCAAAATCAATTTTTTTAACTAAATTATTTGTAACAGGATCGTATTCAAACAACACACCATTATCATAGATGCCGCCTTGTGCAGTCGTTCCATACAAAAGACCGTTTTTTGCCTGTATCAGCGTACCTTCAGGGTAGCGTCCATTCGTTGCCCCTGTAAAATCAATTTTCTTTGCGTAACTGCTTGTTATAGGATTATACTCAAATAATACTCCACCATCGTGCGTACCGCCCATGTTTGTCATACCGTATAATTTCCCGTTCGAAGCTTCTAACAAGGAGCCTTCAGTTAAAATTCCAATTGAATCTGCAAAATCAACTTTTTTAATAAGTGTGTCATTAAAAGGATCGTATTCAAAAAGTACACCGTAATTATCATTCCCCCCGTTTCTGGTCATGCCGTATAATTTCCAGTTCGAACAGGCTGTGAGCGATCCATAAGGCTCTTGCCCATTTGATACAATAAAATCTACTTTCTTTTCAAATACGTTATGTACAGGATCATATTTAAACAATACTCCTTTGTTTTTTGTGCCTCCGTATGTGGTCATTCCATAAAACATCTTATTAGGAGCATATAGCAGCGATCCTTCCGGAATGTTGGCTCATTATCGACTATTATTACCTTGACCATTTTTTTATTTTTTTAACGATACAAAAGTATTGTAAGAAAATAGCCTGCAAAAGAGTGAAACACACATGCGCCATTCGGGTAAGAATACGGGTCTGCTTGCCTAAAGCTTGATGATAAAGCTATACAGAAGGCAAACGAAAAAAGTGCATTACGAAAAAAAATACTGTCTCATAATTTAAACAGCAGAAAATAAGTGTGCTGCGAAACAAATTATTTTTAATTTTTTTGCAATTATTTTTAAGGCAGGTGTTTTTACGGAGGGGGAATTGGGGGAAAGACTGACTAAATGTGCAGAGCATCAGCAGGAGATAGAGAAACAAAGCAGGAAGTGGTTAAAAGCACAGCATCAAGGTTTAAACTGAGATTATTTTTATTTACAATTTAAAGGATGTTAATGTAGAAATGATTGTTTTTTGTGTAAGCGTCGTAATATTTACTGTCAATGACAATAAATTGATTGTAAGTGATCATATATTTACTGACAGTGATTATAAATTGACTGACAATGATCAAATATTTACTGACGGTGACACTATATTGTATGAAATATTAATTTTTTTAAAGATTTTAATTTTTTTTGTTAATCCAATAAAAAAACTCGTACTTTTACACTTGTAATATTGTGAAAACTAATATTACTACGTTCTTTACAACATTATAATTAAGATAAAAAGCGTTAGCTTTTATTCTTGCGACCGAAAACTGGTAATTTTCAAATGCATGTAAGAATAATAAGTAACGCTCACGCCAAAGCGTGGGCTGAACTTATTTGCATGCATGGGTATACCAGTACCTCGGTTGCGGATATAGTTGTAGTTCCACGCTTTTTTTATGTATAAATACTTCGTTGGGGCTGCGGAGGGGATAAATAAAATGAAAAATATTATATTCTTAATGGGGCTAGTTTTAATGAGTGTTATTGGATGTACACAGACAGCAAAGGATTATACCGATCAAGGAACTGCAAAATCAAAATTACAAGATTTTCAAGGAGCAATGAATGCATATAATAAAGCAATTGAATTAGATACATTATACGAAGATGCATATACTGGCAGGGGTGCGGTTAAGGCTTTATTATATGATTATAGAGGAGCTTTAGATGATTTAAATAAAGCAATAAGTATAAATTCAAAATCTAAATATGCATATTATGATCGGGGTATAGTAAAAATCAATATGGGTATGAAAGAAAGCGGATGTTTGGATTTAAGCAAAGCAGGAGAACTTGGTGACATGTCAGCTTATAATGCTATAAAACAATTATGCAACTAGCTATTTTAGCAATTAAATTATTCTTTTAAAAAATAAATTATGATGAAGGAATATGTTGAAATAATGATGGCTTCAATTATGTTAATTGCATTATTAGGGTTATTAATAAGAACTATTTGTTTAAAAAAGGGAATTGGAGCAAGGGTAATTCAATTTACATGTATTGCCTTCCTAATACCGACAATAATTATTTTATCATTTGAAGGAATTCTTAATGGTGAAACAGTTGGTGCCCTTCTCGGATGTATCGCTGGATATGTATTATCTGGAATTAGTAATTATGATAATCCATTTAAAAATAACTCTTAAATAAGAAATAACATGAAAAAGAAAAATAATTACAGAATTGTTCAATTCGCTTTTTTTGTGTTATTGATTGGTATTTTTTCATCATGTAACATAGAAAAACGTTTATATAATTCAGGATATTTTATTACAACAAAAGGACAAAATTCATTCGTAAAATCAATAAAAGATAAGGCTGATTATAGAATAAATGAAAATGATAATATTATTGCATCAACATCTGCAAAGATTGATCCGATGATTATTAAGAAAGATTTATTGATTAATGGTGAAATTTTCGAGCTTTTAAATTTGAGAATACCTTATAAATATAAAGAGAAAATAAAATCAAAATATACGGAAAATTCATCTTTTAACTCTTATGATAGTTGTGCGACAATTTATTTAAAAAATGGCGAATTAGTAGATGCAATTGTAATAGAGATTTCAACAGAAGAAATAAAATACAAAAAATGTGAAAAAGTAAATGGTCCCACTTATATTATCAAAGCCAAAGAAGTAAACAAGATTATTTATTCAGATGGGACAACTGACCATATTAAATCCGATGTAGATGATTCTGAACTAAAAATAGATGAAAATACTAATTATTTAAAGCCGCATCCGTCTGCTATAAGAGGTGGCGCCTTAGCTGCTTTGATTTTAGGTTTTATAATATTTTCCGGAGGATTTGTAGTCTTATTATTTTTTAACTGGATTATAGGTTTGATAATATTATTAGTTGGCCTTTTAATCTTGATAATTGGTGCTGCTAATCTACGAAAAAGAACTCCAAAAGAAAAAACAAATGATGTTATTAATTTAAAAAATGGAAAAGAAATTGAAGGAACTATAATTGAAAACAAGCCTGGTAAATACGTTAAAATTCAAACTCTTGATTATAATTTTTCGGTTTATAAATGGAGTGACATAGAATCATTGTCTAAGATTAAGCAATAATTGGAAAATAAGAAAGGGGATGATTTTATGTTCGGCCGTGGTTCCAACCTCTGTCGTCCTATCCCATCCAAGTGGGAGTGCGCCTCGAATTAGCGCCCCCACTAAAAACCGAAAATTAAAGTCACTCATTGTTCGGGTGGCGACGATGAAGGTTCGGGTGATGCAAATCACGGTTCGGGTGAGAGCAACGAAGGTTCGGGTGGTGTCGGTGAAGGTTCGGGTGAGAACATCGAAGGTTCGGGTGGTGCAAATCACGGTTCGGGTGAGAACAATGAAGGTTCGGGTGGTGACATCGAAGGTTCGGGTGAGTGCATCGAAGGTCGTGCTAATCGTAATCACGGTTCGGGTGATGAAAATGACGGTTCGGGCGGTGACGATGAAGTGTCGGGTGAGAACGATGAAGTCTCTGGTGGTGTCGATGAAGGCTCGGGTGAGAGCATCGAAGGTTCGGGTGATGAAAATGAAGGCTCTGGTGATGAAAATGAATGTTCGGGTGACGGCGATGAAGTGTCGGGTAAGAATAATGAAGTGTCGGGTTGAAAACCTAAAATAAAATCAACTCCATTATTATCATAAAAAAAGAGCAGCCTTATTTAAAGCTGCTCTTTAATCTGCTGATAATTATATGTTACCAGATAACCGGACGCTGATTTTCGGGTTTGTAGCGTTTGTCAGTTGGTTTAATATTAAATGATTTGTAGAAAGCAGGTATGTTATACACCTGTCCGTTCACACGGGCTTCCTTGGGCGAATGTACATCTTCTTTCAGGCGGCGCATCAGTTCTTTATCGCGGGTGTTGCCTCTCCAAACCTGTGCATATGCCAGGAAGAAACGCTGGTCGGGAGTAAATCCGTCAATTTTTGCGTTGGCATCTTTGCCCTGCATCACTTTTTGCAAAGCAGCATAAGCAATGGTAAGTCCGCCCATATCGGCAATATTTTCGCCTATGGTCAGCGAACCGTTCACATGCAATGAATCTAACATTTTGTAAGCGGTAAACTCATCAATAAGCACCTGAGTTTGTTTACAAAAATTGGTCGAGTCTTCTTTGGTCCACCAGTTGGTCAGGTTACCGTCTTTATCGTATAAACGTCCCTGATCGTCGAAACCGTGGGTCATTTCGTGTCCGATAACCACGCCGATAGCGCCGTAGTTCACAGCGTCGTCGCCGTTCATAAAGAAGAAAGGAGGTTGCAAAATAGCGGCCGGAAACACGATTTCGTTCATATTGGGATTGTAGTATGCATTAACGGTTTGAGGTGTCATGCCCCATTCGTTGCGATCAACAGGTTTGCCTATTTTGTTAATATCGCGGGTGAATTCGAAACACGATGCAGCCATGATGTTCTGATAATATGAATCTTTGGTGATGGTGAGCGATGAATAATCTCTCCATTTATTGGGATAGCCTACCTTGATGTTTATTTTAGCCAGTTTTTCCAAAGCTGCTTTTTTGGTAGCAGCGCCCATCCACGTGAGATTTTCGATACGGCCTTTCAATACGTCTTTTAGATTCAGAACCAGGTCGGTGATGCGTTTTTTTGCTTCGGGCGGGAAATATTTTTCAACATACAATTGTCCTACTGCTTCGCCCAGCGAATAGCTGGTCATGTTCAAAACGCGTTTCCAGCGGGGCTTCATTTCTTTGATGCCCGAAAGAACAGTGCTGTAGAAAGCAAATTGTTCTTTTTCGAATGCCGACGACAAATAGGGAGAAGCTTCGTGAAGCACATGCCATTTAATATAAAGTTTCCATTGGTCGACAGGTATTTTAGTAACCATGGTAGCCATGTCGGTAAAAAACTTAGGCTGGCCTACGTTGATCTGATTGGTTGCTTTCAGCCCAATTGCAGTAAAATATTGATCCCAGTCGAACTTGGGTGCAATTTTCTTTAAGCCTGCCAGATCCATTTTATTATAGTTCTTTATCGGGTCGCGCAATTCCAAACGTGTTGAAGAAGCGTTGGCCAGTTGTGTTTCAATGTCCATAACACTTGCAGCATCTTTATCAGCCTGTTCTTTTTTAATGCCTGCCAGTTCGAATATTTTGCTCACATGTTTTACATATTCCGTGCGAATTTCCTGCGAACGTTTATCTTTCGATACATAATAATCGCGGTCGGGCAAACCCAAACCACCCTGATATAGCTGGGCAATCACGCTGGTGCTGTTTTTATCATCCTGTCCCGAACCGAAATTAAATAACAAGCTTACTCCGGTGGTGTGGAAATAACCTACCATTTTAATCAGGTCGGCAGTAGTTTTAATAGCGTCAATTTTATCCAACTCAGTTTGAACTGCCTTGATACCTGTTTTTTCAATTGCAGCCGAATCCATACCCGACGAATAAAAATCGGCTATTTTTTGTTGTATCGAACCGGACTTAACATTTTTGTCGGCGACGGTTGCTTCCATAATACCGCGCAATTGTTTATTGTTTTCTTCTTTCAAAGCTTCAAACGAACCGTAGATGCTGTATTGAGCAGGAATAGGATTATTTTTCAGCCAGTTTCCGTTGGCATACTTGAAAAAATCATCACCTGGTTTCACGGTAGTATCCATGTTTGCAATGTTGATTGCTGGTTCTTCTTTTTGCATAGTTTTAAATTTGCAGCTAACTATCATGCCTATAGCGATGATGAATGCCAGCATGATGAGATTGATTTTAGATAATTTTTTTTTCATATTTTTTTTGAATGATTACTAATACTTTTATTTAAGGCAAAGATAAATTATTTCGAAAAATAAATTATTGAAGTAAAAATGATAACGGAAGTTTAACAAATGTATTGTGTCCCGAAATTTGTTTGATGATTGAAAATTATGCTTGAATCAATCCGTTCTTTATAGCGAACATCACCAGATGCGGAGAGTTTTTTGCGCCTGTTTTTTCGAGCAGATGTGCACGGTGGCCGTCAATGGTTCGTGTGCTTATGCCCAGATATTTCGAGATTTCTGCATTCGACATACCTTTGCAGATGAACTCCAGAATTTCCTGTTCGCGTTCGGTCAATTCGATATTCATCAGCCTCGATTTCGGGCGTTGGGTTTTGTTCACATTGCTGATAAACTCTTCCGAGAAATAGGTTTCATCAAGCATCACCTGATGTATGGCCCGGCTCAGTTCGTCTTTATTGGTCTTTTTCAGCAGGAACCCATCGGCGCCTGCTTCAACCATTTGATTAAAATAGCTGATCTCCTCGAACATTGTCAGGGCAATAACTTTAATTTGGGGATATTTTTCAACAAGTTTCTTGGTGGCTTCAATGCCGTCCATCACCGGCATGCGTATGTCCATCAGCACCACATCCACCGTTTGATGTTTCAAAAACTCAAAAAGTTCATGACCGTTTTGCGCTTCGCCCAGCACTTTAACCTCATCAATTTCGTTTAAAATGATGCGTAAGCCTTTACGAAATATTTCATGATCATCAACAATCGCCAAACGAATAATTTCCATAATATTTATTTTACGTATAACGAGATCAGTACCGACATTCCTTCACCTTCTTTACTTTTTATCAACGATAAACCATTAATGGTTTTCACTTTGTTTACAATATTGTTCAATCCCAAACCCGACGGCTGCTGCAACTTTTCTTCAGCATTAAATCCGAGTCCGTCGTCTTTGTAATAAAGGTTCACCTGGTTTTCGTGGCTTTCCAGAAAGATTTCAATGTTCTTGGCCTGCGAATGTTTCAGCGTATTGTTCACAAGTTCTTTGATGCTCTGAAACAAAATGGTTTCTTCAATTCGGGGCCCGGTGAGTTTATATTGTTCAGTATCGAGAACGATGTTAATAGATTTGGTGTTGTTGATATAGGTGCAGAAGTCTTTTACAGCAGCAGGCAAACCGAAATCCTGCAATATGCTCGGCATAATATTGTTCGATATTTCGCGTGTAGTAACAATTGCCTTGTCGATCAGTTCATCAACAGAGTTCATGGCTTCAACCGGGCTTATTTTATTCAGGTTGCCTTTTTTCAGCAGATCGGTATAGAGTTTTATGGTTGAAAGCAAAGGTGCTAATCCATCGTGAAGGTCGGCAGCAAAACGTTTGCGTTCGCGTTCTTCGGTTTCAATTATGGCACTCGATATCTTACGTTCTATTTCTTTTCGTTCGGTGATGTCGCGTGCAATGGTTAGTATGGCTTTGCGCCCGAAATAATCGATCACACGACTGCTCATCTCCAGAAAGATGATAGTTCCGTCTTTGGCCACATGTTCGGTTTCGTAAACATGTTGTCCGTTCTTCAAAATGATGTTGATGTTTTTTCGAACCAGCGGAACATATTTTGGTGTTTTTATGTCCATGAAATTTTTTTGCATCAGTTCGTCTTTTGAATAACCGAGTCTGTTTATGGCTTCCTGATTCACTTCAATAAAATTACCGTCGAAGTCGGCTAAAAATATTTCATCGCTCGAATTATTAAATAAAACTTTAAACCGCTTTTCCGATTCATTTCGGCCTTCATCCAGTTTTTTCAGATCGCGCAACAACTTCCCGATCTTAAAAAAACCAACCGTAAACAATATGGCAACCAGCAGATCAAGAATAAAATAAATGTTGAGAACAATTTCATTATTTTTTCCGAAGTAAAGATTAAAACCTTCGAGCATCTGGGCAGTGGCCATAAACAACAATGCAAGGCCAATCATGATCCACGATTTTTTACTTCGGGAAAAGGAGAGCATTCGGATAACAGCTATGGAAGCTATTATCAATATGATATCGGTGATTATTATGATGAAATTATACGGCATTCCTTTAAAATTGCACAAAGTTAATGATTTGAAAGATTCATAAGGATAAAATTTAAAAGCATAATAATTTATTTTTCCTATTTTTGCCGGCAAATGCACGAACTTTCTATCGCAACAAATATTATCGAAATTGCTGAGGAATTTGTGACCAAAAATAAAGGTTCACATATTTCGAAGATCGAAATTGAGGTAGGAGAACTTTCAGGTATTGTTATAGACAGCTTGAACTTCGCCATGGAACTCGCCGTGAAAGAAACTGTTTTAGAACGTGCTGAGTTTGTTATTACTTCAATAGAAGGTAAATCGAAATGCAACAAATGCGGCAATGAGTTCAGCAACAGCGACTGGTATACTCCCTGTCCGAAATGCCTGTCAATGGATTTTGAAATCATCGCCGGTAAAGAATTACGCATTAAATCGATCTTCATCGACTGATTTATTGTAATTTTGCAAGTCAAAACTAAAAAGAACATTTATGTGTGATACTTGCGGCTGCGAAGGCGATTCTAAAATAACTTATAACAAACCCGGCGAAGAACATACCCACGATCATGATCACGGGCACGGCCACACTCATTCCTATACTCACGACCACGATCATCAGCACGATACTGACAAACATGCTCACGATCATAAGCATGAGTATTCGCACGAACATTCTCATCACGACCATGACCACGAACACGACCATGCTCATGAACACCATACCCACGAAAAAGAACACGATCACCCGCATGGAAAAGAGATAAAGATCGAGCACGATATCCTCAATAAAAATAATGCCTTGGCCGAACGTAACCGTGGATATTTTGAAGCTAAAAATGTTTTTGCACTAAATCTTGTGAGTTCGCCAGGCTCGGGGAAAACAAGTTTGCTCGAACGTACGATCAAAGAACTGGGCAGTGAGTTAAATTTCTATGTTGTTGAAGGTGATCAGCAAACCATGAACGATGCAAACCGTATTGCTGCTTTAAAAGTTCCGGTAATTCAGATCAACACCGGAAACGGATGCCATCTGGATGCCGAAATGGTGAACAAAGCTGTAAAGCAATTGGAGGTGGCTAATGATTCAGTTTTGTTTATCGAAAACGTCGGAAATCTTGTGTGTCCTTCCTTGTTCGATTTGGGCGAAGCTAAAAGGGTTGTTGTTATAAGTGTCACAGAAGGCGACGATAAACCGATAAAATACCCGACCATGTTTCATTCGGCCGACATTTGTATTATCAATAAAACCGATCTGCTTCCTTATGTCGATTTTAGTGTTGCCAAAGCCAAAGAATATGCTTTAAGCGTGAATCATCATCTTGTGTTCTTCGAAGTTTCGGTGAAAACAGGTGAGGGCATGCAGCAATGGTATCAATGGCTGAAAGAGAATAAATGAGGTAAATGTTTAAAGTTTATAAAATAAAAAAGCCCACCGAAATAAGGTAGGCTTTTTTTATGGACTTTATGTTTTATGCTAATGAGCATCAGTAACAACCTGATCTAACGTTTTTACCTGTTTGTTAAGTACAATAGTGCAACGCGAAAAATTATTTACGGGCCAACCTCCCCACAACACGTAGTTCCCATTAGTATCTTTAGTATTATACAGGGCTGTGGTATTGTCATCAATTGTCCAGGTCATGGTGTTATTATCATCAGCGAAACTGATGCCAACGTTCTCAAATTTATGATAGATCACTGTGTTCAAAAAACTGGCGTTTATTCCAATCAATGTCAGCAGGTCAGTGAGTGCATGTTGTCCGGGCAATCCCTGAAGCTTCATTTCAAGCGTGAAGTTGGTAACAACTCCGTCACCAACAAAATATTCGCCACCAGTATAATCAAGATTGACATAGTTAAAAACCTGATCGATGTCGGAAGCGATCTGGGTATATTTGCTGTCGCCATAAACCACATACATCATCATAGGACCAGACGTGCTTGAAATAGAATTATCACTGGTTAGCCAAAAAGCCGTGATAGGGAAATTTAATTTTAAAGCATGATCCGAGCCACTGGCATCGTATACATGCGATACAGTCCAAACACCTTCCATCAGTGTTTTGGTAGGGGTTGCATCTTTGGTACAGGAATTCAGAAATAGTGTAACAGTAATAAAACTCACAATGAGCAAGTTTACGATAAGTTTGGAAGTAGTTTTCATAAGATGGGTTTAGTGGATAAAATATGATTGAACAAAATTAAGAACTTTTTATGACATGAGCAATTTGTGTACCAAAACAAAAAATATTTTACTCAAGTGAAGAATATTTTAATCGGCTATAACCCCAAAAATTCTATTCCCATGCCACATATAAAAATGGTGAAACCGGCTATTGCGTGCATGTATCGCACCAGAAATTTCATCGGCAACATTTTTAATCCAAGTAGCGACAATACAACCAGAGAAACCATGGTGAAAATGGTGATGATGCTGAAAACTGTTGCAACAACGATGACACCTGAAGAGTTTTGACGGGCTGCCGGTAGCATTAATAATGGAATTAAGGGTTCGCAGGGACCTAATATAAAAATGGTAAACAGTATCCACGGAGTTACATTCACTTTGGGTTCTTCCGGATGAGTGTGAGCATGTTCTTTGGTTTGAATATGATCGTGTTCGTGTTTATGGATGCTGCCGTCTTGGTGTAAGTGGTGATGGTGATGATGTGCTTTGTTTTTCAAACCACGCCATAATCCCCAACCAAAATACACCAAACCGAAAATAATAAATAACCAGGCAGCCACATTGCCACGGTATCCTTCAAAAAATTGCATACGGGCAACGCTTAAACCGAAAACAATTCCTATAGTTCCGATCACGATCGAGCTTCCCACATGTCCGATCCCGCATACCGTAGTGATCAATATTGTTTTCAGGTTCGACCAGTTGCGGGCTTTCGACATAACGATGAACGGCAGATAATGGTCGGGGCCTGCAATAGTATGCAATAGAGCTATTGAAGCCGCAGTTACCGATAGTGCAAAGATTTCGTTATTCATTTTTGATGGCACAAAAATAATAAAATAGTTTTACCATATTGGAAATAATCAAAAGAACATTGCTTTAATAATCTAGCCGAACTTTATTTTTACGCGAAGATGTTATTAAAAAAAACGGGGAACGGTTTTAAATTACTTTTATTTAAATATTTGCTGCTGATGACTGAAAAAATTAAAAAGCCCGTCAAATAAGGTCCACGGCTCCCTGTCAAGAAAACCAGACCGTCGTTGACGGTCAACTACCCTCTGCCAAGAAAACCAAAGCGTCGTTGACGGTCAACTACCCTCTGCCAAGAAAACCAGACCGTCGTTGACGGTCAACTACCTTCTGCCAAGAAAACCAAAGCGTCGTTGACGGTCAACTACCTTCTGCCAAGAAAACCAAAGCGTCGTTGATGGTCAATTACTCCCTGTCAAGAAAACCAGACCATAGTTGACTGTAAATTACTCTCCGCAACGAAATTCAGGACATCGGCAGGCAATTTAAAGCCTTTTGCGAAAATCAGAACAAACCGAAAGAAAATGCCGGGGGTGTTGTTTTACTTCTGAGTTCTCACTTCTGACTTCTGAAGTCTCTTTTATTCCGGTATCCCGTATTGCAGATTTATCAGCTTGGTCAATTCTTTTTCGTTCAGCACAAAGCTTGCCTGCATCCAGGTTGGCGGGCCGTATTTTCCCATGGCGTCGTTCGAAAAACCGTAGCCTTCTTTAGGTATGCCAAAATCGTTCTTATCCAGTTTGCCATCGTTGTTTTCGTCGTGTATTACAGCCAATGCATAATTGCCGTACGGCAAATTATCGAATGTGATGAGTTCTTCACCTGCATCTATTTCCGAATAGCTGCTTCGGAATGTTTTTTCGCCCATATAGGTGCCTTCAGTATTATACAAAGCGATCATCAGTTGGCCGTCGGTATTTTTAAAACCTTTCACTAGCACTTTCAGTGTGCCGGTTTCGGTGGTAGCAGGTGTGGTTTTTACCTGAGCTGTTGCACCCCAAAAAGGAATCAGCAGCAATAGTGCGATCCATAGTTTTTTCATGTTAATTTTGTTTTAGAAATTATTACAAGGTATTCTGAATTCTGAAAATTATTAAAGGACACGACATGTCGTGTCCCTACTTTAGGCACTTTAAGTATTTTAGTTCACTTTAGGCACTTCCTTATACAGTATCTCCTTCGCCTTCTCGCTGCCGGGTTGTTTCAGGAACTCGCGGAAAATATCCTGCAGGGCGCTGTTGTCGTGCGATTTTTTCACCCCGTTTATCTCGTCCAGCGAATATAGAATTGAAGAGCGTGCCTTCACCAGTTCGGCCGAAACGGGTATAGGTTGCCCGCCGCCGCCTATGCATCCTCCGGCGCAGGCCATCACTTCCACAAAATGATATTCTTTTTCGGGCAGCGTGCCGAAAAATTTGGCGGCATTTCCTGTGCCGTTCACCACGGCAAAGCGCAGTTCTTTTCCTTCCAGAAAATCCCAGTCGGCTCTCACATCCGTAAACTTCATCACCGTTTCTTTTATTCCGTTCTGTCCGCGCAGCGGCATAATTTTCAAAAGTTCGGGTGTGAGTTCGTTTCCGGTTATCAGTTCATATAAGGTGCGTATAAGCGCTTCGGTGGTGCCGCCCGAGAGTTCGGTGAGCACCGATGCCCCGCTGTGAATTTGTGTCAGGTTGTCGTAATCCGTTTCGGGCAGGCGTTCAATGTCGATGCCCGATTGGCGTATCATGCGGGCCAGTTCGCGGGTGGTGATGGTGAAATCAACATCTTTCAGTCCGTTCACTTCCATTTTGGGGTTGGCCGATTCGGCCTTGGCTGCCGTGCAGGGCGAAACCGAAACGGTGATTATCTTTTTCGGGTCCAGGGCTTTTTTGTCGGCGTAGAACGATTTTACCACGGCTCCGAATATCTGGTGAGGCGATTTGCAATCCGACAGGTTTCCGGCCAGTTCGGGATGTTTCTCTGCGGCATATTTCACCCAGCCCGGCGAACCCGAACTTATCAGTGGCATCTTCGCTGAGCCTTCGTTGGCCTGCGCTTGTTTCATGCGCAACAAAAACTCTGTGCACAGTTCCACGATATAGATGTCGGTGAAAAATCCATAATCCACCACGGAGTTAAACCCCATTAATTTGAGCGCCGTAACTATTTTCAGGTCGGAGTGTTTGTTATATTCAAAACCCAGTTCTTCGCCAATGGCCGCCCTAACGGCAGGAGTGGTGCTTATCACCACATGTTTGCCGGTTTCCAATACATCCCACACTTCTTCGTAGTTGGCCTTTTCGCTGAGCGCCGCCGTGGGGCATCGCACTATGCACTGTCCGCAATCTATACAGAACACTTCTTTCAGCGGTTTGCTCAAAAAGGTGGACACCTTTTGTCTCTTCCCTTTTTTGATGACCGAAAACGTTCCCACATCCTGCAGGTCGTTGCAGGTTCTGACGCATCGCTGGCAGCGTATGCATTTGCTGTCGTCTTTTATCAGGCTCCACGACGAGGTGTCGGGAATTTTTTCCTGTTCTTTCACCAGATCGTGAAACACGTGGTCGCCGATGCGGTATTCGCTGGCCAGCCATTGCAGTTCGCAGTTGCCGTTGCGGTAGCATTTGGTGCAGTCGGCATTGTGTTCCGAAAGCAGCAGTTCAACGATGTTCTTGCGTGCAGTGCGCACTCTGCGGCTGTTGGTGAACACTTCCATATCTTCCGTGGCGGGAGTGGCACAGGCTGCCGAAAGTTCTTTCTGCCCTTTGATCTCTACCACGCATACGCGGCAATTGCCTGCCACTTTCAAATCGGGATGATTGCACAAGGTGGGAATATGAAGATTTACTTTTCGGGCGGCATCCAGCACGGTTGAACCTTCTTCAACTGTTACGGGAATATTATTTATGGTTAAACTTACCTGATATTTTTCCATGAAAATGACGGTTTAATACAAAATTTCTTCTTTGAAATTATCGATAATTGAAATAAAAGGGTTGGCAACCGATTGCCCGAGTCCGCATTTGGCCGAACTTTTCATGCTCAGCGCCAGTTTTATCAGCACATCGATATACGATACGGGACGTTCGCCTTTTTTAACGGCTTCAACGCCTTTCAGCAGTTGTTGCGTGCCGATGCGGCAGGGAGTGCACAATCCGCACGATTCTTCGGTGAAAAAACGCAGGTATTCGTGCAGCACTTTATACATCGAGCGCGAGTTGTTGAACAATATCATCGAACCTCCCGTGGGGATGCCTTCGAAACCTATCACGGTTTCGGCAAAGAGTTTTTGCGGAATGCAATAACCTGATGCACCGCCCACCTGAACTGCCTTGGTGTTGTTGTCGCCGAATTCTTTCACGAAATCCTGCAACGTCATCCCCAGTTCCAGTTCGTGTATGCCGGGTTTGGGTGTGTCGCCCGAAAGGGTGAACAGCTTCGAGCCCGGCGAAAGCGGTGTGCCCAGCTTGCTGTATTCTTCCGCTCCGATGCGGAAAATAACCTGAGCCGTGGCAAAGGTTTCCACGTTGTTCACCACGGTGGGCATATCGAACAATCCTTTGGTGATGGGATAGGGTGGTTTGTTGCGCGGTTCGGCGCGGTAGCCTTCAATAGAATCGAGCATGGCGCTTTCTTCGCCGCTCACGTAGCTGCCGCTTCCGAGGAATATTTCTACCGTGAAATCGAAATTAAATTCTTTTACATGCTGATGAAATATGTTGAGTTCGTTTTGCAGATGTTCCATCATGTAGGCATATTCCTGACGCAGGTAGATGATGCCTTTGCGGGCGCCTGTACAGTATGCGCAAATGGCCATCCCCGACAATACTTTGCGCGGCACGCGTTCCAGTATCTCGCGATCTTTGAAGGTTCCGGTTTCGCTTTCGTTGGCGTTGCATATCACGTAATGCGTTTCTGCTTCATTCCTGCGGGCGAATTTCCATTTCAAACCCGTGGGGAAACCCGCGTTGCCCCGGCCTTTCAAACCCGAATCCATCAGCTCGTTGATGATCTCGTCGGGGTCGCGTTGCAGGGTGCGTTCCAATACCTTATATTTCGAGGTGGTATAGTTACTGAATATCAAATCTATCCTTTTCAATTCATGTGATTCCATAGCGCTTATTTTTGCTGGTATTCGTTTATGATCTGGATGGCTTTCGGTGCGGTGAGTTCGGTGAACACTTCGTTGTTTATCATCATGGCGGGGGCTTTATGGCACCAGCCCAAACAATTGGCCTGCACGAGCGAGAACTTTTTGTCGGAGGTGGTTTCGCCCACTTTAATTTTCAGGTGTGCACTCACGGCGCTCAGTATCTCGGCCTGCGATTTCATCATGCACGAAATGTTGCGACAAAGGCGTATCACGTATTTTCCGCGCGGCACGGTGCTCAGGTACGAATAAAAGCTGGCGGTTCCGTATACATCTGCCGGCGATAATCCCATCGCTCGGGCCACTTCCGTCATGGCTTCTTCGCTGAGGTAGTTTTGATGCTGAACAATGTTTTGCAGCAGGGGCAACAGTTGGTTGCGCGATTTGCCGTTGAGCGCGATATATTCCTGTATCAAGGTTTTAGTTTCTGACATGGTAGGAATTTACTGATTAATGATTTGTGTTTTGGTATCCAAAAGTATAAAATTCGGCTGACTTTTGCCCGGTATAACAGATTATTTTTTATTTAAGAAAGTGCTTTGGCGATTAGCGATGTTTAGCTGTTTTGGGTAGGAGACGGTGATGCGCAGAAGGGGCTATTATACTTTTAAAGCTTCTTTACTCACTTTTTTTTCCCATGCTTATCAGGATGCAATAATTTTTTTATTGTTTTTATCTCCAAACTATAACCTACAGTCAAACTTAATGTTTTATAAAAAGATGTATTTGAACATTCATGCTCTGTAGTATTATCTATAGACGTAGCATCTTGTCCCAGAAAGTTATGTTCAAATTTTATACAAAAATCAATCTGTCCTTTACCCCATTGCTGTTTATATCCAATACCTGCAACCACGCCAATATCTGTTCTGGAAAGATTGTTTGAGCCTGTTGGAAATATAAAATTAGAATACGAATAATGACAACAATATGAAAAATATGGACCTGCTTCAATAAAAAAGGATTTATCAGATACAGTGTTTAAAGGTATATTATACCGTATCATTTCGGGGAAATGAATATAATCCAAAGGATTTTTCCTAAAGAAACCTCCGTATCCTTCGTTTTTATAAAGAATTTCCGATTGCAATGAAAATTGTTTGCCAAAGTAAGCATTCACCGTTAGCCCAACAATCGGTGAAGTCCAGAGTGGATGGTTTTTAACTAAAATGATTTTATCTAAAGTGGATTTGGTAAAAGAAACACCCACGCCACCTTGCACACCAATGCTAAACTGGGCTTTTGATCCCGAAGAAATTATTATAAAAAAAATGGTTAGAAGTAAAAATCTTTTCATTTCATATATCTGGGTTATCTAACAGGTTTTTTATGTTTTGCAACTCTTTTTTCTTTCAAAATTACAAATTAATCAAACACAAAAAAATATTTCCCGCAGATTGCGCAGAAATACGCAGATAAGAATATGTTTATTCTGAATTCTTACTTCTGAAATCTGACTTTCGTCTTCCAACTATTCACTAACTCCCCCGTCAGGGAATGATATCGATGGTGATACGATTCTGAAGTCTGCTTCATTGTGTGCATTGAAATTTATTTTAATTTTTTTATGGTTTTAATAAATGATTGATTATTACTGTATTTAAATAGTGATTTATTTTGAACAGAAGCGAAAAAAATCATTATCTGATGGGCCGCGTCATAAACAGGACGGGCCGTGTCATTTTCCGAATGGGCCGCGTTATAAACATGATGGGCCGCGTCATAAACATGATGGGCCGCGTCATAAACAGGATGGGCCGTGTCATAAACAAGATGGGCCGAGTTATAAACATGATGGTCCGCGTCATAAACAGTGTGGTCCGCGTCATAAACAAGATGGTCCGCGCCATAAACAGGATGGTCCGCGCCATAATAATCACCTGCCGAGTTATTAAAATAATCTGCCGTGTCATAAAAATGATGTGACGCGTAATAAAAACGTCGTGACGGGTTATAAATCACATCGCCCTTCTGAATTCATACTCCCAACTCTAGTCACTCTAGCTCACTCAAGTCACTCCTGGTCACTTCCCCTACTGTATCACAATATTCTTCGTCCTCACGGCGCAGGCGCTGAAATAGCCCAGGGCTCCGTTGTCGAAATTAGAGGTGGGGTTGGCGGGGGTTGCCGATTGTCCGCCGAAACCCATAGAGCTGAGCTGGTCGAGCATATCGAAATAGGTGAACACATTTTTGTCGATACATTGCAGGGTGATGCTCACCGAGTCGCCTTTGCCGAGGGTTGAGTCGCGTTCGGATATGCGTCGGGTGATGAGGTTGCCGTCGCGCAATTCGTCGTTGCTGATATAAATATTGGTGTTGGTGCGGTGGTTCACCACTTCCACAAAACGATAATAGTTGGCGATGTTGGGCGGATCTTGATAGATAACCCACACAAAAACATGCATGCCACCGCCTCCGAAACTTCCGTAGTTGATGCTGTCCTGCACCAGCGTGTCGATATTCACCGGTATGGGCATGGTCGACAGGGCCGAGTAGGTTTTGCCTTCGGCGGTGATGGCCAGGGTGTAGCTGCGTCCGGGCACTCCCTGAAACGCAGGAGCGGTGTAGGTGCCCGGCGTGGTTTCGGCGAGTGCGGCGGTGTTGCCCAGGTTGTCGGCTATGGTGATGACGGCCCCGCTAACGGGCGGAAAGGCGTTCGGCTGGTTGTAGTTCACCGTTTTCGAAAGTTTCACGGTGCAGGAGTTGGGCTGGTCGGTGAGTGTGCTTTCGATGATGAGTTTGGGTGCGGCATCGTTGAGGTTGATGGTGATCACTTTTTGGCACGAGTTGAAAAGGTAAACAGCCGCTGCAAGTATGGTGGATATGATGAGGATTCGTTTCATGTGTCAGAATTTAAAGTTGTAGGTAAGCGAAGGCACCCAGCGAAACAGCGTGGTTTGCACCGCCTGGGTTTTGGTGGGATCGTTGGGGTCTTGCTGAAAGTTTATCATGTAGGCATTTTCGCGGCCATACACGTTGTAGCACGAAATGTTGAGGCTTTGTTCCGATTTCAGGTTTTTGCGTATCTGCCACGTGGCGCCGATGTCGAGGCGGTGGTAGGCAGGCATGCGGTAGCCGTTGCGTTCGGTATAATAGTTCACCACCTGCCCCGCCACTTCATATTTTCCGCTGGGGAAGGTAACGGCGTTGCCCGTGTAGTAAACCCAGGTGGCCGAGATGTTCCATTTTTTGGATATCTGATACATGCCCACTATCGACACATCGTGAGTGCGGTCTTGTTTGGCCGGATAGTAGCTTCCGTTGTTGATGCCTTCAATTTTCTTTTCGGTGCGCGACAAGGTGTAGCCCACCCAGCCCGTTATTTTGCCGAATTTCTTTTTGAAGAACAGCTCCATGCCGTAGGCGCGCCCTTTGCCAAACAGCAGTTGCGATTCCACGTTCTCGTTGAGCGAAGTTTGGGCGCCGTCTTTATAGTCGATCTGGTTTTGCATGAACTTGTAATACACTTCGCCCGAAAGTTCGAACATATTGTTTCGGAAATTGCGGAAATAGCCCAGCGACACCTGGTCGGCAATTTCGGGTTTCACGTTGTTGCTGCTGGGTATCCACATGTCGGTGGGGTTGTCGGTGGTTGAATTCGATATGAGGTGGAGGTTTTGCACGTTGCGCGAATAGGCCGCCTTGATAGAACTCTTTTCGGTGAGAATATAATTCATGGTAACGCGGGGTTCCAGATTGAAAAAGGTTTTCACGAAATGCCATTTGGTGAACGACAGGGTGTCGGTGGTATTACCCAGTGCATCGTACGAATAGAAATCGCCGGGGCCCATGGCGCTGAATGACGACAGACGCAAACCGTATTCGATGCTGAACAGGCTGTTGGGTTTGAAAATGTGCGATACATAAATAGCGTTTTCCCACGAGTATTTGTTCGAGAGGTTGAGTTGATGAATGGTCGAATCGCTTTCGCGGGTGACCACACCGGGGATGATCTTGTGGTAAACGCTGTTGAAGCCGAACTTTATGGTGTTTTTGGCATTGATGAAATACTGATAGTCTTGTTTCACGTTCCAGTCCTGCAGTCGCGAAATAATTCGTGCTTTGGTGGTGGGCAGTTCCAGATGTATCTTATAGTTGTAGTTGCTGAATATCACAGCGGTGTTCGAGAACACCTTGTCGGAATACAGGTGGTTCCACCGCAGCGTGGCCGTTGCGTTTCCCCAGTCGATGCCGAAGCGCGAACCCAGGCCCAGCACGTCGCGGCCGAAATAGCCTGAGAGAAATAATTTGTCTTTGCTGCCGAGCTCGTAGTTGGCTTTAGCGTTGATATCGTAGAAATAGAGGCGCGATTTGTTGATGGAAGTATCTTTGGATAGTTTCAGAAACAGGTCGGCATAGGTGCGGCGGCCCGAAATGGTGAACGAACCTTTGTTCTTTTTGATGGGGCCTTCCACTTTCAGTCGCGAAGATATGATACCGATGCCACCTTCAATGCCAAACTTTTTGTCGTTGCCGTCCTGCATTTTAATGTCGAGCACCGACGAAAGGCGGCCTCCGAATTCGGCAGGTTGGGTGCCTTTATAGAAGGTGATGTCTTTAATAGCATCCGAATTGAACACCGAGAAGAAGCCCAGCAAATGGGATGCATTATACACCGTGGCTTCGTCGAGCAAAATAAGGTTCTGGTCGGCAGTGCCGCCGCGCACATAAAAACCGCTGTTGCCTTCGCCCGCCGATTTGATGCCGGGGGTGAGCTGCAGGGTTTTCAACACGTCTTTTTCGCCGAATATCACGGGGATGTTCTCAATTTCTTTTATGTTTATCTTGTCGACTCCCATTTGGGTATTGGTCACGTTGTCGTCTTTGCGTTCGCCCGAAACCACCACTTCGGTCAGCACGCTGGCTTTTTCTTCGAGTGTATAGTCTTGTTTCACGCTTTGCGTAAGGTTAATTTCAACCGCTTTCGATTGGTAGCCTACAAATTGCGCTGTGACGGTATATTTGCCTTCGGGTATGGTGATGGAATAGAAACCATAAGCATTGGTGGCGGTTCCTGTGGCCTGAATTTCTTTGATGACCACCGTTGCCCCTATAAGTTCTTCGCCTGTTTTGGCATCTTTCACGAAGCCGCTGATCGTATATTTTTTTTGTGCCGATGCAGAAACTGCCAACAAACACAAAACGCATGTTAAAAAGAAAAGAGTTTTAAATCGTATCATACCTCCGCGGGTTTTATTTTAAGTTGATCACAGCCCGCAGCCATCAACGGGGGAGTGATTTTTCTTCTCAATATGTTATTCAGAAAAACGTATTAAGAAGCAAGCGCTAATATACTAACGACAATTAGCTCATTTTGTTTTAAGACGGTCTTTAAATACCTTTTCAAACTTTTCGAGTTTGGGTTGAATGATCAGTTTGCAATAGGGCTGTTCCTTATTGTTTTCGTAATATTTCTGATGATAATCTTCGGCTTTGTAGAAAGCTGCAAATTTTTCCACTTTGGTTACGATCGGTTTATCATATACTTTTGATGCGTTGAGACTTTTGATCAGATCAAGTGCCGTTTCTTTTTGCCGATCGTTTCTGTAGAAAATAACCGAACGGTATTGAGTCCCTATATCATTGCCCTGCCGGTTGAGTTGGGTAGGGTCGTGAACGGTGAAAAACACTTTTAATATTTCGTCGAGACTGGTGAGGGTTTTATCAAATACGATCTGAACAACTTCCGCATGACCGGTAGTTCCGGTGCACACTTCTTCGTAGCTTGGGTTTTTGGTGGTTCCGCCGGAGAATCCTGAAGTAACGGAAATAACTCCACTGAGTTCTTCGTACACAGCTTCAACACACCAATAGCAACCTCCGCCTAAGGTTATGGTATCCTGACCTTCAGCTTTGGCATCCGGCACAAAATCGAGTGCAACGGAATTCATGCAATAACGTTTATGGGTTGGCAAAGGACCGTCGTCGAACAAATGCCCCAGATGGCCGCCGCATCTGCCGCAAAGAACTTCGGTACGCTCCATTCCAAAAGAATTATCATCTTTATATATCACACTGTTCTTGTGCATCACTTCAAAAAAGCTCGGCCAGCCACAGCTGCTTGCAAACTTGGCATCGGAACGGAAAAGGGGATTCCCGCATGCAGCGCAATAGTACGTTCCTGTGCCTTCAAAGTTCCAGAGTTTCCCTGTAAATGCCCTTTCGGTTTCTTTATTTCTCGACACCGCATATATTTCGGGCGATAAAACCTTTCTCCATTCTGCATCGGTCAAATTCAATTTGGTGGTATCGCTGCGGGAGTAATAAGGGTTTTTGTTATTGATCGTATCCATAGTATTATTATTATCGGTGTTTTGTGTTTGTCCGCACGACGAAAATATCATCAGGCAGCAAAGTAAAAACAAACCGGGATTATTTATTATGAGTTTCATCTTTTGATATTTTTCATCCTTTTTGAAAGGATTTATTCAAAGTTACAAAATTTTAAGCACAAATGCAAACTAATTGTTGCAGGCCGGAGATGCGAATACCTGAAAAGAGTTCATAAACTACTTATTTTCAAAAATTCTTTTTTACAAGATCGATATTTTCTTATTTTTGTTACCCTGATCTTAATTGTCGTCATAATAATTTTTAAGTATGAGAAAACTTTTACTATCTGTTTTGATTTTGATATCAATTGGATTATGCTGCTCCGGACAAAAATGGGACCTGAGGTTAGACAAAGATAATGTGAAGGTATATACCCGAAAAATAGCGGGTTCGAATGTGGAGGAATTCAAAGGGGAAGTTACTGTAAAGTCGAATATGTCGGGTATATTGTCGCTCATCGACAGTATTTCGGAATACCCGAAATGGATGTACAAATGTAGTTATGCCGAACGCATAAAAAGAATAAATCCGACTTCAGGTTATACCTATACGGTGCTTAAATCGTCATGGCCTGTTTCCGACAGAGATATTTGTGCGTACTATAGTGTTAAGCAGGACACCCTTACCAAGGTAATAACCGTTACACTGAAAGGGGTTAAAGATTATCTGCCCGAAAAATCGGGTATTGTAAGGGTGCCCGATATAACAGGATTCTGGCAATTAACTCCTTTAACCAAAGGAAGCACAAAAGTGGTGTATCAGGTGCATTGCGAATCGGGGGGTATTGTACCTGCTGCTATTGTTAACGAATTCATCACCAACACTCCGTATACCGTTTTGGTGAATTTGAAAAATATCGTGGAATCGCCGCAATATCCTAAAAAGGTGATGAAGATCGTTAAGGAGCTATAAGATTAACTTGGAATAAGAATTGGTGTAATGAATTATTGATTATGCTTTTTGTACAGGTTGTATAATTATTCTTCATCCCAAATAAAAGCATCTCCAAAAGTTATATCGAAACGGGGCATCATTTCACCCCCGGTTTTAATATCTTTAATTATAGCACCTATCCGAAGTTTCTTGTCTATCAGAGCGCTTGTATCTTTTGTAATATTGGTATCGGCCATGATGTATGTTTCAAATATTTGTATAGTGGTCTTGTCAGTATTTGACGAGCACGAGAATAAGTTCTTTTTGTTCTCTGATAATTGCAGGCAATTGAATATGCATTTCGGATAAAAAGGACGGGGTGGTGTTATAATGGTTTTTCCAATAAACTTCTCTACTTTTTTCATGGCTTTCTCTTTACTGTACTCATGTTCGCTCAGGCGGGCAGCAACGCATCTTAAATTCATATAGCGTAAAATGGCAGGTTCGGCGAGGCTGTCATCATTATCGGTGTATCTGGCGAGGAATTTATCACTTAATTTTTCAGCATCCACCCATTTTTCATTCGATAATAGCGTAATAATGTTGTTCCAGTCGTCGTTCGACACTTTATTTTCAATGTTCTGAGCCCGGGCACCTGTTCGGGCAAAACATACAATGATTATTATGCATAAAAATTTCAATGTTTTCATATAATCAGCTGTTAAATGACAATAATTGAAAGGACTATTTCCTGTATTATTTTACAATACATCCTCAAAGTTAAACATTTAGTGTTATTGGGCAATTATTTTCTTATTGCAAACATTTCCCATTTCGTCAATAATTTGCACAAAATAAACTCCTGCCTGCATATTTCCTTTTTCCAGCACCAGTTCCCTGCCTGAAAATTTTGTTGAACTTATTTTGTTGCCAACAACATCCACAACAGTAATCGTGGTATTTTCTTGTTCATTACTGAATGAAATGGTTGTCGAATTTTTAAAAGGGTTCGGATATATCTGAACGGAATTATCTGCTAAAGAATTTGTATTGATATTAAGATCACAAACGCCGGGCATATTAGCATCCAGCCAGGTTATACGGTCGTATATCCAGTTTTTCATATTCGTTATTTCACCTGCATAATCGGTTGCTAAAGGCGTTGGATTGGGCCAGGTATATACGCCTAAAATCGGCCAGATTTGAAAATGTCGGGTCTTTGATTCATTCAAATAAGCGGCAACTGAATCAATAAAATGATCTAATGAAGGGATACTTAACACATTTTGTCGCAGCGATAACCAGCGACATTTCAAATCGGCAGTATAAGCCGGATCCTGCAGGAACTTATCCCACCAAAACGGTACTCCCCAGGTGCCTCCGCAAACAGTGTTATACTGGTATGCCCAACCGGTACTCAGATCCCCATCACAATAATTGGCATTCCACCAGCCCAGATTATAATCCCAGGCAGGACCTGCCACCAGTTTTCCGCCATGAGTGTTTTTGTTTTTATATAAAAAAGTGCTGAGCCTATATGCATCCACATTTCGGCTCACCTCGTTCAGGATAAAATAATCGATGAATGAATTTTCATCCGCAAATTTTCGGCAACCATTAACAGGATCTGCAAAGTTTGCACTGTTCAGTACATATTCAAATGAATCAACACAGGACTTTATGTAGTTCATTTGAGGCGTGTTTATATCACCCGGTTTGGGATATACGTACACAAAATTAATATCAGTACTGATGCTCGATTGATAATTTGATGTCCAGTAGCTACCCGGGCCATCGATACGGTCTATTTTAACAATATACCCACCTGTTAACTGCATACCTGTTGTATCGCCCGGGTTAAGATTAGAAATATTAACCCGGTTCGAATCGCGTTTAATTTTTTCCATCATTACGTATATTCCCTGATATTGTTGGTTGATAACCAGTTCACAAAATTTTGTGCGTGGAGCATAATGACCGGTAAGATTTGCAATCTGATAGGTCAACACATTTCTCATACAGGTTTTATCATCGTAAGGAGCATATAAAATCCAGTCGTGTTCGGGCGGCATGCCCAAAATAATAGTGTCATAATTAGATCCGCCGGCATCGCGGGTTTCCAAACCGTAAGCTTTTTGGGGAAACATTTGTGAACTCGAACCGTGAATTTCGATACCAATATTACCGCTATAATTATTAAACGGATCGGTCAAATAGTTTCTGACTCCGGGTCCGTTATAAATAATTCCCATGTGAGCATTTATTTTTGGTTCATCCGGTATGCTTTGGTTGAATGTATTTATTACTACAAGAGGTATATCGGAAGATGTGAAAGTGAAAGGATGCGCAGGATTATTGCCGAATGTTATACTGCATTCGATCACAGTTCCCGAATCTAAAGCTGCTACATCCTGCACAAGCAAGTTCCATGTTCCGTTACCAATTTGTCCGTTATTCATGGTTCCGATAAATCCCTGAGGAATATAAGTGCCGGTGAAGGGTGGACTTGCATTAACAATAGATAAAGAGGCAGAACTGTTTAAACAGGTGTTTGTATAATTCAGACCGCCTCCTCCGTTGGCTACTGATAGATCTACAATAGTACCATCGGGAGATTGCAGCGATATACTCAAATCGGCATCGTAAGTATGATTAATAGTGAAACAAACGGTTTCCAGACCAAAAATGGTATCAATAGTTGAAGGAGACAAACCCGAAACCGTTATGGGGAACGAAACAATAGCACCGGCATCGGGAATAGTTCCTCCTGTGGTGTTTGAATAAGTTTGAGCTGAAGTTATTATTGTGGAAAGTGATAAACTAAAGACAAGTAAAAGTTTTTTCATGTGAAATGGTTTATGATTGATTTGGAAAATAGCTTTAAACCTGTAAATTTATAACTTTTTTAAACTGGTTTACAAACTTTTTGGAATTATGATGGTGCCGTCGATGACATTAAGTGAGATCAGAAATGAATATCATAAGGATTATTTTTAGTCAACAGAAAAGCGCATTACCTTTTGGAGGAAGTGAGACATCAATACAGGCCTCATGGGCACGAAGTTGTTGTGAAGTTCTTTACTTATTTGAATATGTATCGCAGCTCACCTCGTAGCGTTCCATTGCACTGTTTGAATTCCTATCGTAGGCTTCTACTTTAGCTCGATCTTCGAGTCCGGCTACAGCGCCTCCGCAATCTTCTTCGCTCCAGACAACTTCCTGAGTATATTTGTCGATGATCTTGCATTTTTCGCAGCGGTTCGGAAAAACCAGTGCTGTGATTATGTAGTTGCAGGAGGTGAACAAGAGTATTATCGCTGCCATCATGCCGCTAAGGTAAAGGATCTTAAGTTTCATGGTGTATAGTGTTTAAATTAAAGATGGCGCAATCGGGTCTGACTTATAATATTAAACTATTTTTTCGTTTCCGATTTCGGGCTGTAACTATCCTCGTATACAATTTGGATTTTATTTAATTCGGCTTTAATATCAATTGGGTTGTATTTCCATACCTTCCCGCTGCTGGTGCGCACACAAGCCACATACGAAACGCAGGTATAATATTCGCTTGCCATATCCATATCGGAACCCCACGACCAATAATCCGGGAAATTAAAATTTCCGGCTATGTTCTTACAGGTGAAATTACGCAACGAAACCAGAAACCTGCCAAACACATCATATAAAATATGATGGATTTCGTAGGCGGTTATGGTATCTTTTGCAATCATTTCGCCTTTGGGAGTGAACAGATATTTAGAATCATACAAGGTTGATATTCCGATATCCTTCAGCTGAAGCGGACAGGCTGCGTTGTTGAGCGTATACCACTCTCTTTTGAGTGTTGAGCCTTTGTTCACCGAGTAGTCGTCGTTGTATTTTGTAACTGCCGAACCTCCGTCGGTTTTGGTGGTGGTGTATTGTGCAAACGATTTGCCGATGCATAAAAATAAAAGCAGAAAAGCGGCAATGATAGTTTTTTTCATACGTTGGTTTTGGTTTTAAATGAAATGCTTGTCAAAGATACGTTATTTTTGATGATGACGTTTTGAAAACACTATTTGAATCCAGAACAAAGTTCGAGGTTGAAACCAAGCAAATAAAAAACTGATATTAATCTGAAATTCTTTGATACAATGGTTTTGTGAAAAAATAACCATACTTTTGCAACAGCATTCAAAAAAAACAATCAATACTTTTCAGCTGTTTTTATGGAGAAAAAGATCGTGATCATTGGAGCCGGTATTGCCGGACTGTCGGCCGGATGTTATGCCAGAATGAATGGTTATGAGGCTGAATTGTATGAAGCACACAGTTCGCCGGGAGGCTTATGCACTTCGTGGAAAAAGGGAGAGTTTACCATCGACGGATGTTTGCATTGGCTCACGGGTTCGGGCGAAGCCGACCCTTTTTATCAGCTTTGGAAAGAACTGGGCGCGGTGCAAAACCGCAGGATGTATGATCACGAAGAGTTTTACAGGATAGCGGATGCCGACGGAAAAACCTTTATCATGTATTGTGATGCCGATAAGCTTGAACGCCACATGAAAGAACTTTCGCCCGACGATAAAGAACCCATTGAGTTTTTGTGCAACCTCATCCGCAAGTTTGCCGGGTTTAAAGCCCCTATTGATAAAGCGCTTGAACTGCTCAGTTTTGCGGAGAACATCAAACTGCTGTGGAACACCAAGCAGTATATGCGTGACCTTTATTTTTTTTGCAGGATCTCTATCGAGGAATTTGCTCAAAGGTTCAAAGACCCTTTTCTGCGCGAAGTGTTTCCGATGGTGATAGATATGAAAGAAATGAGTTTGTTCGGGCTGGTGCTCACCATGTCGCAGCTTCACAATAAGGCAGGCGGTTTTCCGATAGGAGGGTCGCTCGAATTTTCCAAAGCCATCGAAACCCGTCTGCTAAACCTGGGCGGTAAGATCAATTATGGCAAACGGGTAGAAAAGATATTAGTGAAAGATAATAAAGCCTGCGGTATCAGACTGGAGAATGGCGAAGATATAGCGGCCGATTATGTTATTTCGGGAGCCGATCTGCACCACACGGTTTATAATATGCTCGACGGCAAGTATGTTGAACCCAAACACGAAAAACTGTTCCAAACAGGACTATTGTATCATTCTATGGTGCAGATTTCGTTTGGCGTGAATATGGATCTGAGCCACGAACCCGATTGTGTTACCGAAGTGTTTAAGATGGAGTCGCCCATCACGATAGGCAATCAGCAAACCGAGTGGTTTACTATGTCGAACTATAGTTTTGATCCTACTCTGGCGCCCGAAGGAAAAACAGTGCTTGCCTGTGCGTTTGCTACCGACGATTTTGAGTATTGGGAAAGCCTTTATGCCGACAAAGCTGCCTATAAAGCCGAAAAAGAACGAATACTCCGTATCACTATAGCCGAATTGGAAAAGAAATACCCGGGATTTGCCGACAAAATTGAAGTTTCCGATGTATTGTCGCCCATGACCTATAAAAGATATGCCAACAACTACAAAGGTTCATACATGAGCTGGATTATGACACCCGAACTGATGAAAAACAGCCGCATCTTTAAAAAAACCTTACCGAAACTCGATAATTTTTGGCTAACGGGTATGTGGCTCATGCCTCCGGGCGGAGTGCCTGCCGGAGCAAGAACCTCGCGCGATGTGATGCAATTTATATGCAAGCAGGACAAAAAGAAATTTGTTACAACGGAGTAGTAAGCTATTGTTTCTAGAGTGCATTTAAAAACCCGATCTGTTATTTCCCTTTCAACTTCGCCACATAAATATTAAAGCTCGAATTTAAACTGCCGAAGGTATTGGTTAATGTGGTAGAGCCAAATTTAATTTCTTTCGTACCGAAAAGTCCGGTTAAATAGATATTGTCCGAACGATCGGCTGCAAGCGAGAAAGCGTAATCCATATTATTGGTTCCTTCGCTGTTGGCCCAAAGCACATTGCCCTTGGGATCGTATTTGATCAGGAAAATATCGTAAGTTCCGGTTCGTTCGTTTTTTAATTTATAGGTGCCGGCAGTTATAGAACCGCTGGTGAATATTCCTGCTAAATACACATTGCCCGAAGCATCTAATACCACAGATCTCGATTCGTCGGTGTTGCCGCCACCACCAAATTGTACCCACAACACATTGCCGCCGGCATCGTATTTGGCCAGAAAAAAATTACTGTAGCCTGCCATGTGACTTTCTTTTGTTAAGGTGAAAGTGCCAAGTGTGAACTCATGGCTTTTAAAACTTCCGGCAACGTAAGCATCACCGCTTGCATCTGTTGCAATTGAAAATACTTTCTCGTCGTTATTGTTGCCGGCATTCTTTGCCCAAAGCAAATTGCCGTCGCCATCAAATTTGGCCACAAACATGTCGCCTCCAATGATGGCTGTTTTATCACTTCGTTTTAAAGTGACGGAGCCAAAACTGAGTGTGGTGCTGTAGAAGCCACCACCGATGAAAACATTGCCCGAAGCATCGGTTGCCGCAGCCTGTGAATAGTCGCTGGCCGAGCCTCCCGCACTTTTTGCCCATAAACAATTTCCGTTGGCATCGTATTTCGCCACAAACACATCCTGGCATCCCTGAGGGCAGTCGCCACCCAAGTTGGTGAGCACCGTGCTGCCAAACGTGAGAGTTTTGCTTCCGAAAGTTCCGGTAATAAATACATTCCCTTTAGCATCCAGCGCCAGCGAGTTGATAAAATCGATGCCTGTTCCGGGCAAATTCTTTGCCCAAACGGCATTACCGTCGCCATCAAATCTCGCTAAAAATAAACCCGGGTCGGTAAGGGTGGTTGAACCCAAGATAAAACCTGTGCTTAAATGTTTTCCGGCCACAAAAACATTGCCCGCTGCATCAATGGCAATAGCACTTGCCCCGTCGAAATTCTTGCCGCCGAAATTCTTAACCCAAATAAGTTCGCCTTTGGTATCGTATTTTGCAATAAACATATCAGCATCGCCTGCACTTTTAAGGCTTATTGAACCAAAAGTAGCCGTAGGGCTTGCGAAATCGCCTGCCACATAAACATTGCCCGAAGCATCTACCGCGGTAACCGAATAGGCATTGTCGTTATTAAAGGTGGCTCCAACGCTTTTTGCCCATTGCCATTCGGGAGTTTGTGCAAGAGCGATGTTGCTTAAAAAACCAAAAAAACCAATGAACGCGAGAAGTAAGATTTTTGTTTTCATGACGTCTTTTTTTTAAGGTTAAACTATTTTGTTTTTGTTATTGTCCGATACTTATGGAATTTCAAAGACAATGAACAATTGCTATATTTCTATTTTCATACCATCAAATATATAAATCTTTTTCAAAGAAACAATAAAATTATCTGAAAATAAATATTATAGAGCCATAGCATTCTCCCAAAAGCCATCATATCTTTCAATTTCCATCCGCTATTTCTTCTTTCCACTGCTTCGTTATATCAAAACCAAAATAACTTCCCCTCTATCAAAAATAACTTGCCTCACCATCTGCCTAAGTCGGTTTCCGATCAAAATTTATCACTTTCCCGCAAAAATTTCATGTTTTCCCGCAATATTTTCATGTTTTCCCGCAAAAATTTCATACTTTCCCGCAATACTTTGTTACTTTCCCGCAAAAATTTCTTGTTTTCCCGCAAAAAAGTTAGCTTTTCCCGCAAAAAAGATGACTTTTCCCGCAAAAAAGTTGACTTTTCCCGCAAAAATTTTAGCCTCTGCAGTTTTCAAAAATCAATTTGCTAGTTCCGAAAGTACAGATATTGTGATGTTAAGATAGGTTTTTCCAAAAAAATGATAATAATGGATTCAATAGATCAATCAAAAAAATAGAAAAACAGAATTATCAAAAACAATAATCGAATTATCAAAAACAAAAATTTTATTTCGAAAACAAATATATGATCTATAGCGACGAAAATGCCGAATTCAACCTGGGCGCTCATCAAGAAGGCCAACAACTGCTCATAGCTGTCAAACTTGGCTACAAACACTGGGAAGAAGTAGTTGAAATTAAAAAAGGCGTTGATATCGAAATGAACATTGATCGCGAACCCGAAGTTGACCCAACCGAACCGCCCGTCGATCCCGTCGAACCCGATGAACCGCCTGCCACCTGATATGCTATAGGATTTACGGCGTATTGCATACGCCCTTTTTTATTGTTTCATAATAAAAATTATTCAATTGATTTTAAGATTGATTTAAAGATAATTTGTATTTTTGGGGGAGAAAACAATTTATAATAGACTTAGGGCAAGGCAATAACTTTATTCAAGTTTAAATAACAACAGCTATGCTGACAAAAAGTATACCCATAATTAATATCAACAGTTGTTGAAAATTTTAATTAACAAAAATATAAAGTGGAGTTCGGAAACCACTTTAAAAAACGGGCTTGATCCCGACAAAGCTATCGTCGGGAGGCGGAATCTGAAAAGCCTTACGAGTAGGAAAATAACAATAATTACTAATAAAAGGAGCAGATCTTCTGATCTGAAAAAACATGAAAAAATTATTACTCTTAATGAGCTTGACATTTATTATGTTTCAGGCAGCAAGCAATCAGCAGCTACTTTTTGCTCAAACTGATGGTACGCTCGACAACACTTTTGGCACTGGTGGTAAAGTATTTACACCCATTGGCTCACAGGATGCTGCAGCTAATGCGGTAGCCTTACAATCAGACGGCAAAATCGTTGTTGCCGGATGGAGTTATAACAGCGGCATTTACGATGAAATTATTGCTGCACGGTATAATGCTAATGGTACAATTGACAATACATTTGGAACAGCCGGAATCGTAGTAGGTAATCCGGGCAACTATGCCGATGGTTATGCTGTAGCCGTACAATCTGATGGCAAAATCCTGTTGGCAGGATTAGCAGAAATTGGCGCAAACAATGATTTTGTTTTGATAAGACTTAATACTGATGGTTCAACCGACAACACATTTGGTACAAGCGGTATGGTTACTACTGATTTCGCTGGTGGTGACGACAGAGCATTTGCAATAGCAATTCAAACGGATGGCAAAATCGTTCTGGCCGGACAAGCATACAATGGCTCGGATTTGGATATTGCATTAGCCAGATACAATACTAATGGTACGCTTGATAACACTTTCGGTACAAGCGGAAAAATAACAAAGGCTATAGGCACCGGCGACGAATTAGCGTATGCAGTGGCTTTGCAAACCGACGGGAAAATTGTTGTTTGCGGCAGTTGCTGGAATGGCACATCTTATGATTTAGCTCTTCTGCGTTATACTACCAACGGAACACTTGATAATACATTTGGCACATCCGGTGTAGAAACTCTTGATGTGGGTGGCAACGATAATTATGGAATCGGTTTAGCACTTCAAACCGATGGAAAAATTGTTACCTGCGGCTATACGGCAGTGGGTACTGGTGATTTTGCTATTTCACGTTTCAATACCAACGGAACTTTGGATAATACTTTTGGTACTACCGGAACCGTGATAACTGATTTTAATACAAGTAATGATGCACCTTATTCTGTGATAATTCAACTGAATGGGAAAATTGTGGTTGCAGGAACAACAAGTGTCGGAGGTTCAAGTGTTGATTTTGCTCTTGCAAGATATAATACTGATGGAACTTTAGATAATACTTTCGGAACAAGCGGAGAAGCTATTACTCCTGTTGGACCCGGCAACGATTGGACTACTTCAATGGTTCTTCAGCCCGACGGAAAAGTTGTTGTAGCCGGATATGGTTATAATGCATCATCTACCGATGTTATTGAAGTAGTACGCTATTTTATTTCTCCAACAGGTATTAATGAAATTCAGGATGAAAACGATAATACGATAATTTATCCTAACCCGGCAAAAAATAGTATTACCGTCACTACTTCATTGCAAGCAAAAGATAATATTCTTTCAATCTATAACATTCAGGGACAATTAGTATTTACTCAACCGCTATTAAGCAATAAGGCTGATATCAATATTGAAAATCTGGCAACCGGTGTATACACAATAAAAATAAGCAACACTGAGAACACCGTTATAAAACGACTGGTAAAAGAATAAACGTAATATCAGTTCTGCTTAGTTTGCAACTTATCGCTAAATAAATGATAGTTTTCAACTAACCAAAAAACAAGGGGCTTATGCAATACGCCCCTTGTTTAATTGAAAGAAATATTGAATGTTGATTTACCCGTTGTTCGAATTTTGCAAATCGAACTCAATATAATTATTTTCAGTTCTCCGGCCGATCGGTAAGATTTAAATTTTCAGTTGGCTTTTCCTTAATAATTATTTCACCTATAGAAAATTGCGGTTTTTTATTTAAAGCTAAATACATCCTTCCAATGTATTCACCAATTAACCCCATTAACATCAGCAGAATACCCCCAATTATTAGCAGCGTCAGAATTAGTGAAGTCCATCCTTCCACTGTATAATTGGTTGTTAAATATTGAACCATGAAATAAACAGCAAATATAAAACCCGTAAAGGAAGAAATAAAACCAATGATTGTGGCTAACCTTAATGGGATTACAGAAAAACTAGTCAAAGTTTTCAGGAAAACAGAAAAAGATTTAGCGAGGTTATAATTGCTTTTCCCCTTATATCGTTTATAATGTTCAACTGTAACTGAAGTCAAATTTGCGGTACAATCAAGTATCAATCCATCAACATATGGGAAAGGTCCGGAATATTGCAAAAGAGATTTTGCCACTTCCTTTTTTATAATTTTAAAAGGCGACATATAAATACCCTTTGGCTTCTGAAGTAACCAGTAAGCAAAAACTCCATTTAACCAACTTCCGAAATTTTTCCATATTTGCTGATTCTTTTTCGGAAAATGGGCATAACAAACATCATAACCTTGCCTGCATTGTTCGTATAATTTAATAATATCGTTAGGAGAATGTTGCAGATCATCATCCATAATTACAATATAATTTCCGGAAGCATGAGTAATTCCGGCCATTATAGCATTATCCTGTCCGAAATTTTTTCGCAGATTAATAGCAATAATATTTAAATTTCCGGCAGCTAATTTTTTTAACACATCCCAGCTTCTGTCTTTGCTGCCATCATTAATAAAAACAACCTCAAAACTTATATCCTGCAATGCATCATTAATTTGTCGGGATAATTCCTCAATGTTTTCCTGGCTGTTATAAACTGGGATAATTATACTTATTTCTTTCATTTTTCTTAATTTCGATTACAATATCATGGTTTGCGCTGATAATTCTATATTCAAAATTCAGTGTATCCTTTAATTTATTTAACATATCAGTGATACTTTGCCTGTTGTATCTGAAATTTTCTGCTCCCTTACCGGCATTTGTAAGTATTCCGGATATTTTCCCTATAAAACCTTTCTTTGATGACAAATTATTAATAGGTTCTGATATTAGTATTTTTTGAGTGGAATCAAGCATTTTCTGTATCATTGATTCAATTTCACTATGAAATTGGTAAAGAGAGCCACTTATGATACACATATCCGATAAAGGGAATGAGTCAATTTTACTTACATCTTTTCTAAGGGCATTATAACCTCTCTTAGCAGCAAAATCTACAAAGTTTTCATTGATATCAATTCCTGTCCAATTAATTCCCTTTTTCCTGCATTCATTGGCAATATAGATATCTCCAAAGCATAACTCAAGGATATTTGTATCCTTTTCTGAAATTTCAAGGGAAATTTCAGAAAATCTTTTCTTGTATTTTAATGAATACAAAATATTCATTAAAATGCGGTATGTGTAGATATTGCTATAAATAAAACTCTTATTCATGTATTTAATAAACTTAGGAGCGATTATAAAACCAGAAATTGCTTATGTAAAAATCCACCCATTACATAAATAAATATCGTACAAGTATGTAATCCAAATAATATTAACAAAGACCAAAATTGACAAAGAACCTATTTTTACATATTTATTCATGTATTTCATTGTAAATAAGAAAATAAAATCGAGGAAGAGCGTTAAAAACCCGCTATCATTAAAATTAATAGCCGGATCAATTTTTGGGAAACTTACCAGTGTTATTATACTTAGTATTAAAAGAAAAATAATTAAAAGTGCGGAGGCGTATTTTAAACTTCTATTTTTCAATATCGGAATAACACTAAACAAATAAATAAACATAAAAGGAGAAGCAATAACGTATCTGCTTAATCCGTTAAGCGATCCATGCTGAAAAAAGATCACATATAAAAAGATTCCCCAGAAATAAACTATTGAAAGATTTAAAAAATACTCTTTCATAAAACTTGTGTCTTTATTAAATACAGACGGCAATGCAGTGGTTCTTTCAGACCGGAGTAACTTGATAAATTTATTTATTATAATGATCAAAGACGGAATCAAAATGAAAAATATAGTGAATACGTTCATGCCAAAACCTTCAACCGACCAGTCGCTGATTTTTGTAGGGATGCTGAAAGCAACTTTCCAACCCATATTGTTTGATTCAAAATATTTGGTAAATGAACCTGAATTGAGATAGAACATAAAAAAAACGATAAATGTTCCCAATAACAAAGGAAATAACTTTAAAGCTAGCTGCTTTGCAAAATGCAAAAAGTTTCGGTGTTTAATAAAATAATATACATCAATAATAATAAATGATAATCCCACAACAAGAAATATCGGTCGGGTCATCGCGAAAAGCAGTATAAAAATAAAAAACAGCCAATACTTGTTTTTTATCAATCCCCATAAAGCTAATGCAAAAGTAAAAGCCGATAATGCGTCAGCATAGGGCAGATAAAAGGTAACAATAGGAGGAAGTATTAGTGCGACTGCAAAGATGCATATAGTATCCAAAAAAGAAATATCCTGTTTTTTTAAAAAATACTTTGAAAACAGAATAATAGAAAGAACAAAAAGTAAATAATTAATGAACCCGATATATAGAGCATCAATTGGGAAAACTTTCCATAGCAGGGGGAATAGAGGGAAAAATGAATATCTCAAATTCCCGTGATTATAATAGTCCTCCCGAATATCATAATAGATACCGCCGTCCCATCTTAAAGTGTTTTTATTATCTCTGTAATAATAAGGTTCGTCAACTTTCCAAATTAAGGATTTATTAATGCCATCCCTTTCATAAGTATAAGTAACCTTTTTCAGGGTTGAATCATAAATGGCAGGTCTTTGAAGCATTTTAAAAACAAAAAATGTACAAAGGAACAGGATAATAGCAATCGAAATTTTATAAATGAAATCTTTCATTAAAACCAGTTTAAAATTGTAAAACTTTAATCGGGAATATTAGCATACCTCGAACCCCCAAGAAAGTGAACATTATTTCCACTATTGGCATGCTTTGCGTACCTTTTCCATTTTCATGGTGCATAATGTTTTTTCCAAAAGTACAAAAGATTTCAGTTACCATATCAATTCTTGAAAGAAGAAATTATGAATAACCAAAGGGCGATTTTATTTTTTACAAACTCCGTTTATTAGAGCAGATAATAAAGACAAACAGATAATTAACTCCGTTATTCGTTGTTTGCAAATTCTAACTCCATAAAATTAGTTTTCAACTAACCAAATGGAGGGGCGTATTGCATACGCCCTTTTTCTATTTTATTGAAAAAATTTAAGAGTTGATTTTAAAGATGGTTTATAATAATTTGTAATTTTGAAAAAAAGTTGATAAATATCTGCAAAAATAGTAATACTATGCCTTTGGAGTTAGCGACAAGCCAAAAAATTACAAACCATGAAAAAGATATTAATTTACGTATTGCTGATTGGAGTTTTTGCCTCTCTGTCATGGTATGTGATAGAAAAAGGGAATCTTATTGTTCGTCAACCTCAGGTAATTTCAAATGGCCAAAACGCTACGCTTGCAGATAATGCAAAACCCGTAGTCATTGACTCTACCGCAAATGTAATTGATCAGTTTCTGAATAATATCAAGTATCCCCTGAGCATATTATTGTTGCAGGTGATCATTATTCTTTTTACATCAAGGATATTCGGAATTATTTTCAGAAAATTAGGGCAACAAACTGTAATAGGCGAGATAATAGCAGGTGTTATTCTGGGTCCATCTATTTTTGGGTGGCTATTTCCCGATCTGTTTGCAATCGTTTTCCCTCATAATTCGTTCATATCGCTCCAATTTTTAAGTCAGATAGGTCTGGCATTTTTTATGTTTGTGATCGGGATGGAGTTGGATCTGAGTAAAATAAAAAGCAAAACTCAGGATGCAATTATCATCAGCCAGATCAGTATTATCTTTCCTTTTTTTCTGGGCACTTGTGTATCATATTATATCTTTCAGGAGTTGGCACCAAAAGACGTTAGTTTTCTCTCTTTTGCTTTGTTTATGGGTATTTCGATGAGCATAACCGCGTTCCCTGTGTTAGCCAGAATTATTAAAGAACGTGGCTTAACCAAAACACCTCTTGGTGTGCTTGCCATTACGTGTGCCGCTGTTGATGATGTAACTGCATGGTGTTTGCTGGCAGCTGCCATTGCCATTGTTAAAGCAGGCAGTGTAACCAGTTCGCTATTTACCATCGGACTTGCCATTGCTTATATCGTTTTTATGCTTTATGTTATAAAGCCATGGCTTCAAAAGATCAGCGAAAAACGAATGAAAGAGGGAAAGATCGGTAAAACAGTTATTGGTATATCGTTCTTTCTGTTGTTACTATCGGCCTATTTTACCGAAATAATTGGTATTCACGCTTTATTTGGTTCTTTTATTGCCGGTGTTGTGATGCCTAACAATACCCGGTTCAAAGAAATATTGACCGAAAAAGTTGAGGATGTAAGCACCATACTCTTGTTGCCGATATTTTTTGCTTTCACAGGTCTTCGCACCCAAATAGGTTTGTTGAACAACGGACATTTATGGATGTTTTGTTTATTGATCATCAGTGTTGCAATTGTGGGTAAACTTGCAGGCAGTGCCTTCACGGCTAAAATTATTGGCCGAACCTGGAAAGATTCCTTATCCATCGGTGCTTTAATGAATACACGGGGCCTGATGGAACTTATTGTTTTAAATATCGGGTATGACCTGGGTGTTTTTGGTCCGGAAATATTTTCAATAATGGTAATAATGGCCTTATTCACAACTTTGATGACAGGACCTTTATTAAATCTGGTTAATTTCTCATTTAAGAATTCGGCTAAAGTTAGTATGAATGATGGTTAAGAATTAAATGAAATTGCTGAATATTCGCCAATCCCTCTTCAAGAGACACACCGTGCCATCTTCTTTTATTGAAAAAAATATTGAATGTTGATGTATAAAATTTTGTAATTTTGAGGGAGAAATCAATTATAAATGCATCAAATATGTAGAGAAATTTGTAAATGGGCTGAAAGCAGGACTATTTTATCGGCTATTACAAAACTACCATTATGCAACGAACAGCTATTTTATTTTTTATTTTCCTATTTGCACAAAACACTTTTGGACAGACGAATTATTTTGTTGGAACAAGCGGACAAGACGCATCTGGTTATGGGACAACAACCGCAACACCATTCAAAACAATAACCTATGCTGCCAATTATATAGTAGCAGGCGATACCATCAATGTTTTAGGCGGAACTTATCACAATCCTAATTTCGGAAACGGTAGTTTTTGGAACAGCGACGAAGCGGTTTATCTAAACAATCTCAACGGCAATACCTCAGGTTACATAACTATCAGACCTTATCAAAATCAATCAGTAATTTTTAATGGCAATGGCAATTATATTTTTCAAATCAGGAACAGTTCTTTCATTCGTATTGAAGGTTTTGAAATTGCAGGTGAGGTAAATAATATTCCTTTAGATTCAGCTTTGAAATACCAATTTATGTATAAAGATGCAGGAGGAAATATTCAGTATCGGGTGCCACCTTTTACACCTGACAGCATTGTTGATACTATGACTTTCGCCGTATTAAACAACATCACCCGACCTGCTTATTTCAGCACAATAGGTTTGTTGGTGCAAGGTTCTAACCATATTGATGTCATCAACAATCATATTCACCACACACCAGGAACTGGATTACGAGCTTTTCAATCAGACTACATAAAATTTATTGCTAATGAGGTAAACGATTGCTCGCGAAGGTCATCTATTGGTAATCATGGTTTTGTAGTAGAAAATTCTGCAAGCATTGATAATAGTGATGCCGACAAAATATTTATTGAACAAAACAAGATTCATCACAACTACAACGAAGTATATTCGTGGAGCGAAACAAAAACTTTTAATACACCCATCATTGATGAAGGCAAAGGAATCTCTATGCAAAAAAACACCATACAAGGTGGATGGGTTCATGGAAGAATAAAAATTGACAACAACATTTGTTTCTTAAACGGATTTAGTGGTATTCATTCTAATCAAGGCGTTAGAATGGAAATCATCAATAACACTTGCTATCTTAATTCCTATACAGGCTCGGGGAATAATATTGGCATCAGCTTGCAAGGCTCTGACTCCATTTCTATTTATAATAACATTGTAGTTGCTGACACCACTTGGAATGGTTTTGCCATTTCATCTACCGATACAGCCCACATCAAGGTTTCAAATAACTTAGTGCAAGGACATTTAGACACTGACATAAACACAATTGATGCAAATACTGTTTTTTCAACCCCTCAATTTGTAAATGCATCAACCTTTAATTTCTATCTACAATCAACATCAGCAGCCATTAATGCAGCATTAACAAGTGTTGCACCGCAGGTTGATTTTTACAACATTACAAGAGACAACTTACCTGACATTGGAGCAGTTGAGTTTTTTGTACAGATAGGGATAACAAATGTTTCGGTTACCAACAATATTTTAGTTTATCCTAACCCTTTTTCTTATCAAACCACTATTAGTTTTTCGGAAGAACAAACGAACTCAACCATAAGAATAATTGACGTTTTAGGCAACGAAATACAGAAAATTAACTTTACCGGGAAAGAATGCAATATAGACAAAGGAGAATTGAAAGCCGGAATTTATTTTGTAAATATCACAAACAATAAAGGTAACATAACAACAACAAAAATAATATTACAATAGTAGGGTATACCCCCCCTTGTTCAAAGTATACAACTTCGAACAACATAAAGGGCGCAAGATATACGCCCTTTTTTATTGAAAGAAATATTGAGTGTTGATTTATTAAATTTTGTAATTTTGAGTGAGATATCAAATATAAATATACGGGGTAAGGTAATTTATACGGTTGTTCAAAATGAGAGCAGTTATAACAATATTTCTCATTGCTATTTTGTTTGACCTAAGCGTTGGACAGACTGTTGACACTGCTACTTCATTGCATAACAATACCAAAAAACAATTTCTGCCAAAAAATAGCATTTATGCTGAGATTTTCGGCAATTCAATTTTTTATTCATTGAATTATGAACGCATTTTTTTCCCAAAAAAAAGAATTTGTTTATCGTTACGAGAAGGTGTTAGCTATATACCCGGAAAGGTGATGGGTGACTTTATGATACCTGTTCTTACAAATGGAATACTTCGGTTAACGAAAAACTCCTTTATTGAAATGGGATTAGGAATGATGGTGTGGACATAAAATACGGTTGCCAAAGACATTTCTCCAGATAGTCCTGATTATTTTATTAAAGGGACCGAAGTTGAACTAACTGGTGTAGCAGGACTAAGGTTTAGAAATAATAAGGGTTTTTTATTCAGAATTGATTATACACCAATATTTATGACTTATCATAAAGAATACGTATCATGGGCTGGGATAAGTTTCGGATGTTGTTTTTAAAGAAATAAACTGATGCCAACAAGAGCTTTCTGCAATCGGGGCATTCGGTTTATAGAATAGTGCAGTTCTTTTATTTATCTTTGATATATTAGGACAGGAAACGGCTTCGATTCCCTTGCCTGCATAAAGTTCGGGAACGATACCGTTAATTGGTGCAAACGTGCTAAAACAAACCAGAGATTTAAAAATAAAGCTTTAAAAAAATACACATGAAAAATCTAATACAAATCTATTTTATCGTTTTCCTGTTTTCAACCTCTTTTGTACAAACTAATTCTAAAGAACTATAAAACATTTCGCAATTTATACCTAAGGACTACTCTGTATTAAAACTTGTAAAAGGAGACCTAAATCTCGACAGTATTGACGATATGATTTTGGTTTTGAATAAAAATGGTGAAGATAGCATCTCAACTATTGAAAAACCTGTAAAACGAAAATTTCTAATTTTAATTGGGCAGTCCAACAACACATATAAACTTGTTTCTCAAAATGAGAATTTAATATACTTTTATGGATATGATCTTAATTTTAAAGATGCGTTTGTAGACGTAAATATAGAAAAAGGGCGTTTTACAATCGACCATTATGGAGGTTTTGCCCACCGCTGGGGAAGAAGTACTGCCTTTGAATATTATCCCCCCATTGGCAATTGGTTTTTATTTGATGATGAATATTCAATTATGGATGCATCTAATACTGAAGAACCAAATAAACTAATCAGTGAACAAAAAATTAATAGCGATGCCTATGGAAAAATACAAGTTGATAAATTTGATTTAATTAATTCAGCAATAAACATACAAATACAAACGGATGATATTGCGGCACAATTCAGTCATTTCATAAAACAATTTAAATTATTGCAATTGCCTTTAACATTTAAAATAGGGTATTTGGAAACTGAAGGATTGCCAAAATTAGATTTAAAAGCGCTGATACATTATTTCTCAAAAAATACAATATCACATCACAAACGCATTATTACGGAATGCTGCCTGATACAAATTATTATTATGGATTAATTGTATTCTCACCGGCAGATGTTTTTGTTCCAGTTTTAACAACATACGATAAAAAAGGAAATATAATTAGTGATGAGAGTTTATCTATCGGGGACTGTAATGGCGGTGGCCCAGGTATTAACTACTGTTCAGCGATAGGTGTTATCAATAGCGATTTAACAATATATTGCGCCGACACATTAAAAACGGTTGATCTTGACAAAACAATGAAAGCGATTGACGGTACAAAAAAATATTATTGTAAGTTCAAAAAGGGCAAAATAAATAAAGATGGCAAAATTATAATGATTAGTGAGCAAAAAAAATCTTTAAAATAATAATTGCCAGTGCCTAACAGCGGGTTTGTATAACCGGTGGCAGACACGACAGTTTTAAAGTTATCGGACAGACAATCGTTCATTAAAATGACAATATTTGCAAACAAATAAAAAACAAAAACCATGAAAAAGAAAATTCTATTTGTAGTAAGCCTCCTTTTCGGACTGATGTTCATTAACTCAGGACTGAATAAATTTTTTAATTACATGCCAATATCCAAAGACATGCCCGAGAACATGATGAAATTAATGGGCGCGATTAAGGAAATTGGTTGGCTCTTCCCACTTGTTGCAGTTGCAGAAATTATTGGCGGAGTACTTTTCATCACTAATAAATTTAGGGCACTTGGTGCAATAATTATTTTTCCAGTTCTTATAGGAATACTTTTAACTCACATTCTAATTGCACCATCAGGACTTCCCTTAGCCCTTGTACTATTCGGAATAGAACTTTGGGTAATTATTGAGAATCGTGAAAAGTATCTGCATATGATTAAATGAAAAAAAATACAGCGTTAATTTTTTTCACTGGACAGTTACGCATTTTGTTTAATGCTGTTATCGGCAGACAATTATTCTCACCCATGTCGACCCGCTCGTATTTGTGGATAAGCGGGCTAACACCCCTGAAAAAATACTGAATACGTTTTTATGTTTCTATCATCAACGGCGAATCCGACGCCAGCGCCCCTTTTGTTTTCAGTGTGAAATATCAAGATGGTGATTAGAGATTGCCAATTTTAAGTTACAAGTTTTAAGTTTATTAGGTTATTTTTATTCATGCCCCTATCCCATTTCGTTTTTTAGTTTTGTGCTGATTTCTTTCAAATAAAAATCTGCAAATCTGTGGCTAAAATATATCACCTAATTCCAAATTTTCACCTAATTTCGCATTCAAATTCAAAGCTTCATGAAGCAATATAAATTCATCAACAACATAGCGGGTTTAGCCGTGTTTGTTGTTGCGGCGCTGGTTTATATCATCACCTCCGAACCCACCGCCTCCTATTGGGATTGCAGCGAATACATTTCAACCGCCTACAAACTTCAGGTGGGCCATCCCCCGGGTGCTCCTTTCTTCCAGTTGATGGGGCGTTTTTTCTCGCTCTTTGCCTTTGGCAACGTGCATCTGGTGGCTCGCATGGTAAACACCATGTCGGCATTGGCAAGCGGATTAACCATCTTGTTTCTGTTCTGGTCTGTCACCGCGCTAGCAAAAAAGGTAGTCCAACGTTCGTCCGAGGTCAGCATGGCCGATACGATGATCATCATAGCAGCAGGTTTGGTAGGCGCACTGGCTTATACCTTTTCCGATTCGTTCTGGTTTTCGGCCGTCGAAGGAGAAGTTTACGCCACATCGTCGTTTTTCACTGCTTTTGTTTTTTGGAGCATCCTCAAATGGGAAACAGTTGCCGACCAACCGGGTGCCAACCGCTGGCTGGTGCTCATCGCTTTTATGATGGGCCTTTCAATTGGAGTGCATCTGCTCAATTTGCTTGCCATACCTGCCATCACTCTCGTGTTTTATTTCAAAAAATACAAAACCACCCGTGCAGGCACCCTGCTGGCGTTTGCCATTTCGGTGTTATTGCTGGCTGCCATCATGTATGGCATCATTCCCCAGGTGGTCGAAATATTCGCCAAAAGCGAACTTCTGTTCGTCAACGGCTTCGGCATGCCTTTCCATTCGGGCACCGTGTTTTTCTTCATCCTGCTCATTGCCGCCATCGTGTTCGGATTGCTCTACACCGAAAAATCCCACAAAGCTTTCGCGTGGGGAGTAGCGGTTTGCTACGTTATTCTGATTTTTTTGGTGCTTTATTGCAGCGCCTCCGTGTGGGAATTTATCGTGCGCCTGCTCATCATGGCCGCTCTCACGGCTTTGATAATCTTGGGCCGCCGCAAAAAAGAAATGCTGAAAACTGCCATCCTCGGCTTCGCGTTTATACTCATAGGCTACTCGAGTTTTATGGCTTTGGTGGTGCGCTCCAATGCAGGCACCCCGCTCAACGAAAACGCGCCCAAAGATGCCATCAGTTTGCTGAGCTACCTCAACCGCGAGCAATATGGCGACTGGCCCCTGGTTTACGGACCCTATTACAACGCCCCGCTCGATACCAAAAAGCCCTACACCGACGGCAATCCCCTTTATGCCCGCGACGATGTGAAGAAAAAATATGTGGTAGTTGACCAGCGCAAGAACTCCGTTGCCAACTACGATTCGCGTTTTATGACGCTTTTTCCCCGCATGTGGGACGGCAATTCCGACCAGCACATCAGCGGCTACAAATCGTGGGGCGAAGTGAAAGGTGTGCCCATGCAGGTGAAGAAAATGAACGACAAAGACGAGATTATTTACAAGCCCACCTTTGTCGAAAACCTAAGGTATTTCTTCACGTATCAGCTCGGGCACATGTATTTCAGGTATTTTATGTGGAACTTCGCGGGCAAACAAAACGACATACAGGGCAACGGCGGTTTGCTGAACGGCAACTGGATTTCGGGCATACCCTTTTTAGACAATATGCGTTTGGGGCCGCAGAGCAACCTCCCCGAACCTCTGGCAAACAATAAAGGACGCAATGTATTCTACCTGTTGCCGCTTATACTGGGAATTGTAGGATTTTTTGTGCAGCTCAACAAAGATATGAAAGGCTTTTTGGTGATAGCGCTCTTGTTTGTGTTCACGGGCATCGCCATCAACGTATATTTAAACCCCGTTCCGTATCAGCCCCGCGAGCGCGATTATGCTTACGCGGCCTCGTTCTATGCTTTTGCTTTCTGGATAGGACTTGGAGTGATAGGACTGTTCAAATTGCTGAAACTAATTATAAAACCCAAAGTATCGGCTGTTATTGCCTTTTTCATTTGCCTGTTTTTGGTGCCCGGCCTCATGGCTAAAGAGGGCTGGAACGACCACGACCGCTCCAACCGTTATACCGTGGTCGACGTGGCTTCCGATTACCTGAACAGTTGTGCCCCCAATGCTATACTATTCACCCTCGGCGACAACGACACCTTCCCTTTGTGGTATGCACAGGAAGTTGAGGGCATACGCACCGATGTGAAGATAGTGAACCTGAGTTTACTCGATATGGATTGGTATATCGACCAGATGAAATTGAAAACAGGTCCCGCCGAACCGCTTCCCATCTCGCTCGACGCAAGCAAATACATTGCTTCGAAACGCGATTACGTGCTGGTTTATGACGATACGGCCCTGGTGAAAGCCGATACCAATGTGGATGTGAGAACCCTCATCAACTTTGCTACCAGCGATGACGAATCGACCATGTTAAACACCTATCGCGGAAAATTCAACTTCGTCCCGACGCATAACTTTTTGCTTCCAGTTGATACCAATCTGGTGAGAAAGAACGGAAGCGTGCCGCCCGAATTTAGAGATTCGGTGAATTCGGCCATTGTTTGGACCTATTCGGATTATGGCTTGCAGAAAAATGCCATAGTGTTGTTGGATATGCTTTCGAATTTGCAGTGGCAGCGTCCCGTTTATTTTGCCACCACCACAGGCGATGATGCTTATGTGGGATTGACCGATTATTTGCAGTTAGAGGGTTTGGCCTACAGGTTAGTTCCATTCAGATGCAAATCAACCGATGGCCAAACGGGCAGAGTGAACACCGAAGCGATGTTCGACAACCTGATACATAAATTCAAGTGGGGAAATATGAACAACCCCTCTGTTTATCTGGACGAAACCAATATACACAACACCTATTTCCTGCGGGTTCTTTTCGGCAGGCTGGCGAATGCTTTGGTTTTGGAAGGCAAACTGAAAGAAGCCGGCATAGTTTGCGACAAATGTGTAGAAGAAATGCCCGACAATTGCTCGCCCTACGACCAATTTATGGTGCCTGTGGCCAATGCCTATTATAAAATTAATGAACCCGAAAAGGCAAACAAAATAACGAGACGACTAACAGAATACAGCCGTCAGGAACTGAAGTATTATGCACAATTTACGGGTGGGGATGCTGCTTATCTGTCGATCGACAAAAAGCAAGCCCTCGACCTGTTGGATAAGATACATGCCATGTCCGGAACCTATAAACAGGCTGACCTGGAAAAACAAACTCAGGAGATCATCAATTTGTATAAATAACAGAATGATGATGTCACCGGCTTTTCGTTGGAAAGAGTTTTTGAAGGCTATGTTGAAAAATATCATTTACTTTGCAAATTGGCACAATAAAACCGGAATGTTGCAGCTATGTATTTAAGCAAAACCCCGTCTATCATCTATAAGTTCTACAATTCGAAAGATATGTGGCGTGTAGAAACTGAAGATAAAGACATCTTTCTGACTTTTGATGACGGCCCGATACCTCAAGTTACGCCCTGGGTTTTAAACCTGCTGGACAGCTATAATGCCAAAGCTACTTTTTTTTGCGTTGGCGACAACATCCGAAAAAACTATGATATCTATTGCGACTTGCTTCTGCGGGGGCATACCGTAGGGAATCACACCTTCAATCATCTGAACGGTTGGAAATCGAATACCCGGGAATATGTGCTGAATGTAAAAAAAGCCGGCAATTATATCAACTCTCCTTTGTTCAGGCCGCCCTACGGAAAGATATCGGTTGCAGAACATAAGTTCCTAAAGAAGCATTATAAACTGGTTTACTGGACTGTTATTTCGGGAGATTTCGACAAGACCATCACACCTGAGAAATGTCTTGAAAATGCTCTTTCAGCCACCGAAAAAGGTTCAATCGTGGTTTTTCACGACAGTTTGAAAGCAGAAAAGAACCTGGTTTATGCTTTACCTGCTTTTCTGGAGCATTTTTCGAAACAAGGATACAGGTTCAAGGCCATACCGATGCACCAGAAAGAAATAAAACATCCTTTACAATAAAAAGTAACTGCATAGCGCTATGAGTATAAAAACTGCAGAACGAAATTCAGGAACCCTGCCGGAAGATAATGTGATACATCATCGCCATTTAATTGCATACAACGAAGCGCTGAAGGTTATTAAAGGCAATGTTCTGGAAATCGGCAGCGGCGAAGGATACGGAATAAAGATATTAGCGCCCAATGCTACATCGTATATCGCTGTGGACAAACATGCCACACCCGTGGAAACCGGTTCGGGCAACATTAAGTTCTTTCAGCTGAGCGTTCCGCCACTGGCAGGACTTGAAGATAATAGTTTTGATGCTGTAGTTACATTTCAGGTGATAGAACACATTAAAAACGATAGATTTTTTCTGCAGGAAATAAAACGCGTACTCAAGCCCGGAGGAATATTGGTTTTAACCACACCCAATATCAGGATGTCGCTGACGCGAAACCCCTGGCATGTTCGTGAATACACACCTGAAGGTATCACTAAACTTATTTCAGCAACGTTTGACGAATTTGATATTAAAGGTGTTTACGGGAACGAGAAAGTAATGGCCTATTATGAAGAGAACAGGCGTTCGGTAAAGAAAATCACCCGCTTCGATATTTTCAGATTACAATATATTTTGCCACGGAGACTTTTACAGATTCCATACGACCTTGCCAACCGTATGAACCGTAACAAACTTATGAAAAAGAACACCACTCTGGTTGAAAAAGTACTGACCTCCGACTTTTTTATTGAACCTGCAAATGAACGTTGTTTCGACTTTTTTGTTACGGCACAAAAATAGCCTTTACCGTTAACTTGCTAAAACCTACCGTTAGCTTTTTTCTTCCTACCGTTAACTGATTTGCGGTTGCATTGACTTTGATGTTGTTGTATTATTGTGTTAAATTAATTTAATGTTTAACACAAAAAACAAAAAGTCATGAAAACAACAACCAAAAACCTCGATGACATCATCTTCGAAAAAAGGAACAAGGAGTATGGTGCCTATTTAATGCGGAGAACTTACAACAAAAATATGATGTCCGCATTGTGTATTGCAATTGTAATCTTCCTGATGGGAATTTCAATTCCGCTGATAGCAAGTTACATAAACGGAAACAACAGGAACTTCAAAACAGAAGTTAATGAAAAAGTGAGTATCTTTAATAAACCACCTGAAGTAAAGCCAATACTTCCGCAACTTCCTCCTGAAACCAAAAAAGCAACGGTTTTCAGAGCTCCAATAGTTACAGCTGACCCAAATGAAGTGACTGATGTTGATCTGGCCGATCTGAAGGATAACACTGCAAATAAAAATCCTTTTGATACGATGAAAACCGCAGATATCCCAACTGACGGGGGCGGGAAAGAAGTTATTGAAACTGAACATGAATCAACACCGTTCACGTTTGTTGAAGAAATGCCTGAATTTCCGGGTGGTGATGTAAACAGAATTAAGTTCTTGAGCGAAAACATCAAATATCCGCAAATCGCAAGAGAATCTGGTGTTCAAGGACCGGTATATTTGACATTTGTTGTTGAAAAAGACGGAAGCATCACCAATGTAAATTTATTACGCGGAATTGGTGCCGGTTGCGACGAAGAAGCGATGCGTGTATTAAAACTTATGCCGAAATGGAAACCAGGTCGTCAGAACGGGAAAGAAGTCAGAGTTCAATTTAATATGCCAATAGCATTTACGTTAAAAGATTAATGAATCGCATAAGCAAAAAAAGAGGGGGCAATTACTTGTACCCTCTTTTTTTAATAGACCGGGCTTTGATTATTAAGCCATACTTTTTGACCAGGTTTGGGCTCGCTACCCTGTTTCATGTGGTTCTTTGAATAGAGTTCTTTGAGTTGAATGGCAAAAGCCTGTGAAATAATTCGCATGGTATCACCTTCGACAGCAATATAAAAATCCGTATCCGATCTTTTCTTTTTGGGCTCAACATAAATAATTTCCTTGGGTTTCAGTTGATAAACACCATCCAAGTCATTAAACCGTAAGATATCGCTAACATTTAAACCAAAATCCTTCGCTATACTTTCGAAATTATCTTTTGACCCTGCCTTAATATATTTAACACCGTTATTATGATATATTATCCGATATCCTTCATCAAGCGCAACGTCGGTAAAATCATCATCATTATTGTTTTGCTTTGCCAGTTTACTTTTTGCATTGCTTGAATCAGCATTTGCCAATGGTTTTATTAAATTCGATTTTGTTTTTATAGTGGTAATTGTATCCTTTTTTACCGGTCTTTCTGGAATGTCGTAAATAAAAAGACAGTTATCTTCAATTATGCCTATCAGCTGTTCTGCATAAGTGGAACAAGTGGCATAACCGGCTCTTTTCAGTCCGTAAGCCCAACCTTTGTAATCGGATTCATCAAGCAAAAATAAGGACTTATAGTATTCACGCGATTTTAAAAACAAAGAATGGTCGTGATATGATTCAATATCGGAGCTATATTTACGGAAACATTCGTGTTTCAGGTCATCGTCGTAATAATATCTTCCGCCTTTCCATTCCGGTTTACATTTAATGCCGAAGTGGTTATTTGCATTTCGGGCCAATACGCTATTTCCGTTAGCAGATTCCAATATACCCTGCGCTAATGTTATACTTGCCGGTATCTTGTTTTTTTTCATTTCTTCAATAGCTAGGTCTTTATACTTTAATATATACTCCTCCAGCGTGATCTTATCTTGCGCGAAACCTTTAAATCCGATCACGAAAAAAAGTATAATTATTGCGTATTTTCTCACTATTGAAAATTTTAACAAAAATAAACAAATGATTCTATTGCCGAACGGCATGTTTTTAGTAATTTTCCACACAAATTTGTTAAAGGCTATGCAATTGATAAAAAAATACTTCCCGGAGTTATCAACTGAGCAACTTCAGCAGTTCGAACAACTCGAATCATTATACAACGACTGGAATGAAAAGATCAATGTGATCTCCCGGCAGGATGTTAAAGAATTATACCTTCATCATGTGCTGCACTCACTAAGCATAGCCAAATTGATTCAGTTTGTTGCCGGAACTACGATACTGGATGTAGGAACAGGCGGTGGATTTCCAGGAATTCCGCTGGCAATAATGTTTCCGGAAACCGATTTTTATTTGATTGATTCTATCGGAAAAAAAATCCAGGTAGTGAATGAAGTTGTCAAGGCTCTTAACCTTCAAAATGTAACTGCCAAACAAAAAAGAGCCGAAGAAATTGAGTATTCTTTCGATTTTGTTGTGGCCCGTGCAGTAACCAATTTACCCGAATTTATTAGATGGGTTAAAAACAAGATCAGTACCGAAAGTTCAAACGCTTTGCAGAACGGCATTTTATACCTCAAAGGAGATGATGCTTTAAATGAAATAAAGAAACTAAAAGCCGGAAAGTTTATTTTTGATATCAGCAGCTACTTTGCAGAAGAGTATTTCGAAACTAAAAAAATAGTGTATTTGTATAATTTGTAGAACGGCTACTAAATTTACTTCTGATTTATTGCTATATTTTCAGCAGCATTTTCGTTGATGATAAGATAAATATCCTCATTTTTCCGTTTCATCAGATAGTGTTCACGGCCAAATTTCTCCAAAGCTTTTTTATCGGTGGTCAAGGCTTTTACCAAATCCTTGTTCTTCTGTATTTCATCAACATAATATTTCTTTTGCTGCATTAACTCGCGTAATTCTTTTCGTTGCTTATACTGGCTCACAAGATTATCGTTATCGAAAAAACCAACCCATACCACAAAACCGAGGGTTGCAATAATGTAATAATTCTTAACGATGCTCCAGATAACTTTGAGTACTCTTTTCATATCATCACAAAGATAGTAAATACTGAATTAAAAATAAAAAGTGCTGACTTTTTTTATCAACTTCGGTGTGTCAACATTAAAGTTTCTGCAATTGCTCTTCTGTGAATTTTCCGTTTACCCAGGTATTGTCTAGCAATGCATTGTATTTTCCGTAAAAATTTATTGCCGGTTCGTTCCAGTCGAGCACTTGCCAGTGCATACGTTTTGCCCGGGTCGCTTTGGCAATATCAATAACGGCTTCAAATAATATCTTTCCGATTTTATTCCCACGTAGATGTTCTTTCACAATAATATCTTCCAGATACAGGCATTTACCTTTCCAGGTCGAATAGCTGAAAAAATAAAATGCCATACCTGCAACCAGACCATCGGCGTAAGCCATGATCACATGAAAGATCGGATTCTCACCGAACCCGTCTTTTTCAAGATCTTCTGTAGTGATAGTTACTTCCAGCGGTGCACGTTCGTATAAAGCCAGTTCTTTGATCAATTCAAGTATATCAGGGATATCCGTTTTAACAGCATTCCTTAATGTAATTTCCATACGCTATCCTTTATTCTCTTGTTCTTAAAGTCCTATCTGCTCAGCAATTTCTCTCATGGCATCCACCGAAATTTCAGCAAATTCGGCAATGAGTAAACCAATTTTCTCGCACTCCATAATAGTTTCCCGTTTCACCGAAGCAGCAAATGCTTTTTCTTTCATACGTTTCACTACCGATTTTGATTTCACCGCGTACAGTTTCTTTTCAGGATAAACCATAGTTGTAGCCATTATTAAGCCTGTAATAGTTTCTCCGGCAGCCAAAGCATAATGAAATTGTTCTGAGCGCGGTTTCTGTGCAGATTCTTCGTTGTGCAAACTAATGGCCTCAATAATTTCTTCATCAACTCCGTGTTCCCGCAATATTCCAATGGCCACTTGTCCGTGGGTTTTTGCATCGGCATGCGTAATTTCCACATCAATGTCGTGCAAAAGTCCTGCAAGGCCCCATTTTTCCCCATCCTGTCCAAGTCGTAAGGCAAGTGCTTTCATCACTGCTTCCGAAGCCAGACAATGATTTATCATGTTTTCTTTTTTGATGTATTGATGTAACAACTCCAATGCTTTTTCTCTTGTAATTCCAATTGTCATTTTTATTTAAATTTTTCCTTTATAACTCTAGTCACTCTAGTTCACCTGCCCGACGGTCAGGCGGGCTTTAGGCACTCCCAACTTCCTAATGAGTATCCAATCCGCGCAGCATGTAAATTAAATGCTCCAACAGGTTTAATATTTCTTTCATGTATTCTTCCACTGCTTTCACACTTCCCGGCAGCACAAACACCAGGGTGTTGCCAATAACTCCGGCTACCGACCGGCTTATTAGAGCGTTCGGTTTTTCTTGCCCGTATTTTATCCGTATCATATCCATGATTCCTGGAATTTCTTTATCCAGCATCGGCTTAATCACATCGGGCGTAAAATCCTTTGGGCCAATACCGGTACCTCCAGTGGTAATAATAATATCGTATTTATTAGCGGACTCTAAAATAAGTTGCTCAAGCAGTTGCGGGTCGTCGGGTATTAAGGTCTTCTGAATTTTTTGCCTGCGCTTTTTCGATTCAAAATAATGTTCTGTAAGTTCAACTATACGTTGTCCGCTTCGGTCTTCATATATGCCTTTGCTCGCGCGGTCGCTGAGTGTAATGATGTGTGTCGTGAAGATCTTTGGGATGAATGTTCCTTTATCACCTGCTTTGATTGTACCCCCGTGTCTTACCCTGCAAAATATTCCTTCTTTCGGCATAACGCAATTGCCCACCTCGCGAAATATGGCGCACGAATCTCCATGGCACTTTTTGCCAATCTGGGTTACTTCAAGTTCCACATCATTGATAATAAATGTATCGAGGGGCGCTGAGTCAATTAAGTTCATCCCTGTTATGGTCAGGTTTTCGGCAAACTCACCGAACTTAATTTTCCGTTTGGCTTCTTTCTCAAATTTCGAGATACTCTCCGTCGACAGCATACTCACCTGACGGTGCCAGTCGCCGGCATGTGCATCATGCACCACCCCGTTTAAATTCACAATAATTTGCGGAACGGCGTGTTTTACGGTACCTTTTTTCTCGGAAACATTCACCGAATCAATTTTGATGGGTATCATGGTTGTGTATTAAATGCATGAATAATTGAACTTATCATATAAAAAGAAGCCGCTACTTCGCCCTTGGGTTCACGTTTCTTACCCAAACGAACCGCTACGATATTTTTTCCCGGAATCACAAAAATAAACTGCCCCAGTATGCCTTGCGCGTAAAAAACCTTTTCTCCTTCAACGGTATCCAACCACCATGAATAGCCGTAGCAATCCGATTTTTGTCCTTCATCATCCACCAGCGGTGCAGGTTCAACCGAACATTTCACATAATCTTCCGAAACCAGTTGTTTTCCGTTGAACTTTCCCCCATGCAGCATCAATGTTCCGAAACGTGAGAAATCACGCGCGTTACTGTTGAAACAACAATAGGCTTTTTCCATCCCGTTCTTTCGGTCTACACTCCACAATGCAGTATTTTTTGCGCCCAGTGGTTTCCATAGTTTTTTCGATGCATATTCACTCAGGGTCTTTCCCGTGGCTTTTTCAATAATATAAGCCAACACAAGCTGGTTGCAACTCTGATAATTGAATTTCTTACCCGGTGTTTCCATCACTCTCAGATGCAGCAACAAATGTTTCAGGTTTCTTCCGTAATAGGCTTTGGTGGTCATCGAAAAAAGCGAAGCATAGCTTTCGTCATAATCGAAGGCTGCGCTCATGGTCAGCAGATGCTTTATGGTCAGTTGCGCATTTAAACCTTTTGTATATTCAGGTATAAAATCACTCACCTTTTCGTCTGTGCTTTTTATCTTCCCTTCGTCGATGGCTATGCCTACCAGCAAGCTGACGATGCTTTTTGCAGCCGAAAACGAATTCGAATACGAATCAGCGCCATAGCCGTCCCAATATTCTTCATAGCAAACCGAATCGTTTTTCAGAACCAGAAATGCCGTGGTTTGGGTCTTCACCAGATAGTTTCTGAATTCTTCCGATAGCTTTGTTTTGTTATACGAAACCGCATCCGGAATCGGGATAAAGGTACCTGCCTGAACGCGTCTGTTTTCAAAATGCTTGTAATCGTCTATACCTGCATACCGATAATAAAGAGCATAATAAACATACGAATTGCCTGTCATGACAAGTACCAAGTTCAACACCACGATCAAAGCCACCAGCCAAAGAAGTATTTTTTTTATGATTCGCATCTCTTAATTATTTCTATTATTATCCATTTGCCATTAATTCATCTTCGGACTTCGGTCTTCGGACTTCCGACTTCGGTCTTCCGTCTTCCAACCAATTATATCATTTTCAAATTATATTTTCTCCTTACTCACCAACCTCACCTCTCCTATCACCATCTGCTTATCAACCGCCTTACACATATCATACACAGTCAGCAGGGCGATGCTCACTGCAGTCAGAGCTTCCATTTCTACACCGGTTTGCCCTGTGCATTTCACCATACTTTCGGCTTTCACTCCGGTTTCGGTCAGGGTGCACACCACCTCCACCTTCGTGAGCAATAACGGATGGCAAAGCGGTATCAGTTGTGCGTTTTGTTTGGCTGCCTGTATGCCTGCAATTTCGGCTATGGTGAGCACGTCACCTTTTTTAATAAGGTTTTCGCGTATCAGTTTCAGCGTTTCGGATTGCAGAACGATAATGCCCGACGCTTTGGCGATACGTGTTTGCTGGGGTTTGTGCCCCACATCCACCATATTGGCTTTGCCCGAGGCATCGGTGTGCGATAGTTTCGGCATAGATTGTTTTTTTTAATGTTCAAAATTAATAATAATTTCCATCGTAGGGTAATTTCACGAAATTACCCTTCACATAATTACCCTCCTCAATATTACTTTAACCATGTTTTCCAAGAGAACCAAATCACATCCACCAAACGGAGCATTTCAGTCAGGTGTCTTGATATTATAAATTTTCCATTTTCTCACTACCCTTTCTCCGAAAAAAAGCATAGTTTTGTTCATTGTTGAACTTCATTCGGATTTAGTTTTTTCATCATGCACCATAGTTTTCAAAATACATACTCTATGAAACGTTTTATTGTTATTTGCTTCTTTCTTTTTGCGGGTTTGAGTGTTTTCGGTCAACCGAAAAAAATGCACACCTCCGTTCCTCAGGGCCACAAAACTGATTCCCTTGGTTCGAAACGCAAGGCCGACAGCAGCACCATACATAACAAATTATTGATTGTGGCCGACACTCTTGTTTCGAGCGATTATATGCTCAGCATCCAACGTGTGAACGACAACTTGAACGAAATACAGGACAGTATTAAGCTTAGTTTCGACATGACTTTCATGGAAACGAGAATCGGCGACATCGCTAACGATATTAAAACCATCCGTCAAAACATCCGTGACAAACATGCCGTTGTTCGTATCAAGAACCTCTATCTCTATCAGAATTTCACTAACAATCTCGATCTGGAGGTCGATGGATATCAGGAACGTATCATCCGCATGTACAATACAGTCTATCGGGCCAAACTCCGACTAAAAAAAGTGCTCACCGATTCTGTTTTTCGCAAGTTGTATGCCGACAGCAGCCTGCGCAAAACCTACGACAAAAAACTCAGCCGCCTCGAACGCAAATGGACTAAAACCGATTCCACCGCCAAAGCCAATATCGATAGCCTGAATGCTTTGAAACTTAAAGTGGCCGACAATTCTATCAGCCTCACCAATATGCTGGTTTTTATCGAAACCAGACTTAACAAAGCGGCTCAACAACTTTTCGGGCAGGAAACAAATTGCTTGTGGCAAGCCCCTGTTTCGGGCCCCGCAACCCCCGACACCACAAACCGCACCCTAAGCATTTTGCGCAACGAAGGCAAAGCCATCGGCTATTATTTCAGTCAAACTTCGCAGCAGCGAATCGTCATTCTTCTGTTGGCTGTTCTGTTGTTCATTTGGCTTATCATGCGGCGCAAACTCCTCAAAACGGTCCGCAGGCAAAAAGATGCTTACGAGCATCTGCATCTGCAATACCTCAACCATAGTTCCGTTTTGCCGCTGCTGCTGTTGTTGTTTTGCCTCATGCCGTTTTTCGATGCCTATGCCCCCACCGCCTATCTGGCTGTCGAATATCTCATATTGCTCACCCTGGCAAACTTCATACTGTTCAAAAAACGGGAACACTTCCGTTTCGATTTTCTGATCCTGGCCCTGCTCTTTGTGGCTGCCACGCTCACATTTTTGCTCATCGAACCCAACTTGCCTGCCCGCCTGTGGCTTTTATCGCTCCATGCCGCCATCATCTTTTTCTCGCTACGTTTCTATCGCAAACTCGACAGCCGCACGCCCTACTTCAAACTCATCCGCACTGCCGCCCTTGTTGCCATATTTCTGATGGCAGTTGGCATCATCTGCAATCTGTTCGGCAGGTTTTCCTTGTCCAACATCGTGGGTGTTGCAGGTATCTTCGCGCTAACGCAAGCCGTTGTGCTGCCCATATTCATCCAAACCGTCATCGAAATCATACTGTTGCAGCTTCAGAGCAGCCGCCTCAAAAAAGGCGTCGACAAGGCTTTCCGTGTCGATGTGGTCATCAAAAAGATCAAAATGCCTTTGGTCATTCTGGCGCTCATTTTGTGGTTCGTCATGCTGGCATCCAACCTCAACATCTATCATGGCCTCAGCAACCGCGTGGTCGAGATGATGACCGTGCAACGCAGCATCGGCAGCATATCGTTCAAACTGGTCAACCTGCTATTCTTTTTCGTCATCATTTGGTTTGCCCACATCCTGCAGCAGCTCATCAGCTTCTTGTTCGGCGAAACGGGCACCGAAGCCGAAGATATGACACCCGTTTCCAAGGGGCAGCACTCGCGCCTGCTCATCACCCGCCTGCTGGTTCTCATCGGCGGCTATCTGCTGGCCATTGCCGCCTCGGGCCTGCCGTTGGATAAGCTCACCTTCCTGCTCGGCGCTTTAGGCATCGGCATCGGCATGGGCTTGCAAAACATGGTCAACAACTTCGTGTCGGGCATCATACTCATCTTCGACGGTTCGCTCAAAATCGGCGACGAAATTGAGGTGGGCGGACAGGCTGGCACCGTGAAAGAAATAGGCTTGCGCGCCTCCACGCTTCACACCAACGACGGCTCCGAGGTAATCATCCCCAACGGCAACATTCTTTCACAAAACATCGTGAACTGGACCCTGAGCAACGACGAACGCCGCCTGCAAATACATTTCGCCCTGTCGGGCAAGGAGCTCGATGCCAACCTCATCAACGATGTGATCAATGCCACCGTTAAAACCATTCCGCACGCCATCGCCAAACGCAAACCCGTCATATTGTATACCAAGGTGAAACACGACAGCTATTCGCTGACGGTTCATTTTTGGTGCATCTTTCATAAATCCGACGAGGTGAAAAGCGATGCCATAGTGCGCCTGAGCGATGCTTTTACCGCCAAGAACATAGGTTTTGAGTTTACTTCGTTTACCGCCGACGAGTTGTTTGTTAATGTGAAGTAGGCGAGTTGGAAGTGCCTAAAGTGAACTATAGTACTTAAAGTGCCTAAAGTAGTTAGGTGAAAGTTTAATATATAAAGTTCAAATTTTGAAGTTATTAAATGGTTTTACCCTCATTTATTGAATAAACCCCCGTTAGGTTGGAATAAACCCCTGTTAGGTTGGAGAAACCCCCCGTTAAGTTGGAGAAAACCCTCGTTAGATTGGAAAACACCCCTGTTAGGTCGGAGAATACCCCCGTTAGGTTGGAGAAAAACCCAAAAGGAATTTTAGGAAAGTTGGAAAAATGGAATATTGGAGAAATGGAATGATGGAAAGGAGATGTGCTCTTAATTTATTGGAAGGCTGTTTGCCCCCGCGCCAGGGATGGAAGCGGATAGCCCACAGCGGCCGCAGCCCAAAACTATTTGAAGATGACTGAAGTTTGAAAATAAGGTACAAACCAGACGAAGATGCACGCAAGCGGCGCGAGGACTATAAGCGGACAGCCCGGTCCGCTGGGAAGCGGAGGCGCCCAAATGAGGAAAAAGGGACAAAGAGCAAGGAGCAAGGAGAAAGTAAGGCAACAGACATGAGGCGTTTGGTGAAAAGTTAGTTGAAAGTTTGGGGCTTGAGTTTCGTGTTTTTGATGACGAAATTTTTGAATACCTTTGCAGGAAATTTGAAAGATGCCTGTTTTATTATTAAAGCACTTGAATAATGATACCCTGATAGGGGTGTGGCATATTACGGAGGCAGTGGATGAGCTGATGGAAATGGTGAGTTTGACGGCGGAGGAGCAGAGATTGCTGGAATCGTATAAGCATGAGGGACGGAAAAAGCATTGGCTGAGTTACAGGATTTTGATACGTGAGTTGATCGAGGAATCGCATCAGGTTACGTATACGGATTTCGGGAAGCCTTTTTTGAAGCTGGACAGCAGGAATCATCATCTTTCGATAACGCATTCGGGGGATTATTCGGCTGTGGTTATTAATGAATGTTGCGCTGTGGGGATTGATATTGAGAAATCGACCAAGAGGATCGAGCGGGTTAAGGAGCGTTTCTTGTCGGATGAGGAGCTGAAATTTATGGACGCGGAGAATTATCAGAATCATTTGACGATTTGCTGGACGGCGAAGGAAGCGCTGTTTAAGCTGGAAGGGAATTCGTGTTTTGATTTTAAGGAGCAGATTGGGTTGGAGCCATTCGGATATGCGGAACAGGGAGTGATAGACTGCCGGGTTAGAGGTGAAAAGAATGTTGAGGAATTTAAGGTGTTTTACGAGAAAATAGGCGAATACTTTTTGTCGTTCGTGGTGGGAACAGATTAGAAATGGGGAAAACAGAAGAAATAGAAAGACTTTTGAATGAGAAAGTGTTTGTGCTGGACGGCGCGATGGGTTCGCTGATTCAGGGTTATAAGTTGACGGAAGCGGATTATAGAGGAGATAGGTTTGCCGGGCACGGGGTGAATTTGAAAGGGAATAATGACATACTTTGTATCACTCAACCGCAGGTGATAGCCGAGATACACAGTTTATATCTGGAGGCCGGGGCTGATATTATTGAGACCAACACGTTTAATGCGACACGTTTCGGTCAGGCGGATTACGGGACGCAGCATCTGGTTTACGAAATAAACCTGAAGGCCGCCCAAATTGCGAAGAAAGCGTGTGAGGAATATACGGAACGAAACCCGGGTAAGCCACGCTTTGTGGCAGGGTCGGCAGGACCGACGAACAAAATGTTGTCGCTGATGAGCGATGAAAGAAATGCAAGCGGCAAAAAGGTGACGTTTACGGATATGGCAGAGGCTTATGCAGAACAATATAGAGGGCTGATAGATGGGGGCGTTGACCTGATAATGATAGAAACGATTTTTGACGGGTTGAATGCTAAAGCAGCCGTTTTTGGTTTGGAACAGGTGATGGCAGAGAAAAACGTAAGGATTCCGCTGATAATTTCGATGACCATTAATAGTAATGAAGGGCGAATTTTGTCGGGGCAAACTCTGGAAGGAGTTATTGCCACTTTGAAACATGCAAAACCTTTGGCGTTCGGGATGAATTGTTCGTTCGGAGCGAAACAGATGTTGCCATTTGCAGAACAACTGGCTTCGGAAACTTCGGCCTTTGTTTGCATTTATCCTAACGCGGGATTGCCGAATAAATTCGGGAATTATGACGAGTTGCCCGACACTATGGCGCGAAACGTTCAATATTTGCTGGATAAACAGTTGGTGAACATTATTGGCGGCTGTTGCGGAACTACTCCTGCGCATATAAAAGCAATAGCTGAAATTGCAGAGAATGCTGTTCCGCGTAAACCTTTGCCCGAAAAGAAAACACTTATTGTTGCCGGACTCGAACCCCTGGAAATTTCGAAAGAGAAGAATTTTATCAATATAGGGGAACGGACCAATGTGACAGGCTCGAAGAAATTTGCCAATCTTATCCGGGATAAAAAATATGAAGAAGCCATCAGTGTTGCCCGCCAGCAGGTTGATGCGGGAGCACAGGTTATCGATATTAATTTCGACGATTCGATGCTGGATGCAAAGCATGAAATGGAGGTGTTTTTAAGCATGATATCGTCGGATTTTGATATAGCAAGGGTTCCGTTCATGATAGATTCGTCGAAATGGGAGGTTTTGGAAACAGGAATGCAGAATGTGCAGGGAAAGCCCATAATTAATTCCATTAGTTTGAAAGAAGGCGAAAAGGCTTTTATTGAAAAGGCCTTGCTGATTAAACAATATGGTGCTGCTGTGGTTGTGATGGCTTTTGATGAAGAAGGACAGGCCGTGACCTTTGAACGGAAAACCGCGATTTGCAAAAGGGCTTATGAAATAATGACAAAGCAACTGGACTTTGCGGCTGAAGATATTATTTTTGACCCGAATGTGCTGACCATTGCAACCGGGATAGATGAACATAACAATTTCGCTGTTGATTTTATTGAAACCGTTAGATGGATAAAAGCGAACCTTCCGTATGCAAAGACCAGTGGCGGCATCAGCAATCTTTCGTTTTCGTTTCGTGGAAATAATTTGATTCGTGAGGCCATGCATTCGGTTTTTTTATATCATGCGATACATGCAGGTTTGGATATGGCCATTGTGAATGCAGGAAATTTGCCGGTTTATGTGGATATTCCCGGGGATCTACTGCAGGCTGTGGAGGATGTGATATTGAACCGGAGAGTGGATGCATCGGACTGTTTGGTTGAGATTTCGAAACGATATTCGAAAAATGAAGCAGATGCAAATACTATTGAAACATGGAGAAATTTCGAGGTTGGGGAACGGATAAAATATGCGTTGATCAAAGGAATCAGCGAATATATTGAAGAGGATATCAATCTTGCATACACAGAATTGGGCAAGGCAATCAAGGTAATAGAAGGACCCTTGATGGCAGGAATGAACGAAGTAGGGGAATTGTTTTCGACCGGGAAGATGTTTTTGCCTCAGGTGATTAAGTCTGCACGGGTTATGAATAATGCTGTAACTTGCCTGAGACCTTTTCTTGAAAAAGAAAAAGAAGTGGGAAAAAGCAGCAGTTCGGGAAAAATATTACTGGCAACCGTGAAGGGAGATGTGCACGATATTGGGAAAAATATTGTGAAAGTTGTGCTGGCTTGCAATAATTATGAAGTTATTGATTTGGGTGTGATGGTTCCGACGGAAAAAATTGTTGAAACCGCACTGGCCGAACAGCCCGATATTATTGGATTGAGCGGATTGATAACGCCCTCGCTGGACGAGATGAATCATATTGCCACAGCACTGAATGAAGCGGGAATTCAAACTCCTTTGTTGATAGGTGGAGCAGCTACTTCGGAGGAACATACGGCGATAAGAATTAAACCAAACTATTCGGGAATTGTTGTACACGTCGGCGATGCTTCGCAATCGGTAACGGTTGTCAGCAAACTGATGAACAACCTAAGCCGGGCTGTTTTTGCGAAAGAAATTGATGAACGATACAAAAGCATAGCTGACAAATTTGAAAGTGAAGAAAAGCAATATATCGGAATAGCAGAGGCCAGAGCAAACAAGGCTATTTTTGAGAATTATCAGTCCATTGCTCCAAAAGAAACAGGGATAAGGCTGATTGAAGATATCACAATAGAATCGTTGATTCCTTTGATAAATTGGACATCTTTTTTCCATGCATGGGGAATTCCGGGAAGGTATCCTGACATTTTTAATCATCCAATTAAAGGAAAAGAAGCAAAACAACTTTATGATGATGCTCTGAAGTTATTGACGGAAAACGGAAAGAGCGGTTTTTTCCAACCGAAGGCTGTTGCTGGAATCTTTTCGTGTGAGTCATCAGGAGACGATTTGAAGGTTTATGAAGAAGGCCAGGAAATAGCAAGGTTATATTTTTTGCGAAATCAGGAAAAGCAGGGTGAAGGAATCCCGAATCTGTGTTTAACCGATTTTTTGGCAAAGAAAGATTTTATAGGGTTTTTTGCTGCCACATCGGGTTATTATTCAGAAAAGTCGGAAACAATAACCGATGATTATGAGAAATTGATGCTGCAAATAGTTTCAGACAGAGTTGTGGAAGCCCTTTCGGAATACTTGCATTATCAAATACGGACCTCATGGTGGGGCTATAATCCAGACGAAGTTTTTAACCCGGAGCTGATATTAAAAGGACATTTTCACGGAATACGTCCGGCAATAGGGTATTCATCCTGTCCTGACCACAGTGAAAAGAAAACACTTTTCGAATTGCTAAAAGCGGAAAAGAACCTGGGTATTGCCCTGACAGAAAATTATGCTTTGAAGCCTGCCTCTTCGGTTTGTGGATTCTATCTGGCAAATCCTGATGCCAAATACTTTTCGGCAGGAAAAATTCAGGAAGACCAATTACAGGATTATTGCGAACGCAAAAAATGCCATGTACAAATTATTGAAAAGTTTTTATCAACTCAGAATTAATTGAACAATGAAAGTAACTGATTGCTTCAAACAGGCGGATAAAACGTTGTTTACATTCGAATTGCTGCCACCCTTAAAAGGCGATAATATAGAGTCAATTTATAATATTATTGAACCCTTGCTGGAGTTTAATCCGGCTTATATCAACGTTACCTATCATCGTGAAGAAGTGGTTTATAAAACCCGTGAAGCAGGGTTGCTCGAAAAAAAGATTGTACGAAAACGGCCGGGGACTGTCGGCATTACCGCTGCCATTAAATTTAAATACAAAATTGAAGTGATCCCTCATATTATTTGTGGTGGTTTCAATAGGGAGGAAACCGAAAATGCGTTAATCGATCTTCATTTCCTTGGAATTCATAATTTGTTGGTGTTGCGTGGCGATACCATGAAGAGCGAACGCTATTTTATTCCCGAACCCGACGGTCATAAGTATGCCCTTGATCTGGTCAAACAGGTGTTGGAAATGAATCACGGAAAATATATTGACGAAGAAATTGAAAATAATGCCCCGACAAATTTCACGGTAGGTGTGGCAGGATATCCTGAAAAACATATTGAGTCGCCCAATCTGGAGTCGGATCTTTTTTATTTGAAACAAAAGGTTGATGCAGGTGCAGAATATATCGTTACGCAAATGTTCTTCGACAACAGCAGGTATTTCAGGTTTGTTCGGCAGTGCCGCGAAGCAGGAATCCATGTCCCGATAATACCGGGTTTAAAACTGATAACAACGAAAAAGCAGTTATCAATACTTCCACAAACTTTTAATATCGATCTGCCCAATGAATTGGCGAAAGAAGTTAGTAAATGCAATACAAACTCCGAAGTTCAGCAATTGGGTGTTGAATGGGCTACTGCTCAGGCAAAAGAACTCATTGACCACGGTGTGCCCGCCCTGCATTTTTTCACTATGGGCAAATCGGATAATGTCCGAAAAGTGTGCGAATCAGTTTTTTGATTATCTTCGCAATGCAATGAACATTTACAATCAAATTATCGAAAAAACAACTTCAGGCAAAAAGCAACTTGCCGTGTTGATCGACCCTGATAAACCTTCTGTTCAACAGCTCGAAGAAATCGCCCTTATGGCGAACCAATCGGCGGTTGATAGTTTTTTTATAGGAGGAAGCTTAATTACCAACGATAATATTGACAATTGTGTTAAAATACTGAAGAAAAACTCCCGAATTCCTGTAATAATTTTTCCGGGTAACACCATGCAGGTGAACCAAAATGCAGACGGAATTTTGTTCTTGTCGCTAATTTCAGGACGAAATGCAGAAATGCTCATCGGGAAGCATGTTATTGCTGCACCCTACATTCGTCAATATGGCCTTGAGGTTATTCCAACCGGTTATATGCTCATCGAAAGCGGAAAACCCACAACGGCCCTTTATATGAGTAATTCGCTTCCGATTCCTTCCGATAAGGATGATATTGCCGTGTGCACTGCCATTGCCGGCGAAATGCTTGGACTGAAAATGATCTATATGGATGCCGGAAGTGGTGCTCAAAACCATATCAGCTTTTCGATGATCGAAAAAGTAAAGAATAACATATCGGTTCCTTTAATTATTGGCGGTGGTATCAGAACTGCGCAAGTAGCTAAAGACATTTATAATGCAGGTGCCGATATGATAGTTGTGGGTAATGCCATCGAAAAGAATACTTCATTGATACCCGAAATAACAAAAATTATCAGTTGCTTTTCTTGATATCTTTAATGTTCAGTTGAAGCGATGTATTGCCGTTCCAATCGTTTTCTTCGATGTGGTAGCAAATATCAAAACGATTTCCCGAATAAATATAGTTGAAAAAGTCGCCGAGTTGAAAACCGATTGCAGGGAAGGGCCCGATAGAAATCTCGGGATAGGTGATGGAAAGTTTCAGATGGTTTCTGTCGTTTTTGCCAACCAATCGTGCTGTGCCAAAATCAACCACACCGGTAGTTTTAAATATGGGTGCCATATTGCCGGGACCGAAAGGCGCAAATTGCTTGATGATCTTATTAAAGTTCGGAGTGATCTGACGCAGATCGATCACTTCGTCAATTTCAACTTCCGGAACCTGCATATCTTCGGTAATGGTCGATTCCACAATTTCTTCAAAACGTTTGCGGAATGCAGGCAAATTTTCTGCTTTCAGCGAAAGCCCAGCAGCATATTTATGTCCGCCGAAATGTTCAAGCAGATCGCTGCAGGCATCTATGGCGTCATAAATATCAAAATCTTTAACCGAACGTGCCGAACCGCATATCAATCCATTCGATTCTGTGAGTACTATGGTCGGCCGGTAAAAGGTTTCTGTCAGACGCGATGCCACAATTCCAACAACACCTTTGTGCCAGTCGGGATGATAAACCAGAGTAGCCTTGCTTTTTAAAAATTCGGGATTGTTATTGATCATGTCGATGGCCTGAATCGTAATTGAACTATCCAGGGTCCGACGCTCGGTGTTGTAATTATCAATTTGAGCTCCAATAAGTGTAGCGTCCTCCATGTTTTCTGTGATCAGAAGCTTCACAGAATCTCGTCCGCTCTCAATCCGGCCTGCAGCATTGATTCGGGGGCCTATCAGAAAAACAATATCATTGATGTTCAGTTGCCGGCAAAATATATACCCGTCTTTTTCACAATTTTCTTCAGTCTTACGTCTGATACCACCGCTTTGCAACACCGCTTCAAAGCCGGGACGCGGTTTGGTGTTGATAAGCTTAAGTCCGTAATAAGCTAATATTCGGTTCTCGCCTGTTATCAGAACAATGTCAGAGGCTATACTCACAGCCACAAGGTCGAGATACTTCGTGAGTTGTTCAACTTTAATATTTCTTTTCTGTGAAAATGCCTGTATAAGTTTAAAGCCGATGCCGCAGCCCGAGAGTTCTTTATACGGATAATCACAATCGGGCCGTTTAGGGTCGAGCACAGCATAAGCCTGCGGTACTTCGTTTCCGGGACGGTGGTGGTCGCAAATAATGAAATCTACATTTTTGCTGTTGGCATAATTTATTTTCTCAACCGCTTTGATGCCGCAGTCGAGAGCAATAACGAGTTTAAAATTATTTTCGGCAGCATAATCTATCCCTTGTTTCGATATGCCATAGCCTTCGGCGTAACGGTCGGGGATATAGAAATCGATGTTGTCATAAAAATCTTTCAAAAAAGAGTAAACTAAAGCCACTGCCGAAGTCCCGTCAACATCATAATCGCCGTAAATTAATATCTTTTCACCCTGCTTGATGGCGTTTTCGATACGGATAATAGCTTTGTCCATATCCTTCATCAAAAAAGGGTCGTGCAAATGGCTCAACTGAGGGCGGAAAAAGTCTTTGGCATCATCAAAGTTCGTGATACCGCGCTGGTAAAGCAAATTCGCGATCGGAAAAGAAACATTCAGTTCCTTCGCAAATTGTTCAATGAGTTCTTTATTACCCAGTTGCCTTATTACCCAACGCTTTTCCATCCACTATGTGTTATTTATGCAAATTTAATAATAAAACCGAAAAACGAAACTCCCCTTTGCATTATTTACAAGCTTTTTCCAAACCTTTATCCACTATATATTTCAACGTATTTCAACTCAAGTTTATGAGGTGGATTTCCCATAATTTTATCTTTAAACGCAACATGCATTATTTTCGTAACTTTGTGCTTTAGTTGTTTTGATTATGATTCCTTTTGATAAAGCCCTACAGATCGTACTTTCGCAGAACTACCGAACCGCGCCCGAATCCATTATACTTGATCATTGCACCGGACGAGTTTTGGCTCAGGATGTGGTTTCCGACATGGATATGCCCCCTTTCAACAAGTCGGCGGTGGATGGTTATGCTTGCCGCACCGCTGATTTAACCAAACCGCTCCGCCTCATCGAAACCATAGCTGCAGGATGTCCTCCACAAAAGCATGTTGCCGAAAACGAATGCGCTAAGATCATGACAGGGGCCATGATTCCTCGGGGAGCCGACTGTGTTATCATGGTCGAAGATACTGAGGTCGACGATCAGAACCGGGTCCGTTACCTTAAACAACTTTCTGCTCCCAACATTTGCTACAAAGCCGAAGATGTCCGCGCCGGCACTCTGGTATTACCCGCCGGAACTTTACTGCGCCCCGAACATATTGCTGTGTTGGCTTCTGTGGGGTGTCATCATCCGCTGGTTTCCGCAAAACCCAGGGTAGGTATTATATCTACCGGCGACGAACTGGTCGAACCTTCCGTAGTTCCTTCTGTGTCGCAGATCCGCAACAGCAATTCGTGGCAGTTGATCGCGCAGGCGCGCCAAATGAATGTCGATGTCAACTACTATGGCATTGCAAAAGATACCGAACAAGCCACCCTCGACAAAATCAACGAAGCCTTGCTGCAAAACGATGTGGTGTTGCTCACGGGAGGTGTCTCCATGGGCGATTTCGACCTGGTGCCCGATATGATGGCCAAAGCGGGCCTCGAAATTTGTTTCCGTTCCGTCGCTATTCAGCCGGGCAAGCCTACGGTTTTCGCCACCAAAGGCAATACCTTTTGTTTCGGTCTGCCCGGAAATCCTGTTTCCTCCTTTGTGTTGTTCGAACTGATGGCAAAACCTTTGCTCTATCAGCTCATGGGCCATAACTTCACGCCTTTGATGTTCAAATTGCCCTTTGCCAACCCATATAAGCGTCGCCGCGACGACCGCCTCTCCGTTTTGCCTGTCGTCATCAATGCCGACGGCACCGCGGCCCCCATCGATTATCATGGCTCGGCACACATTCATTCCATCACGCGGGCACAAGCCTTTGCGTTTATCCCCATCGGGAAGACAACCGTCGAAAAAGGAGAACTCATAGATGTTAGACCCCTTTAAACGCGATATCAACTACCTCCGCATCTCGGTTACCGACCGCTGCAACCTGCGTTGCACCTATTGCATGCCCGAAACAGGCATCAGTTTGCTGAAACACGAAGATATTCTCAGTTTCGAAGAGATCATCGAAGTGGTGAACGTCGCCGTTCAGTCGGGCATCCGTAAAGTGCGCGTCACGGGTGGCGAACCTCTGGTGCGCAAAGGCGTCACATCCCTCATCGAAAGTATAGCCCACATCGAAGGCATCAACGACCTGTCGCTAACCACCAATGCAGTGCTACTCGAAGAGTTTGCCAAGCCTCTTGCCGATGCCGGCTTGCATCGTCTCAACATCAGTCTCGACACTTGCGACCCCGACCGTTATGCCGCCATCACCCGCGGCGGCGACATCCGCAAAGTGGTCAGGGGAATTGTGGCTGCACAAAAAGCCGGATTGCATCCTATCAAGATAAATTGTGTCATCAACCAAACTTCCGATGAACCCGACGCCCTTGGTGTGAAAGAATTCTGCAAAAATGCCGGGCTTGAGGTGCGTTTCATTCATCGCATGAGACTCGATAAGGGCGAATTCTCCGTTGTCGAAGGCGGTTCGGGAGGCGATTGCCCCCAGTGCAACCGTTTACGCCTCACTGCCGACGGAAAAATTAAACCTTGCCTGTTCAGCGACCTCGAATTCGATGTGCGCCGTCTGGGTCCGTTTCATGCCATCACTCAGGCCATACAAAGCAAGCCCGAATGCGGCACTTTCAGTAGAAACAATCAGTTTCATAACATCGGCGGATGAAACCACTCGACAGTCTTTTCAAAAAACAAGCCCACAAACCCCGTTTCGGGGGCCTCGAGATACTCAAATACATCGGTCCCGGCCTATTGGTCACCGTGGGTTTTATCGATCCCGGCAACTGGGCATCCAACATTGCCGCCGGCTCGCAGTTTGGCTACGCTTTGCTGTGGGTAGTAACCCTGTCCACCGTCATGCTCATCATCCTGCAGCACAATGTGGCCCATCTGGGCATCGCTACGGGTTTATGTTTGTCCGAAGCTGCCACCCGCTACACCCCTAAATGGGTCTCACGGCCCGTTTTAAGCCTCAATATGATGGCATCGGTGGCAACATCCCTCGCCGAGATCATCGGTGCGGCTATCGCGCTTAAAATGCTTCTCAGCATACCCATCCCCGCGGGCGCTTTGCTAACGGCGGTGCTGGTGCTCATCCTGCTGTTCACCAATTCCTACAAACGCATCGAGCGGTGGATCATCGGTTTCGTGTCTATCATCGGCCTGTCGTTCATTTATGAGCTGTATCTGGTCGATATCAACTGGAGCGCGGCCGCTGTGGCCTGGATAATGCCCGTCGTGCCCCACAATTCCATGATAATCATCATGAGCGTGCTTGGGGCGGTGGTGATGCCTCACAATTTGTTTTTGCATTCCGAAATAATTCAAAGCCGCCAGTGGAATCTCAAAGACGCGAAGGTGATTAAACGCCAGTTGGATTTCGAATTTACCGACACCATACTCTCTATGATAGTAGGATGGGCCATAAACAGCGCCATGATACTGCTTGCCGCTGCCACGTTCTTCAAACATAAGCTCGTGGTCGACCAGTTAGAGCAGGCCGAACAAATTCTTCATCCCTTGCTCGGCAATAGTTCGGCGGTGATATTTGCTGTTGCGCTGTTGTTTTCGGGCATTGCTTCCAGCGTTACCTCGGGCATGGCGGGCGGCAGCATTTTTTCGGGCATTTTCATGGAGCCTTACGATATTAAAGACAATCATTCGCGCCTCGGCGTGCTTATTTCGGTGGTGGTGGCGCTGTTTGTCATCTTTTTCATCCGCAATCCTTTTATGGCGCTCATTTATTCGCAGATGGGGCTCAGCATCGTGCTGCCGTTCACCATTTTTTTGCAGGTATATCTCACTTCCTCCAAAAAAGTGATGGGCAATTATGCCAACAAAACCTTTCTTAAGGTGCTGCTCTACCTTATTGCTTTGGTGGTGACAGGGCTTAACATCTACCTTCTCATCGAAAGCCTAAAATAACTATTAACTATTCACTATTAACTATTCACTAATTTGGGCGCCCCCTCCTAAAGTCGGGCCGGGCTATACACTTCAAGTCCTCATTCCGCTGCGCTCCATTCCGGGCTTTCCGTTCCTATCCCTGGCGCGGGGGCAAACAGCCTCCCATAAAATTAAGTACACATCGCCTTTCCATCATTCCATTTCTCCAATATTCCATTTTTCCAACTTTCCTAAAATTCCGTTTGGGGTTTTCTCCAAACTAATGGGGGTTTATTCCAACCTAACGAGGGTTTATTCCAACCTAACAGGGGTTTTCTCCAACTTAACGGGGGTTTATTCCAACCTAACGGTTTTTTTTTAATAAATAGGGGTTTTTTCAATAAATGGGGGTAAAACCATTAATAACTTCAAAATTTGAACTTTATATATTAAACTTTCAGCTAACTACTTTAGGCACTTTAAGTACTCTAGTTCACTTTAGGCACTTCAACTGATCATCCCCCACGAGCCCTTTCGTTTATTTTCCTGGCGGATATAATTTTTTATAGCTTGATTTTCGGGTTTCTCAATTTCCGGATCTGCTTCCAGCAATTCAATCGCAATCTGGCGGGCATACTTCAATATTTTCTCATCCTGAACAATGTCGGCAATATGCAGGTCGGTAATTCCGCTTTGCTCCAGTCCCTCTATATTGCCCGGCCCTCTCAATTTCAAATCCGCTTCCGCAATCAAAAACCCGTCCGAGGTCTCAAGCATCGTTTCAATCCTTTGCTTAGCATCATTCGAAACCTTCACAGAAGACATCAAAATGCAATACGACTGGTCGGCTCCTCTTCCCACTCTCCCCCGCAACTGGTGCAACTGCGACAAACCAAACCGTTCCGCATTTTCAATAACCATCACCGAAGCATTCGGCACATCCACTCCCACTTCAATCACTGTAGTAGCCACCATAATGTTGGTTTCCCCTTTAACGAACCGTCCCATTTCATATTCCTTTTCCTTCGTCTTCATTTGCCCGTGAACCATGCTTATCGCGTAATCTGGTAGTGGAAAATCGCGAACAATCGCATCATATCCTTCCATTAAATGTTTCAAATCCAAAGTCTCCGACTCATGAATCAACGGATAAACCACATAAATTTGCCTTCCCTGCTTTATTTGTTCCTTCATAAAACCAAACACTCTCAGCCTGTTCGAATCCTTAAAATGCAAAGTCTTCACCGATTTTCTTCCGGGCGGTAGTTCATCTATCACCGAAACATCCAGATCGCCATAAATAGTCATTGCCAGCGTTCTCGGAATGGGCGTTGCTGTCATTACCAAAATATGCGGAGGCATATCGCTTTTCTTCCAAAGCCTCGCTCTTTGTGCAACTCCAAACCTATGTTGCTCATCTATCACAGCAAATCCCAAATTATTAAAAACAACCACGTCTTCAATTAAGGCATGAGTCCCGATTAAAATCTTTATTTCTCCCGCTTGAATTCCCTCCAAAATTTCCCGACGCTTAGCCGCTTTGGTCGAACCTGTCAACAACTCAACTTTAATATCAAGGTTTACCAAAAACTTGTTTAAGGTTTTATAATGCTGAAATGCCAATATCTCTGTCGGAGCCATTATACACGATTGAAAACCGTTATCCAGCGCGATCAACATGCACATCAATGCCACCAAAGTCTTTCCGCTACCCACATCCCCCTGCAACAAACGGTTCATTTGTGTTCCCGAAGCCATATCCTTTCTGATTTCCTTAATAACCCTCTTCTGTGCATCGGTTAGTTCAAATGGCAACGCTTTAAAATAAAAATCATTTAAATAATCCCCAACTTTTTCGAACACATGGCCTTTTATTTTTTGGATCCTGTAGAGTTTTAGCTTTACTAACCTTAGTTGCGTATAGAACAATTCATCAAATTTCAAACGTGCAGTAGTCCTTGCGAGTATCCTTTCGTTCTCCGGAAAATGAATATTAAAAATTGATTCCTCTCTCGAAACCAAATTTAGCTTCCTGATAATATCCCCCGATAATATTTCAGAAATCTTTTCTGATGCATCATTCAATATCGCTCTAACAATTTTGCTTATTCCTTTACTATCCAATCCTCTACTTTTTAATTTTTCAGTAGAAGAATAATAAGGATATAGAAGATTATGAGCCGAGGCAGGATCAAGTGGATTATACAATTCAAACTCCGGATGAGTAATATTTAGCTTCCCGTTAAAGTAAGAGGGTTTCCCGTAGATGATGCATAGCGCTCCTGCAATAACTTTATCTTTAAGCCATTTCACACCATTGAACCATATCAACTCCAAATCACCGGTATCATCCCTTAACTCGGCAACCAAGCGTGTACTTCGGCGAACACCAACAATAGAGGCGCTTGCAATTCTGCCAATAATCTGAACATAGGAATTATCATCATGGATTTCCGAAATCTTCACAAACTTTGTCTTATCAATATACCGAAACGGGTAATAAATAAGCAAATCACCAAATGTAAAAATAGAAAGCTCTTTCTTAAATAAATCTGCCCGAACAGGTCCAACACCTTTACAATATTCAATTGGTGTTTCTAAAAAAGAATGAATCATCTATTAATTTTTTACAAACCTAAAATAATTTCTTCAATAAACAAAATTCAGAAACATGTTCAAAAAAAAACCCCGACAATTTGTCGGGGTTTAAAGTCAAATCTTAATATTCCCAAAGGTCGTGTTCCTTAGTAAATAATTCATCTTTTATACGTTCAGCTTCAAGTAATGCATCCATTCCCTTAGCATACTGACCAATTTTTCTATCATAGACATTACTTTCCTTATAAATATAACTTCCAAACAACCGTTTAAAGAAAATATCATCGTATGTTCTACGTTCTGCATCATTCCATTTATTATAAACTTCATTGTTTGCAAACAATTTTCGACATTCCGGAAAATAAACCCAGAATATTGGTTGCATTCCCTTCAGTTCTCCGTTTTCGTCCAAAACTTCTTTAACTGGGCAAAGTCCGATAATTCTTACATCCATTACAGAGCGTTGTTTATCGAAAAACCAATCTTCTTTTACTCTAATCAGATAAATATCTGAAGGAGTAAATTTGTTCGTAACTACTGAGGTGTGTGTATTATAAGGCGGTTCAGGATCAGTTACCGTAACAGTATCAATTTTATCAAGAACTTTGGATAATTCAACAGATGTCATAGGTGAAAGAAATTCTTCATCCCCAGTGCCATAAGCCGTAATTGTATTTTCAGTAATCCCATCATATATAATCTTCATCAGACTTTTACGACCATTTTGAACATCAATAGGATAATAAAACGGGAGATTTATTTTTTGGCGCAAATCAATTACTCTCCATATCCGCTTTGACCACATTACATCAGCCTCACGTAAAGAAGTGTAGGGAATAGGTTCACGGTTTGGGCTATTGTATTTATTGTAAACACCATCCAAAGGTGGTTTACCCAAATTATTTTGTGAATACGCAATAACCGGAATTGCCATCAAGAGCCCGACAACGCTTAAAATAGAAATGCATTTTTTCATAATATACCTCCTGTTGAAAGGATTAATTAATTTTTATAGCAACTGAACTTAAACTACGTGTTCCATCAGGCATTTTTGCTTTAATATCTTCGAAAAACACCTTTTGACCTTTATTAGCGGAATTCAGCATTTGTACCATTTTAGGAGTAAATCTACCACCAGTAGCATATTCCGAAATTAAATCTCCTGCCTTATTCATAGTTAATGTAAAACTAACAATAGTAGGATACAATTCGAAATCAAAACCATCCATTTTAGGTATCACGCCACCAGCAGCAAGTAAAGTTGCCTTTGGAACCGGTCCACTTTTAACTCCAGCCACATAAGCAACAGGGTCAGGAATACGTTTTACACGAAAATTCATTGATCCCATTGAATGCGAAGTTGCACCCATTCTTGCACCAACATTTACTGTGCATTCTCCCTGTGTTGTTACTTTCACATTGTATGTACCATTTCCAGTAACTTTTGAAATTGTTCCTCCACCGCCGGTGATTGTAGCTGTAACTTGTTCGTTTGAAGCACCCGGTACTGAAATAGATACCGGATTATCAACACCAATATAAAATACATTCATTTTAGTAGGAGAAATAGTTGCTGAAGGTGTTCCAACAACATATTCACTACTAAAAGGATATGCCTTAGCTGTACCATCTGCACCAGTAATTTTAATTACACCACCAAATTGTTTAACTCCAGGTCCTCCAGCAGGAAGCTTAAGTTTTCCAACACCGCCAACGCCTTCAACTTTCATTTGTTCACCGGATACTACAAGAGTATTTGAATCAACTCCAGAACCAACAATAATTTCCGGTGTTTGCTTGGTATCATAAGCAGCAACAAAAATGTCGGCTTCAAAAGTTTCACCGGTAAGTACATAATTGCTTTTAGCAACCACTTTTGCGCCTACTTTATCAAATTTAAAGTCTTCCAAACTGACGTTAGACAATAATTGATTTACAACATCAAATTCAGCATTTTTTGCTTCTCCAATAAGTTTATTTAAAATAACCACATTTGCTGCTAGAATAGAATGATAGAAATTATGCATTTCCCAATTTTGTTGCTTACCGTCAGAATCCTTATACGGTCCTTTCGTATCTAAACCAAGCTTTAGCATACTGCGATATTTTGGGTCCACGAGATTAAGTATTGCTGTTTTATAAGCGTCTATTTTCTCTTTTAATTCACGTGATTTACCTCCAGATCCATCTTGAGAATCTCCAATAAAATAATGTGTACCTTCATCGTATTTATCGCGGGCAGAAACTTCTCTCAAATCAATTGATCTGCATTGTTCGACAGGCATACCCGATTCTTTAGCTATTACTTCAGCTTTACAATTTTCAACATATTCTATTAACTCTTTGGTTAATTTTTTAGCTTGCTGAGCTTTTTCATAATAAGGAAGAACTTTTGCTTTGTTGATAAGCAATTGCTTTTCAAATTGTGCATAAGTACCTTCAACTTTTTTAGTAAAGTTTTCGTTTGTTACTATCAAACTTTCGTTAACGATAAGAAATGAATCTAATATTTCCTTCGACACATTGAGAGCCAAAAGTGCCGTCAATACAAGATACATCATTGATATCATTCTCTGCCGCGGGGTTTCCGGACAATTTGTTGCACCCATATTATGCTCCTGTTTTTTTTATAAATTAATAAAGCATTAATTAACTTTGTTTACATTCATAGCAGTTAGCATATTTCCATATACCTGATTAAGTGCTGCCACATTTTTAGCCAAAACATGAACTTGTTCCTTGTACATTGCTGTACCTTCAATAGATTCATTAAGATTTGCCAAAAAGCCGTCAATGCTTTCTTTAACTTGATTTGTTTTTTGGAGCTGATCTGAAGAGCTCTTCAATTGAAGCTCATAAACCGAATTCAATTCCGTTAAGTTCTTTGAAATTCTCTGTATCTGTTCACCATATACTTTTCCGTCAACGGCAGAGAAATCAATTGCATCAGCTGATTTTGTTAGTGATTCTGCTGATTTCGCATATTTATCAGCTAAACTATGAGCAGATTCTGTTGCATATTTAATACTATTAACGTATTCGTCGGTAGCATTAATATCTTTTTGAATATTTTCAGCAACCTGACTATATGCTCCAGCCAAATTATTTGCAGTTGCAGAAGCATTTTTGATGCTGCTGGAAAACTCCTCAGCGGTAGTAATATCATTCTCTAAAACGTTAGCTGTTTTGTTATAAACATCTGAAAGGTTTTTAACAGAACCGGCAGCAGAATTAAGATTAGTAACATAACCATCTGTAGCAGAAGCTGCATCAGCAACCCCTGATAATTTCAAAGCATTTTCGCCCAAATTTCTCATACCATCCCCTAAACTGGCAATGAGTTCCGGACCAATTTTTGCGTCTTCAAGCATTTTATCTAATTGCTGGCTTAAAGGTTTTTTACTATCTTTTTTTCCATGATCAAGATCTTCCATACCAGCTAATTCAGGATATACCAAAGACCAGTCATGTTCAACGTGTAATGGCTCGAAAGCAGAGAAAAAGAAAATACACGCTTCCGTTCCAAGACCGCAAATAAGCATAAGATTTGCCATTGGATAGTGGTTAATTTTAAATAGTGCCCCTAAGATAACTACTGAAGCACCCCAGCCATATAATTTGGCCATAAAAGATTTGTAACCCTTACTTCTTACTAAATTATAAAGTCCCATAATTTAAATTGTTATTGGTTTTTAATTGGTTAATACTATATTTAACTATGATTATTATTCTCTATCTATAAACATTTGAAGATCCGGAACCGTCATCAATATGACGACCTAAATATGTTTGAACACATCGGAATCCTATATAACATTTTGCAGTATCCTGATATTCGTATGTTCTAGTTCCTGTTTGCATATAATAACCTATATCTTTCCATGAACCACCACGAATAACTTTACGTTTTAAAACTTCAGGGTCCGATTTTTTTGCTTCATATGAATAGTTCATATTAAGGTCGTGAGCAAAATTATAGGCTGATTCATCAAAAGCATCTGCACACCATTCAGCAACGTTTCCTGCCATATCATACAAACCAAAGTCGTTAGGAGCATAATGAGCAACAATAAGTGTTTGAATACCTCCATCGTCAATATAATTTCCACGTAGAGGTTTGTAGTTACCCAAAAAACATCCATTACTATTACGTATATAAGGACCTCCCCAAGGATAGGGACTTTGGTCTAAACCTCCACGAGCAGCCCATTCCCATTCAGATTCGGTAGGCAAACGAAAGTCATTTACTGTAACATCTCTATTTGATTCAAGATATTCATTAAGCATATTAGACCTCCAAATACAAAACGCACGAGCTTGCTTCCAACTCACACCAACAACTGGATAATTATCGTAAGCTGGATGTGAAAAATAGTTTAACATGGGTTCATTATAAGAATATGTAAAATCATGCACCCAACAGAGAGTATCTGGATACACATTAATTATATCTTTTTTAATAAAAACAGATCTATCCTTAACACCTTGAGGACGATTAGCCAAACTTGAAAGATCGTGATCAGCTTGATCCTGAGTAGCAGTTGCTTCAGATGAAAAATCTTTTCTTGCAGCAGCCTTATAATCTACCCAATAATATTCATAATTTAATTTTCTAGTATCTATTTCTTTACGTCTGAAATATCTTTCATGTTCAGGCATAAATAATGGTTCTAAAGCTTCAATTTGTTCTTGTTCCAAATCATCCCATTTTAAACGGGTATCCCAATTTAAATGATGTGGATCTAAAGGTTCTCCAAACTTATCTTCTTCTATCCACCAATCTTCTGGTGTAACTCCACCTAAACGTTCTCTGGCAAGTGAATCTTTTACATAATAAACAAATTGGCGATATTCGTTATTAGTAATTTCCGTTTCGTCCATATAAAAAGCTTGTACAGTAACTGTTTTTTGTTGAGCAGTTATTGAATATGGAACATCCTGATCACTTGGACCCATTTGATAGCTACCAGGAGGAATAAATAACATCCCATATGGGGTTGGCTGATAAAATCCTTCCCTACCTTGAACTCCTATAAGTTCTCCGCTTCCATTATTTTTGCAGCTACTAATAAAAATAATTGTAAATAAAGCTATAATCACCAGGAATTTTTTCATATTATGAATTTTTGTAACTAATATTTTATTTTGTATTCACTTTTTTGCTGTTTATATCATTTAAACGCAAAAATACTATTTTTGTTTCGTTTTTTTATTTTTTTTATAAAAATCTTACATTAAGGTATTTTGTAATTTTCGGGGTTGTTACAATTTTAAAACAATAACCAAGCATTATTTCATGTGTTCCGCTGCTTCTACCATTTTTACCCAAAGCAGAAGTAGTAATATCATAAGAGTATCCTATTCTTAATTGCTGCAAAGCAGGTTTCATAGTAGGCTCATTAAACGGATATGCACCAAGGATAATAGCAACAGCATCCTGAACTCTATAGGAAATGCCACCCCATATCATATTTCTCCATTTACACATTGCAGTAATATCATATTGAGCCGAGGCGAAATCAGTTTTTATCAACAAATATGGGCTAAGTTCCCAGTCCTGAGCACTGGGGATTGTCCAGTGATAGCCACCAGATAAATAATAAGTTCTTTTAAGTCTCGAATTTGGGCTAATCTTGCTCATTTTACTTTGAATCAATTGATCTGATGATATTCCTGCATAAGCTTTCCCAGGAATATTGTAAAATAAACCAGCAGCAATATCGGTAATAAATGCAGATTTTTTCCCTGATTGACCCATAAGTAAAGGATCGTTCAAATCAATAGGATTAAAGTTTGTAAAATCAAGTGTTTTATTTAAAAAACCGACTTGAATTCCTATACCCAAAACGCCAAGCGGTAAAGGCTGATGATATGAATAAGCAAGTTTTACACCTAAATTATTTTCAAACCCAAGTTTGTCACTATAGATAGATAAACCAATACCACCACGTAACACACGGATTGGAGCATCCACAGAAAGTAATATTGTCTGAGGGGCTCCTTTATGTGTTTGTTGTTGTCCGGAAGCATCTGTATAAGTATCGGTAAACCCAGTCCACTGTTGGCGGAATAAAGTTGTCAGGCAAATTTGCTTATTTATTCCCGCGTACCCAGGATTGACAAACATATTTGTAAACATGTTTTGAGTAAATTGTGCATCTTGTTGAGCAAAAGATATTAATGAAAATGAAAAGAAAAAAAGAAGTACAAAGTAAATTTTTTTCATATGGATTATTTTATTAATGAAAATTGGGCATAAAGTAACATATATTTTTCCATATTAACAAACAATTGTTAATAAAAAAGACTGAATGTTTGACAATTATTTTACTAATTCCTTGTTTATAAAACTAATATTGAATATTTTTTAATAAATAAGTAAAATCATTTATACACTTTTAATAAAGAAAATGTTTCACTATGCAAAGATAATTTTTTTTATTAATTATAATAATTGAAATCAAAAAAAAAAATTAAATAAAAAAATAAAGACATTAAAATTTTGTCTTTAAAAAAACTTTCCAAGAAATAAAGTTAGAGAATTTTTACATCAACTTTTGATAAGCTTGCCACCAACGATCAGGAATTTCTTCTTTCATAGCAATTTGGTAATCTTTATATGAGCATGGAACTAAATAATGTCGCTCGTATTTTGATTTTAACTTCGTTGGGCAAGGAACCTCCATCCACCAACGATCGCTTTTTTTACTTTTATAAAAAACAATTTCATTTTGGATTTCTTTTATTACAACCCGATATTTCAAATAGTCCTTTTTATCTTTTACGGGAAAATCCATCTTCCGATTATAAAATCCATCAATAAAATACCAAATTGCCTGAGCAACCAAATGTGGTGTTTGTCCGTTGATGTCCTTATCAGTGTTTATCTCGTATATTCCAATTGAGCTGAGTTTATCGCTCAATCCGGCATATCGCATAATGCGGCATAGCTCTTCTCCATAAAATCCGTTTGGGCTTGCATTGCCGCATCCGGGAGCGTCGGAATGTCTGACAGATGAAATATCGACAGAAATCATGTCAGCATTTCGAACCATGGGCTCCACTTCCTCAATATCAGATTGGACAAATCCCAGTCGATAAACATCAAAATAGAGCTTCTTCATCAGATCCACAGCTTCCGAATCAACAAAGTATGATTGATAACCAATGTTGGAAAAATTAAACAAATAACTGGGTTTATGAGTAATAATATTATTCAGGTAGGTTTTCGATGTCAATTTAGAATCCCCTTCTCCTAAATCAAAAGCCGGATCAACCGTAACAATATTGATTATTTTTCCAATTGATTCATAAGCAAGGTAATTTGCAAATGTCAGGTCCTGTCCCCCCCCTATTATAAAAGGTAAAATATTTTTTTTCAAAAGTGTGGCAACCACATCTTGCAAAGCAAAATAAGTATCGTTGATTGTTTTGCCTGATTTTATGTTGCCCAAGTCAATTATTCTTAGGTTATAATTTGGTTTGAATAAGGAGTATAAATATTTTCTAACAGAATCGGCAGCTTTGGAACAACTCATATTATTAACTGATGCGCGGCCTTCATTCACACCAATTATAGCAATATCCACTTCATCAATTTCGGGAAAAGTTTTTCCGGCATTGAAAATATTTATAAAATTATAAAGTTGATTCGGATGCAGATTTTCCGAATCAAGGATTGAGTCTACTTTTATCGGTTCAAAGTAAATTGATATATCCATATCATTTCGGGCTTTTTTTGGTGGCTTTTGACGATGCTTTTATAACCGCGGTCTTTTTGACTGGTACTGTTTTTTTTGCTGTACCCGTTTTTTTCGGAGTTACTGTTTTTTTTCTTCCAAAAGCCCTTTTAGTACCACTGGTAGTTGCTGTTTGACTCACAATCTGCAAACAATCTTCCAAAGTCAGTTCTTCCGGTTTTTTGTCTTTCGGAATTTTATAGTTTAATTTCATAGCTGAAATGTAAGGCCCATAGCGGCCATTGATAACCTTTACATCTGGATTTTCAGCAAATTCTTTGATTATTATTTTTTCGTTTTTCAGGCCTTTTTCAACTATGAGTTCAATAGCTCTGGATAACGTAATTTTCAAAGGGTCATCGGTTTTCTGCAATGATGTGAATCCGCCCTTATGCCTGACATATGGGCCGAAGCGTCCGATTCCGATAAATACATCTTCATCCTCATATTTTCCTAATAATTTCGGAAACAGGAATAATGCCAAGGCTTCTTTCAGAGTTATGACATCCATCGATTGTCCTTTCAACAGGCCTACAAATTTGGGTTTTTCTTCATCCGTATTCTCACCAATTTGAATCATAGGACCAAATCTTCCGAGCTTTACATAAACATTTTTCCCGCTTGTCGGATCCAATCCTAATAATCGTTCACCGCTTACCTTCTTTGATGTTTTTGTTGTTTCATTTATTTGTTCGTGAAAGGGGAAGTAAAATTCTTTTATCACTTGGTTCCAAACCTTTTTCCCGTCAGCAATTTCATCAAATTCTTTTTCAACTTTTGCAGTAAAATTATAGTCAAGAATATTTTTAAAATGCTCGGTTAAAAAATTCGTGACCAACACTCCTATATCCGTTGGCGAAAGTTTTGACTTCTCATAACCCGTATTTTCAGTCTTTATCGATTCCGAAATTTTATTATCCTTTAAAATCAAAGAAATATAATTGCGGTTGATGCCTTCTTTGGTCTCAATCACCACGTATTCGCGTTTCTGTATGGTCGAAATCGTGGGAGCATACGTTGAAGGCCGTCCGATGCCAAGTTCTTCAAGTTTTTTAACCAGGCTGGCTTCCGTATATCGTGGCGGATGCAACGTATTTCTTTCAAGAGCTGTTATTTCTTCCGAATCAAGTACATCATCTTTTTTAATCGGAGGCAACAATCCTTTTTGCGTTTCTTCATCTTCGTCGTCCGACGATTCTAGATACACTTTTAAGAACCCGTCGAATTTGATTATTTCACCTGAAGCAACAAAAATCTCGCTAAATGATTTGCTGCTTATATTGATATTGGTTTTTTCAAGTTCCGCATCGCTCATCTGGGAAGCAATGGTGCGTTTCCAGATCAGGTCATACAATCTTTCCTGATCTTTAGTGCCGTTTATACTATTGTTATTTAAGTATGTCGGGCGAATTGCTTCATGCGCTTCCTGTGCGCCTTTACTCTTGGTTATGTAGTTGCGTATTTTCACGTAGCTTGCGCCAAAAGCCGATTCTATTTCTTTTTTGGCCATGCCCAACGCCATCTTCGATAGGTTGACCGAATCGGTACGCATGTAGGTTATTTTCCCGTCTTCGTATAATTGCTGAGCCACCACCATGGTCTTCGTTACCGAGAAACCCAATTTCCGGCTGGCTTCCTGCTGAAGTGTCGATGTAGTGAAAGGAGGTGCAGGCGATTTCCTTGCCGGTTTGGTTTCAACATCTCTCACGACAAAATCGGCACCTACACATTTTTTCAGAAACGATTCCGCTTCTTGCTTGGTTTTGAACCGCGCCGACAGCTCGGCTTTTATTTTATAGGTTTTACCGTCTTTATTTATGCTGAAAATTCCCGAAACTCTGAAAAACGAAACTATCTTGAAATTCTTGATCTCTTCTTCTCTCTCAACGATGAGCCGAACGGCAACCGATTGAACCCTGCCTGCCGATAATGACGGGCGTACTTTTTTCCACAACAATGGCGACAATTCATATCCCACCAGTCTGTCAAGCACGCGGCGCGCTTGTTGTGCATCTACCAGATCATTATTAATGAGGCGGGGATGTGAAATGGCCTCGAGTATGGCGTTTTTGGTTATTTCGTGAAATACGATGCGTTTTATTTTTGTCTTATCCAACTTCAATGCTTCAGCCAGATGCCACGAAATGGCTTCTCCTTCACGGTCCTCGTCAGATGCCAACCAAACGGTTTCCGCTTCTTTCGCGCTTTTTTTCAAATCGTTTACCAATTTGGTCTTGTCGGAAGGTATCTCGTATTTGGGCAAAAAACCGTGCTCGATGTCGATGCTGATATCTTTTTTCGGCAGATCGCGGATATGGCCGAAACACGATTTTACAGTATAATCTTTGCCTAAAAAGTTTTCAATAGTCTTAGCTTTAGCGGGTGATTCAACAATTACCAGGTTTTTTATCATACTATATATAAATTGTAAAACACGAAATTTTTGCAAATTAAAACAAAAAATATTTTTCAAGTCCAATTTATTTTTGTAAAAGTTTGTTTGCCTACTTTTGCAGAAGATTTGAAATTTATGGCCAGGAAAAGTTTTTTTATTGAAACGTACGGATGTCAGATGAATTTTTCGGACAGCGAAATTGTAGCTTCGGTGCTCAAAGATAACCTCTACGAATTCGAGCCCGACCTTAAAAAAGCAAACCTGATTTTGCTCAACACCTGCTCTATTCGCGACCATGCCGAACAACGCGTCATCAACCGCCTGAAACATCTGAAAGCTTTAAAAGGAAAAAACAGGGGATTGATAGTCGGTTTGCTGGGCTGCATGGCCGAACGCATGAAAGAAGAGTTGTTCGAAGGCGGAGTGGTTGATTTGGTGGCAGGACCCGATTCGTACCGCGAATTGCCCCGGCTGATCGAATCCATCAAATCGGGCAACAGGGCTTTCAACATCGTGCTTTCGGCCGAAGAAACCTATGCCGACATCAAACCCGTACGCATCAACTCGAACGGTATTTCGGCTTTCATTTCAATCATGCGAGGTTGCCAGAACTATTGCTCCTATTGCGTGGTGCCCTATACCCGCGGAAAAGAACGAAGCCGCCAGCCCGAAACCATAGTAGCCGAAGCCGTTGATTTATTTTCCAGGGGTTTTCGCGAAATAACCCTGCTGGGTCAAAACGTAAATTCATACTATTATAATAGTGTAAACTTTCCGAAACTGATGATGATGGTTGCCCAAATCAACCCCGCGCTGCGCGTGCGTTTTGCTACTTCACATCCCAAAGATTTGTCCGACGAGCTAATTCAGGTTATTGCCTCCCGGCCCAACATCTGCAAATCCATCCATCTGCCCTTGCAATCGGGAAGCAACGCCATGCTGAAACTGATGAACCGTCGCTACACCCGCGAATATTACCTCAGCCGGGTGGAAGCCATCTATAAAGCCATACCCGATTGCGGAATTTCGACCGACATCATCACGGGCTTTTGTTCGGAAACCGATGCCGACCATTGCGACACCCTTTCGGCAATGCAACTGGCTCGGTTCGACTATGCTTTTATGTTTAAATATTCGGAACGCGCCGGAACCGCCGCCGCCGACAAACTTAACGACAATGTGGCCGAAGATATTAAAACCACCCGCCTGAACGAAATCATCGCCATGCAACAGCAACTTTCGTTGGAAAGCAACCAAAAAGATATGGGCAAGCTGATGGAAGTGCTGGTGGAAGGAACTTCGAAACGCTCGAAAAAACAACTCACGGGCCGAACCTCACAAAACAAGGTGGTGGTGTTTAACGATACCACCCACCGCGGAGGCGATTATGTTGTGGTGCGCATCACCGATTGCACCTCGGCAACCCTGAAGGGAGAAGTGGAGGAATGAGGGATATGGTGCGATTAGTGATTGGCGGTTGGTGATTTGATTTGCCATAAGCCATTAGGTTTGAGCCACAACTTCCGGCTTTCACTTTAAAGTTCTAATTAAAGTGATAGCCCCACTCAAAGCAAAACTATCACCGGTTCTTTTAATTTTGTTCTGTTTTCTCATTATCCCGTTCGTCAACGGCCTGCAGGCGGTTAACCAACGCCTTGTCACCCCGTTTTGAACGGCCTGTTACCCCGTTTTGAACGGCCTGTCACCCCGTTTCGAACGGCCTGTTACCCCGTTTCGAACGGCCTGTTACCCCGTTTCGAACGGCCTGTTATCCCGTTTCGAACGGCCTGCATACCGTTGCACAACTGCCTTCAGGCCGTTATTATACTGCCTAATCCTTTTTTTCTATTACAATGAACTTGTTTTTCTGGCGATTACGAATTTGTTGATCCGTCGGCTGACGAATGTTTTTTTGTAAATTGTTTTTTTGGAATTTAAAATAAAAGGGCACAAAGTTTTGTGCCCCACCATTTCTAATATTCTATTTCAAGGTCCAACTGGTCTTTTAGGCTTTGCAGGTCGGGATTTTTTTCGACCATGGTTTTAAATTTGTCGGCGGGGGTGTAAGGTTTTATGGTTTGCGGTTCGGTTTCGCTAAGGAGTTCGGAAATTTGAAGTTTAGCGTTTTTCAACGCGGTTTTCAATGCATGGAGTATGGCAGGTTTTTTCGAAACAAAATCATTTAGCTGCAAACGGTTGTCGAACGTAAAACTTATATGGTCGGGTTCGGTTATTTCGGGTGCATGTTTTGTGAGTGCCGCATAAAAACTGGGCGACTTGTCGTAGTTTCGGGCCATTGCCAACCATGCATCGCGCAAAGCATCTTCCGAAAGGGGTTCTTCACCGTAGTTTGTTTCTTGTTCGTGAACGGTATCGGGCTCTTGTTTTTTTTCTTCTTTCAACGAAACCACGTTGCTGTATGAAATGTTGGTAACCTTAACGGGCTGCAAAGGCTCGGGGCCGGAAGCAGGCTGTGAGGTTTCGGTTTTGGGCTGAGAAGAAGGAGTTGCCGTTTCGGGTTTCTTTTTAATTTCCTGAACGGGCTGTGCAGGGTTTGCCATGGGGGTATTGCTGCGTTCGCACATTTCGATAAAAGCGAGTTCGAGATGCAGACGTTTGTTGTTCGAGTTTTTATAGTCGAAATCGTAGCGGTTGGCAATGTCGAGGTTGCGGATGATGAAACGGTCGGTGCATTGCGCTGCCAATTGTTTATAACGATTTTTAATGTTTTCGCTGGCTTCCATCAGTTTGTGAGTGGCTGCATCGCGGCTGACCAGCAAATTGCGCAAATGCGAAGCAAATCCTGCCAAAAATATCTGTCCCTCGAAACCGTTTTCAATAACTTTATCGATAAGATTCATGGCATCGAACACGCGGTTTTCGAGAATGATTTCGGTCATCTTGAAATAATAATCGTAATCGAGGATGTTGAGGTTTTCGATAACGGTTTGGAAGGTGATGTTGTTGTTCGATGAAATGGCAATTTGGTCGAAAATAGACAACGCATCACGCAAAGCGCCATCGGCTTTTTGAGCAATCAGGTGCAAGCCGTCGGAATCGGCTGCAATGCCTTCGCTTTGGGCCACGAAAGCCAGGTGATGAGCAATATCGTCGACGGTGATGCGGCGAAAATCGAATATCTGGCAACGCGACAATATAGTGGGAATAATTTTATGTTTTTCGGTGGTCGCGAGAATAAATTTGGCGAAGGGAGGCGGTTCTTCAAGAGTTTTGAGAAATGCGTTGAAAGCGGATGAAGAAAGCATGTGAACTTCGTCGATTATATACACTTTATATTTGCCTGCCTGTGGCGGGATGCGCACCTGATCAACCAGAGCCCGGATGTCGTCGACCGAATTGTTGGAAGCGGCATCCAGTTCGTGGATATTAAATGAGGTAAGTTCGTTGAACGAGCGACAGGATTCGCAGACGTTGCAAGCCTCGTTTCTTTCGTTAAGGTTTAGGCAGTTGATGGTTTTTGCCAGAATGCGTGCACAGGTGGTTTTGCCCACGCCGCGCGGCCCGCAAAATAAAAAAGCCTGAGCTAACTGCTGTTTGATGATGGCATTTTTGAGTGTGGAAGTTATGGCAGTTTGCCCGACAACGGTATCGAAAGTTGCGGGACGGTATTTACGGGCAGAAACGATGAAATTATCCATGAAAAAGAAGCAAATTAGCTTTGTTTTTTAAGAAGACAAACCTACGATTTTTTTTTGAAAAAACGGGATTTGAGAAATGATATTTTGAAAGCCTATACTATTATATAAAAGTGTAATTTTTTGGTGTCGGAATTAATCCAATTTCAACACGGCAAGGAATGCGGATTGAGGAACTTCGATATTACCTATTTGACGCATACGTTTTTTACCTTTTTTCTGTTTTTCGAGTAGTTTGCGTTTACGGGTAATGTCTCCGCCATAGCATTTTGCGGTGACGTCTTTGCGCATAGGGCGTATGGTTTCGCGGGCAATAATTTTAGCGCCAATGGCAGCCTGAATTGCAACTTCGTATTGCTGACGCGGAATAAGTTCCTGAAGTTTTTCGCACATTCTGCGGCCAAAATCGTAGGCATAATCGCGATGAATGAGCGTCGATAATGCATCGACCATTTCACCGTTGAGCAAAATGTCTAAACGCACTAAAGTAGCAGGTCGGTTGCCGATGATATGATAATCAAATGAAGCATATCCGCGCGAAATGCTTTTCAGTTTGTCGTAAAAATCGAAAACAATATCGCTCAAGGGCATTTCGAAAGTAAGTTCCACCCGATCGCTTGTGAGATAAACCTGATTTTTAAGAGTCCCTCGTTTGTCAATGCATAAGGTCATTATTTGGCCTGTATAATCCGACTTTGAGATTATCTGGGCACTGATGTATGGTTCTTCGATGTGCTCGATGGTGGTGATGAGTGGCAAACCCGAAGGATTGTGCACATCGACTTCTTCTCCTTTGGTAGTATAAACTTTGTAAGAAACATTTGGCACCGTTGTAATCACGTCCATATCGAATTCGCGATACAAACGTTCCTGAACAATTTCCATGTGCAATAAACCCAAGAAGCCGCAACGGAAACCAAACCCCAATGCTGCTGATGATTCGGGTTCGAAATGCAGTGAAGCATCATTTAGCTGCAGTTTTTCCAAAGAGTTTCGCAGTTCTTCGTAATCGTCAGCATCTACCGGATAAACACCCGCAAACACCATAGGTTTTACATCCTGAAATCCTGGTACACCTTTCAGACAAGGATTATCCACTTGTGTTATAGTATCCCCTACTTTTACTTCCTTGGCTGATTTTATACCTGAAATTATATAACCAACTTCACCGGCATACATCACATCTTTGGATTGAAGATCCAATTTCAGGATGCCAATTTCATCGGCATTATATTCGTGGCCGGTAGCAAAAAACTTTACAAAATCGCCTCGTTTCAACTGTCCGTTGAAAATACGAAAATTGGCAATAATACCTCTGTAGGAGTTGAAAACCGAATCGAAGATCAATGCTTGCAAAGGGGCATCCGGGTCGCCTTTCGGACACGGAATTCGACTGACAATAGCTTCGAGTATCTCCTGAATTCCCAACCCCGTTTTGGCACTTGCTTCAATAATTTCTTCGCGTTTGCAGCCCAGAAGTTCTACGATTTGATCTTTCACATCTTCGGGCATGGCGCTTTCCATATCCATTTTGTTCAACACAGGAATGATTTCGAGTTCATGGTCCAAAGCCTGATAGAGCACAGAAATAGTTTGCGCCTGAATTCCCTGAGTGGCATCAACCACCAATAAAGCACCTTCGCAGGCAGCAATGGAACGCGAAACTTCGTACGAAAAATCAACATGACCGGGCGTATCTATGAGGTTCATAAAATACAATTCGTCGTTCAGTGTGAATTGCATCTGAATTGCATGGCTCTTTATTGTAATTCCGCGTTCGCGTTCCAGTTCCATATCGTCCAAAATCTGATTCTGAAAATCGCGTGCAGAAATAGTACCGGTTGTTTCTAAAAGTCGGTCGGCCAAAGTGCTTTTACCATGGTCGATGTGAGCAATAATGCAAAAATTTCGTATATTTTTCATTGCTGCAAAATTATACATTTTTATTGATTTTTTATAGTGCTATTCAAAATTAGGAGAGTGCCATTAGATGAATTTAACACTATTTCACAAAAAAAACAAACGTCCGATTGGTTGTTATGCTAATTTTGTCGCAAGAAAAAAACTATGGGATTAATTTCAACCTCCATTTTAAAAATATTCGGCTGGAAGGCATTATACACAGTTAAGGAACCGCTTGACAGTTATATTATTATTGTTGCCCCGCATACGAGTTTATGGGATTTTATTATCGGACGTCTCACCATGTCGGCATTGAACCTTCACGGAAAGTTTATGATAAAAAAAGAGATGTTTCGATTTCCATTCAAACATTTGTTAACATGGTTCGGCGGTGTGCCCGTTGACAGGAAAAATGGCAGCAATGTGGTGAAACCGATAGTGGATCTTTTAAAAAAATCGCATGACTTTGGATTGGTAATTACGCCCGAAGGAACCCGTAAATTGACCACGCATTGGAAAAAAGGATATTATTTTATTGCTCACGCAGCCAATGTGCCGATAGTGCTTGGGTATGTTGATTACAAACAAAAAATCTGTTGTGTTGCCGATGTGTTGCACCCAACAGGAAACTATGAAGAAGATTTTAAAATAATTCAGGAATTCTATCGCGGAAGGGTTGGCAGACACCCCGAGCGCTTCAATCTTTCTTAATCTGGAATTAATTCAATCTAATCTCGACTCAATGTGTTTCTTCGAGATATATTTTACCGGGTACCATGCAGCAATAAACCCAATAAACCCTACCACTCCAAATACATAAACAAAATCGAGCACCAACATACGAATCGGGTAAGCTTCGATAACAAATGTAGAACCTGTGTTAATTTTTACTAAGCCAAATTTCTGTTGAATCCAGCAAATCACACCTCCAATAATCAATCCGATAGTTGCACCCAGCAATGTTATCATCATACCTTCTGTGAAGAATATTTTTCGAATTACCAAACGATTTGCTCCCAAACTCTTTAAGACCGAAATATCCTTTTTCTTGTCGAGTATCAGCATGCTTAACGAACCAATAACATTGAAAATAGCAATCAGCAAAATAAACGAGAGTATCATGAAAACCGCAAGTTTTTCTGATTTCATGATCTTATACATAGTTTCTTCCTGCTCGTATCTATTCTTAATAATGAATCCTTCACCCAATTGAGATTGAACCTGTTTTCTGACGCTTTCAATCTGATCTGTTGATTTCACTTTTATTTCAAGTGCTGTAAGTTCATCTTTATATTCAAGCAATTCCCTTCCAAAACGCAAAGGCACTATCACATATTTCTGATCATATTCCTGTTGAATAGAAAAAACACCGGCAGGCTGAATCATCATATTGTTAAATGCTTCCATAGGGTTTATTTGGTTTCCTTTAAACCTCCGCGGAACAAAAACCGTTATGGGGTTTTCGTAATCATTTAATGCCAGATCCAAATAATAAGCAATGCCTTCGCCCACTATTGCAAGGTTTTGTGCACCGATTTCGAGTCGGCTGTTCCCTTCAGTAACCATCGAATCAATGCGGCTTGTTTTATGAAAATCGTCGCTGACAGATTTAATGGTGGCAATATATTGCTTGTCGCGATATTTTAACAAAGCATTATCTTCAATAACCTTAGTAATATTACCCACTCCATCGATAGTATATAATTTATCGAAAGAAATATTCTTCTCGTGAAAGGTTTTTCCTGTCTTTGGAACAACGAGCAAGTCGGGATTGAATGAATTGAACATACCCACCACAACATGTTCGAAACCATTAAAAACAGAGAGAACAATTATCAGAGCAGCTGTTCCGATAGTTATTCCAACCACTGAAATGATGGAGATTATATTAATAATATTATGCGATTTTTTCGCGAAGAGATATCGTTTTGCTATGTAAACCGGTAGATTCAACTTATTGTTTCAGCAAATCGTCAATATGTTCGATATAGTCGAGAGAATCGTCTAAGATAAATTCAAGGTTTGGTATAAGCCTTAAATTATTTTTAAGACGATTGCCTAATTCTCGTCGGAGCTCTCTCTGATTGTCTCGGATACTGCTCATCAATTGTGATTTATCTTTGATGCCGAACAAACTTAAATAAACCCGGGCAACTCCCAGATCTTTGGAAACTTTAACTTCAGTAACCGTTATCATTGCATTTTTTGCAATTTTTTTTGCTTGTAAAATAAATATTTCTGCCAGTTCTTTCTGAACCAAACGCGAAACTTTATTGAGTCGAATGCTATCCATAAACGCAAAGATACAATATTTATTAAATGTGAAAAATCTAAAATCGCAAATCTAAAATCAATCAATTAATAATATCTTTGCATTGTGAAAAAACTCAGACAAGTACTCCGCTTCGTTATTCCATATTGGAGACAAACTCTATTAACCATATTTTTCAATTTACTTTCAGTTTTGTTTTCGGTGGTTTCATTAGTTCTTTTTATTCCGGTACTGAATATTCTGTTCAAAGAAACACCAGCAGTAGTGGTTGCGCCCCCTTTTGCTTTAACAATCGAATCTATAAAACTAAACTTTTATCACTTGATCAGTCATATTATTGAGACCTCAGGAAGCATTACTGCCTTAACATATATTTGTATTTCTGTGGTGATACTATTTTTCTTAAAAAATCTGTTTCGTTATCTGGCCATGTATTTTTTGGCTCCAATTCGTAACGGAGTTGTTAAAGATATTCGCAATGAATTGTACTTACAGATAATGATATTGCCCTTAGCATATTATACTGAGCAACGCAAAGGCGATATCATATCGAGGATGACGGCCGATGTTCAGGAAATTCAATGGACAATCATGACTTCTCTCGAAATGCTTTTCCGTGAGCCTATATCCATTGTTTTTTATTTGGTTTCAATGTTTTTAATTAGCCCTCAACTAACCTTTTTCGTATTGATACTATTTCCCGTTAGTGGTTTTATTATTGCAAAAGTTGGCAGTAGTCTGCGCCGAACTTCCGACAAAGGACAGGCAAAAATGGGCGAATTACTTTCTAATATTGAAGAAACTATTGGTGGTTTAAGGATAATAAAGGCGTTTAATGCCATTGATTCCACCAACGACCGCTTTAAAAAAATCAACAATAACTATACCCGATTAATGAATCGTTTGTTTCGTAAACGCGATTTAGCCTCTCCAATGAGTGAGTTTCTAGCTATAATTGTTGTTGGAGGTGTACTTATGTATGGTGGTACCCTAATTTTAACACCTGGCTCGCATACCTTAACTGCGTCTGTTTTTATTACCTATATTTTAATATTTTCTCAGCTGCTGAATCCTGTAAAATCTATTACAGATGCATATTCCAACGTTCAGAAAGGTGCAGCTTCTGTCGAACGTATTCAGCAGGTTCTTGATGCTGATGAAGTAATTACAGAAAAACCTGATGCAAAATCAATAAATGATTTTAATGATTCTATTATATATAAAGGTGTATGTTTTACTTACGAAAAAGAAGAAGTGCTTCACGATATCAACATTGAAATTAAAAAAGGAAAAACTATTGCTGTAGTCGGTCCTTCAGGTGCAGGTAAGTCAACTATGGTTGATTTGTTACCACGTTTTTACGATTGTACTGAAGGGGAGCTTTTGGTAGATGGAATAAATGTGAAAGATTATATAATTTCCGATCTGCGTCGCTTAATGGGTATTGTCACCCAGGAAACCATACTTTTCAACGAATCGGTTTTTAACAACATTGCTTTTGGAATGCCCAATGTAACTGAAGAAGATGTAATTCGTGCAGCGAAAATTGCCAATGCCCATGAGTTTATTGTTCAATTGGAATATGGATACAATACAAATATCGGCGACCGTGGTATGAAACTTTCAGGAGGGCAAAAACAACGCTTGAGTATTGCCCGTGCAGTATTGATGAATCCTCCGGTAATGATACTTGATGAAGCAACATCTTCCCTAGATACTGAATCGGAACGATTAGTTCAGGATGCATTGACAAAACTAATGCAAAATCGTACATCCATTGTAATTGCGCATCGTTTATCCACTGTGCAATTTGCAGATGAAATCATTGTTTTGCAACATGGGAAAATTGTTGAACGTGGAAATCATGCGGAACTTACTGCGCTTGGCGGAGTGTATCATAAACTTTGCGAACTCCAAACATTCTCATGATGACTTTTACTTCGAATCCTATAGATAGACAAATCATTAAATTTATTCGAAAACATCATATTTTAACCTTAGCGACATCGTTTGATAATAAACCTTTCTGTGCAACTTGTTTCTATGCATATATTCGCGAAAAAAACGTTTTTATTATTACATCCGATAAAGACACGCGACATATCCATGAAGCTGTGCAACAAAAAATAATTGCAGGAGCAATCGCCTTAGAGACCAGAGTTATTGGCAAAATCCAGGGTATTCAATTCACAGGAAAAATAGAAGAGCTGACTGAAGAAAAACTTAAAGAATCACGTAAGGAGTATATAAATAGGTTCCCTTATGCAAAACCATTTTTAAAAGACACTGCTTTTTGGCAAATTATCCCCGATTTTTTCAAATTGACCAACAACAATTTAGGTTTTGGAAAAAAAATAATTTGGAATTATATCGCTGATTTTTAATCTATTTCCATATTATAATATATAAATTCATAATATAGAAAATTTTTGATAATCGTTAATAAAAAAACGATTTTGTTAATAAAAATGGCTTGTATTAACTTTGGCCTTTATATAATTTAGCCATCCCAATAAATCTCCAAATAAGAAAAGCAAATACCAAGGTTACAATTTATTAAGTTTTTTAAAAATTTCAGTACTAATGGAAGATAATCTCTCAACCTACATCCCGAAGAAAACGGAGGAACACACACCGGAAACATCCTATGAAAAGGTTTTAGAGAACAGAGTCCGTCCTATGCTACCTGAAGAAGAATTTGAACAGGAAAATATGAGTATACCAACATCCCAAACAAAAAATAGCAGAAGAATATATAGCAATGATGAGGCTTTTAAAGCCAGCGTTGAATATTTTCATGGTGATGCATTAGCTGCCAATGTATGGATTAATAAATATGCATTAAAAAATAGCGAAAACAAACTTTTAGAAGCTTCTCCCGATGATATGCACCGTCGTATTGCCAAAGAAATTTCACGAATTGAAAACAATTATCCTAACCCCTTGTCTGAAGAAAAAGTTTATTCTTTGTTGAAAGAATTTAGATATATCATTCCTCAGGGAAGTCCTATGGCAGGAATCGGAAACGATTTTCAAATTTCATCTCTTTCGAACTGTTTCGTAATTGGAAGTAATGGTCCATCCGATTCCTATGGAGGCATTATGAAAGTTGATCAGGAACAAGTTCAACTTATGAAACGAAGAGGAGGTGTTGGCCATGATTTGTCTCATATTCGTCCTGGTGGTAGCCCTGTTAAAAACAGTGCACTAACATCCACAGGAATTGTTCCTTTCATGGAGCGTTACTCAAATTCTACCCGTGAAGTGGCCCAAGACGGACGCCGCGGTGCATTGATGCTCAGCATATCGATAAAACATCCCGATGTGGAAAATTTTATTGATGCAAAACTCGAACAGGGGAAGGTTACAGGAGCAAACGTTTCTGTAAAAATTGACGACGAATTCATGCAAGCTGTAAAAAACAATACCACCTACCATCAACAATACCCCATTAAATCTGATAAACCGATTGTAACCAGAGAAATTGATGCTTTGCCTCTTTGGAATAAAATCATTCATAATGCATGGAAATCTGCGGAGCCAGGAATTTTATTCTGGGATACCATACTTAAAGAATCAGTTCCTGATTCTTATGCCGATTTAGGGTTTACAACAGTTTCAACAAATCCTTGCGGTGAAATTCCATTATGTCCATACGATAGTTGTCGTCTATTGGCATTAAACCTTTATAGCTATGTTGAAAACCCGTTTACTGAAGAAGCATATTTTAATTCCGAATTGTTTACCGAACATGTTCATTACGCTCAGCGGATTATGGATGATATCATTGATCTAGAGGCTGAAAAGATCGACAATATCCTGAATAAAATTATATCCGATCCCGAAGATGAAGAAACTAAACGCATTGAACGCATGCTTTGGGAAAAAATAAAAACAAAAACACTGCAGGGTCGCCGAACTGGTATTGGTATTACCGCTGAAGGAGATATGCTCGCTGCACTTGGTTGTCGCTATGGATCAGAAGAAGCTATCAATTTTTCTACAGAAGTGCACAAACAAATGGCTATTGTGGCTTACCGTTCTTCAGTACTTTTGGCAAAAGAACGTGGTGCTTTTCCTATTTACGACACAGAGAAAGAAAAAAATAATCCGTTCATTCAGCGAATTAAAGAGGCAGCCCCTGCAGTTTACGATGAAATGGCAAAATACGGCAGAAGAAATATTGCCCTGCTCACTATTGCTCCAACCGGCAGTGTTAGTATCTGCACTCAAACTACTTCAGGCATTGAACCAGCTTTTAAAGTCAATTACAAACGCAGAAGAAAGGTAAACCCCAATGATAGAACTGCTGAAGTTAGTTTTGTTGATGACGAAGGGGATTCGTGGGAAGAATACAATGTTTTTCATTCCAAATTTTTAAAATGGCTGAAAATAAATGATTATGATGTTAATGCCGTAAAAAAATATAATGAAGAACAGCTAGAACCTATTATAAAAAAATCTCCTTACTACAAGGCTACCGCTAATGATATTGATTGGCTTGCAAAAGTTAAAATGCAAGGAGCAATACAAAAGTGGGTCGACCATTCAATAAGTGTCACGGTAAATGTACCTGCAGATACCACAGAAGCTATGGTAAGCGATATTTACAGAACAGCATGGGAATCTGGGTGCAAAGGGGTTACTATTTATCGTGATGGTTCCCGATCCGGAGTTTTGATCTCAGATTCACAAAAGAAAGAAGAGCCAAATGAATTTCATGATACCAGGGCTCCTCAACGTCCCAGAAGACTGGAGGCTGAAGTTGTTCGTTTTCAAAACGACTATGAAAAATGGATGGCAGTAGTGGGTCATATAAATGGGAAACCCTATGAAATATTCACAGGTAAAGCCGAAGATTTTTATTTGCCACCATTTGTTAATAAAGGCTGGGTTCTCAAAAACAAAGACGATCAGGAAAACACCAGATACGATTTTCAATATGAAGATAAACAAGGATATAAAACTACAATAGAAGGCTTATCGCGTTCATTTGATGTTGAATTCTGGAATTATGCAAAACTTATTTCCGGTATTTTGCGCCATGGAATGCCTTTGCATTACGCTGTTGATCTGATTTTAAATTTACATCTTGACAACGATTCCATTAACACATGGAAGAACGGAGTTGTTCGGGCTTTAAAGAAATTCATTCCGGACGGAACAGCAGCTCCCGACCATAAATGCCCACAATGCGACGACCCTTCGGGATTAATTTATAAAGAAGGATGTTTGGCTTGCACCAGTTGTGGTTACTCAAAATGCGGATAAAGATAAACGGGAATAATAATTAGATTAAAAGAGCTGCCTGAAAAACAGCTCTTTTTTATTGATCTAGATGAACATTTGTTCATAATTAGAATTCTAAACTTTAATATTTTAATATCCATAACTGATAAAAATCAGGGTTCAAGGTTTGTAATCTCTATTATTTTGACTATATTTGCCAAAAATGTAACCAAAAATATTTTGTATGTTGTTAAGCGAACAAATAGATTACCACAGAATTGACAGAGCAGCTAAAAAGCTCAGCATAATTACTCATCCAAGGCGTGCTGAAATTATTCTGATGTTACTGGAAAACAAAAAAATGTCTGTTACAGAGATATTCCAAAAACTAAAAATATTTCAGGCAGAAGCTTCTCACCATCTGACGCTTTTAAAAGATTTTGGCGTAGTGAAACGCACAAGAGAAGGTAAAAAAAGCCTTTACTTTGTCGACGAGGAATACTTTGAAAGATTAATAGGCTATGTAGAAACTTTATCGGCAGGCAGAAAATAATTTTTCATTCCACCTTACCTTTTTGATAGATTTTCTTTGCTAATTTTTAGAAGTTAGTTAAAGAAGATTTGTATTATCACAATTATCCATTATTTACTGAAGTCAATATATTTCCTAAATACCATTAGGAACTATCAACAAATAAACCGTAATCCAAGCGGAATTATTGTAAATACAGCAGGAGTGTGCCCGAGCGATTCTCCGTCACATTCTAAAAACAAGGGTTTTTCTGATGCAATTTCAATTTCTTTTCCTCTATAAATACTCACTTCCTTTAATGTTCTGAACGAACCGTTATACAGTCGTTTAACATTCGCAAGTACTTTTATTTTTGAGATCTTCCTGAATATTGTAACATCCAAAAACCCATCGTCGGGAATAGCATCCGGAACCTGCATCATACCTCCGCCGTTATACTTACCGATGCCAACATTGAAACTAAATAATTTTTCTTCGAATACCTGATTTCCATCAATAGTTACTTTTGCTTTTATACATTTATAGCTCATCAGTGATGTGAAAAGATTAAACAGATACGTGAATTTGCTTCTCGCTTTAACTTCCTTCTTCTGATTGGTTTTAACAACAACATAAGCATCGAATCCCATACCGGCAACATTGGCATAATAATTTGTTTTCTGTTCACTCTCCTCATAATATTTCACAACTCCAACATCCTGAAAAGCATATTCTCCTCTTTTTATGCGTTGGATCGTTTCTTCTATAGTCGATGCAGGCTTGTGTGTTTTTTGCCAGTCGTTACCTGTTCCGAGCGGCAACTGTACAACAGTTAATTCAGTGGGCAATACCTTTGTTTGGGTGTAAAAACCATTAACAACTTCGTTCAACGAACCATCTCCTCCGATAACTATAAATTTACGATACTCGTTTTCAATTGCAGTATGAACGATCTCGATGATATGCTTATGATAATTGGATATTATTGAATCAAACTCAATTTCTTCTTTTCGCAGTTCATCAAAAATATGTTCCCATTGACCGGGGTCTGTCTTACCACCTGCATTCGGATTGATAATCACTTTCCAATGTTCCTTCATAGATCGAATTTTGAGTCTATAAAAACAAATAGTCATTTATAGAACTACAAATGACTATTTGCTAAAAAAATTACTGAATTTTACTTACCGCCGGGACCTCCCTGAACAGAATCTTGAGGCGAGTAACGTACATATTGGTTCAGCATAGTGCCGAATTTTTTAGCTTGTTCTTTCTGACCGTATAATTGCGAATAGTCGACCAATGCCTTAACAATTGAAAGCGCCTGTTGCATATCATCTCTCACAAGACCGGTATATTTCGGTTCGAGACTCATATAATACTGCAAATTCTGATCGTATATTTCGCCCACGATGTCAAAAATCTCGTTGGCTTTTTTGGGTTGACCCAGACGGAAATACAATTCGCCATAGCCTATCATATACAGGTCGTAGGCTACTGCATAGTCGGGAAACATTTCAATACCCTTATCGAGGGCTTTAATGGCTTTATCTTTTTTACCTTCTGATATCAAACCCTGAGCCAGACGGGCAAAGTTATTACGCATATACAATGCCATTCCATAGCTTTCTTTATCCACATAAACCCGTTTATCGTTCAAATTGCCATAAACAAATTTATTCATCATTGCATTGTAGGTTTCGTCGGGCAACACACCGCCACGCTTGGTATCGCCTTTAACAGGCATGAAACGATAAACGGAACCTTCCAGATAGCAATAATCTTCTATATTCAGAAAATCGCTTACACTCGACGGGCTGGCGAAATAGATCGGTCTGCTCCAATTGTTGGTTGCCAAAAGGTCAAGCAGCATCAGATCATTTTTCATTAACGTGCTTTTTTGAACCTTCCAATTGATCGATTTCACTACCTTATCGGCCAAATATCCTGGAACCGTTCCGTTGTTGCATACTTTGAGCGAATCAACCCGCAGAGATAAATTTTTAGTGGGCATATAGGATACCTTGCGTTTATCCTGAAGCATCACTTTGTTATCTTCATTATCGCTGTTGATGAAGTTGATGAGTTTTTTCAGATCCCATACATTATCGGGGTCTTTTTCGTAGTAAGGAATAAAATCGTTGGTTCCTGCCGTATATTTATCCGATGGTATCGTGAAAGGCAATGGTTCCGAATTATAGATCTTATTAAATAACTGGTGTATATACCAATCGCCCGAAGCCAGAGTGAAATTCACCACGCGCACATCGGTTCTGAATCCCTCAACTTCCTGAACATACCATAAGGGGAAAGTATCGTTATCGCCGTTGGTGATCAGTATCGCATTAGGTGCGCATGACGACAGATAATCTTTGGCAAAATCGCGCATGGCATATTTGTGCGAACGGTCGTGATCGTTCCATTCCTGTTTGGCCATAATAGTAGGCACCAGTAGCAAACATGCAATGGTAGCTATGAAAACACTGGTCAATTGCGGAAGTTTCTTCGAAAGCAACTGATACAAGGCTATAACCCCCAATCCGATCCAGATAGCAAAGGCATAGAACGAGCCTACATAAGCGTAATCCCTTTCTCTCGGCTGATAGGGCGTTGGATTAAGGTACACGATGATGGCAGCCCCTGTCATTATGAACAAGAGCGTAATAACAAACGCATCCTTTTTATGCTTCCAAAAATGATATATCAAACCCGCTAAACCAAGCAAAAAAGGAAGGAAAAACATAGTGTTGCGGCCTTTGTTCTGCATCATTTTGTCGGTGATCTTATCCTGATTTCCGAGTCGTGCCGCATCGAGGAACTTGATACCCGATATCCAGTTGCCGTTCATCACATCTTTGTTGCCACCATCGTCAATACCAAAGCCCTGCTGATCGTTTTGTCTGCCCACAAAGTTCCACATAAAATAGCGCCAATATTGGCTTCCTAATTGGTTTCGGAAAAAGAACTCCAGGTTTTCGCCGAATGTCGGATTCCGGTTCGCACTCACTCCTGTCCAGGCATGATATGCCTTGACATGTTTATCCTGTTCGCTCCACATGCGTGGAAACAAACCGCAGCTGTTCGGATCGTAGATGTAATTTATTTTTCGGGTTGTTGGCACATATTTGTCCTTACCCTTAATATAATTATATGCCCCTTCTTTGGTATCTATAACTTTCGCGTTGAAATACTGTCCATACAGAACTGGCCAGTCACCATATTGATCACGATTCAGATAAGTGAGCATCGACAAAGCATCCTCCGGATCATTTTCATTGAGAGGTGTGTTGGCTCCTGCACGAATTGGCAGTAGCATAAAAGAAGAATAACCGATAACGATAAATGAAAAGGCCAGTATAATAGTATTTAGAACCGTTTTCTTATATTTTTTGGTCATCCATAAACCAAAAGTGATCAGTGCGGCAAGGAATATGAAATAAATTACGGTTCCCGAATTGAAAGGCATACGAACCGAATTCACGAAAAAGAGCTCGAAAAAGCCTGCCATTTTCACCGTCCACGGAATGATGATAGACTGAACGAATCCGAGTATTACGATAGAAAGTATCAATACTAAAATAAAATTGCGGCGCGATTGTTTTCCCTTGCGGAAATAATAAATCATGGTCATGGCAGGAATACACAGCAGGTTGAGTAAGTGAACCCCGATGGAAAGACCCATCATGAATGCAATGAACACGATCCAGCGGTTGGCATATTTTTCGTCGGCAGCCACATCCCATTTCAGCATGGCCCAAAACACCATGGCGGTGAAAAAGATGGAAGTGGCATAAACTTCGCCTTCGACAGCCGAAAACCAGAACGAATCGGTGAAGGCAAAAGCCAACGCACCAACCAATCCGGCTCCCATTATAACAAGGGTTTGAGGCAGGGTGAGATCAAAACTGGAGCTTTTTACATATAATTTCTTGGCTAAAGCTGTAATGGTCCAAAATAAAAATAATATTGCAAAACCACTTAATATTGCCGACATGGCGTTCACATAAACAGCTACTCTCTGCAAATTATTTCCGGCAAGCAAGGTGAACAAACGACCCATCAACTGAAACAAAGGTGCTCCGGGAGGGTGACCTACTTCTAATTTATAGGAGGATGCGATGTATTCGCCACAATCCCACCAGCTTGCTGTAGGCTCAACGGTGCTTAACAAACAGGAGGCGGCGATAATAAAAACGATCCACCCCAACACGTTGTTCACTAATTTAAAGTTCTTAAAAACATTCATGTTGATTAATTTAATTAAAATTTTAGCGAAATTAATAAAATGAGTTAAATAGCAGCCTTTTTTTTTGAAAAAAGCCGGGAAATAAATGTAACGCTCAGTTTTTTGAATTATTGTTTTTTTTTGAAGAATACAGAAGTCAGAATGTCCATGCCTGAATAGCATTGACCGTTTTTATTAAAATTCATACAATCGAAATAATAACGATTAACACCTTCAATAACTTGGTTGTTTTGAAAATATATTTTAAAGTGAACTAACAAGTGCTTTCTGTGCTGCATTTTTCGTTGTTTTGGAGAAACAAGAATATTGAATTCTCCCTTTTGAATTCTGAATAGAAAAAGGCTCACCATACGGGCAAGCCTTTTGTTGAAGCAACCTTTTATACATTATTATTCATTAACCCTTCCCCCGGTTACCGATGGGGCTGTTGTGAATGTGAGAGGAACACTGAACGGACTTTCGCCTGTTGCATACACAGCGGCTAAGATTATCAGATATTTGGTACCGGGCTTACAGTTGTGTATCACCATATATGTTATAGAGCAGGCTGCGTCGAAATAATAAACCGGGTCTTTTCCGGTAATAACTTCGGCTATCTGCGACACATAAGAGGCTGCTCCCTGCAACTTAGGATATTCAACAATGATATCGCCTTCAACATTGCCGTCGCGGGCGGTTATTTTCTTGGGCGAACGGGCTTTCTTTTCTGAATATAATTCAAAACCCATGCTGATAGGCAAAGCTGCATCATCGGTTTGATTGGCAAATGTTTCTACACAAGCGGCGGTTCCGCTGTAATACTTATCCATATTAATTTCCGCTATACGCATCCGTTTAGTAGCTTCGTGATCGCCGGTTAAATGCAGTTGATTTTCTTTATCCACTTCATCGCATACACTTTTATAATCTGCTGCCGTATAGGGCCAGATGGTGATTTCGGGATGCAGAGGCATTTGCGTAACGATGTTACGATTTTTTGTAAGTTTTACATTAATGTTTACTTTGCCTAAACTTTTTTTTACTCTGATTAAATTTACCATAGCTATACGTTTTTAAAATAAATAATTTATTTGGTTGATATTAAATTTATTAACAACATATTTTTTCAATTAATCAATATTTAAATGTTTCCTCCAATTAAGAAAATCATTTTTCCAATTAAGAAAATGTTTTTTCTAATTGAGAATATCATTCCTCCAATTGAGAAAATGTTTTTTCTAATTGAGAATATCTTTCCTCCAATTAAGAAAATGTTTTTTCCACTTGAGAATATCTTTCCTCCAATTGAGAAAATGTTTTTTCCAATTGAGAATATTGTTCCTCCAATTAAGAAAATGTATTTTCCAATTGAGAATATCGTTCCTCCAATTAAGAAAATGTTTTTTTTAATTGAGAATATCATTCCTCCAATTAAGAATATGTTTTTTCCAATTGAGAATATCATTTCTTTCATTAGGAAGACCATTTCCTGTTTTCAACAAATTTTACAATGGTTCAAAGAACACTAACACTTCTAATAAAATACAAAGGTCAGAAGGTGTATAAAACCCTGCAATAGTCTAACGACTATTCGCTTGTAGTATATATACTACAAACTACATTCGTTCAGAAAAAACAAAGGGGGGGGGTATTATAAGGCAAAAAGCAGAAAAGAGCAGGAGTTCAGTAATTTCAATAGGCTATGTTATCAGTTTCTGTTCGTAGCAATATTTGGTGATATCGGCACTGGTTTCGAAGTGCATTTTAAATAAAATTTTGCTTCGGAGGGAGCTGATGGTGTTGCGCGAAAGATTCATTTCCAAGCCAATTTGGGTAGGCGTCTGCCCGTTGGCAATTTTTATCATAATATCAAATTCATGCTCCGAAAGGGTTTCATGCTTTTGTAAATCTTTACCATTAATAGCCGTGTCAGCTATTTCTTCAACCAGGTCTTTCGCAATATACTTGCCGCCGTTCTTAATCTTCCGAATGGCAATTATCAATTCGTCCGATGCAACATTTTTTGTTAAATAGCCCGATGCTCCTTTCTTTAAAGCTCTTATGGCATATTGCACCTGCGTATGCATGCTTACCATTAATACAGGTGTTGAAGGATACAATGTTTTAACCGTTGCCAGAATTTCCAAACCATTTTTTCCGGGCAGCGCAATATCAAGAATAAGTATGTCGAAGGCGGTATTTTTCATAAGCTTAAGCACCTCTTCGCCGGTGCCGGCTTCACCTATGTAGGTAATTTCTTCGACGGGGCGAAGTATTTGAATGAGGCCTTCGCGCAAAAGCTTATGATCGTCGCAGATCAATATTTTCATAAAAATATTTGTTCAAATTCCGAACTAAATGTTTTATGATTTCAAAGTTCGTATTTTTTTATTTCGGTTTATTATCTCCTGCATATTTTTTTTGAAGAATTCTGATAATCCCAATAACTATAAACTCCGCGCTTCAAACTCTATCTTTCACAATATTCTCCAGCGCTTCTATCAGATAATTATGTTTGAACACGAAATCCTGATCGAGCAAACGTTCGGGATACACGAATTGTCCATTGGTTAAAGCTGCAGCACCGCCACCGTATATTAAATAAAGAGCAAATTTCGGAATCGCCAGTAAAGCAGGCCGGTGAACCAATCGGGCGAGTGTTTTTGTAAAAATAGCGTTCGAAACAGGCTTGGGCGAAGTTAAATTGTAGGTTCCAACGCATATCGTGTTTTGCAGGGCAAAATCAATAGCCAGCAGCACGTCATCTATATGTATCCAGGAATAACCTTGTCGTCCGTTACTGATCTTTCCACCCAAACCGAGTTTAAACAAGGGAAGCATTTTTTTCAGCGCTCCTCCTTTTCCCAAAACCACTCCCAGACGAAAAACCACGGTACGCACATCAACAGCCAAAAGCTGAGCTTCCGCTTCCCAGTCGGTGCAAACCGACGCTAAAAAATCGTTCCCGTAAGTAAAATTATATTCGCTTTGTTTGCTGTGTCCTTCATAAATTCCAACTGCCGAAAAACTTATCAGTACTTTGGTAGTTTCGGGATTGATGGCTTTCAGCAAAGCGCGGGTGGTTTCGATGCGGCTGGTGTAAATACTGTCTTTATATTTTGGGGTCCAGTATTTAACGATAGGAGCACCGGCCATATTGATAACTGCTTCGGCCTTGCTGAGTTTTTGTTTTAATAGAGAAGGTTCGCCCGAAATATCATTTCGCCCGATAAGCACAACTTCGTGGCCCTGTTGTTTCAGAAAAGTAACCAGATTGGTTCCGATAAAACCGCTGCCGCCTGTGATCGCAATTTTCATGAGCCTTTTCTCATTAGGTATGCAATAGGTTCATGATATAATATATTCATTAGACGAGTATTTGATTTCCAAATTTACGAAACTTATACGTTTTCAGCACTGTTTTGTTCGCTTTATTTTATACTCTCCGCAATAATTACTCTAAAACCAAAAAAATAATACCTTTGTTTTTCTGTTATTTTATACAATAAATACTACAATGAAAGAGATAAAAAGAATAGGCGTGTTCACTTCAGGTGGTGATGCCCCGGGCATGAATGCTGCCATACGTGCGGTGGTTCGCACCGGAAATTATAACAAACTGGAAGTGATCGGAATTTATCGCGGATACGATGGCTTAATTAATTCGGAATTTCAAACCATGAATAATAGTTCGGTTGCCAATATTATTCAACGGGGAGGTACGATATTGAAAACAGCCCGAAGCGAAAGTTTCCGCACCGAAGAAGGAAGGAGAACTGCATACCAAAATTTGATAAACGCCGGAATTGATGCATTGGTTGCCATAGGTGGCGACGGTACTTTTCGAGGTGCCATGGCGCTCGGCAACGAATATGATTATCCCGTTGTTGGAGTTCCCGGTACTATCGATAACGACCTTTTCGGAACCGATTTTACCATTGGATATGACACAGCTATCAATACAGTTATTGAGGTAGTGGATAAACTACGCGACACGGCTGCTTCGCACAACCGTTTGTTTTTTGTGGAGGTGATGGGACGTGATGCAGGTTTTATTGCATTACGAAGTGGTATTGCCGGCGGAGCCGAAGATATTCTGGTGCCTGAAAGCAAAACAATCATCGAAGATCTGATCGATAAACTGAAAAACGACAGACGCGAAAATAAAACTTCGGGAATTATCATTGTTTCCGAAGGCGACGATCAGGGAGGCGCTTTAGAAATTGCCCGTAAGGTGAAAGAAAAATTTGATTATTACGATACCCGTGTTTCTATCATAGGACATATGCAACGCGGCGGATCGCCCACCTGTATGGACAGGGTGCTGGCAAGTACTTTAGGCTACGATGCTGTGAATGGATTGCTCGAAGGCAAAAGAGGCGTGATGATAGGGCAGATGAATCTTAAAACAGTTTATATCCCATTCGAAAAAGCTACCAAACATCATCAGGAAATGAACAAAAGCATGCTCACTATGGCTAACATCTTATCGTTATAGAGCATGGAACGGATCACCCTGTTTGCCGAAGTCATTCTTCCGTTGCCGATCCCGGGGGTATATACCTATCGGGTTCCCTTCGAGTTGAATGATGTGTTGACAACGGGTGTTCGGGTGGTGGTGCAGTTCGGCAAAAAAAAGATCTACACGGCTCTGGTTTATAAAATACATGAGAAAGTACCACAAGGCTATACGCCAAAATATATTTTATCCGTATTGGACGATGCACCCATTGTGAACGACATTCAATTTACGTATTGGAATTGGATGGCCGAATATTATATGTGCCGCATAGGCGAAGTGATGAATGTAGCTTTGCCTTCTTCTTTAAAACTGGCCTCTGAAAGTTGTGTGGTGCTCAATCCCGAATTCGACAGGGATTATAAGCTCTTGTCGGATAAAGAATTTCTTATAGCCGAAGCTTTGGATATCCGTCAAAAACTAACATTGACCGAAATATCTGATATTATCGAACAGCAAAAGATCATTCCGCTGATAAAAACCATGATCGAAAAAAACATAGTGTTGCCCGAAGAAGAGATCAGAGATAAATTCAAACCTAAGAAAGAAGTTTGTGTGAGGCTCACAGAGCAATATACCGATGAAGACTCTTTGCATAAATTGCTCGATACCCTCGATCGGAAAGCCAAAATGCAAATGCAACTGATGATGGCTTATCTGTATTTTACCCGGAATGTTAAACCCGCTCCAAAGAATATTAGCCGTACAGATCTGTTGGCTAAAGCCGAATCTTCGGTGGCGCAGCTCAGTGCACTTGTCAAAAAGGGCGTGCTCGAAACTTATGAAATAACACAATCGCGGTTAAAAGAATATGATAGTATAGCCGATGTTGATTCTATTATTCTTAACGAAGACCAGTCAACGGCCGTGGATGAAATTCATCATCATTTCCAAACAAAAGATGTGGTGCTGCTTCACGGCATTACTTCGAGCGGCAAGACCGAGATCTATATCAAACTCATCAACGAAACCATTGCACAGAACAAACAGGTACTTTTCTTATTGCCCGAAATAGCTCTTACCACACAGATCATCAACAGGCTGAGGAAATACTTCGGTAAGCAGGTTGGGGTATATCATTCCAAGTACAATAACAACGAACGTGTTGAAGTATGGAACAAGGTACTTCCTCCTGAGGCGACCGAAGCCGTGGGTGAACCTTATAAGATAGTTTTAGGTGCGCGTTCGTCGTTGTTTTTGCCTTTTCACAATTTGGGATTAGTGATAGTTGACGAAGAACACGATACTTCCTACAAACAGAATGAGCCTGCTCCGCGCTATAATGCACGCGATGCTGCTATTTATCTTGCCCATTTGCACGGAGCAAAAACATTGCTGGGTTCGGCAACTCCTTCCATCGAAACTTATTACAATGCTCTGAACGCCCGCTTTGGATTGGTGGAACTGAACAAACGATTTGGCGATATGGAATTGCCCGAGATTATTATTGCCAACCTTAAAGAACAAACCCGTCATAAAAAGATGAAAGCTTTTTTCTCGGAAACGCTTTTTGATCTCACTACCGAAGCACTGAAAAATAAAGAACAGGTAATACTTTTCCAAAATCGCAGGGGGTTCTCTACCAGAGTTGAATGCAACGATTGCGGTTGGGTTCCCACCTGCAAATATTGCGATGTAACCTTGATCTATCACAAACAGATCAACCAGTTGAAATGTCACTATTGTGGCTATTCGGCTCCTGTTCCTGCAGAATGTCCTGCCTGCAGAAGCACTAAAATACTTACCAAGGGTTTTGGCACCGAACGGATTGAAGAAGAAACAGCTTTGCTATTTTCAGAAACCAATATCGTGCGTATGGATCTGGATTCAACCCGAACAAAGAATGCATATCAGCAAATAATCAACGATTTTGAAGACCGAAAAACGCAGATATTGATCGGAACACAAATGGTTACCAAAGGTTTGGATTTCGAAAATGTAAGTTTGGTTGGTATATTAAACGCCGACAATATGTTAAGTTTTCCCGATTTCAGGGCGCACGAAAGGGGCTATCAGATGATCGCTCAGGTGAGCGGAAGAGCAGGGCGCAAGAACAAACGCGGGAAAGTGGTGATACAAACTTATAACCCCGATCATCCTATCATCAAACAGGCATTGCAAAATGATTATCATGCCATGTGCAACGAACAGTTGCATCAGCGACAACGTTTTGCTTATCCTCCGTTCAGCCGATTAATTCAAATTACATTAAAACATCAGGACACTACAACATTGAATGATGCAGCAAGATTTCTGGCGCACGACCTTAAAATTATTTTTGCAAAAAAAGTATTTGGACCCGAATACCCTGTTGTTTCGCGCATTAAAAATCTTTATTTAAAAAACATACTAATCAAACTCGAACGGAATGCTTCACTGCAAAAGCATAAAGATGAAATTCAAAGTAGTATACTTGAATTCTCGAAAAAAAATCCTTCGGTAAAGGTCAGTCTTGACGTGGATCCATTGTAGGCGGATTCTTTTTCTTATCGTCTATCCGCGGGCCGCGGTTATAAATGATCAAACCATTCAGGAAATTTCGCAACACCTGATTGCCACATTCTTCATAATTCGGATGGTCGGGATTGCGGAACAATGAGCTTAAACGGCTTCGGCTCATGGTGAACCCAGCCAGTTTAAGGATGTGAATAATATCGTCGTCTCTCAGACTTAAAGCCACCCGAAGCTTTTTCATAATATCATTGTTCGTCATTTCCATAAGAACCAGTTTTTATATTACGAGGTAAAAATAAAAAAAGCTACCCGATTTGGGTAGCTTTTTTCGTATTTGCTGGATACTATCTTATTTGACGATTTGAATCTTGCGCGTGAAGTTTTGTTTCTCGGTAGTCACAACAACAAAATAAATGCCTTTGGTGTAATCCGAGATGTTTAATTGTAGGCTGTTTGTGAAGATACCTTGCTCGAAAACCACGCTTCCCAATAAGTTGATGACTTTGATATGTTTTATTTTTTCGGGAGAGTTGATAGTAAGCATAGTGCTGGCAGGATTTGGGAAGAGGCTAATGTCGGATGAAGGGTTCTCGGCAACGTCGGTAACGATGTCAATAGAGATATCATCTAAGATGAGATAGTCCATATTGGCAGCGCTTTTGGCGTGGAAGCCTATATAATAGGTGCCCTAGGTAGGGACGGTGAATACGGTGTTGGATACAGGATAGGTGGTGTCGGTTATTGAAGGTAAGTTCACAAGTTGAGTCGCCATGCCAACCACTGTAGCAGCAGTGCCGATGTTAACGTTCATAGCTTCGGGATAAGAGCTGTCGAAGGGTCTGCAGTAGAATCTTAAGCGATAGTTGGTTCCGGCAAACATGCTGATACATTTGGTGAACAACCAATCGTCGGCAGCAGTGGTTCCATTGGTATTGAATGGATAGGCAGTAAAACCAAGTCCTGTATGTGCATATTTCACACCTGTGTAGATTCCCCATGTGAAAGCATCTGCATTAACATTCAGTGTTGTCCATCCAGCTAAATTATCGGTGGCTTCGAAGCCCATAGTATAAGGAATGGATGCTGTTCCGATGGATAGGTTGACTGTAGTGGTGTCGTTTGTGGCAACGCCGTCAAAGGAAAGGGAAGTGTAAGCTTTAATTTTATATAAACCAGCAACCGATAGGTTGGCAGCTTGGGCACCGGTGAAGGTGTAGGGGGCTGTGCCTGCCGAAGCGATGGAGCCTGTGTAGGTAACAGTAACAGGAGTGTTGTTGTTTATTTTATAGGAAACAGGGAAATTAGAAATGGCAGTAGCACCATTATTTTTAATGGTAACAACGATGTTTTCTGCGGAGGATAAGTTATTGCAGGTAGTAAGCGGAGCTGTGATGGCGGTTACGCCGGCATCAATAGCAGCAGGTTCAGCTATAGAAACATTATCAAGAGCAAACAAATCGCCATCGGCACCAACTACATTCCATGCAATCATGAATGGTGCAGCTTTATAAGTGCTTATGTCAAGACTAACTTCGCGCCATCCCCAACCTGTGAAGGCGGTAACAGTGTTGGCATCCCAAAGTGTGGTCCATGTGGAACCACCGTTGATGGATATCTTGCATTGTAAAGTTGCACCGGGGGCTCCCAAGCCTCCAGCAGGCAAGTAATTGTAGCTGAATCCGAGCCAAAACTTCAAAAACAGAGAAGTGGCAGCAGCGGTTCCTGTGATAGAAGGAGTCTTCAACCATTCGTTTTGAGTTTCTGTAGGTAAGCAATATGGACAAGTGGCTGAATAGACATTGGTAGGGTCAATCGTGGTGTATGGAGTGGTTGTGGGATTGGCTTGCGACCACGATTTTGCCGTTAATAATACTTGAGTGGTCCACGATGTGGGCAACCAAGTGCCATCAAAGTTTTGCGTCATGTAACTAACTTTTGATGGATGAGAAGGTGCTGCATAATATACTGTTCCTTGCGAATTGTTGTATGTTTGGAGCATCCCATTGAGTTGGGTTTTGGATAATAATGCTGCATTGACGATTGTTTTGCCAATTTTAGTTTGGCTAAAACTTACCATACCAAAACTAATTGCTAAAAAGAAAAGCGTAAATTTTTTCATAAGCATTTTTTAAAATAAGTTTGGATACAAATTTAGATATAATTATTTAGGTTTTTGACATCTATTATGATTTCTTATTTATTGTGGACATATTCCTTTTTACACATGGGAAAATTATAAGAAATATTATTTACCTTCCTCTCGATTAACTTCTTTAGGTTCGGTTTTAATATATTCTGATTTAAGACTATAGTATAATAATTGGATGTCTTTTTTCTTTTTGGCTTCAATAAAATAATAATCCCCATCAGTGCGATTCTGGAAGGAAGCTCCTATGACCTTTGAACCGGGGAAAGAGGTAAGCACAGTATCTTTAATCTTTTGAGGGACGTAGGTATATGGCAGAGTCCAGATCGATTTTATCCATTCACCATTTTCTTTGATCTGTATTTCTGCTTTCAATTCACCCTTGGTGAAAGAGGCTTTATAGAAACCGCTCTCTTATTCCCAAACGGGAGTTATAGTATCGTTTGCCTTAGTTATAAGTATTTTTTTAACTTCAAGCTGAACCTGTTTCAGGTCAATTTTTTATGCAAAACCCTGTTGTGTCGCGCATCAAAAATCTTTATTTAAAAAACATTCTCATCAAACTCGAACGGAATGCTTCACTGCAAAAGCATAAAGATGAAATTCAAAATTGCATTCTCGAATTTTCGAAAAAACATCCTTCAGTAAAAGTTAGTCTTGACGTGGATCCATTGTAGGCGGATTCTTTTTCTTATCGTCTGCTTGGGGGCCGCGGTTATAAATTATCAAACCATTGAGAAAATTTCGCAACACCTGATTACCGCATTCTTCATAATTCGGATGGTCGGGATTGCGGAACAATGAATTCAAACGGCTTCGGCTCATGGTGAACCCAGCTAGTTTAAGGATGTGAATAATATCGTCATCTCTCAGACTTAAAGCCACACGCAGCTTTTTCATTATATCATTGTTCGTCATTTCCATAAGAACCTGTTTTTTATTGAGAGGTAAAAATAAAAAAAGCTACCCGATCTGAGTAGCTTTTTTTAGAAAATAATATATTTATTTCTCTACAACAATTTTCTTGGTTAAAGAACTATTACCGTTATTTAACTTGAGAATGTAATTTCCATTTGATAGCGATCCGAGATCAACTTTTTCGAAATCAGTATTTAATTGTTGTTGTTTAACCAAACTGCCGTTTAAACTATAAACTTCAATAAAAGCATTTGAAGCATTCTCAATATTGATAACATTTTTAGCTGGATTTGGATAAATAGAAATGTTGGATGTTGAATTTTCATTTATTTCTGTGCAGATACTGATAGTATGTTTCACAGAGTCAATTGCTGAAGATACACACCAACCATCGAACAAAAAGAATAATTTATTAGTATAAGTATTGGCAACAGCGTAAGTATGATTATTGCTTAATGCTGAAACCCCTGCTGAACCATCACCATAAATCCAATAAAACTGATTATAAGCAGAATCAATAAAAGCCCAATAGTTATACATTTTGTTTGTGTACATAGCAGGTGCAGATAAAGTAAACGCAACATTCTGATTATTGTTTAAGCATGTTGGAGTATATGTGTAAGTGGGATTTGCAAGAGTATACGAAACTCTAGGATTGATAAGAAAATCGGCATCGTAAGCATAACCGCCAACAGTTAAGTCTCTGGCATGATACCATGTTGTTCCGATTTTTGCTACTGCATAATTTTGTCCCATTCCATCATTAGTTTTATAATTGGTGGAAAATATATAAACTTTATTTGCAGTGGTTATGTTTTAGGACATTGTAGAATACCCAATTCCTGGCTTCTTTTCTCAATAGTATGATAGTGCCTTTGAGTTGATATATTTGAAACGATGTTCTTTATTAAATCGACAGTTGGGTTTTTTGATTTTTTTGACTTCT
>CAIWKO010000067.1 GCA_903913285.1 uncultured Bacteroidales bacterium | reverse complement strand
AGAAGTCAAAAAAATCAAAAAACCCAACTGTCGATTTAATAAAGAACATCGTTTCAAATATATCAACTCAAAGGCACTATCATACTATTGAGAAAAGAAGCCAGGAATTGGGTATTCTACAATGTCCTAAAACATAACCAAAACAATTGAGTTTTTTGATGCCAAAGATTATCTACCTCTATACATTTTTTATCATCGATTGCAAACGTTCGGCCTACGATTCGAAAGTGGCTCGCGGCATAGCCGAATGGGAACGAAACAATCCTGATAAAATCAAGATCGATTCGTGCACAATCCCGATCTCAGAAAAGATACGCGAAAATGCATCCGAAATAGTGGCCGAAGCCTATAAACAGGTTCGCAACAAAAGCCCTAAAAAAGAAATTATATATAAAACTGTTCTCACAGCCATGCTCGACCATAACGACCGCTTTGGTGAAACCTTCGATGTGTTCGATGATTTTCAAAAGGAACAGATACGCAATACCTGCGACCGTGTGATCGCTCAGGTGATAGAATCAACACCCGAAACTGAAGCCGAACTTCCCGAACATCAACCCGGTGGTTTTACACGCGAAATAATGGATGCACTCGACAATGCGGTGAGATACCGGAATATGTATAAGGAGTAAGATTTAGTTTTAGAAAGTTATTACGATGTTAACTTGTAAGGTCTTGGGGGTAATAGTATTTATTTCCCCGTGTAGTTCTGCGGAGTAATCTTTCGCAATTCGCTTTTAACCGCTTCGTTCACATCCAGATTTTCGATAAACTCCTGTATGCTATCTTTGGTAATAGCCTGATGGGTTCGGGTGAGCATTTTTAGGGCATTATAGGGGTCGGGATAATTTTCGCGGCGCAGGATGGTTTGAATGGCTTCGGCCACCACGGCCCAATTCAGTTCCAGGTCGGCCTCCATTTTGCTTTCATTGATGATAAGTTTATCCAAACCACGTTTGAGCGATTTCAATGCGATAAGTGTATGGGCCAATGGAACACCAATATTTCGCGTAACGGTTGAATCGGTTAGATCGCGCTGCAGCCTGGAAATGGGCAATTTAGCCGATAAGTGTTCAAAAATAGCATTGGCAAAACCGAAATTACCTTCTGCATTTTCGAAATCAATAGGGTTCACTTTGTGAGGCATAGCCGAGGAACCTACCTCATCTTTCTTGATCTTTTGTTTGAAATAATCCAACGAAACGTAAGACCAAATATCGCGGCATAAGTCAATAAATATGGTATTAATGCGTTTCACAGTGTCGAAATAGGCCGCCAGATTGTCATAGTGTTCGATTTGTGTGGTGCATTGCTGTCGTTTCAAGCCCAAACGGTCGAGAAATTTGTTAGCAAACGCATGCCAGTCGATAGATGGAAATGCTACAAAATGAGCGTTGAAATTTCCGGTTGCACCTCCAAATTTGCCTTCGAAAGGAACCATATCAAAATACTTTATCTGCGTATACAAACGTTCGGCAAACACTCCTATTTCCTTGCCCAACAATGTGGGTGATGCAGCCTGGCCGTGGGTACGGGCTAACATGGGAATATGTTTCCAATCATGAGCAAGAAGATTCAGATTATCAGTGAGCATGTTGAGCATGGGTAGCATCACGTTTATCTGGGCCTCTTTCAACAACAGGGGCATAGCAGTATTGTTGATATCCTGCGAAGTTAGGCCGAAATGGATGTATTCTTTATAAGCGCCAAGTTTCAGTTCATCGAATTTCATGCGCAGGAAATACTCAACAGATTTTACATCGTGATTGGTAACGGATTCTATCTCCTTCACCTGCAGTGCATCGTCGGTGCTGAAATCGAAAAAAATGTTACGTATTTTCAGTATATCCTCTTGATTGATTGGTTTCAGAGCAGGCATCACAGAACATAATTCAATAAAATATTCCGTTTCTACGAAAAGGCGTTTTCTTATAAGAGCATATTCCGAAAAATAATCGGATAATATTTCTGTTGATTTGCGATAACGTCCATCAACAGGCGAAACGGCGGTTAACGAATTCAGTTCCATACTCAAAGGTTTATAGAGCAAATGTACTATTTTTTACTGAATTTAATTTGGACGAAGGCCTAAAGTTATTCGTCAAAACTCATGTTTCCACTTGGGATTGATAAGCGCATAGCGGTGTTCGTTCCACAGACGACCGTTTTTGAAAACTGATTTTATGAAAACACCTTCTTTTTGGAAGCCGCATTTCTCCAAAACACGCATTGAGGCAGGATTATATTCAAAGATACCTGTATGTAACCTTGCCAAACCAAGTTTGCCGAAAGCATAATCGATCATCAGATCTACAGCCATGGTTGCTATGCCTTTGTTCCAGTAGGGCTCACCAATAAAGTAGCCTATTTCGGCCGATTTCCGGTAAACATCATTACCAATGCTAACGCCTATGTTGCCAACATATTCGTCATCAAATTCAATGGCCAAAGCAATAACAGGGTCTTGCTGCCTACAGATCCAGATAAAACCTTTGGCGTCTTCCAGAGTGTAGGGATGAGGAAAACCATCTCTCATGTTGCGGCTAACCTTTTCGTTGTTTGCAAGCATAGCCATAAGAGGAATATCGTTTTCGGTAAAACTTCGGAGTTGTATATTTCTTGAGATCTCGTTCATAGTTCTATTGCTTTATAAAGGATGGATGCAAGCCCAAAGATAAGAAATATTCGTTCATTTTCAATGCAAAGGTTTCTTTTTATAAAGATCGTAAAGTTTTTCAATAAATCCCCAGCCCATATCACCCAGGGTTGGCTCGGTTGCCATAATAATTATGACTTCGTGTTGCGCAATTTGTTCGGCAAAATCCACCTGTTTGATTTCCAATGTTGATTTAAAACTTTCGGGATATATTTTTTTACCATAAAAATAAAAATGGTTATTGCCAAAGGCTCTGTTAATGCCAAATCCATACATTACCCAGTAATAGCTATCAGAGACCACCATCACCGTAGGTTTTGTTTTCCCTGAATCTGATTGAAACTTCAATTTGGGATAAGCAAGTTTCCCTGGGTTTATTCCGAATAACAAATTCATACCATCGCCAATATCATTATCGCCTTCTTTGGGGTCGGCTATTTCAACTTTATTCCAATACAAATGAGGCATATTTATGCGGCGAAGCACTTCGATATAATGAATAATGGAATCGGCAGCCAAACAGGCACCATAATAGCTCCAGTGAATGCCGCATTTAGGATATAAAGGATATTTGGAAGTGTGTTTATGGTCAATAAAATAGCGGTTAAAGTCGATATAGTTCGAGCCGAACTCCTGAGCGAGCTTTATATGATATTCGTAATTGGTGATTTTCTTTATGGTCTTACAGCTATCCGGAATAAACTCAGGATAGAAAGACGCTTTGCCGGGAGCAAAAATAATGATGAGACTTTTGTTCAGTTTGCTCATTGTATCCTGAATGAATTTCAGTTTTTGCATACGGTGCATAATACTGTCTTTGCCGATAAAATCGCTGCCATAATACGCCTTAATGTAGCTTTCTTCATACATCATATCATTTTTGCCGATCACAACCTGTTTTGCGCTGATCTTGCCGAACAGATCGTAGGCAATCTGATTATTCAGACGAACAAAAAAGTTTCTGAAACCAAATGTTTCGTTCAGGTATTTTTCGGTGTGTTGCTGATAATTGCCCGAAAACCAATCTTTGAATTTAAGGTAACTTCGTTCAGGAATTTTAATGTCCCCGGACAAAGGATCGAGTTTAACGAATTCGAACTTGTTCTGAACAAACGGAACGATTAATAAGAACATTATCGCCAAAAATAATAAACCCCGTATGTTCTTTCCTGCCTTCTTCATAACTAAAACCTGAAATAAATAAAGGGGTTAAAACCAAAAGCCGTTATTGAACTGATAGAAAGAATCAACAGCAACACAGCCAAACACGAAACCGACACATGCCTTAATGTGGTATAGTCGTTAAAAAATATAGTATCCTGTATTTTCTGACCTTTTTTGAAATAAGTGAAAAATGCAAAAAACACCGCAATTATTAAATACGTATAAAAATCAGCGCTAAAACTCATCCCATGACGAAAATCGAAAGCAAACATGCGTCTCAGATATCCGAATGCGTCTGCGAGTTTCACCACCTTGAAAAATACCCATCCGACAACCACCACGAAGAACGTGATGGCCGTGCTGGCAAATTTCCCAATCTTGTCATATGCTTTAAGCAGGAACAATCTTTCGAGCACTAAAAACACTCCGTGATATGCACCCCAAAATACAAAACTCCAGGATGCTCCGTGCCACAGACCTGAAATCAGAAAAACAAACCAGAGATTAAAATATAACCGCCCTTTGAACGCAACTCGATTGCCACCCAGTGGGATATATAAGTAGTTGCGCATCCATGCACCAAGCGATATGTGCCACCGGCGCCAAAACTCTGTTATGCTTCTCGAAATGTAAGGATTATTGAAGTTTTCGGGAAAATTAAACCCTATCATCTTCGCTAAACCTATTGCCATATCTGAATAACCCGAAAAATCAAAATAAATCTGAAAGGTATAGGCAAGAATTCCAATCCAGGCAGTATAGGTATCTATACCAGAGATATTCAGAGCAAATATTGTGTCGGCCTGCTGTCCAAGTTGGTTGGCGATCAATACTTTTTTTGCCAGTCCGATAGCAAAACGATAGAATCCGATGAGCATATTGTCGATGGTTTCGTTCTGGCTACGGTCGGTGATCTGGTCAGCAAGATCGTGATAGCGGATAATAGGACCTGCTATTAGCTTTGGGAACAGGATGATATAAAGTTGATAGTCCCAAAAATTCTTCAACGGTTTATGGACCCTCCGGTAAACATCAACCACGTATGTGATCGTTTCAAAGGTATAAAAAGAGATTCCGATAGGCATGACCAATTTTGTCCATTGTATATTTTTGTCGCCAAAAACAGAAAGCAAAACATTCACATTATCAATAAAGAAGTTGGAATACTTGAAATAAAACAAAAGCCCAAGATTGACCGACACGGATAAGGTTAACATCAATCTCCGGCTCAATTGACTTTTGGTTTGCGACATCCATTTTACCAAATGGAAATCGAGAAAAGTAGTGCCGAGAATAACAAATATGAACTTTGGAGCACCCCAACTATAGAAGAAAATGCTAAAAAGAAGGATAACAATGTTTTTGTATCTTTTATCGACAAGATAATATGCCAATAAAAACAGCGGCAGAAAATATAAAAGAAAAACGATGCTGCTAAAAACCATTTAATAGGTGCAAAAGTGGCGCTAAGATAAATATTATTGCCAAAACAATAAAAGAAAATTACTCCCTTATGAGTTCCTATGGAAATAAAGATATTTTGGAAACAAAATATCTATCAAATCCTTAAGTGTTTTTTCGAACCATCTTTTGAGCTATAATACTCACCATCACCAGTTGCAGAGCATGATACATCATAATGGGAAGCAAAACAATGCCAATATAAGGACTTCCGGCAAACAGCACCTTCGACATAACCGTGCCGTGTACCAGTGACTTTTTCGACCCGCAAAACATGGTTGTAATCTTATCTTCGCGGTTAAATTTCAACAGCTTGCTTGCGGCATATACTATGCCGTATACTAAATAGAACAATGCTATCATACCGGCTCCAAGTTCAATCAGAAACAATGCTGAATAGCCTTCGAACATTTTTTTGGCAAAAGATTCACAGAAGGAAGTGTAGACTATGAGCAAAATGATGGTTTGGTCGAAATAACGGAGTTTTTTGCGATGCCGTTCGGCAAACGCACCCAATTTTGAATGCAGTAATATACCCAACACTACAGGCAAAATAACTTGAAGTAAAAGTTTTATTATTACAGGGACAAGATCGAAACTGCCTGCAGATGCCTTCATAAACAAACCCATCCAGAGTGGTGTGATAAAGACACCTATAAGAGTCGATATGCTTGCATTGAAGATTGCCCCCGGGATGTTGCCACCTGCAATGGATACCATCACCACTGATGACGAAACGGTTGACGGAAGACTTGCCAGAAAGAAGATACCTAGCCAGATTACCGGCAGTGAACTATTGCCGAATGCAAAACGTGCCGCCAAAACCAATAGGGGAAACACAATAAAAGTTGCGGAATGCACCACCAAGTGAAGCCGCCAGTTGCTGATACCCTCAATCAACTTCCGGGCGCTCAATCGTAATCCATAGAAAAAGAAGATGACGGAAACACCGTAGTTGGCAATATCGGAAAGTGGTACGGGTGAATCTTTTGAACCGACCTGAGGCCAAAAATATGCCAGCACTATCACTGAGACCAATGCAATAATAAAACCATCGAGACCAAATCGTTTGGCGAACGCATAGAATTGCAGAAATTTCTTACTGTTGTTTTCTTGTTTCGGCATTATTTTAGATTCAGGACAAAACAAAAATACGACTTCTGTGAAGATTATTATTATATTTGACTAAAAAAACAGACCATGCGAAAATCAGTTCATTTATTATTTCTGATAGCTTTAATGTTTGCTGCAAACAATAACCTAATTGCACAAACTACTAAAAAAGACATTATCAAAGATAATCTAAGTTACAGAGCCGATATGAACAAAGAGTTTGCCGACACAGCAGAAACTCCACTCACCAAAGAAGGACTAAAAGCCTTTAAAAAAATAGTCTTTTACCCGATCAAAACGAAATACCGTGTGATAGCAAAACTTGTGCTAACCCCTGACGAACAGCCTTTTGAAATGCCACGTTCGAAAGGCAACACGGCAACATACCGAAAATACGGCGAAGCTACTTTTACCCTTAACGGGAAAGTGTGCAAACTGAGCGTGTATCAATACATGAAGCTTATTACAGACGAACAATACAAGAACGATCTGTTTCTCCCGTTCAAAGATCTGACGAACGGTAAACACACTTATGGTGGTGGTCGTTTTCTGGAGTTAGTGATCCCTTCCTCAGGTGAAGAGTTAATTATTGATTTCAACAAAGCTTTCAATCCGCTGTGCTGCTATCACAATCCAAAATACTCCTGCCCTATTCCGCCTCAGGAAAATCATTTGCAGGTTAAGATTATTGCAGGAGAAAAGAAATATAAGGGGAAGGAATAGTACTTTTCTTTATTATATTACAATTAACTTCAATTTCCAACTTTTACTACTTTTATTGTATTGAAACTCTGCTCATCAATAACAGTAATAAAATACATGCCGTTAGTTGCACTGCTTAAATCCACTTTGTAAGTTTGATATTGTTGGTTTTGAATATTATCAGTAAGGATTATTCTGCCTTCTATGTCGCTTATTAGAATTTTATAATTCATAATTATTGATTCTGGAAAAGAAATCAGGAAAATTCCGTCTGAAAGAGTTGGAGTTACTGAAACTGACTTAATAAAGCTTGTTGAAAATTGGTGATTTAGTCCTACAATACTTTGTGTTGTATTATTATAACTACAATCCAGCCCCATTTTTATTAAATAAATATTCGACAAACTAATTCCCATGTTATTAGTGTTTCCAATTATTGCAAATGTTTTATCCTCAGTTTGAATTACCTGAAACGCTTTCTCATCGCCACTTGAGCCATCCGAATGACTACATTTGAATATTGGAAATTCACCCATCAAATAAAAAACCGCATCGTATCCTCCATTTCCTATACTGGTGGAATAACCAGATATGGCATATTGAGCAGAATCAGTAATGATCACATCTGTAAAGACATCATCACCAGACAATATTTGCCAAAACTCGGGTATTTTCCATACAAAATTTTTGCTTTTATCAAACCTCATCAACCAGTTTTCATGTTGAATGGCATTATAACTAGTTGTAGACCCAACAAAAACAAAACCTGAATCGGGAGTTTGTTTAATTGAGTTGAGAATGTCTTCTTTGTCTTCGCCGTAGGTTTGAGTCCAGATAGTGTCACCATTTTTTGTAAGGTTTAAGACATAACCATCGAAGTTACCATGCCCGAAACTATTGGTTGTGGCTCCTATCAAATAAGAACTATCGAACAAAACATCAGCGGCCATGGCATAATCAGTACTATCACCGCCAAAGGTTCTGGTCCAGATGGTATCTCCGTTGAAATTAGTTTTAATGATGTAAATATTTTCGTTTGCAGGCCCATAACTATAGGTTTCACCCACCACAAGGTACGTACTGTCCTTGGTTTCAACAACTGCATTGGCCATATCCCAATTGTCGCCGCCATAAGTTTTCTGCCATTCAACATTTGCATTTGAATCGGTTTTAATTAATAAAACATCATAGCCTTTGTCGGGATTGCTATTTGTAAATCCGGTGATCAACAAACCCTTGTCGGAAGTACGTTTAAAATCATTTGCCCAATAAAGCGATGCATCACCGATTATCTTCTCAAAAAGAATAGTTCCCAATGAATCGGTTCGGATAATATGAATATTAGTGTTGCCAATGTCGCCGCTTTCGTTTCCTAAAATAAAATATCCTTTATCGCTAGCCTGAATGATCCTCTGGCCATAATTATAGGTCATTTCGCCATAGGTTTTGTTAAATTCCAATACCTGGGCCTTAGAAAGAAAAACAAACAAAACTATGTTCAATACTGTAAAAACTATTTTTAAAAACATCTTCATCTTACAAGGTTTTAATTATTGAAACCATAGCACCCAAACCGGCAGCATTCTGAGAACCAGCATAGGCATTAATAAAACCGGTATTTAGTTCAATATAGAATTTTCGATACACTGATGCTGATACTCCCAAACCACAATTAAATTTGCCATAGCCACCATATTCGAAACTGGGAGCGATACAAATTTTCGATCTTTTTACCGGAATATTATATGAAGGCACAAAACGGATCAGGGGTTTGAAATGCAAAAAATGATATTCGATAAGACTTAGAGATAGTGACAATTTGTCGTGAAAAAAATAGCGGGTATAGTTTATGGAGGCTTTCATTGGTATCATTTCGGTGAAAGCTTTGGTTTTATTGGCAAAAGCAAAGGCATTTAAAATACTGTCGCCAGACATCCCTTTAATAGTTTGAGAATTAATGTCGAGAATGTTCTTAATTTCAATCCCGTCGAAATAAACCAGAGTGTCTTTTGTGTATTGTTGAGAATTTTTATTCCAGCGAATATAACCGAGGTCTTCCACCTTAATTTCGAATGAACTCCTGGAATCACGATGATAATATGACAGATCTACGCTTAAGCCCGAACCATTCTCAGCGCCGAATTTTGAATTCAGTGTATCGCTACGTTTCATGCTCATATTCATGTCCAACGAAAAGTATTCGGCTTCTTTTTGTGTAAAAAAAGTAGCTTTCGGGATGTTGTATTCTAAAATATTCTGGCCATTATTTATTCCGATTCCTGCAGAAAATACACTTACACTATTTTTTTTAAACCATGTCTTTACAATTCCCGCTTTTATTTGCTGATAGTTCAAAATCTTCATTGACTGTTTATCAAGAGAAGCATATTGGTCGGCAAAATCTTTATTACCAAAAAAAACAATATTGAAAAAATTCTTATGAAACTGTAGTTCCATAAAATTATGATTTTCATAAGCAGCATAATAGCTGATCCCATTCCTTTTAGCAGGAATATTTACCGATAAACCGGTATTGAAAATATAGCCAAATAAATTATTTTGAGTGTTGAGCCGGTTGAGATTTTTAGTTTTAAGCGGTTCATTCAGAAATTTCCCGTTGTAAAAATCGCTGATAAACTGATTTGTCAGTCCGTTGGAATTTAAATAAAACTCAGAACTCAGATCGAGATAAACTTTGCTAAAATCAATTGCATCATACGATTCATTGCCCGAAGGAAGCATAGCCGACGAAGCCCCGTAAGGACAATTTGAAAATTTGTATTGGCAAAAAGCCGGAGTATTAATAAAACCAGCAATTATCAAGCTCAACGCACCTATGGAATATTTAAAAAAATTGTGCTTCATACAGTTTACATCTCAACCAGATAATTGAAATCGCCGGTAAGTTTTAGTTTTAATTTATAATAGCTGTAGATTTTTACAAAATGACTTGCTCCGGCTGTGTTGAATCGTGCAACAACCCATACTTTTTTGGTGCTATAAAGCGCGAGATATTTATCAGCAGGCAGGTTAATTACCAACTCGGAACGTCGGGGGGCAACAACCATGTAGCTTGCATCAAGTTGGGGGGCATCTATCAAGCTCAGGACCAATAGAGAATCGGAAATATGATTGTTAGCATCAATCATATAGATCTGAACATTGGCCGAGAAAGGAAATCCATTATCGGCTATCAATGTTAATTTGCCAGATGCAGGATTATCGTTATAATCGCCTAAATTTAAGACAACCGTATCGGCAAGTGTGAGGTTGTTGGCAATGATCGATAAAGGAATTTCTAAATTCAAAGAAGCATTTAAGTAATTGCCATAGTAAAAGAAGTCGTTACCGGACGAAACATTCCCGAGCGGATTTGTTGTAACCTGCACTTTATATGAGATCATGTCGGGCATATTCTCTATCATCTGCGGAATGTTGGAATTATTAAGCTGATAATGATAAACAGATGGGGCAACGGGTGATTGAGAATTATACGTTTCGGTGGCGCGCGAGATATTTAGTGTTTGCCCGATTATCGGATCGGTGAGATTGATGGCCTGACCTGTTTTTGAATTGATGGTTGAAATGGAATTGAATAAAACCTGCGCATCGACACCAAAACCGTTTTGAACATCTAAACTAAGTTTGGCCGACTCAAAATTGAATGAGCCCGCAATGATATTGCTAAAAATATCGATAGCAGATGTATCGGGACCAAAAACCGTATGCTGGCTTCCAAAGTAGCCTTTTGCATAATTAAAGGACAGATCTTCGAAACGGACATTAAAATTGAAGATGTCGAGATTTGTCATAAATACCGTATCACCGGCAGGGTCAAGTTTTGCAATAGTTGTATTGGTCAAAATATTTGAGCCCAGATGCGTGGGACCTCTCATGTCGAGACTATAGCCAGAGATATCGATCTTTTTCGTAAAATGAGTTATTGTACCGGCTGCTGCTGCGGGTATCTCCTCAGTAATTTCGAATGGGATGCCATCTTTGGTAGCATAGGGAATTTTGTAGGTTACGAATGAGTTTTGATTGATACTAGTAAATACTTCCAGTATCAGAAAACCACTTCTGAAATCAACACGGGCCACATCGGCATGGGGAATATTCAGAACGGAATTCTCGGTGAAATTAAAGAAAATTTGTCCCGGGGCGATAACTGCACCTCCAACAGGCGGCAAATATTTATGCGAAATAGTATCGGGAAAACTCATCAGCGAATCGAGCGAAAAATTATAGAAAGCATAGCGATAAACCAAACTCAGAGAATTATCGGGATTGGTTTGCAGCAACGAGTCGGGAATGATGTTGTTAAATCCCAGATCGGCATTTAACAAGGGTGCATATACTGCCACATCCCAGCTCGGAGTGATCTTTTTGCGGCAGGCCACCAAAGAGACCAAGATCAATAATAATATGACTGCTTTTCTAAATCTCATTTTTCAAGAATCAATATTTATATTTTTTCGTCCATCGGATTTTCAAAAAGTTTCGTATTTCCGATTCACGCCCATTCGATTGAGGGTCGTAGAACTTGGTTCCCGATATTGCGTCGGGCAAGAACTCCTGTTCAACAAAATTGTTCTCGAAATCGTGGGCATATTTATAATCTTTTCCGTAACCAATGTTTTTCATCAGATTGGTGGGAGCATTACGGATATGCAAGGGAACGGGCAAATTACCGGTTTTTCTGATAAGCGAATGCGCATTCTGCAATGCCATGTACGATGCATTGCTTTTGGGCGAAGTGGCCAGATAAATGGCCGTTTGCGAAAGTATCAGTTCGCATTCGGGATAGCCTACCAGATGCACCGCCTGAAAGCAATTCGTGGCCAGCAACAATGCATTTGGGTTTGCATTTCCGATATCTTCGGATGCAAGTATCAACATGCGGCGGGCAATAAATTTGGGGTCCTCGCCCCCGTCCACCATGCGCGCCAGCCAATAAACCGCCGCGTTGGGGTCGCTGCCGCGAAGCGATTTGATGAAGGCCGAAATAATATCGTAATGCTGTTCGCCAAGCTTGTCGTAGATGGCCAGATTTTGCTGAATTACATCCAGCACCAGTTTATTTGTGATGGAAATAACTTCGTTGGCCCCGCGTTCCGAATCAACAATCAACTCAAATGCATTCAAAAGCTTTCGGGCATCGCCACCCGATACCCGCAAAAAGGCTTCGGTTTCCTGTATCTCTATTTTCTTTTTGAATTGTTCTTCTAAAATGTTTTTTGCTTTACCAAGGATCTCGAGCAGATCTTTTTCGTCAAGGTTTTTTAAAATATAAACCTGGCAACGCGACAATAAAGGCGAAATAACCTCAAACGATGGGTTTTCGGTTGTGGCCCCTATCAGCGTTATGACACCTTTTTCGACCGCGCTCAACAAGGAATCTTGCTGCGATTTGTTGAAACGATGTATTTCGTCGATAAACAATATGGCTTTTTCCTGGCTATCGGTGGCTTTTTCGATCACCGAGCGCACGTCTTTCACACCCGAATGAACAGCGCTCAAGGTGTAAAACCCGCGTTTGAGCAATCGGGAAATAATGTATGCCAGCGTAGTTTTTCCAACTCCGGGAGGCCCCCACAAGATCATCGAAGGCAGGTTGCCCGACTCGATGGCCCTTCGTAATACCGCATTTTTGCCGATGAGATGCTGCTGACCGATGTAATCGTCGAAACTGGCAGGACGCATTTGCTCGGCAAGTGGAATGGCAGATTTCATGTTGGAATTTAGGAAACGAAATTACAAAAAATAATTGAGAAGTACCTCAAGTTAGGTAAAAGGTAATAGGTAAAAGGTGCGATTGGGGATTGGGGATTTGATTTGCCATAAGTCTCAGAAACGGAGATATCTTTTGGTTTTGTATAGAATGGTATCATAAGGAAAAGTTTCCGCATGAGCGAGGAAAGGGTTCGCACTGCCAAGGAAAGGGTTCGCACGAGTCAGGAAAGGGTTCGCGCGACCAAGGAAAGGGTTCGCACGATTTGGAAATTGGTTCGCACGACCAAGGAAAGGGTTCGCACGAGTTGGGAATTGGTTCGCACGAGCAAGGAAAAGGTTCTCTCTTTTGACGATATCGTTCGCTCATGGAACGATACCGTTCGCACGACAAAAGAAATGGTTCGCATGACCGGGGATGCCTCCGCTTGATCACGGAAATGGTTCGCACGAGTTAGGAAACCATTCGCACGACCAAGGAAAGGGTTCGCAATAGTCGGGAAAGGATTCGCATGATCGGGGATGCCTGCGCTTGACCTGGGAAATGGTTCGCACGAGTCGGGAAACCGTCCGCATGAGTCGGGAAATGGTTCCCAAGGTTCTTTACGATTTGGCTAACAATCTACCGTGGTTTGAAAGGGTATGAAATATTATCAATTCAAATGATTAGCAGTTGCTCGGGTACGACATAGTACTTCCGAAAGTTCGGAGGGCTATTATAATATTGAATTCCTGCAAAAAAAAATCTCCTCCGGATGACCGAAGGAGATTTTTTATAATAATATTTAATGATTATCGAACGATATTGATTTTCTTTTTAAATTATAACAAAGTTTACTTTATCAACATTTATTAATGCAATATTTTTTATAACGTTTTTATTTTATATTTGCAAAACTATTTATTAAAGAAAAAACTATGAAAAAAATTTATCCGATTTTTATCTTTACTGCATTAATCTTAACAATAAACGTAGCCTACTCACAAAACGTAGCAAATTCCGTGGTCGATTCGAGTTTTGAAACCGGACCAACCGGAACAGCCTGGGCGGGGACAACAACATATTTGGGTTCTCCTTTATGCGATACTCTTGTCGGTTCTGCCCATTATTGCGGGCCTAATAATGGAATTCAATGTCCGCACAGCGGCGCATGGTATGTGTGGTTTGGAGCATCAGTAAATTCATGGTCTGGGAAACTTTCCGATGGAAATCTTACTCAGTCTGTTTTTATTCGTAATAGTAAACCTGCCTTTTTATCATTTTGGTATAAAATGCCAACTGCAAGCAAACTGGATGTAGATTCGATGACGATTTTTATTGATAATAATGCGGTATGGTTTTCAACCAATGCCGGACCCGATTCTACGACATATAAGAGTTACACTAAGATCTCTATTCCGATTGATACCTATGCCGACGATGCAACTCACGTCTTGCATTTTAAATCAAGAACGCACGGCTGGGATATTACAAACTTTTTATTTGACGACGTTTCACTTCTTACTCATAGCGGCGTGGGAATTGATGTAAATCATATTCTTGAAGGAATCAGCATTTACCCAAATCCTACTACCGAACAAATATTTATCGATATCAATGCTCCTGTTGCTACTGATTATAATGTCATCATGTATAATATGCAGGGACAAAAAGTATTCGAACAAAATTATACCAACTTCAATAATAATAAAATCAAAATCAATACTTCCGGTTTTGCCAAAGGTACTTATTCTATTGTGATGGACAGCAAACTCGACCGGGTTGTTGATAAGGTTATTGTTCAATAAGAATTCTGTTAATAATAAAAAAAGCGCTACGAGATAGCGCTTTTTTTATGAAATTATTTTAAGCGAACCTTTGTTTATTTTCACTTCAATAATTTTACCCAAGTCAATTTCATCACCGTCGATGTGGGCTATATTTTTTTTTAATTGAATAATTTTTACAGAAGTGGTCTTTAATATCTTCACAAAAGGAGTTTTATGCATTAATCCTAAAAAGAAAAAAGGAACAAATAAAATCACATAGTAGATTCTGGGCTTGCGAACAATGCATAAATCAAGCAAGCCATCATCAATCACAGCATTCGGTGCAATACGGGCATTAAATCCAAACTGATCGGAATTAGCAATGCTGATCATGAACGAACTTGTTTTAATGACACGGTTGTTTACATAAATCTTGAAGCGTTTGGGATTGTATTTTATGTATTCGAGAAAAGCTATTTTTGCATAAGACCAAAAACCTCTATATTTCGTTTGCGAAAAACGTTCCGCAACATACGCATCATAACCAACACCGGCTATACTCACAAATAATCGATTGTTTATTTGCCCCGTATCAATTAGTTTAATCTGGAATCTGTTGATTATCTCAATCGCTTTTCTGACATTTAATGGAATTTTCATAAATCTGGCAAAGCCATTGCCAGAACCCGTCGGAATGATTCCTAAAGCCGTATCGGTATAAACCAAGCCCTGCGCAACTTCGTTCAGGGTACCATCGCCACCAACAGCTATCACTGCATCATAGTTCCATTCGGCAGCTTCACGACTTAGTGAAATGGCATGATATTTTGCCGTTGTAAAACAAATTTCATACTCAAATAACGATTTGTCCAAACACTCTTCAATTCTTCTTTCAACAACTTTTTGCTTGCCAATACCCGATTTGGGATTTATGATAAACCGGATCTTGTGTTTGGTTTCAGTTTTTAACATCGGTAAGTTTATTCTGAATCATGCGTTGGTTATAGGTTTGGATGAGTGCTTTGACAAATTTTTCCAATTCACCCTTTATTTTAATATTTGATTGGAGCAAATTGTTTTTCAGACTTCGGTCATCAATAATATAGTATAAACCGGTGGTTTTCTCACCATCAAATTGCAAGAGATAGCCATCTTTAATCAATTGATAGGTATTGTTAATATAGTTGATGGCAAAATGAGCCGAAGTTGTATCAAAAATGCTGTTTCCAAACGAAACATACTTTTCGTTAAAGTTCACTAAATCGAGAACCGATGGTAATATATCTGCCTGTTGGGTAATGGTGCTATTAGCTCCCAACAATCGTGGGTTGTTGTGCATATAATATATAATAGGTATAGAATAACTGCCAAGGTTATTCTGATAAACAGAATTGTAGGCCAAAGAAGAATGGTCGGCTGTAATGACAAACAATGTGCTGTCGAACCACGACATTTTTGAACAGGTTTCGAAAAAATGACGTAATGAATAATCCGTATACATCATACTTTCGTGGATTTCGAGAGTTCCTTTGTTAAATTTGTTCTTATACTTTTTTGGAATAGTGTAGGGATGATGCGACGATAGTGTGAAAATGGTGGTAAAAAATGGTTGTTTAATATGATTCATTTTATTGGCGGCAAATTGCAGAAATTCTTCGTCAAATATGCCCCATTCACCATCGTAATCGGCATCGTTGTTATATTCGTTTTTGCCATAGTATTTATCGAAACCGGCCATATTAGCATACGAATCGAAATCCATAGTTCCGTTTTTGCCGCCATGATAAAACGCCGATGTATAGCCATGTTTCTTTAATAATATCGGGAATGAAGTAATTTTATTACCCGAAAAAACCGAGGTGATATAAGCATCGTTCATCAAAGAAGGTAATCCCGAGGCCACTGCCGGAATGCCTTCGATACTGCGTTTGCCATTGGCATAGGCGTGATCCATAACCATGCTGTGGTCAATCAGTGAATCGAGAAAGGGAGTATAGCCTTTGTAATGCCCGTTATCAATATCGGTGTTGAGCGAACCGATATATTCGCGCGAAAGGCTTTCGACAATTATGACGATGATATTCAAATCGCGAAAACTACTGCCCGGACTCAACTTATTTTGTTTCATAGGATCAAATATTTTACGTGCCTGGGTATCGTCGAAATATTTTTTATCGGATATGCTTTTCATATCGATGGTGCTGAATATGGCGAAAGGTGTGTTCACGATCAGCGGAGCATTTTGAGGACTGGTATATTCTCCGGCATTTATCAAACTCATTGGCCGGAGTTGAAATCCACCACGGGCAATTATGATGGAAGAGCCCATAATCAGTATAAACCATAAGGTGTTCAGCAGATATTGTTTCAGAGTTTTGATTTTTGGGAAAGTGGTTCGCTTTGTTTTCCTGTAAAGAAATATTAAAGCAGTTACTATAATCAGAAATATCACCAAAACATACCAGTAATCGAAAATGTAGCGCCAAAACACGGTTTTGAAGTCGTCGCCGATGAGCGAGCCTTTTATCACGTCGTAAGAAGTTCTCCGGAAAATGAATTTAAAAAAAACCAGATCGATGCAGTTGAAAATGATGCCAGCGATGTTGGTGAGATAAAAGATGATTTCGGCAATGAGTTGATAGATTTTGTTGGCGCGGAAATTAAACGGAATGGTCTGCATTACTATATAAAGCACGTTGATGAACATCAGTGAAGATGCATCAAAGCGAAGACCGAAAAACAATATTTTGATCAGTTCGGCAACGCTAATATTCTGAAAATATTGATAATTGAGAATATAGAAAAGCAGACGAAGAAGAGTGCTGATGAACAAAAGTATCGCGAATCGCGAAAGCAAAGCAACATAATTATTATTAGCGATGTAGAATCGTTTCATCATATTGCAAAAATAACGAAAACATAATTGCTTCTGCTTAAAAAAAGATTTTGTTATGGAAATTTAGAAATTAAAAACTACTACCTTACGCTTTACTTCGGTGGCAGCATTGCCTGCTTTGTCTTTAACATTGTAGGTTACATAGTAGGTGTTATTGACATTAGTATTAACAGAATTATTGACAACAATACTGCTCGTATTATCACCGTCAACATCGTCTTTTGCGGTTGCACCTACATCTGTATAAGAGGTGCTGGTGTTGACATCTACTGCAGCACTACCAATTAAAGTGATGACAGGCGGAGTGGTATCTTTAGTGTTTTTTTTGCAGGAGAAAAATATGAACGGAGTTAGCAGAATTATAAAAATAAGATCTTTCATAATTGATTGGGAGTTTTAATTGATGTGTAAATTTACGAATAAACGTTCAATCCGTTAATTTATTTTTTTATAAATGGTTTTGCCAGTGTTGATGATTCCCGAAACGGAATCGGTATAGTTGATCTCAAATTCCAGAGTGTCGCTAATGGTTTTAATAAATCCGCTGCCGGTGTATGCATGTGTTTGAAAAGGACTGCCGGCTTCAATCAATTGGTGTGGAAGCATGATAGTGTCGTAGCGCAGGTCGGCATAAACGGTGGCATTGGTAGCAGTGGCATAACACACCAACCAAATGCGGTTGTTTAATTGGGTAGAAGTAGATAAAACAGGATAAAAATGTGAGGTGTCGGTGCCCTGAATGGTGGTGCCAAACCAGGTTCCGAGATAGTGATCGGCATCGTTGCTGACGATTACCGTGCGAACTGCATCGCCCCCGTTGCCGGCTGCATCGTTTGCATTATAGTTAACATAGTAGGTTCCGGCAAAGTTCACATCAACGGTGTTATCGACAGAAACAGGAATAACGCCGTCTTTATCATCGTAGGCCGTTGCGCCCGGGTCGATAAAAGCCGAGTTGAGACTTACGTATACTATGGCATCGCCATTGAGCGTTACCAAAGGAGGAGTGGTATCTTTTTTCTTACACGAAACCAATCCGGCTGCTAATAGAAAGACAATGCAAGATGATTTTATGTTCATTTTATCAGTATTTGGTGTTTGATAAAAGGGTAAAGGTGAATGGTGAAAGGTATATGGTAATTGATATCTTGTAGTTGGTAATTGATATCTCGTAAATCATTACTATTCACTATTATATATTCTCTTATTAATGGTTTCTGACGAAATTGCCGTATCCCGAAATAACCGTTGTTGTATCCTGAACGGTGTAGTTAACCGTAAAAATACTGTCGCTGGTAAAAGTGCCGTTTCCCGAAAATGTACGGTTTTGAGCCGGCGAGCCGCACAAAACGGTTTGCGGTGGGATGGTTATGGTGGTACCTGCTATAGTTCCTGTTACAATGGCTTTTTGATATGCGGCAAAATGTTTAAACGTAATGCCGTTGGTATCGGTAGCCGAAATTGTGTCGGCATAGGTTGTATCGTAAACGTTAATTATATAGTTTTGAATTGAAAATTTTCCACTTAAATATGATGCTGCATCAACATAAATGTAACGAATTTCTGTTGAAGTATTGTCCGAGAGATCGGTGGCAGTGTATGTGAGACTATATTTCCCGGCCGAAAACATATCTACGCTGCCTGCAGTAATGGCATAGTTCATTGAGCCTTCAAAATCGTCAATTACCGAGGCACCTGGATCCGTATAGGTTGCGCTTCTTCCAAAAACTACCACATCAGGATTACTACCTTTGAGTGTAATGACTGGTGCAGTGGTATCGTGTTTGGTGCAGGCAACAATAAATATCAGGGTGAGAGCGAAAGAAAGATAAACAATTTTTTTCATAGAAACGGTTTGAATGAAATACGATTCAAAAATACGAATTATTATTAAGGTAACTGTAATCGGTGGTTTTTATTGCATAAGTCAATGCACAAAAAAAGTCCCGATTGAAAGTTCAATCGGGACTTTTATATATACCTTTACTATCGTTTTAAATTTGCTTTGTAAAAACCGCAATGCCAGTGTTAGTGGTAGTTCCTGTTACTTTTGTATAAGGTACTGTTATTGTTTTATCTGAAGAAACCGTGCCTATTCCACTAAAAGTGTGGTCTGCAGTGGGTGTGCCGCAATTAAAAGTTTGCTCAAACAAGTTGACTTTACTATGGTCAGTGTTGAAATCGGCAAAAGGCTGACAATGCTCATAGTTGCCAAATGAGCTAAAATTAACGCGGTTGTTGATGGTTGTTGATGCCACAATGGTTTCCGTCCAGGTGTTATGCCACGAACCAATGATTCCGTCGTCGGTAGCACTGTATGTACCCTCAAACCTGATGGCATCGTTTTGCACGATAACTGTTCGGGTAACCGAGTTGGTGTTACCATATATATCGAAAGCCGAATAGGTAAAAACGTAAGTACCCACCAAATCTTTGTTGAAAGTGGGGATAGAAGTAATTTTCACATTTAGATAAGCGCCATCGCTGTTAGTGGCAGTTACTCCAGGTTCATTAAAACCGGCATTGAGCGATAAATAAATAGAAGAACTACCCATTAAATTAATGGTGGGAAGGGTTGTTGGGTTTTTCTTGCACGAAGTAAATGTACTAACAGAGGCAATCATTAAAAATGATACTAAAATTAAAGTAATTTTTTTCATATCGGTTGAAATTTTGGTGAATACTTTTTTAAGTGATAAATAAAATGAATCTATAATTTGTACAAATTTAAGAAAAATTCCGAAACAGAAAATAAAAACAAGCTATAAAACCTGATTTAATATCTCAGAAGTTTCTGACCGCTGTATTTTTTTTGCAATACGACTCAAGAATAATAAAAAGAGGCTGCCCGAATCGTGCAGCCTCTTTTTTATTATTTAGTAGAAATATTTTTAGAACGCTGAATAAGTATCATGTCCGGTTACCGTAGTACTATTCGTAGTTTCAGAATAATTAATAGTAAAATTACGATTAGCTGAAGAATATGTACCCGAACCTGTGAAAGTTCTGTCAGCTACATTACCCACACTTCCGCAAGTAACAGTTTGTTGAGGAATCGTGATAGTAGTTCCTGAACAGGTACCATAAACGGAACCATTCGTATAGAAGGCAAACTTTGTAAAATTAATTTTATTAGTAGTAATCGTTGAAGAAGCACAAGTTTCAGTATATGTACCTTGTGAAACATTACTGGCATCAAAATCCTCGGCATTAAACGATCCTGCTAAATACATACCTCCATCAACTGTAACAGTTCTGGTTGCAGTACCTTTATTACCTGCTTTATCAGTAGCAGTATAAACCAAAGGATAATCACCGGCTGAAAGCATATTAACAGTACCAGCAACAGTAGCAACTAAACTTTTATCAATATCGTCGGTCACGGTTGAACCTGGGTCTACATAAGTAGTAATACTAAATTGAGCCACTCTGTTATGAGTTGCATCATCATTTGTCAACGTAACCACCGGAGAGGTAGTATCGGTTTTCGAACAACTGGAAATGGTAATCATGCCACCGAATAAAACAATCGAAGCAAGCAAAAAAGATAATTTTTTCATAATTTCATTAATTTTTAGTTTATAAATAGTTATTGATTTTTCTAATAATTTAGATGCAAAATTATATAAAAAAGGAATAAAAACTAAAATTATTTTTGAAAAAATTTTGAAAATAAAAATAATGTATTACTTTTGTAACCCAAAATCATTTAAAAAACTTAAAAAACAATGAAAAAATTATTATCATTACTCGTAATTGCTGGTATGGTAGCAATCGTAGCTTGCGGACCTAGCGCTCAAGAAAAAGCAGCAAAAGAAAAAGCAAAACAAGATTCTATAGCTAAAGTTCAAAAAGAACAAGCTACTCAGGATTCAATTGCTAAAGTTCAACAAGCAAAACAAGATTCAATTGCTAAAGTTCAAAAAGCAAAAGAAGATTCAATTGCAGCAGCAGCAGCAAAAAAACCAGTAAAAGGTGCAAAAACAACAAAAACTACTACTGGAACAAAAACAACAAAAACTACTACTACAGCTACAAAAACTACTCCTAAGCCAAAAAAATAGTGCTTAGCAAAACTTTATAAAAAAAAAGGGCTGAAATTCAGCCCTTTTTTTTATTTAAGATTTTTTCCAATTCACCATTCATTTCAATTTAAACTAAAAAGTTCATTAACTTGTTGAAAAAAAAATAAGTTTTTTGTTGCATAATCTTTTTTTTTACTAATTTTGTCAACTATTAATAACCAAAACTTTGAAAAAAATGAAAAAATTATTTAGTTTGTTAGTAATTGTCGGCATGGCTGCTATGATAGCTTGCGGACCAAGTGCTCAAGAAAAAGCTGCTAAAGAAAAAGCAAAACAAGATTCAATTGCTAAAGTTCAAAAAGCAAAAGATGATTCAATTGCAGCAGTAAAAAAAGTAAAAGATGATTCAATTGCAGCAGTAAAAAAAGTAAAAGATGATTCAATTGCAGCAGCAGCTAAAAAACCGGTAAAAGGTACAAAAACAACAAAACCAACCGGAACAAAAACAACTCCTACAAAAACCGACAAGAGTAAAGTTAAAGCCGGTCAAGGAAAAGGTTGATTTTTGACATAAATTATTTTTCAAAAAAGGACTGAAATTCAGTCCTTTTTTTTATTTTCCACAAACTTCTCTAAATAAAGCCATCACTGTATATAATTCAACAGATGCTGCATCAGGATAGACAATATGGTTGTCGTCATTACACCCATTCTTTGCAATAACAAACAAGCTGTACTTTTGCGAACTCATATCCGGAATTTTAATTATTTTTTCTTTCAACTGTTTCAATTCAGCATTATAATTAGAAATTCTATTTTTTTCTTCATCAGTTTTTGGAGTATAAACAACCTTCTCCTTGGAACTTAATGATGCATCCTTTAACCCTGTGATCTTATATTTATCAGGCAACAAACGGATATCATTACTTACCGAAGTATTGTTTATCGTAGCTTCCTGAACTTTCAAAAAATCCCACTTATCTTCGAATTTAATGATGATCTCTGAAACAGTTTTCTTACCGTTCGCTTGTATCCTTTTAATTTTATCTTCTCTCTTTTCAATAGGGACATTTAAAGTATTTTCTGAAAGTTCCCAAATTGAATCCTGACGCTGAATAATAAAACAACCCTTTTCATTTTTAAACTTCCAGCCATTTGGCAAATGATCGATAATTATATTGATAATTGCATCATCAATATAGCCTTTTTTAATAATATCCTCTTCTGTGTTTTGAGCACATAATTTTGAACACAATGGTAAAAAAGGAATCATACATATTGCTAATTTTATTATTAAAGTTTTCATGATGGAGTGTTTTGAATATTTTAATTTCAAAAAGCATACCATAAAATTATTTTCCTAAAACTATCCGGCAAATCATGAATGATTTACTAAATTTGCCGCTAATTAAACATTTGTTATAATGGAACTAGACAAAACTGTAACTATCGGAAACAAAGGCAAAGGAGTTAGGTCTGATTGTTATATTTCAATCGAAATAAATGAATCAGGTGGAATTAAAACAGAACTAACCAGTAAAGTTAAAGCCTTATATGGACAAAGTATTTCAAACTTGATTCATGAAATCTTTGATTTCTTCGAAATAAAAGATGCAACTATTTCCGTGGAAGACACAGGGGCTTTACCTTTTTTAATTGCAGCACGTATTGAAGCCGCAATAAAGCTTCTAATAGAAACTGAAAAGAATTTTCTGCTACCATTTTTACCTCAAAATAATTATCAAACAGCAAAAGACAGAAACCGGTATTCAAGATTATACTTGCCGGGAAATTCAACAAGTTTAATGATAAACGCCGGTATTCATAAACCCGATGGAATTATTCTTGATTTGGAAGATGCCGTTGCTCCTGATAAAAAGTATGAGGCAAGTTTTGTAGTTCGAAATGCTCTTAGAAATTTGGATTTTTATGGCTGCGAACGAATGGTACGCATAAACCAGGTCCCTCGTGGATTAGATGATCTAGATTTCATTGTGCCGCATAATGTAAACTTAATTCTTATCCCTAAATGTGAAACGGCTGAACAAATTCATTTGGTAAATAATAAAATTGATGAATTAAAGGCAAAATACAAAATAAATTATACTATTTGGCTCATGCCTATCATAGAAAGCGCTCTTGGTGTTATGAATTCTTTAAAAATAGCTACAGCCGCCGAAAACATAGTTGCTATGGCAATAGGATTGGAAGATTATACGGCTGACCTTGGAATAAGAAGAACTGCCGAAGCTTCTGAATCTTTTTTCGCCAGAAGTATGGTTGTTAATGTTTGTCGTGCTGCCGGAATTCAACCCATAGATTCGGTTTTTTCGGATGTGGCCGATTTGGAAGGATTAAAACAAAACGTTTTAAAGTCTAAAGCACTCGGATTTGACGGAATGGGTTGTATACATCCTCGTCAAATAAGGGTTATTCATGAAAACTTCGCACCCGATGCTTCAGAAATAGAAAAAGCTAAAAAAATTGTGAAAGCTTTTATCGAAGCAAGAGAAAAAGGATTAGGAGTTGTTTCATTAGGTACAAAGATGATCGATGCCCCTGTGGTTAAAAGAGCTGAAAAGACAATTGAAGTTGCTGTTTCATTAGGTAAAATTTCAAAAAATTGGAGAGAAGAAGACGATGAAAAAATATGACAACCTTGTAAAAAACGCATTAGGAAGAATTGTTCCGACTGAAATAAACGGAAAAGAAGCTGTTGCGTATCTTGGAATTGGCAAATATAAGCCGATGGGCAGGAAATATGCTCCACCAATCGCGACTTGCGCCGATTTTCCGGCTGACGGAAATAAGATTATTCCTACATTAAAAGATGCACTCATAAAAGCCGGTATTAAAGATGGCATGACCATTTCAACACATCATCATTTCCGAAATGGTGATCTGATAGCTGAACAAATATTTGATATTGCTCACGAACTCGGTATAAAAGATATGGTTTGGTTCCCATCTGCTTCTTTTGAATGTCATTCTCCTTTGGTAAAATATCTTGAGGATGGAACCATCCATCATATTGAAGGTAGCATGAACGGTTCGTTAGGAAGATTTACATCCGACGGTAAAATGAAAGGTCTTGGCGTACTTCGCTCTCATGGTGGAAGATATCAGGCGGTTCAGGATGGGGATGTACATATTGATATTGCTGTGATTGCAGCACCTACCGCAGATCCTTTCGGAAATGCAACCGGTGACAGAGGACCTGCAGCCTGCGGTTTACTTGGCTTTGCTCTTGCCGATTCGCAATATGCCGACAAGGTAATTGTTGTTACTGATAACTTAGTTCCGTTTCCTTGCATTCCCTGGCAAATTCACGGAAACTATGTCGATCATGTTGTAGTGATGGACAAAATTGGAATCCCCGAGAAGATCGTTTCCGGAACTACTGAAATAACCAAAAGCCCCGACAGATTGTTATTAGCCGAAATGTCGGCTCAGTTCTGTGATGAAACTGGAATTATTCATGACGGATTCTCGTTTCAGGCCGGAGCAGGTGGTACAGCCCTATCTATCGGAGTTTATTTTGCAGATATCTTGCGCGAACGGGGTATGAAAGCCCGTTTTGCCAGAGGAGGCAGCAATAAGTATTTGGTTAAAATGCTCGAAGAAGGTCTTACCGATTATATACTCGACGGACAAACTTTCGACCTGGAAGGTGTGCGTTCTATGCGTGAAAATCCTGGACATGTGAACACAAGTCCATTTACTAGCTATAATTATCACGGCAAGGGTAATTTTGCTTCGATGATAGATGTTGCGATCCTGGGCGCTACAGAAGTCGATGTGAACTTTAATGCCAATGTAGTTACTCACTCTGATGGTGTGCTGTTGCATGGCATCGGCGGATGGCAAAATTGTTTGTTCGCAAAATGCACAATTTTACCGATTCCATTGTTTCGCGATCGTATACCTGTTATCATCGATGAAGTTACTACTATTTGCGGTCCCGGTGAATTGATAGATGTTATTGTTACCGAACGCGGAATTGCAATAAATCCGCTGCGCGTTGATCTGATCGAGAAAATGAAAAATTCGAAGCTTCCTATAAAAACCATACAGGAATTAAAAGCTGAAGCAGAAAAAATATGCGGTGTTCCCGAAAAATTAGAATTTGAAGATGAGATCGTAGCTGTGATCAAATGGGTTGATGGAACGGTTATCGATTCGGTGAGAAAGATTAAGAAATAAAGCAGATAAAAAAAAGCGGAAGATCTTCCGCTTTTTTTATTATCGTATTAATGTGATATTCCCTTTTTTCAGGTAGGTAGTTTTATTAAAACAGGTAGCTTTAAGATAATAAACAAAAACCCCCGGGTCGCATGTTTTGCCATTATAGGTTCCATCCCACCCGTTATGAATATCAGTTGTTTCAAATACTTTTTCGCCCCAGCGATCGTAAATTAAAAAACTAACATCGTCAACCATTTTGCTTCTCACAAATACTTTATCATTTTTCAGATCACCATTCGGGGTAAATGCATTGGGAACATAAATGTAAGGCTCAGTACAATAAACATCCATTACCACGATCCTTAGTGTATCAGCATAAATACATCCGTTTCCGTCTGATATGGTTAAATAATATGTTATGGTATGATCGGGAGTGGTGGACGGATTCGGAGAATTCGGATCGTCCAGATAGGTGGAAGGCTCCCAGGTATAGGTGCAACCCGAAATTGTGGTTGCATGCAAACCCGTTGACTGACCCTGATATATACTATCCTTATCGGCATATACATGTACGTTCTTAAAAATAGAGTCAATGATGATGTTATATGAGTTCGAAAACTGGCATTGTTTTGAGTCGGTAATTGTTATTGAATAACTACCGGCACATAAACCCGTCAGCGAATTTGATGTTTTGCCGTTGCTCCAGCTATACGAATAAGGAGGTGAACCTCCGCTTGGATTCAATATAATACTACCAATACAAGCTTCGTTGCACGGAATGTTGGTTAAGACCGGGGTTGCTGTTAAGGGAGCAGGCTCAGAAATTACAACAGTTGAAATGGAAATACACGACGAATTATCTGTAACAGTAACCGTATACGTGCCTGCACAAAGGTTCGATATAGTATCGGTTATTCCTCCATTACTCCAATGATAGGTATAAGGAGGAGTGCCGGAGGCAACAATCAATGCAGCCCAACCATCACATAAACCATGACATGCCGGCAATGCTTTTTGAAATGAATCGGCCACTACTACAAATGTAACCAAAACACTATCAATTGCACTGCAATATCCATTGCTTACACTAACATAATAATAGGTAGGAGCTACTATGGTAGCCGTCATTGAAGGATTTGTATGCGGATTGTTCAGCCAATCCGTGAAATCATGAGTTGAAGACCATTGAACTGAATTGACATCCTGAGACGTATTAGCCGTTAACGTTATATGACCATCGCATGTTGCAGTATCGATGCCGCCATAAGCATCCAGATCATAAACAACCAATCGTTGCCTCAGGGTATCGGTACAAACACCGTTCGAAACAAACAAGGTATACACGGTTGTGCTGCTTGCACTGGAAATTGGATTGCATATATACGCATCGCTCAGTGCAGTCGGAGGTATCCAATGATAAGTAACATTAGTATCAGCTGTCGGAAGTATTCCGATCTGAATAAAATCACCCAGACAAATATATTTCGTGGGAATGGTATCACTTGAATTTGACAGCACCACCACCTGTTTCGATATCGTATCTGAAAAGTTACAGGTTCCCGTATCCGTCACGGCAAGGGTAACGTTATAAACTCCCGAACTATTATAATAATGCGTTGGGTTGGCCGCGGTTGAAGAATTGCCGTCTCCAAAAGTCCATATATAAGTCATTCCCGCTCCGCCAGAATAGGACAAATTTGTGAAATGAACCGAATCGGGTAAACAGATCACCGGAGGCAACTGAAAATCGGCAATGGTGATGGGCAGCATAAAATCAAATTTAAACACGGCATTGTTACAGTTGGTGCTGTTGTTCATGTTCGACCAGGCCGAAGGTGTTGTGGGGAAATCGCTGTGACCGCCGCAACCGGCACAAACCGATTGATATATCTTGCCTTTACGGTCGAAACGGCTGGTGCCTCCATCTACATGTTCATAGCTTACCGGACCGCCGTAATACGTTCCGTAAACCATGGTAGATGCATCATCGCTGATCACCAAAAGATAGAAATCGCTGTTATCGGTGGTGCTTTGATAGGCATCGCTGCTGATAGGCAATCCCGAAGTGCCTCCAAAACTATTTACTGCGCCTCCCCATCCGGAAAGATAAATTTTATCGCAAAGATCGACCAAAAAGGCTGTTGGCGATATATCGGGGCCGCCGTTTCCGGTGCCAAAAGCGGTTGACCACACCAAACTATTCAGATTAGGATAAATTTTACTGATAAACTGCCCGGCGCCCGGGTGATTCCATGCCGCATTATATATAAAAGAGCTTCCGGGATCGGCGGTTTGTCCGTAAACATATATATAACCCTGTTTGCTGCGGTCCATCAGGTAAACCTGATCGTAAAACAAAGTTCCGTAATAGGTAGATCTGAGCAAAACGCTGCCGTTGGATGATATTTTTGAAATAAATCCGTCAGCAGGTCCGCCGCCATAAGCAGGGTGAAGTACACCTGATGTTGTAGGGAAATTTGTTGATGCCGTGCCACCGCATATGTAAACATTCGAACTATCGTCGATAACAACTCCATACACCGCATCCAGGTCGGAGCCGCCTATATACGACGACCAGATCATGCTGTGAAGATGGTTGTCCATCACAAACACGCATCCATCGAGGTTGCCGCCCCCATAAATGGGTTGGAAAGCCGTGGCAGATACCGGAAAATCAATTGAAGCGGTGGATGAAACCACATACACGTTGTTATTGTTGTCGATATTTATTTCACCCCGGGCTCCATCGGCATAGTTATGATTCAATGGAGCAAAAAAGTTCATCCCGTCGTTGCTCGAACCACCCACATAAGTTGAATTCAATAATTGTGTACCGTCGGTGCTCAGTTTTGCCAGATACATATCCACTCCCATCGAAAAAGTAAGCACATAATCGTAGGTAATGTTGGTGCCGCCGTTGAAGGTTGAATCGAAGGCATTGTGTGTCATGGGGAAATTGTTCGAACCGGTGGTTCCGAACACCAGCAGGTTTCCTTCATGATCGACAATGATACTGTGGGGAAGATCGTTCTTTGAGCCACCCAGATAGGTTGCAAAAAGCCTGTTATGACCCGTGGGGTCGTATTTTATGATCGCCACATCGCAACCGGGGGTGGGAGAACCATATGGATACGTGCCTTCGCCACCTGCAAAATTCATCTGAAAAGCTCCCGGCGAAACCAGATAGCCGTTGATAACATCGTTAAAACAAATGCCTCCCGAATAGGTATCGCCTAATTCGTCGTAGGTGGCCGTAAAACCCCAGTTGTCGGCATGCGAACCCGAAAAGGTGGAGAAGATGAGCACGGGATCGATGATGAGTTCGTAATCTTTGTTATATCCCTGCGGAAATTCGAACGAGAGTTTGTTCTTATTCAGCTTGAAATTGCACACGATGTTGGTTTTGGTTCCGTTGATGATCTGATACGCCACGGGAGCCAGTTCTGTTATCTGATTTACCGAAGTAGTTATGATCAGGTTGGAGTGTTGAAGCGAAATGCTGTTCGCACCTTCGTATTCCATCAAAATGTTATTAGGGTCGGCGCCGGGATGCAAGATGAACTGATATTCGAGCAAATGGTCTTTTTCCGATAGTTCCAGATCGGTGTTTTTGTAAAGCCCCTCGTATTTAACCCGGCTGTAGTTTAAAACCTTCGATGCCCATCTGGAGCGGTCGTTGCCGATAAAATAATTGCTGTAGTCGGCGGCGGCTTCGTATCCTTTAACGATAACATCTTTATTCGAATTCAGGAAATTGGTGCGGTAGGCGTGGTAGTTGATGATGAAATCGAGCGAATCGGGTTTGATATCTTTGCCGTGGGCGCGCAGTTTGAACGACAACAAATCGTTCAGCTTCGACTGATCGCGAAACACGTAACACAAGCTGTTGGGGAGGCATTGAAGGTAGCCTTCGTTGAGGTCGGCTTTGTAGCGGATGCTTTTATCCCATTGTCCCTTGTTCTCGAAAAAGCGCAGTTGTTTGGCATCGAGCGAATCTTTTTCGTGCGATACAACGATGAACGAGATGAGGAAAAAGGCAAGGAAGATTAAAAACTTTCGCATTTACAAAAGATTTGTCATAACAAATTTACTAAATTAATTGGAACTTTGATGGCTGAGGCGAAATATTTATTGTTTAGGCTTTGGGCTTTTAGGCTGTAGGCTAAAGGGAACAGGGAAAGGCACGAAGATCGAAGCCTGAAGCCGAAAGATTTTGTTCAGAGTTTTAAGTTTTGAGTTTTATGTTATGAAAAATGCGGCTCCAGCGTCGGGCTTCCGCAGTCGGGGATTTTGGTTCCGCAATGAAGTTTGAGGCTTCCGCAATGGGGCGCGAAGGGTGCGCAATGAAGTTTGATGCTCCGCAATGGTGCATGAGGTTTCCGCAGTCGGGTTCGAGGGTTGCGCAGTGGGGTGCGAAGGTTCCGCAATGGAGTTTTTTGGTCCGAAATGGGGCACTAGTGTCGCGCACTCGTGTATTTTGGTTACGCACTCGTGTCGGAAGGCTGCGCAATGGGGCACAATGCTTCCGCAATCATGTTTTTTGTTTCCGCAATCGTGCACAATGGATCCGCAATGATGTTTTCTAGCTCCGCAATGGTGTATTTTGTCCCTGAAATCGTGTACAATGGTTCCGAAATTGGTGTTTTTGTTTCCGAAATTGGGCATAATGACACCGCAACGGTGTTTTTTTTTTCCGCAAAGGGGCGTATTACTTCCAGAAAACAAGAGGCAAAGTTCAGGAATTCTATAAATTACTATTCCCTATCTGCTGGTATGCGGCTACTCCTCGTTATTCATAAACCCCTGCTCGTGTATCACCTTCAGGAAGCTTTTCGAAAAATAAACATTATCTTTTTTGGAGTAGCGTTTTTGGGTAAAAATCTGCGCCAGGTTGTCGAGTTGATTTTCTTCGATGAGTTGTTTGGTTAGCGGCAGCGCTTCTTTTTCGGCATAGAGTTCATCAATTTTTTCGGCGGAGTAGGCTTCATATTTTTCGTGATGCACTATGGCTTTCAGCGGCAGGCGGTCGGTTAGCGCGGGGTTTTCGCCGGCATAGCCCACCACGAGGGTGGTGATAGGAACCACGCCTTTTGGGCATTCGAAAAACGCAATAAGTTTGTCGGCATTATAGGTGGTGGTGCCCAGATAGCAAATGCCCAGGCCGAGCGCTTCGGCAGCCAGAGCCGCGTTTTGAGCTGCCAGCATGGCATCGATGGCAGCCGTGGTGAACGAAAGAAAGTTGTCGTAGCCGGGTTGGGCATCGCGCTGCCGGCACCATTGGTTGAAACGGTTGAAATCGGCACAAAACGTGAGCAGCACCGGGGCCTGCACCACCATGTTCTGCCCGAAATGATAGCCGCAGAGTTGTTTCTTTCTGTCGGGGTCGCGGGTAACGATGATGCTATAAACCTGCATATTTCCCGTGGTCGAAGCCCTCGATGCAGCTTCCAAAATTTGGTTGAGCACGGCATCGTCTATCGGAATATTTTTATAGTTGCGGATGCTTCGGTGCTCAGAAATTGTTTTGATGGTATCCATATTTCGATGCTAAGCCCGATAAAAGCGGGCATATTTAAAGGGTTATTAAATTCGATAAAAAGCCTGCTGCCGGCGTATCATTTGCCGTTGCTGCCGATGCGTTTCCGCCAGTTCTTATTGTTGTTGTCGCGGTATCTTCCGTTGTCGCCGGGTCGGCCGGCCATAGGTTTTTTCTTGACGGTGGTGAGGGCGATCAAATCGCGCACGTTTTCCAAACGCACGCCTTCGGGCAGTTTCAGTTTGCCGTCCGAAAGGGTTAGCAAATGGTCGGCAATCACCTCGTCGGTAACCGAATCGCGGTTCCAGCTCAGGTAAAGTTTTTTCAGATGATTGGCAATCTGTTTCACCAAAAGATCTTTTTCCGCACCTTCGGCATAGTCGATAGCTTTCACGATCATGTTTTCAACGTGTTTGCCGTATTGGCGAAAGCGGATATATTTGTTCGGATAGGCCAGTTTATATTTCACCATTTCCTTCACGTTCGGATCGGGTTTCGGAAAAGGCGAATCCACATCCAGCTTATATTCCGAGATCATGAAAAGATGATCCCACATTTTTTGTTTGAACTCTTGCGTGTCTAATCGTTGCGGATTGTTGAGCTGACTCATGATAGAAACGATGGTTCGGGCAGCCCGGTTTCTGCGCTCGCGGTCTTCGATGGCGCAGGCAAATTCTATCATTTTTTCAATATTTCTGCCGTATTCCGAAATGCGCAGCAGAGGCCTTTGTGTGTTGTATTCCATGTATATTTCAGTATTTTTTTATGTGGTAAGCAAATGATCGGGAAGTGCAAAGATACAATTATTTCATAACAAATCGCGCTTTAGCTTCATTATGCGGTTAGCATTTGCAATTTAGGGTAACTTCGCCCCTCTTTTATCAATAAATTTAACGGGCTTGCGGCTCGATTCGGGAAACATCATGCGGTTTATTTCGGCAGCAGGCTGTATCAAAATATCGGGCACCACGCGTATCTTGGCGCGAAACCTGTCTTTAAGCTTTTGCGCGATATCTTCATCCTTCTTGAGCCCGATACGTATCAAAACATTGTCGGTGCCTATTTCGTTGGTGGTTACTTCCACTATATAATTTTCGATCACCTCGAAATCGTCCAGTATGTTGAACAGCGCGGGCGGATACAAGGTAGTGCCCTTAAACTTTATCATCTGTTGCTTGCGACCGATAACCGGCCCCAGCCTGATGGTGTTTCGGCCGCAGGGGCAGGGTTCGTTATAATGATAACACACATCGCCTGTTTTAAACCTCAGCAGCGGCATGCCTTCAACGCCCAGCGTGGTGATGGTTATTTCGCCGGCTTCGCCTTCCTTAACGGGATTATTACTATCATCCAGAAATTCGGTGATGATAATTTCGGGATGCTGATGTCCGCCCAGGCCGCAACTACATTCGGTGAACGAAGCGGCCATTTCGGTGGAAGCATAAGTGGAATACAATTTCAGATCCCACTTTTTAGCGATGCGTGCGCCCAACGTGTTGAGCGAAAAGTCGGCATTGCGCAAAGGTTCGCCGATGCAAACGGCGTTCTTCACCGACGAATTTCTGTAATCGATCTGATGCGCTTCGGCAAATTCTATAAGTTTCAAAATAAACGAAGGCACCACGATCATATAATTGGGATTGAACCTGAAAATGCTGTCCCAATGCAGTTCGGGCATCCCCGACCCCACCCTTACGATGCCCGTGCCCAGTTCGCGCAAGCCCATAAAATAAGCCAGGCCTGCCATAAACCGGCGGTCCATGGTTGTCATCAGTTGAAAAATATCGTTCCTTCCGGCGCCTGCACAGGCAAATGAAATAGCTTCGTTGTAGGTCAGGCGTTGCAGGTCGTGGTCGGTGGTGGCAAAAGTAACCGGCGCGCCCATGGTTCCCGAAGTGGTGATATAATCAATAATTTTGCTTTTCGGCACACAAATAAAATCCTTGTTGAACTCCTGCAAATCATCCTTTGTGGTGAACGGAATATGCTGCAGATCGCTTAAAGTTTTGATCTTGCCGATATCGATGCGGTGAGTTTTAAACAGGCGTTTATAGTATTTCGAATACGCCTGAAGATATTTCAACTCTTCGCGCAGTTGCTTTTCCTGAAATTTAACGATCTCGGGCAAAGGTTTCTGTTCGATAGCCGGAAAAAATCTAGTTGTTTTCATCCTGCAAATAATGTTGACGTATTATATGTGGCTTCAGATGCTGCAAAATAATCTCTTTTTCGCCGTCCCGAAGCGAATAATTATTCTTTTCGTAATCGGTTATCTCTTCAAGATATTTCCGAATCACCTGTTCATAATCTTCCGAAAATTCAAGGCCGATATCCGTATAGGCTTTTTTCAGAGCAGCCACGGCATCCTGTTCAAGATCTTCGAACCTGATCTCGGTATAGGCTCCCTGGGGTATCAGATGCTTATCCTGTTCAACCCTATCGAGAAGCGAATTCAGTATTTCCGAAACGTCCGATATTTCAGGGTTCTTCCAGTAGCGGTTCATCGTGTTCTGCGACCCAACTATCGACCACATCCGCACCGTTGACGGAACCACATCCACAGGATTGCGGTAAATATGAATGAACTTTGCCTTGGGATACATTTCAAGCAGTTTCTGAATACGAAAAGAATGGAAGGGGTTTTTCAACACCAATTGCTTTTGACTGTTCCAGGCAAGTTTGGTATAGAACTTTCGGGTTTGGGTTTCCCAATTCAGCATTTCATCAGCCGTTTCGGGCAAGAACAGGAAATATTCCTTCAGAAAGAACGAGAATTTTTTGGGGAACACCAGTCCCAGCATGGGCGAAAAACCGGTCAGCCTCACCAAAGCAAACTCATCTTCCTGAGGTTCGTCCATACTGTTCTTCATTTTATCGAACGGGCGGGTTTTACCCAGCGCGAGTTTCATCAAAGGCCTGAAATAATTATATCCGCTTTTAAAACCATTGGGCTGGGCCGTTTGAAAAAGGCTCGGAGCAGCAAGGTTTTTATCGAGGCTCATCAACTGATGCAAAAAAGTGCTCCCGGTTCGCCAGTGACCGATAATAAACACGGGATCTTTCGGCATCGTATAGGCAGCTACCTTTTTGCCGTATTTTGTTCGGTCGCGCCAGGCAAACAGTGTTGCCCAAATCGAGTTTTGCAGAACAAACAAAAAACGAAAAATATATCGTGGGAACCACGTAAATTTGTGATGGCGTATAAGTCTTAAAAAAACCCGGGGTTGAATACCTGCAAGAAGATAGGCACTCTTCATAGGTATGGTATTAGGAAGCTTTGATATTAGCAGTGATGAATTCCGCCATACTGTTCACTGTTTCTAAAATATTTCGGGCCAGATTCTGATCGTCAAGGCGCACACCGAAATTTCGCTGTATGGCCATGATCAATTCTATCCCGTCAATTGAATCGAGTGTAATAATATTTTCGCCGCTGAACAAAGGTTTATCATCAATGATCTCAACAGGATCTACATCATTTAAATTTAATGTCTCCACTATCATTTGCTTGATCCGCAGTTTCAGGTCTTTTGATTCGTCCATGATTTAAGCTTTTTAGTTATAAGACTTAATTTTCTGCAAAAATATCCTTTTTACTGAATTTTATGAAATAAAAAAACAATAAGTTAATATTAATACTAAACTACCCGAATATTATTTTACTGCTTTCGACAATTCTTTAAAGAAAAGTTCTTCAACATCTGCCCTTTCCCGTATCAGATCGCCAACTTCTTTGAGTTTTTCGACACTCAGGTCGCGGTCGCGGCCCATGCGGGCAGCCTTCAATGATATTTCGCGCCATTTATCGCCGTTTTCCATCATGCGTTTCGAAAAATCGATCAATTCGGGTTTCTTCAGTATCTCTGCCGCTTGTTTCAGGAATGTGGCATACATAAACCTGAATCCTGCCCCACCCGTTCCCTGATCTTCCAATAATATATTGATCTTGCTCACCTGATGCGACAGATCTTCGCTATCCATAGCCAGCTTAGGCCATTCGGTTATATGATCTGCAAATTTCCTCATGCCTTTTATGCCCAAAAACGGTATAGGGATTTTAAGCATATTGAAACAGGCTTTTTTAATGCCTTTGCGAACCGCTTTTTCGTAATCAAATTCTTTCGGAATAAACGAAGGGTAGAACAGGAAACCTTTCGGCGCCATACTTCCACCCGCGAACCGACCTTTTTCGAGCGATTCAGCTTTCAGTTCAACAATTTTCGGATAATAACAATCGCTTATCAGGTAGTTGCCGTTTGTTTTGCCAACCACATTGATAAAATGCACGTTAATATGCACCCGCAGATACTGCGGCAAATAATCCATAAAAAAGAAATCGACCTGTGTGGCAGGCGGAATGCCTTTTTCCAACAACACATCGAGTTTGTTTTGAGCTTGCTCTGCGGTTTTAAAAGTTTCGCTCGTAAACTTTATTCCCAAACGTTTGGTCAGATTCTTCCTGATCTGTCCGGGTTTGTTTCTTACTATAAACGTTGGAAAAGGAAATTTAGAGTTGTTGAAATACCCGAAAAATATTCCGCTGCCGATGCCAAATATCAGCGATTCGGATAATTCGAGCCCGTGAAAGGCCAGCTGCGAACTGAGTGTGCCGGTTTCGCAATGCGCCGACATTTTATGTTCAAAAGGAATTACTTTATCCATTATTTCGTTCCTCCACTTTTGTTATAATTAAAGCCGGATTTTGAGTTTGGGTTTGTGTCATCTGAAACGTATCTTTTTTAGTTTCCGCTTCATGATAGAAATGATATTTCGGATTCTGATCGGTTGAAGTCAGCAGTATCTGGAAAAAATTCGCAACCGGAATGTTGAACACTTTGGCATATTTCTGCAGATCGTTCAATGTTATTTTATGAAATCTACCGGGTTTCAGATGGCATTTCACTTTGCCTTTGCCGATTCCTGCCCGTGAAGCCAGTTCAGCTACCGTCATTTCTTCCAGCACCATAAAATAATATACCGGGGTGATCTCGTTTTTCAATAATCGTTCGCGCAAGGTTTTTTCCAGATGGCTTTTTTTATGCCAGAAATCATCCAGATCATTTTCGATGATATACGAGCCGCCTTCAACAGTTCCGTATGAACCGTCGTTCTTTTCGGCATACAGTATGTATTTCTGAACTTTGTAATCGCTGATAACATCTTTTTCTTTCATAATTAAAGCTCTTTTAAATTATAAAATCATTTTCTTTTAACAAACGTAAGCGCTGCAAGCATTAATGCAATAATAAAGAACACGAACATGCGGGTAAGATTCAGCCAGATGACCTTCAGGCCCGCATTACGTACAAATATATCCAAAAAACTATCAATTCCCCACCGTAGCGGCGAAATTATACTAACAACCTGCATCGGCTTCGGCATCATATAAACGGGCAAAAAGATGCCACCCAATATGGCAAGTATCAAAACCATAAAGGCACCGAACATGCCCGCCTGACTGTGCGTGGTTGAAAATGTTCCTACCAGCAATCCAAAACCTATGGCAGCAAAGGCGGAAGCAAAGGCTGCAAGTATCAATGCCACAAAATGACTGCCCAGTGAAAGCGCAGGTATACCGTAGATCATCGGCAAGAAATACATACCCACCACAATCATCAATATCAATTGAAGCAAACAAATAGTTACATAAACGGCTATCTTTCCCCAAAGAATGGTAAAATAGGTAACCGGCAAGGTTCGGATGCGGTTATAAGTTCCGTCTTTACGTTCGGCAAGCAAACTGCCTGCCAGCGGAATGACAATAAAGAACATGGCAAACAAGGCAAAAGCAGGAACATTGTTCTGTATCAATGTCGGCTTTATGACTGCATTTTCGTTATGAGCATTCTTTTGCGCAATGCTTATCAGGTTATCGTTTTCCAGATCGTCGTTGAATTTTATGCCTTTGCGGATATCTTCGGTAATGTCGAACTTAACCTCACGCGGTTGGGCATTGATCTTAAAATTCGACGGCAGATTGTTTCCCATGCGTTTTTTCAGTTCGTCGGTAAATACCTGCTCCATATCTTTAAGCTGCCCGATCAGGAATTTTTTAACCGGAGGCTGCAATTGTTTGTTGAGTTCGTTGGGCAATGCATCGAAAAAAGTGCTGAGTATCATTTTAATTTCCACCGATTGAACCAGCCGCTCGAGCGAACTTGTTACCGCATTTTTATAGGATTCGCGGGTGGTAGGATCGAAATAAATGCTGATATTATTATCGTTTAAAACTTTGTTAGTGCTTGTATCGGCATTGCTGTCGCTCACAAAACTTTTCTGAATTCGTTTAACAGCTTTTGACCGGGCAAATTGTGTAGCGCCTTTGTTGATCACAATACCCACCTGATAGTTGCCCGAAGTTATTTCGCGTTGCGCCGTGGTGGTATCGAGCGTAACACCTCCCACTTCCTTGATCACATGAAAATAACCCGATTTGTTCAGTCCTTCTTCAATCGTTTTGCCGAGATATTCGTGGTCGTTATCCACAAAAAGGATATCGGCTTTGTTGTCGTATAGTTTTTTAAATGCATTTTCCTGTGTTCCGGTAACGGCAAAGATGAGAATGAGCGGCATCAGAAAAAGAATTATCAGCCCGGGAATGTCGCGGATGATCTGTATGTATTCTTTTTTTATGACAGCAAATAGTTGTTTCATCTATCAATCTCTTAATTCTCTACCGGTTAATTTTAAAAACACCTGACCCAAATCGGTGCATCCCTCATTCTTTTCAATCAGTTCGGTTGGGGTTCCAATGGCTATGATCTTTCCGTCATCGATAATCGTCACACGATTGCACAAATTTTCGGCTTCTTTCATGTAATGCGTGGTATAAATAATGGTTTTGCCCGTACCGTTCAATTGGTTGAGATAATCGTAAATGAGGCACATCGATTGCGCGTCAACGCCAAGGGTAGGCTCATCCAGAAAAATGATCTCGGGGTTATGAATAAGGCCAGCGATAAGATTGGCCCTGCGTTTTATGCCTCCCGAGCAATTGGCAATACGTTTGTTGGCATGTTGTTCGAGTTTTACGACCTCGATATATCGTTCAACACTTTCGTCCAACGATTTTCCGGTTAGGCCATGCATTTGTCCGAAAAACTGAATGTTCTCTTTAACGGTGAGTGTGGGATAAAGCGCTATTTCCTGCGGAATCAGACCGATGATGTTGTTGAGACGGCGATAGTGTTTCGTTATGTCGATGTTTTTAACCATCACGCTGCCGCTGTTGATATTCAATAATCCGCAAATGATAGAGATTAAAGTTGTTTTTCCGGCTGCATTGGGACCTAAAAGCCCGAAAAATTCGCCTTCTTCGATCCGAAGGTTGATACCTTTCAGTATCATATCCGGATTTCCTTTGTAGGATTTTTCGAGATCGGAGACGGTTATTATGGCAGCCATATTTTTTTTAGTAGTGTGCAAAATTACACTTTTTTGAAGCAATCCGAAAGAAAATATCCGTTGATGGCTTTGCCCTATATTTCCTCGATCAGCAAACAGGTTTCCAATGCAGCATTGTGCTGCTGAAAATCCTTGCTGATGCCGACGGCATTGTTTTTATAAACCGGATCGTGCAATATCTTTTCAACGGCTTTTTTGATGCGACGGGGACTTGGATTTCCGGTGCCCAGATTGATACCTACTTTACAATATTTGATGCGGGCCGCTATTTCGGGTTTATCTTCGGTATCGCCGGCAACTATCAACGGCACACCGTGCGCCAAAGCCGTGATAACACCCCCGAAACCGCCGTTGGTTATTATCAGCGAGGCGTGAGGCATAATAAATTCGTAAGGGATGTAGGGGTCAATAAATACGGTTTCTGAGCCGAACTGCGTTTGCAAAGAATCGGTTGAACCGCTGCCTGTGGCCACCACCACCATTGCACCGGAGCTTTGCAAAGCTTTTAAAGCCGGAACGATAAGTTTGCTGTGATCGCTGATATTGACGCTGCCCTGCGTGATAAATATCACGGGTTTGCCCGAATGCAGCAACGGTGTCCATTCAAAACTGACGGGGGTTGAATGTTCCGGCAATACCGGACCCACAAAACGTATAGTTTCGGGAAGGTTATTCCAGTTAAACTCGAATGCCGGTGTATTGAATTTAACGAAACAGCGCGAAATAAAAATATTGTTTATCAAAAAAAAGCGCTTCATAGGCGCCAGTCCGAGGTCGTTGCGGAGCTTGTTGATATAGGCCTGAACCCCTGCGAAAAATATTTTGGTAACCATCTTATTCACTAAGTAGTTGCGGCCAATGCCCAAAAGTGATGCATCGGGGAATATGCCCGAGCCCGGGAAAGGAATTTCGTTGGTATAGTAAAACAAAGGCGAATTGCAGTAGCACACCCAGGGCAACACCTTGTTTTCGGCCAGAGGTATGGCCCCCGTGAACCATTCGTCGGTGAGCAGGATGTCGGCTTTAAAATCTTTCAGTATTTCGCACAGATCGTGATACTGCCCGTGCATATTGTCGTAAAAAACATGCTTGATGTAATAGGTGGCATGACGGAACAAACTCGTGTAGGGCAAATTGGGAAATTCGGTGGCGATGCTGCTGTCGTGAAAATCTTTTGCCCGTTTATACGGAAAAAACTTTGCCCCGGTGGCTTCAATGGTTTCGCGGTAATAGGCCCCGCAATACCAGCATACTTCGTGCCCGCGCGCGATGAGCATCTTCACCAGCGAAACAGCCGGGTTTACATGTCCCGACAAGGGAACCGAAGCAAGCAATATTTTTGACATAAGCGGATGCAAAAGTAACGAAAAACAGGGAGGAAAATTATTTGATGATGCAATGAGATAATGATACAATGAGATAATGAGATAATGATATAATGATATAATGATACAATGATACAATGATACAATGATACAATGATACAATGATATAATGGGGGTTGATCGGTTAATTGGTTAAATGAGTTAAATGGTTAAATGGTTAATAGAGGTTGGGATGTTTTAATAAGGCGGGAAATGTAAACACATGCGAAAAGTTAGTTAACACATGCAGAAAGTGAGTTAACACATTCAAAAAGTGAGTGACGAGATGTTAAAAGTGAATTCACACATTCAAAAAGTGAGTTAACACATGCGAAAAGTGAGTTCACACATTCGAAAAGTGTGTTCACACATTCAAAAAGTGAGTGACGAGATGCGAAAAGTGAGTTAACACATGCGAAAAGTGAGTGACGAGATGCGAAAAGTGAGTTCACACATTCAAAAAGTGAGTGACGAGATGCGTTAAGTGAGTTAACACATGCGAAAAGTAATGGAACACATTCAAAAAGTAATGGAACACATTCGAAAAGTGATGGAACACATGCGAAAAGTAATGGAACACATGCGAAAAGTAATGGAACACATGCAAAAAGTAATGGAACACTTTTTGAGAAACGGAATTGGGGTTAAAGGGGTGTATTTTGATAGGTTAATAGTAAATCTTAAGAGATCTTTGGATAAATAATTTAGAGGAATGTTGAATTTTAATTTTTATTAAAATCAATTCAATCTCCAAATATGTCCAGTAGTTGTTCTTAATCCTACTAATCCCTGATTAACCGAATAATAGAGAAATTGAATATTTTCTGTGGAACTGCCTGCATCAAAATTTGTTGATGTTAATCTATAAACATAATAAAACTTATGATTTACTAAAGTTATTGAATCATTATAAAACAATGGATCAGAAAATTGATAAAGATTTCCGTTATCAAATTCGCATGATGTGCATTCAAAGCTATTTATCTCAGGATGTGATTTAATATGGGTTTCAATATAAAATAATTTTAATAAAGGAGTCTCAAATGGCGATGTAAAGTGCAATTCAATTAAGAAAGCTCCATCATGATCAAATATTTGTGCTTCTTCAACATAATAATAATCCTCGTAATCAATATTATCAGGAGTTATTTCGTGATCAAAATTATAAACTTTTATAGAATCTGTATACTTTGGAGTTTGAATATTATAGTGAATTGTATCTCCAAGTGAATCTACCAGCGTAAGAATCTCGCCTCCACTATAAGGAACGATTTTTAGATCTTGTTGAGTAAAAGAATATGTTCCAAGAAGTTTCCCTAATTCTCTTTTCTTACATTGATTAAAAATCAAAATACAGAGTAAAAGAAAACAAATAAAGAAACCTGTTCTTTTCATGTTTATCAATATTAGTTGATTTCAAAAAATAAAAACCGAGTATAAAGTTACATTTATTTTTTTATTAGACGTTGAAATAATCCTGATACCACAACAAAACTTATCGTATTTCCGTTGTGCTAAAAAATTTATCTTTGTGCATCTTTTTGTGTTATGAAAATCCTGCTTGTAAATCCGCCGCGTTCGCCCGTCAACAGCATACTGGAATATGCTCCGCCCGAAGCAAAACATTTTATTCATAAAAAACTTATCGGGCCTCCGCTCGGACTTATAACCATTGCCGCCGCCGTGAAAGATTTCGATGTGCAACTCATCGACCTGAAAGGCGAATACGACCTGCATCCCGATGCTCCGCCATTGAAAGAACTTATTGGCCGCTACCTGACCGAATTTAAACCCGATATTGTTGGCGTTACGTTTATTGCTTCGGAGTTTTACTTCGGCTGCGAGATATTTCGTGAGGCAAAGAAATTTAATCCCGAAATACTGACCGTTGCGGGAGGATTGCACACGGTGCTGTCGCTGCAGGATTTTAATCTGCCCGAAGTTGATGTGGTGTGCCCCGGGCAATCGGCAGGAATGTTTCGCGAAGTGGCGCTGGCTCATTCGCAACACAAAAGTTTCGACCATATTGGCGGTTTATACCTCAACACCGCGGAAGGCCTTCGCCCTAACCAGGCGCCTGTGAAACCCTGGAACGCGGCCCGCGAAAATTTCATCATGCCCGACCGCAGTTTGCTGAAACGCTGGATATCGACTTACATTGTTGGCGGCCGACCCATACCTGCCACCTATCTGTTCACTTCGCTGGGATGCCCCTACGAATGTTCGTTCTGCTCTATTTGGCCGCAGTTCGACAAGCATTTTTATCAGCGCAGGTTGGAAAGCATCATCGAAGAGTTGAAACAACTGGACGATTATAAAATTGTTCGTTTTGCCGATGCCAATACCATAGTGGACGTTGATTTCATCAGCCGGCTGGTTGACCGCATATTGGAAGAAGGCATCGAAAAAGAGTTCGTGATGGACATCCGCTTCGACACTACTGTGAAACACCCGTGGCTGATTGAGAAAATGGCCAAAGCAGGACTTAAAGTGGTGATATGCGGCTTCGAGTCGTTTCGAGACGAAGAACTGAAAAAATATCACAAGGATTCATCGGCATCGCTGATAGAGGAAGCCATCAACATTTTCGACCGCAACGGCATAATGCTGCGCGGCAACTACGTGATACCGAACGATTATACGGAAGACGACTTTGAAGCCATGTCGGACTATGCCTCGGCCCACCGCGTGGTGTATGCAGGCTACACCATACTGACGCCCATGCCCGGCACGGTTTTTTATAAGGAAGTGGAACACGATATCATCGACCACGACCTGATGAAATACAATTTTTTTAACAGCGTGCTGAAAACTACCCTGCCGATTGAAAAGTTCTACGAAAGTGTGGGAAGGCTGTGGCTGATTAAGAAAGGGACAGACGTTATTTAGGTAAAAGGTATTTGGTATTTGGTATTTGGTATTTGGTATTTGGTAGCTGGTATTTGGTAAATAATGGGGTGCGTTTTGCAAACGACCTTTTTTATTTTATGGTTTCGTTTTGATTATTTTGTAATTTTGGGGGGAGAATGGAAATGAATAATTAAAAATGAAAAGAGAAAAATGAGTTATATCATATCGTATAACGAATTGCTTGATATCTGGAAAGAATTTTCAGGACGGCATAATTTAAATCTAACAGTCAAAAAAAATTCTGATATTGTAGATGGAGGGACTTCACAACATTTGCATGTAGAAGCCAGTGATAATAATAATATTTATAAGTTTTTTCAATTTTTCATACAAACGGAATCGTACGAGAAAGAGGTTGGTAAACCCTATAAGTTAAATTGTTTGTATGAAAAGTCTTCTTCTAGAAAAACAGAATTGTCAATATGGGAAAGGGAGTTCTTTGATAAAATATTTAAAACAAATAAAATTGCCTCAGGCAATAAACTCTTTGATAAAACATTTTCGGCATACAGCAATAATAATAAGCTAATAAACATTATTTTTAGTGATGCAGAGATTCAAAATATACTGCTGAACAATAGATTGCTAATTCTGAATGTATCAACAGAAGATAATATCTTTAGAATAAGTTTAAAGAATATGGTCGAGAAGGTTTATTCGAGTGATGAATTGGACGACATGTTTACTAAATTCATGCACATCACTGAAGTAATTAATAGTACATTATTGAATAATATTTGGTAATCTCCATAACTCGCCCAATTCTTTCAAATTGCCATCCATAGCTCGTGGCTAATGGCTCGTGGCTCAATCAAATCGCTAATCACCAATCACCTTTCTGAATTCTTACTTCTGACTTCTGAATTCAATCTTTCTATCTTTCCTTGAGTCACAAGTTTTGGTTCTGCATTATTTCGTAATTTTACAGCATGATTTTATTTGCGAAAAGGCTTTTCTTTCTTTTGGTGGTTATGGCGGTTTGGAGCGTTGCACCTGTTTTTTCGCAACATATACAGGTTATCCGCGGCAATGTGGTGGATAAAAGCACTAAATATCCCTTGCCCGGAGCCAATATTATCGTGGTGGGCAGCAACCCGCTCATGGGTGCGGCCAGCGATGTGAACGGGAATTTCTCTATACCTTCGGTGCCCATCGGCAGGGTTACCATCAAGGTGAGTTTCGTCGGCTATAATGATATGATCTTGTCGAATCTGGAGTTGAACACGGGCAAAGAACCCGTGCTCAATATCGAGTTGGAGGAGAAAGTGTTTAGCGGCAAGGAAGTGGTGATAAGTGCGCAGACCGATAAAACCGCTCCCATCAACTACATGGCCACGGTGAGCGCCCGCGAGTTTACGGTGGAAGAAACCAATATGTATGCAGGCGCCCGCAGCGACGTGGCCCGCATGGCTGCCAATTTTGCGGGAGTGAACGGCACCGAAGATTCGCGAAACGACGTGATCATTCGCGGCAACACACCTTCGGGTTTGTTGTGGCGGCTGGACGATGTGGATATACCCAACCCCAACCATTTTGCTGCCATGGGAACCACGGGTGGCCCGATAAGCATTTTGAGAAACAATCTTTTGCTGAATTCCGATTTCCTCACGGGCGCCTTTCCAGCCGAATACGGCAACGCACTGGCAGGGGTTTTCGACCTGAAATCGATAAGCGGCAACAATATGCATCACGAGTTTCTGGCCCAGGTGGCTTTCAACGGCATTGAAGCAGGCGCCGAAGGACCCATCAGCAAGAAAAAGGGATACTCCTACCTGATAGACTACCGCTATTCGACTCTGGATGTGTTTTCGAAACTCGGCATACAAATGGGCACAGGGCAGGCAGTGCCCAAATATCAGGATATATTTTTCAAACTGAATTTTCCGAACACCAAAATAGGGAGCATCTCGCTGTTCGGGTTTGGCGGCATGAGCCATATCGCTTTTTTGGACAGCAAAAAAGATACGACGAAACAAAAGATCGATTTCTACGGCACCGAAGGCTGGGACCTGACAAACTACTCGAATCAGGCAATGGTGGCCCTGTCCGATCTGTATCTCATCAACAAATCGAGCTATATCAAACTCACGCTGGCTTCTACCTTTCATAACTTTTATACGTACAAAGATTCGGTAACACCTGTTACTTTGAACACCTTTCCCTACGAGCGTTCGAACGATTTGGAATGCCGCATGTTCGGTTCGTTCTATTATAATCATAAATTTAATGCGCATCACAACCTGAAAGCCGGCCTCACAGCCACGCTGTTCTACTATGATGTGTTGGACACTATTTATAGCACGCCGGGAGTTGCTTTTTTGCGCAAGAACGATTATCGCGGCTATTCAACGCTTTATCAGCCTTACGCTGAATGGCAATACAGAATTACCGAGCCTCTGGTGCTGAACGTGGGTTTGCACGGGCAATACTACGATTATAACAATTCATGGTCGGTGGAGCCGCGCGTCGGGCTGAAATGGAGCCCGTTTGCCCTGCATACTTTCAGCCTTGGCTTTGGCATGCACAGCCAAATGATACCCGTTACGGTGTTTTTCAATCAGGTGAAAAATGCCGACGGTTCGTACACGCTAAGCAACAACCAGCTCGATTTTACACGCAGCCTGCACGTGGTGTTTGCCTACGACTGGACCATCAGCGAAAACACCCGCCTGAAGTTCGAAACCTATTTCCAGTATCTTTATAATATCCCCATCGATAAAAAAGATACCGATAGCTACTCGCTGCTCAACGAAGGCGCCAATTTCGAGGTTAAAGCTCCCGACTATCTTATCAACAAAGGCACGGGAAAGAACTATGGTGTGGAACTTACGGTTGAACGTTTTCTGTCGAAAGGCTTTTATTATTTGGGAACTGCTTCGCTCTACGCTTCAAAATATAAAGGCAGCGACGGGGTGGAACGCCACACGGCTTTCAGCGGAGGATATAATATAAACCTGTTGGCAGGCAAGGAATTTAACCTGAGGTTCCATAGAAAGAAACCCGATAAACGCAAGAAAACCTTTACGGTGAACCTGAAAACCACTTTCAACGGCGGACAACGCTACACCCCCATCGACGAAGCCATGTCGCTGGCGGCACAAAAAGATATTTATTACGACGATCTGGCGTTCTCGAAAAAATTTCCCGACTATATGCGCACCGACCTGAAACTGGCCTACAAAATGAACGGGAAACACATCACCATCGAATGGTCGGTTGAGGTTACGAATTTGTTCAACCAGAAAAACGTGTACAACCAAACCTTTAACCGCAAAACAGGCGAAAGCTATTTCACCTACCAGTTGGGCAGGATGATAATACCGCAATACAGGATTATTTTTTAGCTCTGATATGTCAAATCAAAACCACGTTCTCATATAATAAGATAAGGCCCGAAATCTATTAATTATTGATTTTGAGTTGATTTGAGTTTCTTTTAAACATCCCTTTCCGTTTTGAGAACGGTGATTATCGTTTTTTGGATAACCTATATCGTTTTTTGAGCAACCTTTATCATTTTTTGAACATCCTTTATCGTTTTTTGGACTTCCAATATCGTTTTTTGGACTTCCAATATCGTTTTTTTGATTTCCCTTATCGTTTTTTGGACTTCCCTTATCGTTTTTTGGACTTCCCTTATCGTTTTTTAGACTTCCCTTATCGTTTTTTGGACTTCCCTTATCGTTTTTTGGACTTCCCTTATCGTTTTTTGGACTTCCCTTATCGTTTTTTAGACTTCCCTTATACTTTTTAAATATTATCTCATTTTTGTGAACTCTATTTCAGAGATTTAGAAGTTCAGAAAGTTTAGTTATCCATTAATCATCATTAACAGACAAATATTTCAAGACCTAAGTTTTGAAATAATTTTATCGATAATGTCAACAATTAATTTAAAATTTGTAAATTAGCACATTAATTTATCAAACCCCAAATTATGAAAACGAAAAAATCTATCCTTTTTCTGATCCTTTTCAGCGTTTGCCTGTTTACAGCAAAAGCTCAACTTGTTACATCATCGCCCATAAGCCTCACCCAGATGGTTAACGATTTTATTCTGACAGGCGTTACGGCCAGCAATGTCACTTTTACGGGCGACAGCAATGCCGTAGGCACATTCACGGGTGGCAATACAACCAACCTCGGTCTGAATGATGGTATTATACTCACCACAGGAGTTATAAACGGCACTCCTGCCATTAGCGATTCTGTCGGTAAATTTGCAAACACCTATAATAATACGGCAGGCGATCCTTTGCTTACATCGTTGATCAGTATTGCCCCAACCTTTGATGCTTCGGTATTGGAATTCGATCTGGTTCCGGTTGGCAATGTACTCGAATTTCAATATGTGTTTGCCTCAGAAGAATATCCTGAGTTTGTTGGTTCAGGGTTTAATGATATTTTCGGGTTCTTTATTAGCGGTCCCAACCCCACAGGGGGAAATTATGCCAACGAAAACATTGCACTCATCCCAGTATCGGGCGCAACGGTTTGCATCAATAATGTGAATTCCGCCACTAATTCTACTTATTTTGTGGATAATCAGGCTTTGGGAGGAACCAGCATAGTGTTTGATGGTTTTACCACTGTATTGATAGCTCATGCATCGGTTATTCCCTCGACCCCCTATCATCTGAAAATGGCTATAGCCGATGTTGCTGACGGTATGTTCGATTCGGGCATATTTCTGAAAGCACAGAGCATGAAAAGCTATATGATTACGGGTATTGATGAAAACAAAACTCACAATTTCAGCATAGCACCCAATCCGTTGAGCGCCGATTCAAAAATATCGATAAATCTTTTGCATTCGGGCAAGGTTAACGTAACGATCTGCGACATTTCAGGCAAACAGGTGTTTGCAACTGAAAAAAGTTTTGGTGATGCCGGCCAGCAACAAATTTCGCTGAACGATTTCACCCAAATGAACAAAGCAGGCATTTACCTGATACGTGTTGAAACAGACGATTTCACTGAAGTTCAAAAGCTGACACAGTATTAAAATACTATTAACTGACGATCTGCTTCAAAAACTATTAATCTATTATTAATCTCTTACCCAACTTTATGAAAACCTGTTTGAAGCTCATCCGATTATCCCTGATAATCATTGGCTTTGCCATTACCTCACGCGCCTCCGCCCAGCTTATCATCGGCGGCGAAACCAGTGCTACTTTCATCGGTGGCATCAACATTGATCTCGCTCCCATTATCGGCTATAAATTTCACAAATTCAGCGCGGGGTTATCGCCCGTAGTGAATTACACTGCCACCACCGGAAGCCTCAACGGCAACATTTCTTATGGCGGCAGAGTTTTTGGCGAATACGATGTGTGGAAAGGTATACTGGTTCATGCCGAATTCGACATGCTGAACTCGGGCTACATCAGCACTTCGGGCATAGTTCTCCGCAACTGGACCATGGGTGCACCTATCGGTGTGGGATACGAGTATGAGATCACGAAAGGTGTGTGGTTTAAAGGCATGGTTCTTTACGATGCTTTGCTCGATATCGACCTCAACCAAAGTTCGCCCAAAGCCAACCCCACGGTGAGAGGCGGCATAACGTATGTGTTCTGAAACAGCTTACTGAACTTTCTTTTGCAGAAGCTTTAACTTTTCTATGGCAAGCAAAATAGTTTCGTTGGTGGCCGGAATATCCACATCGGGATCGAACCGGTGATCAGCCATAGCCGAAACCGCGTAGCGAATTGCCATCCAGACTGAAAAAGCGAGCATCAGCGGTGGTTCGCCAACGGCTTTGCTACCGCGTATGGTGTTATAGTTGTATGAATTGCGAAGCAGGTTTATATTGAATATCTCGGGAATATCCTGCGCGGTAGGAATTTTATAGGTGTCGGGTGAATACGTTAACAGATTTCCTTTCGCATCCCATTTGATCTCTTCGGTGGTCAGCCAGCCCACGCCCTGAACAAAACCACCGCAAATTTGCCCGAGGTCAATTTTTTCGTTCAAACTGCGGCCCACATCGTGCAGAATATCTACCCTAATAATTTTATGTGCACCGGTTAACGTATCGATTTCAACTTCGGAAACCGACGTTCCGTAAGCAAAATAATGAAAGGGTTTGCCGATACCCGTGGCCCGGTCGAAAAATATGTCGGGCGTTTTGTAGAATCCTGTTGCGCTGAGGCTGATCTGGTTTAGGTAAGCCTGAGCTATCAATTCGCTGAACGGAATCGTGTTTTGCTGAAAACGTTTATCGAACACGGTATTACCTTTGAAGCTAATCTGTTTGGTGCCGGCTTTAGCGTTGCCAAATTTTTCCTGCAACAGTTCTGCTGCAAGCGGTGTCAATCGTTCTTTTAGTTTATCGACAGCGTTCTTCAACGCCATACCGTTGAGGTCGGTGCCGCTGGATGCAGCAGTTGCAGATGTGTTGGGCACTTTGGATGTGTTGGTGGCGTTCACCGTGATATTCTTTGCCGAAATACCCAATTCTGCAGCAGCAATTTGCAGCATTTTTGTGTTCAAACCTTGTCCCATTTCGGTCCCGCCATGATTCACCAGCACAGTTCCGTCGTGATAGATATTCACCAGCGCCCCTGCCTGATTTAAAAAAGCAGTGGTAAAGGAGATCCCGAACTTGACGGGTGTGAATGCTAATCCTCTTTTAATAAAAGAACTATTATGGTTAAAAACATCGATGGCTTTTTTCCGTTTTATATAATCACTTGTCGTGATAATTTTGTCGGTGATGGTTTGCAGTTGTATGTCATCAAGTCTCTGACCGTAAGGAGTAGCAATATAATAAGGAAATTTATAGAAATTTATGTAACGGATCGCTGCAGCATCTTTTTTCAGATAACGGGCAATCCGGTCGATGGCATGTTCGATAACCGCCATCCCCTGCGGGCCGCCAAACCCCCTGAAGGCTGTATTCGAAAAATGATTGGTGCGCCAAGCCGTGGCCGTAATCAGTACGTTGGGGATAAAATACGCATTTTCGGCGTGCAGCATCGCCCTTTCGAGTATTGCCATGCTTAGGTCGGCGGCATGTCCGGCATCGGCATTCAGATCAACGCTGTAGGCCGAAATATATCCGTCATCGTCGAACCCGATCTTATAATGTGAAAGAAAGGGATGCCGTTTCCCGGTTATCTTCTGGTCGTCGTCGCGAAACAAATGAATAAGCACGGGGCGTTTACATGCATTTGCCAGCAATGCTGCCCATGCTGCCACATGATTGCCCTGCGTTTCCTTACCTCCGAAAGCGCCGCCCATGCGTTTTACCTCGCACACCACATTATTTCTTGAAACGCCTAATACTTCCGCAACAATGGCTTGCGTTTCCGCCGGGTTTTGGCTTGATGCGAATACTGTCAGTTCATTGTCTTCGCCGGGCACGCACAAAGCCGATTGCGTTTCCAGATACCAATGTTCCTGAGCGCCCGATCTTAATTCGCCTGTTATAATGTGAGCTGCTTTCCGAAATGATCTTTCCGTTTTGCCGCGTTCGATCTTGCGTGTTGGGGAAAGCTTGCTGTCGTGGGCCATCGCGGTTTCAATATCAAGGATAGCTTCAAGCGGCTTGTATGTAATGCTGATCAGTTTCTCCGCTTCCCGGGCAATCTCTTCGTTGTCGGCAGCTATAAGCACAATAGCCTGACCAATACAAGTAACTCTATCGGAAGCCAGACAAGGTTCATCATGAAACACAGGTCCCATTTGATTTTCTCCGGGAATATCTTCACAAGTGAGAACCGCGTGAACCCCTTTGAGTTGTTTGGCTTTGCTAATATCGCATTTAATAATCGCGGCGTGAGGCATGGAACTGTATACAACCTTTCCAAAAAGTGTCTGACTGCTTACATTCATATCGTTCACATAAACAGCTTTCCCTGTAACATGTTTTTCAGCGCTCTCGTGAAACAACACTTCCTTATGTTTACTTTTATTGTTGGCTTGCTGTTTCTTCATAAAATTTCAATAAAAGGTTACGGGCTGCCAATCTGCGAAATTCTTCGCCTGAACGTGCGTCCGATAAAGGTGTAAATTCGTTGAATACGATATCGGATGCCTTATCCGCATTGGTTTTATTCCATACTTTACCTTTCAGGAATTTTTCGGCGGTCAATGCGCATTTGGTTGTTGCTGCCATTCCGCCGTATGCCAGAATGATATTCTTAACGATATGGCTCTTCTTATTTAATTCGAGGCGGAAACCTGCGCTGCATGTCGAAATGTCGAGGTCTCTACGTTTCGATATCTTATACGAACGAATAATTGTATCCGGATCGGGAATTGGTATCTCAACCGAATAAATAATCTCATCTGCTTTCAGATCCGTTGTCCGGTATGATCTGATAAAATCGGTCAAATCAATTCTTCGGGTTCCGTTTTTATTTTCAACCACCACAGATGCTTTACAGGCAATTAAAACCGGCAAGCTGTCGCCGATAGGCGAAGCTGAACCGAGGTTACCGCCCAGTGTGGCGATACTTCTGATTTGTTTTGACCCGAAAAGACGGAGTATATCATAAAGTGCCGGAAATATTTCTTTTGAATTTTCTTTCAGTATTTCCATCGATACACCGGAGCCAACTGACATGAATTCGGGTGTGATCTTAATAAACTTTAGGTCATTTACATCCGAAATATCGATGATAGCAGGTAAAAGTTCATGCCTTTTGGTAACCCTCAATCCCGTATCTGTATTGCCGGAGATTATTTCAGCCTTTGGATGGGCTGATCTTAACTTTAAAGTGTCGCTCAGTGTAAAGGGTTTAAAATACTGTTGTACTGATGTGATAATGCCAATCGTTTTCGACCTTTCAATTTGTTGAAGCAGGGCTATTGTTTGTGCTTCCTTTTTGTCGAAGATATCGTTCTTGCGAGCTTTCATGGCTTTTGCGGCAGCAACAATGATGGGCTGATAGCCTGTACAACGGCAAAGATTGCCGGTAATTGCATCGAGAATAATTTCTTTAGTTGCCTCTACCCGACTTTTATAGAGTGCAAACAACGACATCACAAATCCGGGAGTGCAATATCCGCACTGAGAAGCATACGCATCGACCATTGCTTTTTGAACGGGATGCAATTCGCCCGATGCGCCCGCAAGATTCTCAACCGTTATAAGTTGTTTGCCATGAAGCATAGGCAAAAAGATCAGGCAACTGTCGACAGCGCGATAATAAAGTTTGTCCTCTGCCAATTCGGCAATCACCACCGTACACGCTCCGCAATCGCCTTCGCCGCAACCTTCTTTTACACCTTTATGTTGCCGCAACGACCGCAAATATTTTAATACGGTCGTAGTAGGCGTGTACTCTGGATTATCGAAGTTGATAGTTTGTATCTTATCATCCAATATGAATTGAACAACATTCATGCTCTATGAATTTAAACTGTTTTTAACATCGATCAGCTTTGCAAGTATGCTTATTGCTATTTCTTCGGGTGTTTCGGCATTGAATTTTATTCCGATCGGCATATCGATACGATCGATTTCCTGTTGGTCTAAAATATTATTTGCGAGCAATCTGGTTTTCACTTCTGCAACTTTCCGTTTACTTCCGATCATTCCCAAATAAGCAAAAGGCTTTTTAGCGCAAATGCCAACGATCTTTTCATCGTATTCGTGTTTTGGAGTCACAATTACGCTGTAGGTGTTTTCTGTAAAAACTATCTTTCCGATTGCAGTTTCATAATTTTCGCAGATCGTTTTACAGCCTGATGTATCGAATTCATCAAATATGCCTTCCCGTTCGTCGAACAAAGTGATCCTAAAACCAAAATCCCGGGCGTATTTAGCAAGTACTCTTCCGATATGGCCTGCACCGAAAATATACAATTCGGAAGAACTTTTTATGGGTTCGAAATACACTTCTACGGTACCACCGCAATGCATTCCCAGGTCTTCTTCCAGTTTATAAATCTTCTTTATGGGAGTTCCTGTTTTTAAAATTTCTATCGCTTCAGTAATTGCCTGAAATTCTATACTTCCGCCACCAATGGTTCCGATGATCTTCCTGTCGGGAAAAACGATCATTTTCGAGCCGGCTTTTCGAGGAGCAGAGCCTTTAGTATCGGTGATAATGCATAAAACACATTCTTTATTGGATTGTTGAAGTTCGGAAATTTGGTTGTAGATATCCATAGTTTTATGTTAAGTTCAAATCAAAATTACAATTATTCCAGAAATCTTCGACAGAAAAACCTGCATTTTTAAGGTGGTTGAAAAAGTCGGGATACGATTTATTAACACAATCCGAATCGGTTATATTTAAATTAAAATCCAATAAACTCAATGGAGCCAGCGCCATAGCGATACGATGGTCGTTTTGTGTTTCGCACAGAATATGTTTCTTAACAGGCTTTTTGTGCAAGCCGTTAAATGATAGTACAGCGGGTTTTTCGTATTCAAATTCGTACCCAAACTTTCCCAGTTCGCATATCATAGCTTCAACCCTGTCCGATTCTTTTATGCTGAGGTTTTGTAATCCCGTGAAGCGAAAGGGCAAATTCAAACCTGCACAACAAGCCACTAACGAAGGAAAAACATCAGGAATTGCAAAGAAATCAAGTTCCAGGAAATCAATGGTCCGTGCTGATTTTCTTAGCAGGATCGAGTCAGCAAGATAGGTGGTTTCAACTCCGATATTTTCGTATATTTCTGCAATCGCATTATCTCCCTGCATCGAATTTTTCTGTAAGCCCATCAATTCAATTTCTGCATGTTCTGATAAGGCTGCCATTTCGTACCAAAATGCTGCAGCCGACCAATCAGCTTCTACCGTAATGTTTTTGGGCTCATATTTCTGTGGCACAATTTTTATAATATTATCGTCCCATTCCGATTCAATACCGTAATATCGCATTAAATCTAACGTCATTCTGATGTAGGGTTCGGAAGCAACAGATCGTTTCAATTCAAGTTCCAAACCCTTTTTCATTGTGGGAGCGATCAGCAATAATGCCGAAACAAACTGGCTGCTTATATGTGCGTCAATACTTGCTTTTCCGCCTTCAAGAGTCGTTCCATTTATTAATATCGGCGGATATCCTTTAAATCCCGAATAGGATATTTTTCCGCCTAATTCATTTAACGTGTCAACTAATGGAGCTATAGGGCGTACTAACATTCTTTTATTCCCACTTAAGGTTCGGGTTCCTTTTAAAACGCAAAAAAATGCTGTAAGAAACCGAAACACAGTTCCTGCATCATTAATATCGATAGAATTAATTGAATCCGTATTTTCCAGTGATTTTTGGAGCATTATGGTATCGCCGGAACCGGAAAGGTTTTTAATGATAAAATTATCCTTACAAAGAGCCTTGATAATTAGCAAGCGGTTGCTCAAACTTTTTGAGGCCGGAAGATCAACTCGTGTTTTAATGTGTTTTGAACCTTTGCGAATATGAACACCTCGTTTCATCATAGTCGTTAGATATTTGACTCCTTCAGAATGGAGAGAATCGTTATTGTTTCAAAGTTTGGTCGTTAAAGATAAAAATAATAACTAAGAGCTTCAAAAATCAGTTCTTCACTAAAATGCTGATCAATACAGGCATCTCCGATACCGTTCAATAACGTGAAATTTATTTTCGAACTGGAATTCTTTTTATCGTTGCGGATCATGCGCAATACCTCGGCTTTTTCAATATTCAATTTATATTTTCCGCTTGAAGCAATAATCATATCAATAATTTCCTGCATGATCGTTTCAGGCAATCCGCATACTTTATTCGAGATCCAGGTTTCGCATATCATTCCGATAGCCACTGCATCGCCGTGTAATAAAGGATTTTTTCCATGTGCGATGGAATATGATTCAATGGCATGCCCAATAGTATGCCCGAAGTTCAAGACTTTCCTTATATTTTTTTCACGGGGATCTTGTTTCACAATCGTGTCTTTCAACATTACTGCTGCATAAATAATATCAGGTTTTGAAACAATATCTCTGTATTCAAAAGATTGTAGTTCTTCCCACAAAGGTTTTGAAGCAACCAGAGCAATCTTAAGCAATTCTGAATATCCCGAATTCAATTGTTCTCTGGGGAGGGTTTGCAAGTAATCAATATCTATAAACGTTTTTTCGGCAGGAGCGAAAAGGCCAATAGTATTTTTTAAACCCATAAAATCAACACCTGTTTTTCCGCCAACAGAAGCATCAATCATTCCCAACAACGAAGTAGGAACGTTGCAGAAAGGAATGCCCCGTTTATAAACCGATGCAGCAAAACCACCTATATCTGTAACTACGCCGCCACCAAGATTTATCATCAGATCGCTTCTTTCGGCATAATTCTCCGTAAGATTTTTCCAAATGGTTTGACAGGTTTCAAGCGTTTTATATTGTTCTCCGCTTCGAATCAAAACCGTGTCGGCATTTTGCAATTCGGTAAAATCAGATATTAATTTATCTAGGCAACACTTTTTAGTGTTGGAATCTACCAAAATAAAAACCTTGTTTTTGGTCAGGTCTTTGCTCTTCAGATACTCTTTAAAATCTTTACTGCCGGAACCGGCAAAAAGATATGAGGATGGATTTGTCAATAGGATCTCGTTTTTATGTTTTGGATAAAGTTACAACATTTCCGTGAGTTTCGTAAATTTGTTTCAAATAAAATTCATTTTTACTAAAATAAAATGATTTTATTACTTAATTTCGAAACAGGATGATAGCGTTTGATAATACCTTAATTGCATTTGAATCAAAGACTAACAAGGATATTCAAAAAGCATACCGGCTCTTTAAATTGTTGAAATATCCGTTTTGGGTCAGGGTTGGGAAAATAGCATTACAAGTTGCGCTTTTTATTCATTTTCCGATAAACCGCTTGGTGAAGAAAAATATTTTTGAACATTTTTGCGGAGGCGAAAGCATGCTTGAATGCGAACAGACCGTTAAAGATCTGGATCAATACCATATCAAGACCATTCTGGACTATTCGGCCGAAGGAGGCGAAACGGAAGCGGATATGAATGCAGTATTTGCTGAAATAAGCACCTTGATAGAGCATTCAGCGCAAGATCCTGCTATTCCTTTTGCGGTATTTAAACCTTCAGGCATAATCCGCAAAGGACTGTTGCTAAAACTGGCCACCGGCCAGCAATTGAGTGCAGAAGAACTTAAAGAATATGATCGGGCACGACAGCGCTTTGTAGCACTGTGCGATCAGGCTGCCGCGTTAAAACAACCGTTGTTCGTCGATGCTGAAGAAAGCTGGATACAGCCCCCCGTAGATGATCTTTTGCTCGAAATGATGCGAAAACACAATCAAGAAAAAGCTATTATTTTTAATACCATACAGTTATATCGTACCGACAGATTAAAATATCTGAGTGAGCTCACCGAAATTGCCCAAAAGGAAAAATTTTTTATTGGTTTAAAATTAGTTCGGGGTGCCTATCTGGAAAAAGAACGCGAAAGAGCCCAACAAATGGGATATCCTTCGCCGGTATACGGCACAAAAACCGAAACCGATACTTCCTTCAACAATGCAGTGGAGTTTTGTTTCGAGCATTCTGCTATCATTTCTGTTTGTTGTGCTTCTCATAACGAATTAAGCTGCTCTTTGCTGGTCGAACTTATGGAGTCGGGCAAAACTCCTCCCGTTGATCCGCATTTCTGGTTTGCTCAATTGTTTGGCATGAGCGATCATATAAGTTATAACTTAGCCAAAGCGGGCTATAATGTGTGTAAATATGTGCCTTATGGTCCAATAAAATCGGTTCTTCCCTATCTGATACGACGTTCAGAGGAGAATACTTCTATTGCCGGGCAGACCGGACGCGAACTTCGATTGATCATTACGGAGCAAAAAAGACGAAAATCCATAAAGTGATTTTCTGCCGATAATTTTATAATTTTGTCTTCAATTATTTTCTTCCTTTTTATTGAATTTAATCAAAAACTATTATAACCATTTGACCTTTCAACTAATTAACACACACTATGAGTAGTATTAAAGGAACTCGAACCGAAAAAAACCTGTTAAAAGCATTTGCAGGCGAATCGCAGGCAAAAAACCGCTATACTTTTTTCGCAAAGCAAGCAAAAAAAGAAGGATTTGAACAGATCTCCGAAATCTTTATGATAACAGCCCTGCAGGAAGAACACCATGCCAAGATATTTTTCCGTTTTTTGGAAGGCGGCCCTGTTGAGATCACAGCTACCTATCCCGGTGGCATAATTTCTACTACTGCCGAAAACCTGATCGCTGCTGCCAATGGCGAGAACGAAGAATGGACAGAACTATATCCCGAATTTGCACGAATTGCAGATGAAGAAGGATTCCCGAAGATTGCAATGGCATTTAAACTCATTGCCAAAATTGAGGCCGAACACGAAGCACGTTTTCTTAAACTCCTGCGCAATGTGGAAGAAAACAAGGTTTTTGAAAGTGATGAAACCGAAGAATGGGTATGCCGCAAATGCGGTTATGTGCATAAAGGTAAAAAAGCTTTAGAAAACTGCCCGGCTTGCGACCATCCAAAAGCGTATTTCGAAAGGAAAGCGAAGAATTATTAGTGATCAATATCGATGCAGTATCGTGCTATTATTTTTGCAATAAAACTTTCTGCCTCATATTTATTCCGTTGCCGCTGACAACAACAAAATAAATTCCATTTTCGAATTTGCTGAAATCAACGACTTTCGTTGAGTTTGGCTGCCGGTTTATGGTTTCTTTATAAATTACTTTTCCAAAAACATCTTCAATATACAGGCCGGCATTTTCCACCGCAGTGTTGAAGTTTATGTTTACCAAACCATCAGTAGGATTTGGATAGATATCAATGTTTTGGTTTGCATTTTCTTCAATACCTCCCGGACATGTAACCCAGTTAATAGTAATGCTGTCTCTGGTATGGCATCCGCTCTGGTTCACATCCACCCAAGCGATCTGGTTTCCGAGTACTCCGTTCCAATCCGAAGTGTCGGCCGTATTGGTTTGGCTGCCGGGTCCGTTCCACCATGTATAATTTGCTCCCGTATTTCCTGCATCCAGCAATAAACCAGCATCTGCACACATAGTAGTATCGTGGCCCAGGTTCACAATGGGGTAGTCAACCACGGTTATGGTGATACTTTGTCCGATATAGGTGGAGCATCCGTTTGAATCCGACACCGTCAGCAAACTAAAAGTAATAGTAGTATCGGGTGTGATATCTGTTGAGATCACTGAAGTAGGTACCGGTAAACCATTTGCAGTATCAGTTCCCATTACAAACGATATTACCCAGGGTCCATTGCCCGTGAGTTCCATCATCAGGGTTGTTGTGGCACCTTTGCAGATACTTGTATCGTTTGAATGTGCTCCGTAACCGGGCAAGGAGTTGAATGTACGGGTAAAATGTACGGTATCGTTCAAAGGGTTCGGATCACCTGTCACGCTGATGGCATACATGCAATTGTAGGTGATAAACTGGTTAAAATGATAGGGTGTTGTAAAGTGTAATACCGCAGAATCACCCGGATTCAACGGGGTGATTAAATGAAGTACTTCGGAAACAGGTGTTGCACCATTCACCTTATACAAAGCATTAACCGCGGTTCCGGAAGTTATAGCTGTAATTGATTGGTTGATCAGTACCATATACATGGTCTGATATCCTGCTGTATCGCATTGCGTGGTGCTTTTAAAGTTTACTTTCAGATCATTCTGGGCAAAGGCACCCGATGATATCAGGGCAAAGATGCATAAGAAACTAACAAGTATTTTTTTCATGTTGAATGGGGTTTTGAGATCAGAATATATTTTTCGTCTACAAAAGTAACAAAATCTCTCTGTCTGTCATGTCTCATTATTCTTTATTTTTGTCAAAAAATCATTCGATGAGAACCTACATAAAATTGTTTCGTCCGCTTAACTTATTCATCATTGCACTCACGCAATATCTCGTGTTGTTTTATTTAATCCGCCCGGTGCTGCGCATGAACAATTATGATATTTTGATCTCGCATTTCGATTTTGCCGTTTTTGTGATCTCCAATGTATTGCTTGCCGCCGCCGGTTATGCCATAAACGATTATTACGACGTTGATATGGATGCCATCAACAAACCCGAAAAAAATGTTTTGATCAGTAAAGTTCCCCGCAAAAGAGCCTACAACATCAATATCATGTTAAATGTTATTGCCTGTTTGCTCGGAATATATTGTGCCATCAAGGTAGGGAATTTCAAACTTGGGTTTTTGCCCATCGTCATTGCCTTGGCGCTTTTCTATTACTCGCTAAAATACAAACGTCAGTTCTTAACCGGAAATATTGTGGTGGGTTTGGTTATTGCCTATTCTATCCTGGTGGTTTGGTTGTTTCAGTTTTTTGCCATCAAATCTCAACCTGAAGTATTTGTTGCGGCTATGAACACCTTTAAAATTATTTCGGCATTCGTGGGCGGCATGGCCGTGTTTGCTTTTTTGATCACCGTGATCCGCGAAATGGTTAAAGACATAGAAGATATAGAAGGCGACAAGATCAGCGGCAGCGATACCGTTCCGGTAAGGCTCGGAATACCGAAAACAAAAACCATACTGCTCTGGATAAGCCTGTTTACTATGCTGCTGTTGGCTTTCGCGCAATATAAGTTGTATCACGATTTTGTTACCACCGCTTTTTATCTTTTCGTGCTGCAGATTATGTTCGTTTATTTTATCCTGAAAATGAGGAAAGCCAACCAGAAAGGGGATTTTCACTTTCTGAGCACCTTTCTGAAGATTATGATGATAGCAGGTTTGCTTGCCACCCAGATGCTTTCGATAAATTTTTGATATGATATTGAACGAAAAATTATCGGGTTATAGAATCGTACTGGCATCTGCTTCTCCGCGCCGCAAGCAATTGTTGGAAGGACTCGGCCTGAACTTCGAAGTGATTGTGAGAGCGGTGGAGGAAAGCTGCCCCGACAAGCTGACCCGCGAACAGATACCTTTGTTTCTGGCCGAACTGAAAGCATCGGCCTTCGATCCGGACGAATTCGGGCCGAAATCGCTTATCATAACTGCCGACACCATAGTGTGGCTCAACAATATGATGCTCAACAAACCCAAAGATGAAGAAGATGCCGTTAAAATGCTTTCGCAGATATCGGGACAAACGCATGAAGTGTTTACTGGCGTTTGCATCAAAACAAATACCGGTCAGCACAGCTTTTTTGCCGAATCGAAAGTGAAGTTTCGGGAGTTAAACGCTGAAGAAATTAACTGGTATATCGAAACCTGTCAGCCATTCGATAAAGCCGGGGCTTACGGCATACAGGAATGGATCGGATACATCGGCATCGAGCATATAGAAGGTTCGTTCTATAATGTGATGGGCCTGCCAACGCAAATGCTCTATAAGGAATTGATGAAACTTTAGGTGCAAGTAATAAGTAACAAGTAACAAGTAATAAGTAGTAAGTTACAATTTACCAGTTACAAGTTGTAAGTATAAATTTGATACGTTTATTTTTCTTCTCTCTTCTCCAGCTTTTCTAATATCTGCATGATTATTTTGTTCTGATTTTCGAGATGCATCAATATGGTTTCGATTTCGAGTTCGGCTTTGGTGTTAACTTCAAAATCGGCTTCGGCACGCACCTCGGCATGATCGCTTTGCAGGTTTTGCCCTATCATGATGAGCGGCATCAGAAATATCTGTATCATGTTCGAGATGAAAAGCCATAACACAAAGGCCGGATACGGATCGAAACGCGATTCTTTGGGGCCGAGCGAATTCCATCCGAGCCAAACAGCTGTCCACAGAAAAATAATGAAGAAAAAGCCCATGGTGCCGACATGATTGGTGATAAAAACGGCAAGTTTTTTTAATGGCGACAGGTTTTGTCTGGATTCGATGTTGGCATTGCGAACAGGTTTGCGCAAGGTTTTAAGATCGTGCAGGGATTTTGGTTGGTGCATTTCCATATTAATTGTTTTTTTGTTGGTTCGTAAACAAGGTTTTATTCGGTTTTTGGAGGTGTAAATGTATTAATTTTTTTGGAACAAATAATATGGAGGCTGATTTTTGATTATTGGAGGGAGGAATGGAAAAATGGATGAGAGGAAGTGATGGAAGAAAAATACGACGGAGATGAAGCCTGCCACCGAAAAGGAGCAAGATTAGGCTTAATTTAAGTAAGACACACGAATTAGCGGTCAGTTATCCTTAATTACAAACGCTTCGATCTGTAGTTTTAAATCAGGCAAAAACTTGCCAATTATTTCCCAAACTTCCTCAGCATCAACTCCAAAATAATTGTGAGCAAGAATATTTCTGAAACTTTTAACTTTATGCCAGTTTACAAGTTCAGCAGTTTTTGATAAAAAAGATTCTGAAAGCTTTTCAACCATTTCGCCTATTACAATAAAATTCATTAAAGTAGCATCGAATGCCAATGTATTTTTATTGAAATCATCAGCATTTTCAATATTTTTTGTGTAAGCGCCTATCTTTTGAATTGCATCAAGCATATTCAACAGGCAGGTATAGTCTTTTTGCGAAATATCATGCATAGAGCACATCTGCCAGAATTTTATCCCTTAAAAATGGTTTAATATATTTCTCCCTGCAAATGTCAACAGGGCGGCCAAAAATTTCCTGAATTTCAGTTTTAAGTTCTTGCTTTATTTCATGCAGGCCGCTCGTATTTTCTTCAAATTCTACTATTATATCAATATCACTCTTGGCTGAAGCTTCGCCACGCACCACAGAACCAAAAATCCCTATGCGAACCAGGTGATAGTCTTTTTGAAAGCGAACCTTATTTGAAGATAAATAATTTAATATTTCATCGGAAGTTATCATACTCATAGGTACAAAGGTACAAAAAATTTAAACATTACCATTAATGCAAAAATGCGAAGCTTTTTTAGCAGGCTTTGCATTTTTTGGCTTTATAATTTTCTGTGGCGCAGCCTTATTTGATATTTCGACGGAGGCGGAAACTGCCGCCGAACTTGGTTTAAAAATAAGACGAAACTAAATCATCTTGTAAAATGATGAAATGCGGTATCAACGGAATAACCAGTATAATAAAATTGAAAATCATTTTCGTTTTTAATTGAACCAACAAAACCCGGAGCCATATATCCTAATGTTTTAGCTACCCAATTAACACTTACCCCATAAAAAGTTTCAATAGGGATGGTTATCCTAATTTGGTTATGTACATCACTTTCATCATTTATTATTGTAGCTGAATAATTTACAGAACTTCCTTTATAAGTGTACGAATCATTCCATGTCCCAATTAATTTATCTGCATTATAAGTACAAGTACCATCGTCTTTTGTTATACCTGATTCATAATTTAAAGCTGCTTTGTCTGAACAACCTTTTTTACCGCAAGAGTTAAAGAATAAACTTGAAATAAAACATATGGTTAAGTAAAACCTGATTGAAAAAAAATAATTGTTTTTCATAAAATTTGAATTTAATTTTTGCAAAATAAACTATTTATTAGTAAATTCTTTATCGAGTATAGTGATAATTTCCAAAATGTGGAGTACCCCCTGTAACATAAGCATAATCATATATTAAAAAGTCATTCACAGTGTTAAAAGTAGCATTAAAATATGGTGAAATGCCTCCACTTAATGTTTTATTATTAATATTAACTTTAAGAGTGTATTTCAAAGTTGAGCCCCATAAAATATTTATATGGGTATTGTCTTCCTTTGTTATATTGGCAGTAAAATTTGAATTACTACCATCATCAATACTTGCAGCCACGTTCCAATTACCTACCATTATATCAGCATCATAAGTACAAGTACCATCGTCTTTTGTTACACCTGATTCATAATTTAATGCAAACTTGTCTGAACAACCTTTTTTACCGCAAGAATAAAATGTTAAAGAAATGCTGCAAAGAAAAAACACGAATAATTTAAGAATTTTCATAAAAAGTAATTTATAAGTAAAAATACATTATCGATTAAAACTATAATTAAAGGTATCTATAGGATTTGGACCTCCTATAGTATATGTACCATCAACACTGAATTTATTCTCATTAATTATTTTACCAATATTATAAGAAGGGTTTCTAAATTCAATAGTCATATCTGCCCAATTGACTGCAACCCACGCGTCACCAATTTCTGTAGATGAAACGGTAACGTGATCATTATCTGTTTCATCTGCTCTCGCGATGGTTGCAGTACAAGTTGTTGTACCATATTGAGTTGATGTATGTATAACATTCCATGTCCCAATTAATTTATCAGCATTAAAAATGCAAGTTCCATCATCTTTTGTCACACCTGAAATATAATTTAGAGCTACCCTATTTGAACAGCCTTTTTTACCGCAAGAATTAAAGATAAATACACTTGAAAGAAAACTAATAATTAAGAAAAATCGGATTGAGAAGTAAAGTATTTTTTTCATACAATTACAGTTTTAATAATATTAATTCAAGAAAATAAAAAAAGGTAATTAAAAGAGCTATTTTTTCTATTAACCACAATTATTAACTGATCTTCTAATTACCTTTTTAACTTTATTTATTTCGATGCAAAATGAATTTCCTCAGGATAAGAAGAAGTTTCCTTTAACCAAAGTTCATTACTTTTTAGCCTTAAAATGATGTATGTATCACTTGAACTATTTCCATTTTCGGTTAATACTATTTTTTCCTTATCACCATCAAAAGCCCAGGTTCCGACATATGAACTACCTGACTCCATTTCCAGATATGTATTATCCTTTTTAAATTCTAATGACATATCGCTATAATAAGAAGTTTCATCAGTACCATCAAATGCTGTGGCTTTTTCAACTTTCCAATTATTAACTACCCTGCTTTTTTTTGATGCAAGGCTAAATGCAGGCCCATTTTCATATTTTTTACAGCCTGTAAAAGTAAGTGCAAGAATCATTGCAATTACTAAAGAAAAACAAGTAAATCTTTTCATAAATTATTAATTTTTAATTACCCTACTCTTAAGGCTTTTCAGAAACGCCCCTATTATTATTTCTGAACAGGACAGAACCGATTTTTATATAGTGGATTTCGGATTCCATTTTTATTGACAATAATTTATTTGTAGTTCAATTAATTATAACTGTCTGCATGGCAACATCTGTTTTTTTCTCTGAAGTTGAATAGGCAGTCAATTTGATAGTATAAGTGCCTGGTGTATAATATCCAGTGTAGCCTGGCTCAAATTCAGCAGAAGTAACTCCGTCACCAAAATCCCATTTATAATGATCTGCATCAGTTGAACAGTTCTTTAAATTTGTAATATCGGAATGATCATAATAATAATCAAATGTTAAGCATGCTGTTGGTGTCTTTTCTTTTTTACATCCAAAAAACGCTAAACTTAAAAGGATAAATGAACAGAATAGAACGTTTTTCATAATAATTGTTTTAATTTTTCTCGTTTTTTTTGAAAGTGGGATCAGCACTCCACTTATATTGATAATAAAATAAATGGAACTTAATAGATCGTTATTGTTTTTGTAGCAACATCCGTCTTTTTTTCGGTAGCCGAATATGCTGTTAATTTTACAGTATATGTTCCAGTAGTATAAGAAGGATAACTGATATCCGTTGAAGCTGATTTCTGTCCGTTTCCTAAATCCCACTCATAATGATCTGCATCAGTAGAACAGTTTGTCAATTTGTCTACATGTGTTGGTGGGTTTCCATAATATTCAACAGTAAAACATGCTGTTGGTGTTTTTTCTTTTTTACATCCAAAAAACGCTAAACTTAAAAGGATAATTTAACAAAATAGAACTTTTTTCATAATTATAGGTTATTAAATAATTTATACTTGAATGACTCTTGAATGAACTTCACTGATTCGTTAACTGTTTATAAAATTAATTGATTAGAAAATATTGGATAGTTTCGTTTGTCTTCTTTTCAGAAGCAGAATATGCTGTTAATTTTATAGATATACAAGTGCTCGTGCTATAAAGACTAGGTTGATAATATTTAATAGCAGGTTCAAAGTCACCTGATGAATAACAGCCAATTGGACCTGAACAAGTGCCATCGCTAATTTCCCACTTGTAATGGTCTGCATCCGTTGATAAATTTGTAAATTCTAATTCATTTACAGAGCTATTCATAGCCATATTTGTATATGTAAAACTTGCAACAGGTGTCTTTTCTTTTTTGCAACTTTGAAATGTAAAGCATGACAAGCTTGCTATAATTATTACAGATTTTCTCATTTTTTTTTCTTAATTCCGTTTTTTCAAGTGGTTTCTGGTCTCCACTTTTATTTTTTTAAAGTGATAGCTTCACTCAAAGTGAAACTATCACTCGTTTGTTTTTTTATCCTACAATAATATCAAGAGCTTTGCTCCAGGGAGTCATGCCTTCGGGCAAAACACCGCAATAGCGAATCCACACTTTTTTGCCCGAATCGAGGTCGGTTATGGTCATTTTGATTTGAGTTGAAACTCCTGCCAAAACCCAAATTGAAGCATCGGTTGGCGCTGTTTCACTAACAATAAACTGCCAAACATACGACCGCGAGCGTTTGATGCTGGCACAACCGCATTCAATTTCGCCCGCAAAACCACCGCGGTCGATCCAAAAACCGGCTTTATTTCCTCTCGAGGTATCCTTGTTAATTTCAAACCCACTTCGGTCGATTATAAGGACATTTCCCTGGGCGATTTTATCAACATATAAACCCAAACTGCGCAACATTAATTCAAGTTCT
>CAIWKO010000066.1 GCA_903913285.1 uncultured Bacteroidales bacterium | reverse complement strand
GGCAGGCAGAATGTTGACGAGGATGGCGATATTGGTCTTTAAAATATCTTTTATTTCGGTACATTTTACAGCGATAGTTGAATCGTCGTTGTGGGAGAGATAGGTTTTGGGAACGGAAAGCGATTTTTCGAGGAGGGGAAGACCCAGTTCGGCAGCTTTGATAGCCCCACGAAGCATGTATTTGTAGACTGTTTCGATCATGGTTACACAGGTAATCTCTTTATTGGTAGTGAAATTTGTAATGTTTTGCAGGTTGATAGCTCTTGCTACTTCAATTTTGAGCACAATAGCATCGAGAAGAGCCCTGAGGGGAGGGAATTCGAGAATGAGCGCGAGCATTACGGCATAAATGTCGCAAAGGTTCTGAATTCTGTGGAGAGAATCGAGGCGGAGTTTGTCAGTTGATTTCATAATTTTAGTTTTTTGGTTAGGGAATTGGTTAATTGATTAAATGGTTAATTGGTTAAATGGTTGATTGGTTATAGGATCAAATTGTAAATCGGGTCGCGAATGTTGAACACGTTCGCCAGAAGACGGAACACCTTCGCCGGAAGATGAAACACCTTCGCCGGAAGATGGAACACTTTCACCGGAAGATGGAACACATGCACCGGAAGATGAAACACGTTCACCGGAAGATGAAACACATGCACCAGAAGATGAAACACCTTCACCGGAAGATGGAACACATGCGCCGGAAGATGGAACACATGCACCGGAAGATGGAACACATGCACCGGAAGATGAAACACATGCACCGGAAGATGGAACACAGTTAGCAGATGACTTTTCAGCTTCAAAATGAGTATGTTAAGTTTTGATGAGTGATTATTGAAGGGGAAATATGGGGATGCTGAAGTGGTCATTTTGATGATTTTTGTTGTATTGAAATCTTATGCAACAAATTTACAAAAGCCGATATGGGAATTTCAAGCGATTAACTTCCAGAAAAACGCAGTCGATGTCATAAAACGTGCAGCGGAACCGGGTTTATGAAGCCAGAGTCCACGTCCACGTGAGGTCAAAGTTGCCTTTACAGGTGTATTGATAGGTTTGTTCGGTGTGATTGTAATAAATGTCGATTCCGGAATCGGCAAGCTTTTCGCGCATATAGTTTAAATACTCGTAAATAATGCGTTCGCAACACCCAATTTTTGCTCCTAATTCTTTTGCATTGCCAGTATTACCGCTATAAATACACTTATTAATTTTTGCTATGCGTTTTAAATGTGCCTCAATTACTTTCATAATTTTCGATTTTTATATAAATAAATAAGGGACAGAACTATGATTTCGGGTAAAATCAGGTACTAAAATACAACAGTATTCATTTGAAAACAAGAGGAAAAAAGTTAACGGTAGGATTTTTTAAGTTAACGGTAAAATTTGAGGGAAAGGAGTGCCTAAAGTGAACTAAATTACTTAAAGTGCCTAAAGTTGGGATATTCTTTTCTACCTTTTAGCTTCGCTGAGCTCCCTTCGGTCGGTTCTTTGCCCCACCCCTGAACCCGCCAATGGGCGGGCAGGGAAAAAGGGAGAAAAGGGGATTGGAGGAGAAAAATTTAATATGTTTTGCAGGAGTTATTGAATTAGAAATTAAATTTTTGGGGGTGAATGGGTTGGAGGGTTTTTATGTAAAAGCGGTAAAAACGAGTGCCATCATAGAGATAAATCAAAAGGTGATATTTATTTTTGCATTTTGTAGAGCCAATACTCAAATTTATTTTCAAATAAACTTGCATAATTAAAAAAGATGTTGTACTTTTGTAGAATTATTACTTAGACTAAAATTTGAAAACGTTAATTAAAGATATTACAATAATACAAACCGGACTTTTCGCAAAGCCTAAGGGAGATGGTGATTTGGTGTATTTACAAGCCCGACATTTTGATGAAAACGGGATGCTTAACAATGCGCTATATACCGACCTTTCGGCAAATGGTATTGCGGATAAACATATTTTGAGGCATGGTGATGTGTTATTTGCCGCAAAAGGAACAAAAAATTTTGCCACTATTTATGAAGGTCACAATCCTCCGGCAGTTGCATCCACCTCCTTTTTTGTTATCAGAATTACCAATAATAAAGTGTTACCGGAGTATTTTGCATGGTTTCTTAACACTTTTGCAATACAAACTCTCTTAAAAGGACAAGCATTGGGAACTGCCATACCTTCCATTTCAAAACAAGTGCTTGAATCGCTGGAAATGACAATTCCTGACCTAGAAACACAACATGCCATTTTACAAATCGTGAAACTTCGTAATAAAGAAAAATCATTGAAGCTAAGAATAGAATTCCTGAGGGAAAAACAAATTCAACAACACATTTTAAATGCAATAAAATAAACAAACATGGAAAATAAAATTACCAGTGCAGAAGTAAAACAAATAGTGTGGAAGGCTTGTGATACGTTTCGGGGCTTGATAAACCCCGATCAATACAAGGATTACATTCTGACCATGCTTTTTATCAAGTATGTGAGTGATGTTCACAAGGAAAAAAAGAAAGAGTATCTGAAAAAATACAATGGTGATGATGTGCGTGCTGAACGAGCCATGAAACAGGAACGGTTTATAGTGCCCGAGAACTCCAGTTTTGATTTTCTTTATACACACCGCAATGAAGCAAACCTGGGAGAACTCATAAACCTTGCACTTACTGACTTTGAAGAAGCCAACCGCCAAAAGCTGAGCAGCGAAGACGGCAGCGGAGTGTTCCGCAACATAGACTTCAACAGCAGCAATCTGGGTGATGTGAAAGAAAAAAACCAACGACTAAAAAGTTTGCTTATTGATTTCAGTAATGAAAAATTGGATCTAAGTCCCGGACATCTGGAAGGTGAAGATATAATTGGTGATGCTTATGAATTTCTTATCTCCAATTTCGCAAGCGATGCAGGCAAAAAAGCCGGGGAATTTTTCACACCGGGCGAAGTGTCTACACTGCTGGCCAAACTTACCAAATCAAAACCCGGTTCCAGAATTTGCGATCCTACCTGCGGGTCGGGTTCTCTTTTGATTAAGGCCGGAAGAGAAGTAGGCTCGGATGATTTCTCACTTTTCGGACAGGAAGCCAACGGAAGCACCTGGGCGCTGGCCGTGATGAATATGTTTTTGCATGGATTTGACAATGCCACAATACGCTGGGGCGACACCATACGCAATCCGAAACTGAAAGAGGGCGATGCCCTGATGAAGTTTGATACCGTGGTGGCTAATCCTCCTTTCAGTCTGGATAAATGGGGAAAGGTGGAGGATAAAGAAGAAAACAGGGCCGCTAAAAGTTATGACCCCGAACAGGATCCCTACAACCGGTTTTGGAGAGGTATTCCCCCCAAAAGCAAAGGCGATTGGGCTTTTATTACCCACATGATAGAAACCACTTACGAAGGAAAAGGCAAAGTGGGTGTTGTGGTTCCTCATGGGGTATTGTTCCGTGGTGCCAGCGAAGGAAAAATCAGGCAGAAAACCATAGAAGAAAATTTGCTGGAAGCGGTGATAGGTTTGCCTGCCAATTTATTTTTCGGAACAGGTATACCCGCTGCCATTTTGATATTCAACAAAGGAAAGAATGACAACAAGAATGTTTTGTTTATTGACAGCAGCCAGCACTACGAATCGGTAAAAAACCAAAACAAGTTGCGGCCAGAGGATATTGAACATATAGTTTATACTTACAGAGACTTTACGGCCGGAAAACTGAAAGCCGGAATCGTGGAAGATAAATTCTCTTACATAGCCACTCCCGAAGAAATACAGGAAAACGAGTACAATCTGAATATTCCCCGCTATGTGGACACCTTTGTAGAAGAAGCCGAAGTGAATATTGCGGCGGTGCAACAGGAAATTGAAAAACTGGAAGCGGAGCTGATTGTGGTGCAGACGGAGATGAAAAAATACCTTGAAGAATTAGGAGCATAAAATAAAGGTATGAAAATCCAATACTGTTCCGATTTGCATCTTGAATTTCCCGAAAATAAAAAGTTTTTGGAGCGCAACCCTATTGAGGCTATTGGAGATATTTTAATACTGGCCGGCGACATTGTTCCCTTTGCTGTGATGAATCAGCACAATGATTTTTTTGATGATGTTTCTGCAAAGTTTGAAATGGTTTTCTGGATACCGGGCAATCATGAATATTATCACTTCGACATAGCTGATAAACCTGCCATATTAAAGGAAAATATCAGAAGTAATGTGGTGCTGCTTAACAACCAAACAATTATTTACAATAATATTGAACTGATATTTACCACACTTTGGAGCCATATCAGTCCGGCCTATCAATGGCAGGTACAGCAAAGTGTGAATGATTTTTATTTGATAAAAATAAACAACAGCAAGTTAGAACCACATCATTTTAACCAATTGCACCAATGCTGTTTTGATTTTTTACAGCAGGCAGTAAAGCAGAACCCCGATAAGCAAAAAGTGATAGTGACACATCATGTGCCTACACTGATGAACTATCCGGCACAATACAAAAACAGCCCTATAAACGATGCCTTTGCCGTGGAGTTATACCCGTTTATTGAAAACTGCAATGCTACTCATTGGATTTACGGCCATCATCATGTGAATACAACAGAATTTACTATAGGAAACACTATTATGCATACCAACCAATTGGGGTATGTACAGCAAAATGAACATGAGAATTTTAACCCAAACGCTATCTTTGAATTATGAGCGAAAATAATACCACAAAACCTGTAAACAATTCCGAAATTCCAAGTGATTGGGTTATGAAGAAACTAGGAACATTAGTTGATATATTTAGTGGTGTTAGTCCTTCTCTATTCAATCTTAATGTTTTTGGAAAATATCCGTACCTAAAAGTAGAAGACCTTAATAACTGTGAGAAATATCAAAATGAAAGTCGTGAATATTCTGATGACGAAAAATATTTGGTTCCTAAAAACAGTGTAATTTTCCCAAAGAGAGGGGCAGCAATTCTTAATAATAAAGTACGTATCAATTCGGTAAAAGTACAAATGGATAGCAACCTCATGGCAGTTTATCCAAAAACAAGTAATTTAACTTGTGAGTATTTGTATTATCGAATTACATTTGAACAGCTTCACAAGATTGCAGACACTTCTACAATTCCACAGATAAACAACAAGCACATAATTCCATATTCCTTTCCTCTCCCTCCTCTTCCCGAACAAAAAGCCATAGCCGCCTGTCTCAGCATCTGGGATGATGCCATAAACAAAACCAACCAACTGATTGCCCAAAAAGAACAAGGCAAAAAATGGCTGATGCAAATGTTGCTGACAGGGAAGAAAAGGGTGAAAGGTTTTGAAGGGGAGTGGAATGAAATTAAGATGAGCGATATTTTTGAAAGAGTTATTAGGAAAAATCTTGAAGGCAACACAACTGTAGTTACAATTTCAGCACAACGAGGATTTGTAAGTCAGACTGATTTCTTTAACAAATTAATTGCAAGTGAAATAACGGAGAACTATTTCTTAGTTGAAAAAGGTGAGTTCTGTTATAATAAAAGTTACTCAAACGGCTATCCGTGGGGCGCAACTAAGAGATTAAAAGATTTTGAAAAAGCAGTTGTGACAACACTCTATATTTGTTTTGCAATTAAGGATACGAATAAAAGTGACGGAGAATTTTTTGAGCAGTACTTTGAGGCAAATATATTGGATAAAGGACTTACACAAATTGCCCATGAAGGTGGCAGAGCACATGGTTTGTTAAATGTAACTCCTTTTGATTTTTTTTCATTAAAAATAAATATCCCGGATAAAGAAGAACAAACAGCCATTGCCCAAGTATTGCAAACAGCCGATAAAGAAATACAACTGCTGAATAGCAAACTGAAAAAACTGAAAGAGGAGAAGAAGGGGTTGATGCAGGTATTGCTGACGGGGAGGAAAAGATTGAAAATTGACTAATTAAAATGTAAGACCATATGATACCTAACGAAGATGCAATTATTGAAAAGATTCTTAAAACAAATTCAAAAGGATGTGTTGATAACCTTGAAGATGATGTTATTGAATATAAGCAAAGACTTAATTGGGAAAACCCTGATGCTCAGAAAAAGTATTTGAAAGAAATCGTTGCATTATCAAACTCAGGAGGCGGATATTTGATTTTCGGCATTAATGATGTGACAGGGGAAATATTGGGTCTAAATGAAGTTATAAGTGTTGATTTAAAATTAATAACTGATCAACTGCAAAAATACTTTATTCCATCCATCGAAATAAGTGCCAGAACTTATGAGTACAACGGAAAAGTACTCTTTATTATTTATGCAAGTGAATTCAAAGAAGTACCTGCTGTTTGCATAAAAGAAGGACCTGATTTGAAAAATGGAAGTCTGTACTGGAGATATTCTGGAAAAGCAGAACCAATAAAAGGTGCTGATTTGCATCTATTACTAAACAAACTTAAAACAGGTTCTACAACTGAGTTGGTAAAGTTAACAAAGGATATTAGAAAAAAGGACATTATGCCAAAGTTTGAATGGAGTGGGCATGGAATGTCAAGCTTACGAGAATTTAAATGCCCGTTTACAAACATTGGAGCAACGGGGTTTGTTGTTGATGTAATATCTGATGAATCATCAAATGCTCATATTAACAGAGTTTGCAGTTCAAAAAGACTAATTAAAAATGGAGAACAATGGATAATTTTTGGAAGTTACAAAGGAGATTTTGAACCACAAAATAGGACTTATGAATTCAGACTTTATTTTCAAGATGAGGATGAAAAGATTTATTTTCAGGAATATGCTGGTGGAGGAGGTACTGTTTATCCACAATATGTTAAACCCACCGAAACAACTATTAAGGAAATGGAGGACTACAAAAAACAAAACACTTTCTAATTTACTATGAAAACCCTGTTAAACAAAAAATATTATTTCCACCAGATAATGAGGATAGCCATTATGCTGCAATCGGCTATAAAGAAATAAAGCTGAAAGAAGAAAAGAAGAGGAGGTGCAGATATTACTAATGGCAAAAAAAGATTAATTATAAAATACACAATATGAATGACCATTACAAATTAATTTTATCAAGAATAGACACTTATATATCGAGTGTTAATACAAAAGGAGGACTAATAGTAGCATTTTGCACTTTTCTCTTTGGTAGCATTGTATCAAAGTATTCGGATTTAAAGCCCTTGATTGAAACTTGTGAAAGGCCTGAATTAATTACTTGGCTAATAATAACGATGTTTATAATAAGCCTGAGTTCTATATTCCTTGTTGGACTTGCAGTTTTTCCATATTTAAAAAGTGGAAATTCATCTACAAAAAAATATCATTCTTTAATGTTCTTTAATTCTATTGCAGAATTTGAAACACCTGATGAATACTACAAGGAACTAAAAGGTCAAAAAATAGAAGATTTAGAAAAGGACATTAAATTTCAAATACATGTATTATCAAAAGGGCTAAAAAGGAAGTTTCAGTTTATAGGATGGGCTATGAGACTATTTTTTTTGGATTTAATAATATTACTAACAATCACAATTCTAATACTATACTAAAATGAAATTATTTGAAAACAAATTAAATCAAATTGATGAAATTTTAAGGGGAAATGACACCTTTTATAAGAGTTTTGAAAGCAATTCTCAGCAGCAATTAAATAAAGCATTGTCTGATTCAACTACAGGAATAGAAGTATCTAAAGAAGATAAGGTTGTAGCAAAGGTAAACTATGATGATTTACAAAGTCTTTTTGGTACACATAGATTCTCATTTATTGAACCAAAAATCGGTCCTCATCCTGATTTTCAACATATTCAACACAATCAATATTTAAGTCATTACGCAGTTTCGATGTTTGTTGATATTAAAGGTTCAACAAAACTTATTAATAAGTACAGTTTGTTGCAAATCAGACAAATAAAGGACACAATTCTAACCCTTGCTATTGAAGTCTGTTCGTTCTTTGGAGGACATATTCAAAGATTACAGGGAGATGGAGTTTTCGTATATTTTGTTCGAGCAGAAATGAACCCCAAAGATGCTGTTATAAATGCTATAAATGCAGCTTCTTTATTGGTTTTTTTTATGCAGTATCATTTACCAAAATTTTTTAACGATGGTGATATAAAAGCACCTCAGATAAGAATAGGTATTGATTATGGTGATGAGAAGAAAACAATTTGGTCATATTATGGTCTTTCATATTGTAATGAATTAACTACGACTGGTTTGCATACTGATTTAGCAGCTAAATTGCAGGCTGCTTCAGTAGGAAACGGTATTATGATCGGTCAAAATGTTGTTACAGAACTTGACTTACCCGATTCCTTTGCAAAATTCGATATTGCTGACAATGTTATATTTGACAACTATAAGAAATACAATTTTGATTGGAATAATTATCTTTTATCATTTGATTTCTTCAAGAATGACAATTATGCAAGTTTAGTAATTGAAGTACCAAAAATTCGATTAAAATGTGAAATAGCTGAAAATGAAAATAGTCAATACTTTTCTTATCATCAGAACCTATATAGTATTCCCATTGGATACAAAGTTCGCTTTTCATTAATGGATGGAGATTCTGAATATCGAATAAAAACTGAATTTAAAGAGGAAGTAAGATGGGAAATTAATAACTCTGGTCAACAGGCTAAAAGTGCAGATAAACTTAAGCAGGATGTTAAAGATTGTAATAATAAAACGTCATGTATTGTTGATGCAGAGTTTTTAGGCCACCATTACATGTTATGCAAAATAATAAAACAAGGATCAATACCCAACATAAATTTACGCTTCCCTGTGTATGTTAGATAAAATTTATCAACATTTTCAATCTGTGACAATAAGAAAAAAAGAAACGCAAATTTCCTATTCCGAAGGAAAAAGTAGGCATCTAATATGAGAAATACAGAATGGGCATTGAATTTAATGACTCTGAAAAAGAAAAAATGATAGAAAAAATTGTAAATGAAATAATAGAGCCCTCTATACTCAGCGATATTTTTCAACGTCAGCCCAGTACAATAAAAGGCAGGCTTAAAGATAAATTCAACATCACAATTTAGAAATATATGGAAACACCCTCATTTAAAGAAGACCATATCGGTAAGATAACCGCAGAGCAGTTTGAGTTTTTGAAAACAAAGAACTTTTAAAAAACATGAAATACTATCTGTATATAGATGAGAGCGGTGATCATGGATTAAGCAGTGTTAATTCTGATTTTCCTGTTTTTTTGCTATGCGGTGTTTTGATTGAAGCCGGAGAATATGAGCAACTGCGTCAAGCATTAAACAGGATAAAACAAAGCCTTTGGCAAAACAAAGAAGTAATATTTCACAGCAGGGATATTCGTAAATGTGAGAAAGAATTTTGTGTGTTTTTTGATTTAGAGAAGAAAAAATGGTTTTATGAAAATTTGAATACAGCGATTGGCACCCATCAATATACGATTATTGCTTCTGCAATACGCAAAGACTATTATATTAACCGATTCGGGAGGTTATCGGATGATGTTTATGAAATTGCATTATCGTTTATGGTTGAGCGAACCGTTTTTTATCTGGATGAAAAAAAGAAGCAAGGTATAGAACTTGAAATTATAATAGAAAAAAGGGGTAAAAAAGAAGATAAAAAATTGGCAGAACATTTTCAGCGTCTTTTATCAAGGGGGACTACTTATGTAAAATCTGAAAGATTGAAAGGATATTCGATGAAAATTAGCTTTAAAAACAAAAAAGAAAATATCAACGGTTTGCAATTGGCCGACTTAATAGCTTACCCTGTTGCCAGATATGTAATAGAACCCAAAAGGGCAAATCCGGCCTTTGAATTAATAGAGCAAAAGATATACAGTAAAAACGGAAAAAGATATGGACTTAAGATTTTTCCATAAAACAAAAAGCCCAACTTACGTTGAGCTTTTCGCCGATCGGGGACACCCCGGTCCAAAAATCTTTGCTGCAAATACGGTAATGCGGCCAACCAAGTCTTTTTCCCGAGAGAAATGACAATGCAAATATACGAACAAATTATTTCAAAAAGCAAGTTTTTATAAAAAAATATGGAAACACCCTCATTTAAAGAAGACCATATCAGCCAAATACCAGCCCTTGCTCTGTTGCAAAAGCTGGGATATCAATACCTCAGCCCTGAGGAAGCATTGGAACTGAGAGGCAACAAAACCAGCAATGTGATACTGGAAAAAGTGTTGCGTAAGCAGTTAAACGAAATAAACAGTATTAAGAAAAGCAGCAGCAACATCAGACTGTTTTCGGAAGCCAATATTGAAAACGGCATTCTGGCATTGAAAGACCTTCCCATGAACGAAGGCTACATAGCCGCCTGCGAAACCGTTTACAACCGCCTTACACTGGGAATCGATCTGGAACAAAGCATAGATGGCGACAAAAAAAGTTTTCCAATGCATTACATTGACTGGAAGAATCAGGACAACAACGTATTTCATGTAACCGAAGAATATAGCGTTATGCGCAGCACCAGTCATGAGCATTACCGTCCCGATCTGGTATTGTTCATCAATGGCATTCCCGTTTGCATCATCGAATGCAAGCGACCCGACATGAAAGACCCTCTGAGTCAGGCTATCAGTCAGCATTTGCGCAGTCAGCAGGACGATGGCATACGCAGTTTGTATGTGTATGCACAAAGTTTGCTGAGCCTTGCAACGGATACAGCCAAATATGCCACCAACGGAACGACAGAAGAGTTTTGGGCCATTTGGAATGAGAAGTTTGAAAACAAAGAGGAAGAAGAAAATTATAAAAGCACCTTGCGCGAACTAAAAAATAAAACCTTACCTATAGAACAGAAGAACAAATTGTTTGCAGAACGATTTCGGTACGTACGTTCGCACTTTGACGCACTGGAAAGCGAAATCGTGGAACCTACCAAACAGGATGAATACCTCTACAATTTGTGCAGACCAGAACGGCTGATGGATTTAATTTACAATTTTATTTTGTTCGACAATGGCGAAAAAAAGATAGCCCGGTATCAGCAATACTTCGTTATCAAAAAATCGATGCAGAGGATTTTGCAGATAGAGGAAGGCAAACGAATCGGTGGAGTTGTTTGGCATACACAAGGCAGCGGAAAATCGTTGACCATGGTCATGCTGGCACAAGCCATTGCATTGGAAAAACGAATACTGAACCCTAAGATCATATTGGTTACCGACCGTATTGATCTGGACGAGCAGATTACAGGTACATTTCGCAAATGCGGCATGTTTGCCGATAATGCCAGCACAGGGCAACGACTGGTCGAACTGCTCGAAAGCAAAAGCGATGCAGTGGTAACCACGGTGATCAATAAATTTGAAGCCGCTGTTAAAAAAATTACAAAGCCTTTGGAAAGCCACGATATTTTTGTGTTGGTAGATGAAGGACACAGGTCGCAGCACGGTACATTCAACATTGAAATGCAAAAGACATTGCCCAATGCCTGTTTTATTGCATTCACCGGCACGCCGCTCTTTAAAAAAGATAAAAGCACGGCAAGCAAATTCGGAGGAATGATAGACACCTATACCGTTGATCAGGCGGTGAAGGACAAGGCCGTAGTTCCGCTTTTGTATGAGGGACGATTTGCCAGACAGATCGTAAACGAAAGTCCGCTGGATACTTTTTTTGCCAACATATCGGAACCGTTGACGGATTATCAGAAAGCAGACCTGAAAAGGAAATTTTCGAGAGCAGACCAATTGAATGTTGCCGAGCAAAAAATTTATGCTATCAGTTGGGACATCAGCTACCATTTCCGCGATAATTTTCAACACAAAACGCCATTTAAAGGGCAATTGGTTACCCAAAGTAAAGATGCAGCTATTAAATACAAAACCTTTCTGGATGAAATAGGAATTGTAAGCACCGAAGTTTTGATTTCTCCTCCCGATGAACGGGAAGGCGAAGACAGCGCTTATGCAGAATCGACCAACAAGGTGAAAATATTCTGGAAAAAGATGATGGAGGAGCATGGCACACCCTCTAAATATCAGAAAAACCTTATCAACCGTTTTAAAAAATCGGACAGGCCCGAAATAATTATTGTAGTGGACAAACTGCTGACAGGATTTGATGAACCCAAAAACACCGTTTTGTATCTCACGAGAAATTTGCAGGGACATAGTTTGTTGCAGGCCATTGCCAGAGTGAACCGTGTTTATCCGGATAAGGATTACGGTTACATTATTGACTATTACGGGGTGATAGAGCAGTTGGACGAAGCTTTGGAAATGTATTCGTCGTTTACCGATTTTGATAATGATGATCTGTTAGGAACACTCACCAACATCAAGGAAGAAATAAAAAAGTTGCCACAGAAACATTCGGAGTTGTGGGACATTTTCAAACCCATTACAAACAAAAGGGATGCCGAAGCCTATCAATTGCTGTTACGTGATGAAGCCATCAGGGTTTTGTTTTACGATAAGTTGGCAGCGTTTGCTAAAATCCTGAAGTTGGCTTTCTCCTCTATTGACTTTCATAAAAACACAGATAAAAGAAGCATTCAACAGTATAAAGATGATCTGGCATTTTTTATTCGATTGAGGACTGCTGTTTTGCAACGTTACTCAGATGTAGTGGATTACAAACAATATGAAGGGCAGATTCAAAAACTGATTGACACCCATATTCAAAGCGAAGGGGTGGAAACCATAACCGAATTGGTTAACATTTTTGATAAAGAGAAATTTCAACAAGAAATAGAGAACACTGTAGGAAAAGCAGCCAAGGCTGACAAGATTGCCAGCCGCACTGCAAAACACATTACTGAAAAGATGGATGAAGATCCTGCATTTTATAAGAAGTTTTCACAAATGTTACGCGAAACTATCGAAGATTACGAAAGAAGGAGAATCAGCGAAGCTGAATACCTGAATCGCGTTAAAGATATAATGAACAATGTGTTGACACGTACCGACAGTGATATTCCAGTTTCATTGCAACATGCCGATGTAGCAAAAGCATTTTATGGAATCACCAATGAAGAATTGAATTCCAAATTGAAAGATGTTGAAACTCGAAAATTAATTTCAAGTAATACGGCTTTAGAAATAGATGAGATTATTCAAAAACTTTTGAAAGTGAATTGGCAGAATGAAGTGGATATTCCTAAACGAATGATGCATCAGATCGGTGATTATCTGATTGATGAAGTACGGGACAAATATCATCTGGAAATGAGTTTTGAGGAAATTGACCGCATTGCAGAGAATTGTGTAAATGTTGCCAAAATCCGCTACAAGAAATGACAGATTTTATCCTATTCGGAAGCAAACGAATTGACTTTCTTCTGGAATATTCTGAAAGAAAATCTTTAGGCATTACGGTTACACCTGATTTTCTGGTGATGGTAAGAGCTCCGCTTGACACGTCCATGGAAAAAGTAAAAGAGAAATTGCTAAAGAAAGCGCCCTGGATCATCAGGCAACAGAGTTTTTTTCTTTCATTCTATCCAAAGACACCACCACGTAAATACATTAGTGGTGAAACTCATTTGTATTTGGGCAGGCAATACCGTTTGAAGATATCATATGTTACGCCAGAATCTATTAAACTCAAAGGACAATTTATTGAAGTACAAACAGCAAATAAACCAAGGGCCAAACAATTAGTCTCGGAATGGTACCTGCAAAACGCCAGAACGAAGTTCAACATAATTGCAAAACCTCTGATAGAGAGATTTAAGAAGTACAAAGTTGAACCCAGTTCCATTGTTTTAAGAGAAATGCCTACGCGTTGGGGCAGTTGCACACCCAAAGGAAAAATCATTTTGAATCCAGAGTTGATCAAAGCTCCAAAAGCCTGCATTGAATATGTGATGATCCATGAGTTATGTCATCTGATCCATCACGACCATACCCACAAGTTTATTGACTTACAGGAAAAAGAAATGCCTGATTGGGAAAAGTGGAAGATGAAACTGGAAAGATTATTGGCATGAGGACGGCTGTTTGCCTCCGCGTGAGGGACAGAAGTGGAAAACCCGCAGCGTAGCGAGGACTATGAGCGGACAGCCCGATCCGCCGGTGGGCGGAGGCGCCCAAAAAAGAGAAAGAATCATCGATGTGTCGCACTTCGAAATATAATTCTTTCAATCGGCTTCGCTCGAAATGTTTCTCGACTCCGCTTGAAAGGACAATTCCGACTCCGCTTGAAATGTTTCTCGACTCCGCTCGAAAAACTGTCCTGACTACGTTCGAAGATGTTTCTCGACTCCGCTCGAAAGGACAATTCTCGACTTCGCTCGAAAAAGCATATATACCTGTCTGAATTCGTCAAGAATTATTTTTTATTGCTTTGCTTTTTTACCTAATTTTGTATACTTATGTTGAGGCTATTAAGCCCTGTGTTGAACAGGGGCATAACCTTCAACCAATCAAAACCCTATATGGAAACCATTGAAAAAACTATACAATTCACGCCCGACGATCTGCAGTTGGCCTACTCTGTGCATTATCGCAAGGCCTACCCGCTGCGCAGCCGCATGTTGCTGATAGTGGGCGGCATTTCGTTTCTGATCGGCTTGTTTTTGCTGGCGGTTCAGTTCTACAGCAGAGCCACCACCTACACCAACTGGGCCGCATGGTTCTTGTTGTGCTACGGCGTGTTGATAGCCCTGCTGTATTTCTACAACCTGCGCTCGATAGGCAAACGCATGTATAACAAAATGCCCGACTTCAAAAAACCCTTCCACTACACTTTCACGGCCGAACGCATAGAGGTGAAGTCGGAAAACGTGAACAGCCAGAACAACTGGGAGTTCTATCAGTCGGCCATGATCACCCCGCTGGTGACGATGATATATCCGAACAAATTCAGGTTTAGCATGTTTCCGAAACATTACTTTACCGACGAGGAATACGAAACGCTGAGGCAATGGATAAAAGCTAAGATCAAAACCAAGGAACCCAAATGAACTTTTTAGAACTGGTGAAGACGCGTCAGAGCGTGCGCAAATACGCGCCGCGCGCCGTTGAGCCCGAAAAGATAGACCAATGTATAGAAGCTGCCCGCCTGGCGCCTTCGGCCTGCAACTCGCAGCCGTGGAAGTTCGTGGTGCTGACCGACCCGGAGCTGAAGAACAAAGTGGCGCGCGAAACCTACAACGCGGTGGTGCAGTTCAACAAATTTGTTCCCGAAGCGCCCGTGGTGGTGGTGCTGGTGATGGAGCGGCCCACGCTGGTGTCGCAGATAGGCGGCCGCATCAAAGACAAAGACTTTTACCTGATGGACGTGGGCATAGCTGCCGAACATTTTTGCCTGCAGGCTGCCGAACTGGGTTTGGGAACCTGCATGCTGGGCTGGTTTAATGAAAAAAAGATAGCCGCGCTGCTCAATATACCCAAAAAGAAACGCATAGGCCTCATCATCACGCTGGGCTACCCGCAGGACGACGCCATACGCGAGAAGAAACGCAAGACTACAGAAGATGTACTTAAAATTAACACTTATGACTGATATATTGAAAGGTTTGAATTTGCCCCTGCTGCAGGATGCCGACCTGAACGGCAAAGTGGTACTCGTGAGGGTTGACCACAACGTGGTGAAAAAAGGCATCATCCACGACCCCTACCGCATAGACGCCACCATAGGCACCCTGTATTATATAAACGCCAAAGGCGGCAAGATCATCCTGATGACGCATGCCGGGCGGCCGAAGAACAAGAAAACGGGCGAGATCACCATTTCGGACGACACCTCGGTGAAACCCATAGTGGATTATTTGGAAAACAAGCTGCACATCACGCTGAAGACACCCGAATTTCAGGCCTACGGTACTCAGGGCTACCTGGGCATAGAAACCTCGGTGAACCACCTGATACGCGACCTGAAAGAGAACGTGATAGACGGCATTTACCTGCCCAATACGCGCTGGTTTGCAGGCGAAGAAGCCAAGACCGATGAAGCCGACCGCTTTGCCTATCAGCTGGCGGGTTTGGCCGACATATTCGTGAACGACGCCTTTGGTTCGTGGCAGGCACATGCATCGACGGTGAAGGTGGCCAAATACCTGCCTTCGTATGCAGGTTTTTTGATGCAGCGCGAAATAGCCAACCTCGACCGCATTTATGCTCCCGAACGTCCGTTCGTTTCGGTGGTGGCGGGATCGAAGTTCGACACCAAGGTGGATTCGCTGAACGCGCTGCTGAAGGTTTCGGACTTTCTGGTGCTGGGCGGCGTGATCTACAACGCCTATCTGTGTGCCAAATACGGCATCGGCATCAAAGGCGTGGAAGAAGAAGATATAGAACATGCCAAAACCTTTGTGGAGTTTGCCAAAGCGTTTCCCGGCAAGCTGATAGAGCTGCCCTACATCGTGGAATCGGATACGATGGATGGGAAACTGAACGGGCAGTTCCGCACCCACAACATAGCCGACCTGAAACAAGGCACCCAACTGAACTACGTGCTGGACGTGGACCCGACATCCTTCCATAACGAACAGGTGCTGAAGGTGTTTTCGGAAGCCAAAACGATATTCGTGAACGCGGTGATGGGCTACACCCCCTATTTCAACGACGGCACCATAGCGCTGGACGAGCTGATAGACAAGAACGTGGAAGCAGTGAAGCTCTACGGTGGCGGCGATACCATGCAGGAGCTGAAACGCCTGCTGCCGGGTTTATACATCGTGGCGCTTGACAGTCCGAAGTATTACATATTTACGGGAGGCGGCGCGGTGTTGAAAGCCATACAGGAAGGCAACGTGGAGGGGTTGGAGCCCATAAAAGCCTTAGTGAACTCAGCTCAAAAATAAACGATAAAAGCCTATGTCGTATTCATTTAACAACATTAATTCGAAGCTTCCCGGGGTGGCCACCAGCATATTCGCGGTGATGTCACAACTGGCGAACGAAACCAAAGCCATCAACCTGTCGCAGGGTTTCCCGGATTTTGATATCTCGTCCGAACTGATAGACCTGGTGAAGCATTATATGAAGAAAGGATACAACCAGTATGCTCCCATGCAGGGAGTTGCGGCGTTGCGCGAAGCCATATCGAAAAAGATAGCGAAAGCTCACGCTATTGTTTACGAGCCTTTCAAGGAAATTACGGTGACCGCAGGCGCCACCGAGGCATTGTATGCGGCCATTTCGGCTTTCGTGCGCGAAGGCGACGAAGTGATAGTGTTTGAACCCGCTTACGATTCGTATGTGCCGGCGGTGAAACTGAACGGAGGCATACCGAAATATGCCACGATGAAAGCCCCCGACTATCACATCGATTGGGAAGAAGTTCAGAAGCTGGTGACACACAAAACCCGCATGATCATCGTCAACTCGCCGCACAACCCCACGGGCAGCGTGCTGAATGCGAACGATATGAAAGCGCTGGAAAAACTTACCAAGGGCAGCGACATCATCGTGTTGAGCGACGAAGTATATGAACACCTGATATTTGACGGTAAGGTGCACGAAAGCATGTGCCGTTATCCGAAGCTGGCCGAGCGCAGCCTGGTGATAGGGTCGTTTGGCAAGACGTTTCATGCCACGGGCTGGAAAATGGGATATTGCCTTGCCCCCGAACCGCTTATGGCCGAATTTCGCAAGGCGCATCAGTTTATCGTTTTCGCGTGTAACACGCCGATACAGTATGCCATAGCCGACTTTTTGGGCGACGAAAAGAACTACATACACCTGAACGAATTCTATCAGAAGAAACGGGACTTTTTTACCGAACGCATCGCGCGATCGAGGTTCAAGATAGTGCCGAGCTACGGAACGTATTTCCAGTTGCTTGACTACAGCGATATTTCGGACGAAAACGAGGTTGATTTTGCCATACGCCTGACGAAAGAATATAAAATAGCGTCGATACCCGTTTCTGTTTTTTATCACAAGATCATAGACAATAAGGTGCTTCGTTTTTGTTTTGCCAAGAAAGAAGAAACCCTTGAAAAAGCCGCCGAAATATTATGCAAGATCTGACGATCACCCTGATACAGGCCTATTTGTTTTGGGAACAGCCTGAAAAGAACCTGAAGAGTTTTGAAAAGAAGTTCGCGGGTTTGGCCGGCAAGCAGGACCTTATCGTATTGCCCGAAATGTTCAGCACTGGTTTTACGATGAACGGCGATAAATGCGCCGAAGCCCCTGAAGGGAACACATTTAACTGGATGCAACAGCAGGCCAAAGCGCTGAACTGTGTTATTACGGGAAGTTTTTTGTGCACGGAGGGAGGCAATTTATACAACCACCTGGTGTGGATGCGCCCCGACGGCACTTACGACACTTACGATAAACGGCATCTGTTCCGGTTCGGCAACGAACATCTGCATTTTACGCCGGGGAAACAGAAACTTATAGTGGAACTGAAGGGCTGGAAGATATGCCCGCTGATATGCTACGACCTTCGTTTCCCCGTTTGGGCAAAGAACACCTACGCGAACCATAGCTTCACCTACGATCTGCTGCTTTATTTGGCCAACTGGCCCGAAAAGCGCAAGCACCACTGGCGCGCCCTGCTGATGGCCCGAGCCATAGAGAATCTGTCGTTCGCGGCAGGCGTGAACCGCATAGGTGAAGACGGAAAAGGGAACGCCCACTCGGGAAACAGCCTGATGGTTTCGCCCAAAGGCGAAGTGATATGCGAAATAGCTGAGAACATGGAAAGAATTGAGACCGTGGTGTTGCAAAAGTATGAACTATTGCAGTATCGCGAACGGTTTAACGTGGGTCAGGACTGGGACAGTTTCGAGATCAAATGATCAGCCATTCTTCTCAAGGAATTTAGTTAATACGACCAACAACCACAGCCTGTTATAGAGGTAATGTTGGCCTTTGTTGAAAAAGCGGTCCTTCAGATCGGCAACCATCTCTTTATTAAGCATTTTATGTTTGTTCAGCATGGCGTCGGACAGGTTATCGTCGATGAGGTATTTTAAGTCGGTGAGCAGCCATTTTTGCAGAGGAATGGAGAAGCCCCATTTGGGACGGTTGAAATAGGTTTTGGGGATATAGTCGTAGAGCACTTCTTTTAAGAGATATTTGGCGGTGTCGTTACGTTTTCGCAGATATTCGGGCAGATTCATGGCAAACTCAACAATACGATAGTCGAGCAAGGGCACGCGGGTTTCGAGTGACCAGACCATACTCGCCCTGTCGACCTTCACCAGCAGATCGTCTTTCAGATAGTATTTCAGATCGAACAAAGATTGCGCCTCGGCAGGGGATAGTTTATTTGCAGTAAAATGCTCATCCAAAACAATTTCGCTGAAAATATCGGGAGTTAACAAATGCCTAATCTCGCCGCGCTTGAACATGTTTTGTTCCTGAGAGAAGATATGGCTTTTGATATCGCCGTAGTTGTGATAGTCGAACAGATGTGCGGCACGTTGGTATTTGTTGCCCAACACGGACAAGCCCGCATAGATGGGTTGATGAAAGGCTTTGAAAAGCTGATTGTTCAGACGTTTTGCCCAAGTGTAGGCACCATAGCCCATAAACAATTCGTCGCCGCCGTCGCCCGACAAGGTCATGGTTACATGTTGGCGCGCCAGTTTGGAAACCAGCATGGTGGGGAGGGCCGAAGAGTCGGCAAAAGGTTCGTCGTAAACATCGGTCAATTGGGGCAGCAACTCCATGGCATCCTGTTCGGTAACGGTGAATTCGTGATGGGTGGTGCCCAGATATCCGGCAATGGCTTTGGCGTATTTGCTTTCGTTGTACTTTGATTCGGTGAAGCCTATGGAAAAGGTGTTGACGGGTTTGTCCGTGACGCTTTGCGCGATGGCGGTTACCAGGCTCGAATCGATACCTCCGCTCAGAAAGGTGCCGAAAGGAACATCGCAGATCAGGCGGTAGTTGACAGAGCTGACCAAGAGTTCTTTAAGTTTGGCCTTGGCCTGCTGTTCGTCAAGGAATTGTTTTCCGGCGATCTTATCTTCAATTTTCCAATAGCATTTAAAGTGTATTCCGCTTTTGTTTATCTCGGCATAATGACCCGCAGGGAACTTACTGATCTTGTCGAAGACCGAATGAGGTTCGGGGATATAGCCCAAATGCAAAAATTCGTTGATGGCGGTGTAGTTTAAACCGACCGAAGAGCGGATGGATTTATTTTTGATAAGCGCCTTGAGTTCAGAGGCGAAAGCAAAATTATTTCCGTCGGAAAATAGATAGATGGGTTTGATGCCGATGCGGTCGCGGAACAAAAACAAAGAGCCCGTGGTTTTGTTGAAAATAGCCATGGCAAACATGCCGTTGAGCTTTTGGACGAATTCAGGTCCCCACAGCGCAAAAGCTTCGAGTATGACCTCGGTGTCGGAAGTGGTTTTGAAAACCATAGGTTTTTCGCGCAGCAATTCGTTTTTAATTTCCTGAAAATTATAGATCTCGCCGTTGAAAACCATCACGAAATTATTGTCGTGGGAAAACATGGGCTGATTGGCCGAGGCCGATACATCGATGATACTCAGCCGCCGATGACCCAAACCGATGAAGCCTTGGCAGAAATAGCCCGAAGCATCGGGGCCGCGATGGACCATGACATCGGTCATGGCAATGAGGTCGTCGTTGCTGAAAGAATTTTGCAATGAATAAAATCCGGCTATTCCGCACATAGGCTGTTCAATAAGTTAATTATCAGAAAACCAATTCCGATCTTTGAGGGTAATTGATTAAAACTCCGTGATGCGGGCCAATATACACAAACATGCTTCCGGCGGCCATGCCGTTGGCATAGGCTTCGTTATAGGCCTGTTTCATGTGGTCTAAAGTCCCTGCTCCGCCCAAAGCAATTACCGGAATGGTGACCGCTTCGGAAATGCTTTTTATCAGATCGATATCATAACCTTTCATCATTCCGTCCTGTTCAATAGATTGAATGATGATCTCCCCCGCCCCTTTTTCCTGCATCAGCTTTGCAAAATCGACCGGGGAATAGCCCGTTGACTTGCTTCCACCAGCCACCCAGGTCTGCTGTCCGCCGAAGAGTTTCTTTTTAACATCGATACACACCACGATGGTGGAAGAACCGAAAGTTTCGGAAGCCTCGAGAATGAAATCGGGGTTTTCGGCAGCATGAGTGTTAATGATCACTTTTTCGGCCCCGGCATTGATGATGTTGCGTATGTTTTCGATGGTGGTGATGCCGCCACCCACTGCAAAGGGCATGTTGGCCTCTTCGCCTACATCTTTCACAAAATCAAGAGATACCAGTCGTTTTTCTTTTGTTGCCATGATATCGAGGAAGACCAATTCATCGGCTTTGAGGTCGTTGAAGATGCGAACGGCATTTATGGGGTCGCCGATATAATTGTAATCTTTGAAGCCTTTAGATTTTACTAAGGCAAGATTCTTTAACAGTAAAACCGGAATAACCCTGGGTCTAAACATATTATTAGTTATTAGTTACGAATTACTAGTTACTCGTCAGCTAGGTGTAATTAGTTGCTAATTTTATTTTGCACTGTTTTTATTATCGCCGTTAATATTTTTAATAATTCTTCGCAATCCAATTTTAATTGTTCTGCTTCTATTTTGGTCAAATATAATGTTGCTTCTAACAAATTTAACCAATACAGCGTTTCTTGTGCTTCTTTCCGTGCAATGCATAATTTTGCAATAAAATCTTTATCGGATTGACCGTTTACAGCTTCAGAAACATTTGCACCGATCGATGTTCCACTTCTTACTAATTGTTTTGATAATACAAATTCCTTTTTTTCTGACACCAGTCGCTTATATATATTCACAATGCTGATCGCAAACAAAAAACTCTTATCCTTTATAATGCTGTTTCCTTTCATAATAAATAACTAGTAACTCATAACTTGTAATTAGTAATTAGATCTCAATGAAGTTTTTCAGCAATTGTTCGCCAACATCGTGGCTTTTTTCGGGATGATACTGCACCCCGAAGATATTATTTTTTTCGACAGCAGACGTGAAACGATATTCGTAATCGGTTTCATTCAGAATATCGTTGATATCGTTTGCCTTATAGTGAAATGAATGCACAAAATAGAACTCGGCCAGATCAGGCACATCTTTCATCAGCATGCTATCTTTTGTGCGGATGATCTGGTTCCAGCCCGTATGTGGCACCTTGAATTTCAAAGTATTTTGAACCTGAAACCGTACTACATCGGCATCGAACCAGCCCAGTCCTTCGACATTTCCTTCTTCGCTGTGTTTTGCCATCAGCTGCATGCCGAGACATATCCCGAGTATGGGTTTCTTTTTTACGATAACAGCCTCATTTAACGTTTCTAAAAGCAATAATTTCCTTATGTTTTCCATGGCTTTCTGGAAATGACCTACGCCCGGAAGTATGAGTTTGTCGGCCGAGGAAATTTCAGCAGGATCGGAAGAAATGACGGCATTCAGCTTCAGCCGGCTGAGTTTCCGTTTCACCGAATTGAGGTTGCCCATTCCATAATCGACGATCACTATATTATTGCTCATTCTGATTTTATTATCATTATTTTAATTGATCACTCTTCCCAGCATGGCGCTGATCTTTATCTTCAGCGTATTTTTTTTCAGGAACGTATCCATCAATATCATCAGTTCGGGATCTTCGGCATTTTCTTTTTGCATGGCCTTGATCTGGTCTTCTATTTCGCTCAGTTCTTTCGAAACCCGGTTGAGTTGAATGGCATTTATGGTGCTTAAAATATCTTTCACAAGGATCTCACGATCGTTGTCTTCGTGAACGGGTGTGGTGATCTTATATTTATCCTGCCAGTTCTTTGACAGGTAATAGATCTGATTGATAATCTCGCGATAGAGTTTTGCAATTTCTTTGTCGGGATGATTGATAAAATACTGGCTTTCGTCGGTTTCGGTATGCTGCATCTGAACCAGATATTCGTCGAAGATCTGCTGCAGTTTGGCATCGCTGAAGGTGAAATCTTCGTCCTGAAGTATCTTCAGAATATAGTCGGACACTTTAATGGCGAAGGTTTCGGTATGTTTTTGGTCTTCATCCACCGGGCGCTCAAGAGTGAGTTCGTTTTCGCCGTAGATCAATATCAGCCACAGCAAATGCTGTTCGAGGGGAAGGCTGTCGTAGCGTTTCTGTATGAATTGCTGTTCAGCGGCTGTTTCCTGAAAATCGGGAAGCACAAACGTTTCCTGATCGGAGGATTCAGAGACATCTTTTTTGAACTTTTTGCGGATGAGTTTGTTCAGTTCGTTCAACAGCGACTGCTCGGGAATCTGCATCAGTTCGCCGCATTCTTTTATGTAGAGGCTGCGGTGGATGGGTTCGGGAATGAGCGAAATGGTACGGACGATCTCTTTGATGAGTTCGGCTTTTTTGATGGGATCGTGCTGAACTTCGTCGAGCAAAAGTTTTGTTTTGAATAGTATGAAGTTTACCGCGTTGTCGGTAACGAATTTCTTTATCTGAAGGGCATCGTGTTTGCGGGCATAGGAATCGGGGTCTTCACCTTCGGGAAACAACACTATCTTCACGTTCAGACCTTCTTCGAGCACCATGTCGATGCCGCGCAGCGAAGCTTTGATGCCTGCTTCGTCGCCGTCGTATAGTATGGTGATGTTTTGCGTGAATTTCTTGATGAGCTTTATCTGGTCGGTGGTGAGGGCCGTGCCCGACGAAGCGACCACGTTTTCGATGCCCGATTGGTAGAGGGAAATGACATCGGTGTTGCCTTCAACCAAATAACAGTTATTGTTGGCCACGATGGCCGATTTGGCGAAAAATATCCCGTAAAGGGTTTTCCCTTTGCTGTAGATATCCGATTCGGGCGAGTTGACGTACTTGGGTTTATTTTTGTCGGACGAGAGTATCCTGCCCGTGAAACCTACGATGCGTCCGCTCAGGTTGTGGATGGGGAAGATGACACGGTCGCGGAAACGGTCGTAGAATCCGCCGTCGTCCTTTTTTATGGCCAGGCCGGTCTTATATAAATATTCGATGCTGTAGCCGTTCTCGGTGGCGTTTTTCGACAGGTCGTCCCATTTTTCGGGCGAAAAGCCCAGCTGAAATTTGCGGATGATCTCTTTGTTGAAGCCGCGTTCGGTGAAATAGGTCATGCCGATTGCAATGCCCGCCTCGGTATTGAACAGGTTTTCGGTAAAATGTTTTTGTGCGTACGACACAACACTGTAAAGCGTTTCCAACTCGGACTGCATCAGCTTTTCTTCGGCAGTTTGTATCTCGTCGACGATCTCGATATGATATTTTTCGGCCAGATAGCGCAAAGCATCGGGATAGGTGACGTGTTCGTGTTCCATCACGAAATCGACCGAGCCTCCGCCCTTGCCGCATCCGAAACAATGATAGAACCCTTTGGCAGGCGAAACTGTGAAGGAAGGTGTTTTTTCGTTGTGGAACGGGCACAGGCCAATGTAATTCACTCCCCGCTTTTTCAAGGAAACAAAATCGCCTACCACTTCTTCAATACGCGTGGCGTCGATTATGTTCTGTATGGTTTCTTTGCGGATCATGGAGGAGTTAAGTGGTTAATTAGTTAAGTGGTTAATTCATTAATTTATTCTTTACCATTTGTTGTTGTAGTGTATCTTTTCGGGACAAAAGCGTTGCGGCTGTTCCCGCTGTTCATCCGGGAAACCGAGAGCTATCATCGATATGGGGATGCAATCCAAGGGCAGGTTAAGCAGGTCGCTGATGGGTTGTATGCGATCGGGTTTGGGATACACACCTAACCACACGCTGCCCAGACCGAGCGAATGAGCTGCCAGCAAAAGGTTTTGAGTTGCAGCGGAACAGTTAACAGCCAGATAGGACTCGTTTTCTTCGATAAGTTTGTCGCCGCATACCAGTATGGCCAGCGGTGCATATTTGAGCATTTTTGCATAGGGATGAATAACTGCAAGCTGATCCAACAAGTGACGATCGGTGACCACGATGAAATTCCAGGCCTGAGTGTTGCGGGCCGAGGGGGCATACATGGCTGCCTTGAGCAAAAGCTGAATGGTTTCGGGCGGGATTTCGGTTTTATGAAATTTGCGGATGCTACGGCGCATAAGTATGGTCTCTATTATATTCATGGTGTTGGATTTTGATTAACGTGCTAAATTATAAATTTATTGAATGCAATTGGGAATATTGTGAAATTTGTTGCAGGAAAATGCGGTTAGCGACCTGCCTGAATGACTTCAGTCGGGCAGGTTGGTGATTTGAGGTCATGAGCCATTAGCCTGAAGCTAGGCTGAACCTCTTTTCTTCCATAAACCCTATTAATATAGTAACTTTTAACAGCGTGTCTAAACCCATTCTTAAGCAGAGAAGCCGATTGAGGGAGGAAGTTTTATTATTGTTCATTTAGCTTCGCTGAGCTCACTTCGTTCGGTTCTTTTGCGAGTCCAAAAGAAACGAACCAAACCTGCCTGACTGCCTAAACGGCAGTTGACGGCAGGCAGGGAAAAAGACTGTCCAAACGATGCTTCCACGCGCTCTGAAAAAAATAAGAAAATCAGTAAAAGTAGTCCGCCTATCGGCGGAAACGTAAACGTCTTTTACGATTTTCTAATATTTTTTTCATTCACAGCCTGCGCCGGCCCGCCGTTTGGACTGGCCAACGCATCCGCCAGCTGGCGGGTTTCTTCGAAACAATGAAAAGGAAGGCAAAGGGCGGGATTTAAATTAGCCATGAGCCATAAACCAATAGCGACAAGCCATGTGTAGGGTGATTTGTAGTCCAGAGTCAATGTATAAAAAGCTTAAGGCCGTTAAACCCTTCGCTTCTTATGGTTTGCTCCACGCTACCACGAAACAACCGGAAATATCTTTAGCAATGGTTAGTTTAAGCGCTTCGGCCTGTTGTTTGGTGGATAAATTACCCAATATCAGCCGATAATACGTGTTTTGAGTTTTTTTATCTACGAAGAAAAATCCTTCGGACTTGTATTTTGTTTCGTAGGTTGCCAATGCTGCAATGCAATTCTTCTGACTTTTGTAGTATCCGAGTTGCACCCCGTAGCCTTGCGGCTGGCAGGCTTTGAGATTTTTATCGAATATCTGTTTATCGGCAGGTTCGACCACGGTTTTTTGAACGGGGTTTTTGGTCGGCGTGATCTGAGCAAGCTTTTTCAAAATAGTGTCGTTGAGCGGCATTGGGGTTTTGCCTTCCACCACTTTGTAGCTGACTTTCTGCACACCGTAGGATACCATGTCGAGTGTGATGGCGGCCGCTTTGGAAATGTCGAGTACGCGCGATTTGGTTTGCGGGCCACGGTCGTTGATACGCACCACCACTTTTTTATTGTTCCGCAAGTTGGTTATTTCAACCATAGTGTTGAACGGTAAGGTGCGGTGCGCCGCCGTGAAATCGTTTTTGTTATACAATTCGCCGCTTGAAGTATGATGCCCCTGAAATTTATCTGCATAGAACGAGCACAGACCCGTTTGTTCGGCGTTTTGACCAAACAACAGCAATTGGAAGAGGGTGAGAAATGTCGCTAAAAAAACTTTTGTCAAATTAATAGGTTTTGGTCATATCATCGGGCACGCAGATGACGTAATCGGCTGCCATAATATAATCCTGCGATAATTTTCCGATGTCGCTTTGTTCAACGGTGGTGATGGTTAATATGCGCATGTCGGCATTTTTGCGTTTCAAATACCACATAATGCCTTCGAAAAAGTCGGAATGATACGATCCGTTGAAATGCAGAAACAATTTACCGTCGGCCACATTGGTATAAATAAAGTTGGCCATGGTGGCATCTTTTATGGCTTGTGCTTTTGGCAAATTGGGTGAAGCATGGCCTGCCATGTTCATGTCGAGCATTTTTTTGTATTGGTCAAGTTCGGGGTCGTATTCGATCGGCAAGGGAGCGATAAATTTTTTCTGGTCGGCGCTAAGTGAGTTTAGGGCTTCAAATCCTTCTTTGTTTACCATGCTGGCATATTTTCGCGGAATGTTTGTTGCCACGAATTTCAGGTTGGTATTTTTGGCCAGTTCTACAAGCGGTTTGTAGTCGGTTTCATAATTGGGCCACAGTCGGGTTTGTTTCCGAAAGGTATCTTCAATAATTTCGCCTTTCAGATATTTGTTAAGTGCTTCCTGATTGTCGGCTTCGAACATTTCGGCGCCTAATACCAGATCTTGTTTTTTCATTTTGAACAGATCTTTGGTCAGCTGAAGTTCCAGCCAGTGCGAAATGGGATTGTTGTGCGATTCGCCGAACAATACAACCTGACATTCGCTGATGTCTTTCAACATTTTGTCGTAGGTGGTTTTTTTACCTTTTACATCAAATATTTGATAGGCCGGTTTGTCAACAACCATCGACATTAAAGCCACACTTAACAACAGTATTCCGAAACGTAATTTTGCCATAAAAGAAGATTTAATTTATGCAGGTTCAACTGCAAAAATAGTAAAAAACTTTAAACTAATAAGTTGAAATTATTTTTCTGAAAGATTTAATTGTTCGGAAGTAAAACTAAACGGCAGCAATCCTCCAACATTCTCTAATACAATAATTTTCCCGGTTTCGCCTTTTAGAATTATTTTCAAGGATGTTTTAAAAAGATTTTCATATTCGTTCATCACCTGCCGGCATGAACCGCAGGGTGAAACGGGATAGTTGACAGTGAAGTCCTTTGCTTTGGCAGTTATGGCAATGGCTTTAAACGGAATTCCGGGATATTGCGAAGAGGCAGCAAACAAAGCAACACGTTCGGCACAGAGACCTGACGGATAGGCTGCATTTTCCTGATTGTTTCCAGTTACGATGATGCCGTTTTCGAGCAAAACTGCCGCTCCTACTTTAAAACCCGAGTAAGGTGCATAGGCTGATGTTAAAGCATGTTCGGCTTTTTTCAATAATACCTGATGGAGTTCTTCAAGCTCTTCGATACGGTTATACTCAAAATAATTTATGGTGACAGACTTGTTTTCCATTTAGTAGTTTTGCCATTATTTCAAACAAAAGTACAATTTTATTTATCAGAAGAATTGTTTTTATCGACAAAAAGCAGGAGGCAGCTAAAAAAAGCAAAAAATGTAACTCCGGCCTGCGATTCGATGGTGTCTTCCGTTAGCATAGACAACATGGCTATCAGAAAAAAAGCAAGGTACAAGAAGCTGGAGAACTTCTTCTCCTTGATGGGAGGGTATAAGATACAGAATAGGAACACGACCAGACCAAATATGCCGAATGCAAGCGTGATGGTTAAATACTGATCGTGGGAACGCAGTCCTGACCCGCTCATTAACGAATTGTTGTTGTATAAACCATATGTGAAAACATCGTCCACATCGCCTGTACCAACACCAAACCATGGGTGTTCACGGATCAGTATGAACGAAATTCTCCAAAGTTCGAGACGTTGAATAGTGGATCGTCCCCGCGGATCGTGGGTGATGTTGTAGTTTTCGTATTCCCAAATGGTATTTTTTATACGTTTCTCGAAACTTCCTTTTTTTGCATCGTTAATGTTGGCAACACCATTCTCAATCAATTTCACCTCAGCATCGGTCAATGAATTGACAGCATCCATGTCTTTCCGCAATCCTTTGGAAGTTAAGAAACGCACCAGGGTAAATTTCATAGGTTGATGCAAACGGTCGGTGCTATCGTAGCTTATTTTGCTGCGTTTGCTCCATGCGCTTTTCAGTTCTTCTTCGCACACATACATCCAGGTGAAGTTGACGTTATCGGTGATCTTGTTATGAATATCGTGTACATATCTGTGACCATGCGCAGTTGTCCAAACAAGAGTTTTTGCATCCACAGGCTTCATATTATGAAACTCACTTAATAATCCCCTGAAATAGAAGAACAGGCTGAAAAAGCCTATCAAAAGGAATGATACGAATGCGAAACGGTAGATTCGTTTGGCTCTTTTAAGGATAAAGACGGTACAAATTATAACAGACGTGACAAGCAAAATGATAATTCCGGTGAACGATTCCATAAAAAGCATGAAATAAACGAACCAAGCTATCAACAGGAAGAAAAGAACTTTGATCCAACTGTTGAAACCGTTATTACCAAAAATAAAATATGACAAGATGAATACATCCATGCAGATGTTCAATGAAAAACGAATGTGAGAAATGAAGACCGAAACCTCGCGCATATCGCCGATGGAATGCGTGAAAAACACATAAACGCTTACCAAGCCAGAAAAGAAAGACCCAGCAACATGAAAAAGCAGTATATAGTTAATGGTTTTTCGGTTCAGAGGTTGGCTGGTTGCCAAAATTATCGGAAGTCCGAGCAGAGGAAGTTTAATGCGAAGATCGTCTAATGCAAACAAAAAGTTGTATGTATAAAGCAATCCGAATATAAGCAACAAATAGAGTCCCAGAAAAGCAAAGGCGGCCTTATTCTGAAAAAAACTTTTAAACTTATGTTTCAAATTGCCCTCGGCCAACCAATTCAATATCAGCAGAAACTGCGCAAGGCTCATCACATAAAGTGACATGGTAACAGAAACCGCTAAGCCAAGCAGGCCTATAATATAAATCGCTTTGTGGTATTCGCTTTTTAGAACGGGCATAGATGCAAGAAACACTTTTGAACAAAATTAAACGAATAAATCGGGTGTTTGTTGCGTTGCAATAAACGTTTATTTTTTTGTTTCTTTGATAATTGCGCTACCGTCGAGAATTGAATTATAGGTGGCAGTGTTGGATAATATTTCCACGGCTTTTTTAACTTCCGAATCATCTTTTATTGAAGATTCGATACGTCCGCGCTGATAAAAGTATAAGGGGATAATATACATCCGAAGAATTTGTTTTAGTTCCTCTTTATTATCAACAAGATCGTTATTTTTCGCTAATAATATCTTTTCTTTCAAAGCACCATATTGATCTTTAACAGCATCAAAATACTTTTCGGCTACAGCATTCTTTTTAAAATCGTCGAGTGCTGATTCGCTTTCAGAAACATACGAATAATCCTTGCCTTTCAGAAATGCAACAAAATCGTTAAAGATATCATCGGTAACTTCGAATTTTGAGGCGGGAAGAATTTGAGGATGCGAACGATAAAAAAGAACGGAAAAGTCGAAGAATAGGTTTTTGGTGACCAGTGCTGCAGTAATATTTTTAAAATCAGGCGGATCCATAATGATATCGGGGTTGATTCCGCTTCCTTCATATACTGTCCGTCCGTTTTTAGTTTTAAAAGCTTTCAGCAAGGAATCTGGAACTCTGGGTGAAGTGCCGTCGCTGTTCTTATTAAAATAATCGATAGCCTGCACACAACGTCCACTTGGTATATAATACTTTGCAATAGTTATTTTCATTTCGGAATTATAAGACAACGGCAGAATATTTTGAACCAACCCCTTTCCGAAAGTCCGCTGACCTATGATAACACCCCTGTCGAGGTCCTGAATGGCACCTGTAACAATTTCGGAAGCGGAAGCTGAATTTTCATCAACAAGTATGACCAGAGGAATTTTGGTATCATCAGGTGCTCCTTGTGTTTTGTGATAATTGTTTTTGTCTTGTATTTTTCCTTTTGTGCTGCATACCAATTGACCTTTATCTACAAAAATATTAACAATACCAACGGCTTCGTTTAATAAACCTCCGCCATTTCCTCGTAGATCAATGATCACACCTTTTAATGGTTTTTCTTTGTTAAGATTATCGAAAGCATCGCGCACTTCTCTGGCAGCATTTTGTTTGAACTCGCTCAGATTGATATACCCGATATTATCTGAAACCAGCCCGGAATAAGGAACATTATCAATTTTTATTTCTTCGCGTGTTACCTCTTTTTCGAATGGTTTTTGAGTCGAGTCGCGCTCTAACAATAACTTTACTATCGTTCCGGGTTGTCCTTTGAGCGCAGTGCTCACCTCGTCGATAGTTTTAAATTTTGCTGATTTTCCATCAATTTCCATTATTTTATCTCCTGCTTTCAATCCTGCTTTATCTGCAGGGGCATTTTGATAGGATTCGGAAATAAAGATATAATCTCCTTTTTTATAAATTGTAGCTCCAACACCACCATACTGACCGGTTGTCATAAATTTATAATCTTCAATTTCTGATTCGGGGATATAAACCGTATACGGGTCAAGACTCTCGAGCATTGCATCGATGGCAGTTTTTACCAGTTTTCCCGGATTGACATTGTCGACATAATAGCTATTTAATTGCTTATATACCGTAACAAAAACATCAAGATTTTTCGAAATTTCAAAATCGTTTTGTTGTTGAGCGTCTTGAGCGAACCCTGCTACTGAAATCAAACCCAGTAGTATGGTCAGGAAAAATACATTTATTTTTTTCATCATTTTGTAAAATTAGGGAACAGGATCGTAACCGCTACCGCCCCATGGATTGCACGATAATACTCGTTTAATTGTCAACCAGCCACCTTTAAATGGTCCGTGTTTTTTTATAGCTTCGACTCCATAAACTGAACAAGAGGGAGAATATCTGCACGAAGACATTAATAAAGGTGAGATTGCATATTGATACAACCTGATAATTCCGATAAAAATATATCCAAGAATTTTTTTCATATAGATTGTGTCAATTGCTCTATAATAATATTAATTTTCAATGTTATTTCTTCATAGGAAATGATTTTTTTTCCTGAATATATTAGCATTAATGCCAGTTTTTTATTTTTATTGTTCAACCTATCGAATAAAAGTTCTTTATTAATTCTGTATGCTTCTTTTATTAATCTTTTTATCCGGTTCCTATCAACGGCTTTCTTAAAATTTCGTTTGGGAACAACAGTAAGAATTTGAACAGGATAACACTGAGAAGAATCACTTTCGATCCATTTTACTGTAAAAGGATAACTAAAAAAAGAAGCTCCATTATTTAGCAATTGGCTAATAACTTTTTTACTGCATAAGCGTTCTTCTTTGCAGAAACTTAGCATACCTAAATAATTATAAAATTACTTTTTTGATTTTTCTAAAAATCCATCTATCGCATTAGGCATAGAAGTAATTGTGTCGGTTGGACCAAAAATATTTATATTTAACCCAGCCTCTTTTGCTGCTTTTTGAGTTGTTTTTCCCCAAGCAGCAATAATTTTTCCGTTTTGGTTGAAATCGGGAAAATTTTCGAATAGTGATTTTATTCCAAATGGACTGAAGAAAACAAACATATCAAATTCTTTCGGGTCCACCGTTGCTTTAACATCAGAGTCGGAAATGGTTTTATAAATTATAGCTTTACGGACCGGAATTTTATTTGCAGCAAACAGGCTAACGATTTCCTGTTTATGGTCTTCAGTGCAGGGCATCAAAAATTTTTCGGTTGGATGCTTTTTCATGTTATTGATCAGCTCTTCAGCATTTTCTTTGCCATGAAAGATTTTTCTTTTTCTGAATTGCACATATTTTTGAAGATAGAAAGCCGTTTTTTCTGATACACAAAAATATTTAGTTGTTTCAGGCACCATTATACGCATCTCTTTACATAAACGAAAGAAATGATCGACAGCATTATTGCAGGTGAAGATGATTGCAGTATGGTCTGTTATATTTATCTTAGACCGACGAAATTCCTGAGCTAGAACAGGTTCGATCTTAATAAATTTTTTAAAAACAATATTCAAACCATGCTTTTTAGATAGATCAAAGTATGGAGATTTCTCGTAATTTGGTGGTTGTGGTTGCGATATTATTACATTTTTAACTTTCAAGGCAGGTTGGTTTTTGTTAAATAAATCAATAAATCACTAATGTTAAAATCCTGATAAATAATAAGTAGTCAATAACTTAATAGAAATCAATACTGGTAGAATTTCAACGGTGCAAAGGTACGCAAATAAATAATACAAATTATAAAGTTCGGAACTTAATCCAATTAAAAAACCTCGGTAGGTTCTATATATTAAAATCAGAGATGTGATAATTAATGTAATATAGAAAAAAATCGCGGAAAAAGAAGAATTAAAATAATAAACTAAAAAAACCATTGGAACTAAAAACATACCTGTTACCACTGAAAAAATCAATGTATTGGTTGTATATTCAAATGTTTCTTTTTTAGTTTTAAAAATAAATCCTATTATTCCAATAAATAGAAACTTTATAATAGAATAAATTATTAGCGATCCAAAAATTAACAGTCCGGTAATTAATCCCGGTTCAATATTGTAATAGCGAACCATTATCTTAAAAATCAATAGCCCCAATGAAATGAAATAAAAGAGCAGCATTGGATATGTGAAAAATTCTCTCTTAATATTTCCTTCACGAATTAATTGATTTGTAAAGTGCGGAACCAAAAAAGCTTTTACCAAATTGGTCACTCTTTTGCGGTTTGTAAAATTTATGATCACGATAAGCAATAAACAAAAGAGAAGCGTAAAGAATATCCAATCATAGCTTTTTTGAACGATGGGTTTTGCAATTAAATTTTTGCCCGATAATTTCTTATTCTCGAAAATGGAGGTACAAAAGGCTTTATCGTTAGTAAATGATTTTTGAATAATGGGAGTCTGGATAATTTTATCTTTCCCAGCACTAACAAAAAAGGTTTTATTGCCAACAAGAACCTCATCTTGAGCTTGAATCAGTTTTTTAAACAAACTGCATTTATCGGCAGGTAAGGGATCCTGATTGTATGTAAGACTGTCGGAATACATAATTGCCGCAAAATTAATCAAATTCATCTAAATGATAGTTTATTATCTCCATCAAAAAAAATAATAACTATTTCGTTTTTGTATTAATAATTTTTTTTCTTTTGTTTTAAATTTATTTCATTAAAAACACTTAATCCTATACCAAAAATGAATCTTCTTGAAAAAATATCTGAAAAAGCTAAACGTCTAAACAAGAGAATTGTATTACCTGAAGGAACTTCAGAACGCACCTTAAAAGCTGCCGACATTATTTTAAAACAAAATCTTGCTCAATTAATATTATTAGGGAATATTGATGAAATCCATCAATTAGAAAACAAATTTGGGTTAGATTTATCAAAAGCAGAATTGATAGATCCTAAAAATGCACCAAAAAAAGAAATGTATATCGAAAAACTGATGGAAGTCAGGAAGAGTAAAGGAATCACCTACGAAGATGCTGTAAAACTTATTGAACAAGACATCTATTTTGGACCAATGATGATCTATATGGGTGATGCCGACGGAGAAGTGAGTGGTGCTGAACATACCACTGCTGATACCGTTCGTCCTGCGTTGCAAATAGTGAAAACAGCTCCAGGAATTTCTGTTGTTTCAGGTGCCATGGTAATGGTTACAAAAAAGACAAATTTAGGCGACAATGGTGTATTTATTTTTGCCGATGTGGCCATCACACCTAATCCTACTGCTGAAGAACTTGCTCAGATTGCTGTTTGCAGCGGAGATACTGCAAGGTTGATCGCCGGAATTCAAACTCCCAGAGTTGCTTTGTTATCTTTTTCAACAAAAGGTTCAGCGTCGCACGAATTGGCAGATAAAGTAATAAAAGCAACAGCGCTTGCAAAAGCCATGCGTCCCGATATGAATTTCGACGGAGAAATGCAAGCCGACGCTGCTCTTATCGAATCTGTTGGTCAGAAAAAATCGCCAGGATCGCCTGTTGCAGGATTGGCAAATGTTTTAGTTTTCCCTGATCTGCAATCAGGCAATATCGGATACAAATTAGTTGAACGACTTGGCGATGCCGAAGCAATCGGACCCGTTTTGCAAGGTCTGGGTGCTCCTATCAACGATCTGTCAAGAGGATGTTCGGTAATGGATATCGTTAATTTAGTTGCAATAACCGCCAGCCAGGCTGGTGAATAATCATAAATATATTCATAAATTTAACCAAAAATAAAAATGAAAGTCTTAGTTTTAAATTGCGGAAGCTCGTCGATAAAATATCAACTGATTAACATGGCCAATGGTACGGATGTTCTTGCCAAAGGCTTACTTGAACGTGTAGGAATGGACAACAGCGAATTAACACACCAATCAAAAGATAAAGATAAAGTAAAAACCATACAGCCTGTTAAAGACCATACAGTAGGAATTAACTTGATACTTGAAGCCCTTTTAAATCCCGAACATGGTGTGATTAAAGATAAATACGAAATTGATGTGGTTGGTCACAGAGTAGTTCATGGCGGAGAAAAATTCAGCGGAAGTGTGCTTATTACTCAGGAAATTATTGATAAGATGGAAGAATGTTCCGATCTGGCCCCTCTTCACAATCCGGCAAACCTCAAAGGTATTTATGCTATTCAAAAATTATTGCCTGAGTTGAAACAATGCGGTGTTTTCGATACTGCCTTCCATCAAACCATGCCCGAACATGTTTATCTGTATGGCATTCCTTATGAAATGTACGAAAAGCATAAAGTTCGCCGCTATGGTTTTCACGGAACCAGCCATGGATTTGTTTCTCAAAAAGCTTGTGATATTTTAGGCGTTGATATTAAAACTCAAAAGATCATTACCTGTCATTTGGGTAACGGAGCTTCAATTGCAGCAATTAAAGACGGCAAATCGTATGATACTTCAATGGGTTTAACTCCGGTTGAAGGATTAATCATGGGAACCCGTTGCGGCGACCTCGACCTTGGAGCTCTATTGTTTTTGATGGAAAAAGAAAATCTGGACCTGAAAAAAGCCAGCGATCTTATAAATAAACAATCGGGAATGATAGGCCTGTCAGGAGTATCATCCGACATGAGAGATATTGAACAAAAAGCAGAAAACGGAAACCATCGTGCGCGGTTAGCTTTGGATATGTATAATTACCGTGTGAAAAAATACATCGGAGCTTATGCAGCAGCAATGGGTGGTGTCGATCTGATTATTTTTACAGGTGGAATCGGAGAAAATGCAGGAACAACCCGAGAAGGAGTCATGAAAGGTCTAGAATTTTTGGGTATCGATTTTAACTATGAATTAAATAGCAAGACACGAGGTGTTGATATGATGCTAACCAATGAGAATTCAAAGGTTAAGGTGATGGCAATTACCACTAACGAAGAATTGGTTATTGCTATAGAAGCCATGAAAACAATTAAAAACTGATGAAAAAAACAGATGTATTCCAAAATCTGATCAATAAAAAAATCGGGGAACTACATTTCGACAAATCACCGCGCGAACTTTACGAACCCATGGAATATGCATTGACAATGGGCGGAAAACGGATCCGCCCATTGTTAACTTTGCTGGCCTGCGATATGTTTGGCGAAATTGCTGAAAAAGCTATTCCTGCAGCACTTGCAATTGAAGTGTTTCACAATTTTACTCTGGTCCATGACGATATTATGGATGTGGCACCACTACGCCGTGGTAAAGAAACTGTATATAAAAAATGGAATCCCAACATTGGAATATTATCAGGCGATGCCATGTTGGCAAAAGCATTTGAAATACTTTTAGATTCTGATAAAACCCAGCTTAAAGATCTGGTTCAGCTGTTATCAAAAGTTGCAATAGAAGTTTGTGAGGGACAACAACTGGATATGAATTTCGAGCATATCGAACAGGTTTCCATTCCGGAATATCTCGAAATGATAAGGTTGAAAACAGCGGTTTTGGTTGGTTCTGCTTTACTGGCAGGGGCAATTGTTGCCAATGCATCTGCGAAAGACCGTGATGCAATTTACAAATTCGGGGAAAACCTTGGTATAGCCTTTCAGTTGAAAGATGATATTCTGGACGTATTTGGCGATGAAGATAAGTTCGGTAAAAAAAAGGGGGGTGATATTGTTGCCAAGAAAAAAACTTATCTCTATTTGAAAGCTCATGAGCTTGCTAAAGGTAAAACTCTCAATACTCTTATCTATTATTTTGTGAATTCGACTTTCGATGAAGAAGCTAAAATAAGCGAAATATCTGCTATCTACAAACAATTGAAAGTTAAGGAAGCTGCCGAAAAGCAAATGAATGTTTATTGGCAAAAGGCCTTAGTGCATTTCAAAAAGATTGATCTTCCCGAAAAGAACAAAAAACAATTGTTCGAAATTGCCGAGAAACTAATGGTCAGAGAATTCTGATTTTGCTCCCTAATCAGTATTTTATTGTTATTCCGTAATTAAAATCTGTGTTTAGCAGATCATAGAGCGAATAGTTCAGGCTAACCGTTTTGCGTTCATTTTCAATTGTAGCTTTGCTGTTGCTCACTTTTTTCACGGCTGTTGGAAAATTATAGGTTGACTCAAAGTTAATAAACTGATAAAACATCTCACTCATCATATTACTGGTATCCTTAGGCATATATTTTTTTAGCAGGGGCGCAAAGTTCATGCGTTTCAATTTGTGTTTGGATACTTTGATCAGATCGGGCATTACGGCAAGTTTTTTTTGTTTAAAAAGGCTGTAAATTGCATTGTTCAACGATTTTGTGTTCTTAAAATCGAAACTCACGGCATAGATTCCTTTTTCGGTTTCGGCTTGGGTTTGCAGGTTGCTAATCCCTTTGCATGATTTCAATAAAGTTTGGGCTTCTGCGGGGATATTTTTAATCTGCTGCACGAACGACATTCCGGGTTTCTGACTTTGCGGATTTAGCGCTTTGCCCAGTTTGCCCATGTCAACTAGTAACTGAATGTTGCCGGTGCCATCGGCATGCATAGTAATGGTTTCTTTTATTTCGATACACGATTGAAATAAGAACAGGCAGCAAAAAAACAAGACTAGTTTCCGCATAAAATGATTTGAATGGCAAAAGTAGTTAATCTGCGGATTTTATCAAAAAACAAAAGCCCCACACAAGGCAGGGCTTAATAGAGCCAAAAAAAGCACATGATATTTACTACATTTAGCCTAAAAAATGATGAAGATTAATTTTGATTCAGCAAATGAAAATCAAACCGATAATAAATAGTTTTGTTCTGATACCTTTGTGGATCTGCCAGCACTAAATCTTTCAATTTGGCTTCAACATATTGCTGAAAATAATCCGAATCGGCATTAATTTCTTTTACATTGATCTTGCCGGCATTATCAACCGCAAATGCAACCACCACAAAACCAGACAATCTATTATCCTTTGCAAATTCTGGATAAACAATATTTTTTGTAATAATGGTTTTAAGGTCATTTGTTTTTTCAGGATCATGAGTTTTGGCAAAACTTATTTCTGCAGCAAAAATCAAAATCACAAAAGTAGTAATCGATTTAAAAATTAGTGATGTTTTCATAATTTAAAAGTTTTAGAAAAAAATTTAATCGTTTTTTTATTTCCCTATCGGACGCCTGTATATTAAAAAAAGTTACAAGTAATCATAAAATTTACCACAATAATTTTAAACTCTTCTAATCAGAAATAAATTAACCTTTGGGCTAAAACCAAAGTATATCAATACCATTAATCGGAAATGGTGATCGAATAATCAAAAGAACTTGAGATTGAAGAATTATATCACAAGAGAAAGAAATATTAAATTCTGACTAAAATTTCATTCAAATTTATTCTTCGAATGCATACCATCGCAATAAGGTTTGTTGTTGGAGTGGCCACAACGGCATAATACAATAGTTTTGTCGCATGTTTTTTCAACACCGTTTTTATCAACTATAATAGTATGTCCTTTGATCAGCGCAGGACCGTTTTCAATTATTTCTATGCGCACACTGTCGTAATCATTCTGTTCCATAGTCTCGTCGGGTAAATTGTTTTTTGAGGCGTCGTTATAAAAAAAGGTCAAAGCATCGGTTGGGCAGCGGTTGACCTGATCGATAATTTTTTGGGTTGATGCTCCCATGGCATTGATCCAGGGGCGCTCGGTGGGGTCGAATACTTCGGGCAGTTCGGTGAAGCAATATGCAATGTGTGTACACAGATCGGGTTGCCAAACAATAGTAATTTCTCCGTTTGAATAATGTTTTACAATTTTTCTATCATTTTCCATTATACTATATTTTTAGATGCTTACATATTTTGAACTCATTTCCCATAATTTATCGGCTATTTCAATGCTATTGGATGTGGGAGACGAATTTACAACTTTTTTTCGGGAAAAATAACTTCCGGAAAGAGATTCTATTTGAGGAGCTGTTGCCAGATAAACAGAAGTTCGGGCTCCTTTTTCGGGCGATATCATCAACGGCCTCAATATGCCAACGGCTAGTTTTCCCATTTTATTAAAAATTTTTGTTGAAACAACACCGGGATGCAAACAAAACACACTAACACCCTTTTCAGCTAACTTATGTGACAAACTTTTTGTAAATAATATGTTAGCTAGTTTCGATTGCCCGTAAGCTTTATATCCGTTGAATTTTTCTTTCATTTCCGGATCATCAAAATTAATTTCAGCGGTTTTATGCGAGCCGGAAGCAACGTTTATTATTCGTGCAGGGCTGCTAGCTACCATCAAATCTAAAAGAAGATTTGTTAATAAAAATGGGGCCAAATGATTTGTTGCAAAATTTAATTCAATACCATCGACACTTAATACGCGCTTGGTTTCCCATATACCTGCGTTGTTAATCAAAACTTCAAGTTTCGCATGTTCGCTTTTAAATTTTTCGACAAAACTTCGAATGGAAACAAATGATGAAAGGTCGCAAAAGAATATTTCGGGTTTTACTCCGCATTTCTTTTCAAAAAAATTTTGAGTTTCAATAGCTTTTTGTTCGTTGCGATAGGTGATGGCAACTTTGGCTCCCAAACGGCACAATTCTAATGCTGTCTCCATTCCAATACCTGAAGTTCCGCCTGTAATTAAGCAGATTTTATTTTTAATTTCCCGCATCGTTTTTTTGGTAAAGATACATACAAATCAAAATCATTTCGTGAAGAATCAATCGCAAAAACATTACTTATTTCGCAAAATTCCCAATATTTTTTCTTTGAAGCAACCAAATTTTGTATGTGATTGTCTAAGTAGAACTAATTATTTATATTTGCAAAAAATTATTGCTATGAGAAAAAAATTATTAATGGGGCTTCTGACTCTTTTTATATGCACAGCAGTATGCGCCCAAAAAAATTACAAAGCAGATAAACGGTTGTATGATGTCTTTAGCTCTGAATATATTGCGCAGCTCGAAGCGTCAAAATCGGAATTAATTCCGTATTACAATTATTATTTAGATAATTCGTATTATGTTGTGACTTTAAAATCTGCTGCTAAACAGCTTACAGGTCTTGATATTCACATCGTAACATCTGCTGTTTCTCAAACAACGCAAAATTTTAATGAAAAAACGTATTCAAGAGAAACCTTCAACGTTTTGAAATACAATTTCGATGTCAGTTCGAAAAACTTTATCACTTATATTTGGAACGAAGCCGGAATCGCGGTGGTTTTTAAACCACTATTGTATATTTCTGCTGGCTATAAAAAATTCTCAAAACAACAATAAAAATCATTAAAAATGAAAAAAATATTTTTCTTCTCCTTACTTTTAGTGATAGCAAGTTATGTTAAATCACAAACTTATTTAATAAGTACTCAGGGAATGGTTACAGCCTGTAATGGTAATTTTTACGACAGTGGCGATGGCAGTGGAAATTATGGAAATAACGAAGATTATGTGATGACTTTTCACTCAAGCAGTGTTACAAACACGCATATTAAAATGACCTTTAATAATTTTAATGTTGAGCCCGGTGACACTTTAATTGTGTATGACGGAAGTACTACCACTGCACCTATTATTGGTAAATATAATAACAATAATCTTCCCGGCCCAGCAATTGATGCTACAATTGCCAATACATTCGGGGATCTCACTTTTGAATTTAAATCAAATTCTGCTCTTGTTTCTACAGGTTGGTTTTGTTCTATAATATGCACAGTTCCCTGCCAGACAATTCTTGCTACTTTACATCCGATTTTGACTATCCCTCATCCAAATGATAGCAATTATATTGACATTTGTATAGGGAACTCCATTCAATTTGCCGCCAGAGGAAGTGGCCCGCTGGCATTTCCTGAAAGCCCTATTCTATATGTGCAAGATAGTACTAATTGCACCTATCATTGGGATTTTGGCGATGGAAATACCGCCACAGGACAGATCGTAAGTCATACTTATACTCAGGTTAGAGGGTATGATGTAACATTAACGATCACCGATGCCCATGGTTGTATAAACTTAAATAATCTTGGAGCAAGAGTTCGAATATCACGAAGTCCGTTTGCGGTTATACATCCACTTCCCGATATGTGTTCTTCATCAGATACTTCTTTTATCACATTAGGATATAATTCCGGTTCAGTAGTTGTGATACAGCCTGTGGTTTCAACTCAAATGGCCAGCCAACGCTACGATAGTACAACATTTATTCCTGATGGAGGCACGTGTACGCCGAGTTGTTATAATACCTACGTTACTTTTAATAATTTTTTACCAGGACAGACCATAACCAGTGGTTCTGATATTCTTTCAGTATTAATTGACATTGAACACTCATGGGCAGGAGACCTCGGATTTAGCCTTATTTGCCCTAATGGAAATGTCTTGGTTCTTGACTCAAATGACTATGCCGGATCCAATGTATTTTTAGGTGTCCCTAACGAAACTGATGGTACGAACTTATGCAATCCAGCTACCAATCCACCCGGAATAGGCTGGGTGTATGGATGGTCTCAAACTTATCCACAACAAGGCTATTTGAATGTGTTAGATGCCGGTACTTCGCCAATTCCTGCTGCAGATACTATTGCACATACTAATTATTTCACTCCCGATGATCCTTTTTCAGGATTAATTGGATGTCCGTTAAACGGAACATGGAATATTCAGATATGCGATAACTGGGGGCAAGATAATGGATATATTTTCTGGTGGGAATTAAATCTTAACCCTGCATTGTTGCCCACCGGTTGGTCGTATTCGGTGCCTATTGATACTGTTACCTGGACAGGTTCGTTTTTTCATATAGTTAATGATTCCGTTATCAGAGTTATTCCTGATTCAGGTGGAACATACCAATATACCGTTACTGTTTATGATATATTTGGTTGTTCTTATGATACTACACTCAGTATTCAGGTTGTTCAAACACCGATATGCGATCTGGGACATGATACAACTTTATGTGGGAATAATTTAGTTTATAATTTGAACGCCGGTGCTGGTTTTGATTCATATAATTGGTCGACAAATGCTACTACAGATTCAATTCCTGTTACTAACACCGGTACTTATTATGTGACTGTAACAAATGATAATGATGCGGGGACGCTTCATTGTTTTACAAGCGATTCAATTTATGTTAAGGTGCTTCAAATGCCTCAACCGGTTAATTTGGGGCCTGATCTGTGTACGAATTTACCAGTAACATTGGATGCGGGAAATGCGGGATTGCATTATATTTGGTCGACATCTGATACAACTCAAACCATTAATGTGAATTCGTCCGGTCAATATACTGTTTCGGTGGCGGATGAATTCGGACTAAACTGTGAAGTTAGCGGAACGGTTCATATATCAAAGATACCGATACCATTTGATTTGGGTCCGGACACATGTACTACTTCAACTGATCCTATTATTTTGAATGCACAAAATCCGGGGTATCAATATGCCTGGTCGACAGGATCGAACACTCAAACTATTAGTGTGGGGTTAACTGATGTTTATTCGGTGACCGTTACAGATGACCCGGGTCATAATTGCGATTTCTCGGACACTATTAATATACGAATAATGCCAAACCCGGGTATTGATATTGGTCCTGATACAACAATTTGTAGCTTTGCTTTCATGAGGATGTATGTTAAGGAAACTGACGGACAGGGTTATTTGGATCATTATAATTATACTTATTTGTGGTCGCCGGGAGGACAAACCAGCCGAGGGTTTGATGTTGAATGCTCAACACCTGATCAGGTAACGAACTATACTGTTAGTGTTACAGGTTGTATTACGGCTACAGATACACGTGCCGTGGCGGCGAAGCTTTGTGAGTTAACTTTTCCGAATGTGATAACGCCAAACGGAGATGGGCAGAATGATGCGTTTGTAGTGAAAGGTATTGAGGATTTTCCGGGAAGTAACCTGAAGGTTTATAATCGTTGGGGAAAAAAGGTGTTTGAATCGGACAACTACGGTATAGATGGTTATTGGGACGGAGGAAATGAGGCCACAGGCGTTTATTATTATGTGTTGATGGTGAACTACGGCACCCACGGAAGTTGTGTGGATGAGGTGAATCATAATGGTACAATTACGATAATGCGCTAAGATATTTTAGCTGATAGAAAAAACCATCCTTTTTTGAAAGGGATGGTTTTTTTTTATACTTTAGTATCCATTTTTTAGAGAAATGAAAAAAGTAGTTCTATTTTTTTTGTTTTTACCATTATATATATCTGCCCAGATTCAGGAGAATTTCGGGGATGGGAATTTTAGTGCAAATCCGGCATGGCATGGGGATAGTTCACAATTTCAAATATCAACATATGGCAGTTCTGCATGGAGTGTGGCTCCACGATTGCAGTTGAACGGAACGACAGCTGATACCTCCTATTTGTCGACGGGTTGTGTGATGACGAGTTTAAATACTATGGAGTGGGATTTTTGGGTGAGGTTATCGCTGAATACTTCTAAATCTAATAATTGCAGGGTTTATTTGGTTTCGGACCAATGGAACCTGGAAGGGAGTTTAAACGGGTATTTTGTGATGTTTGGTGATGATGGTGATGACCAGCTTGACAGCGTTTCGTTGTGGAGGCAAAGCGGGGAAACGGTGGAAAAAATTATTGCTGGACATAATTGTTTTACTGGAGCTACATCATCTTACAGAGTTAAAGTGGAACGAGATGCTGCGGGAAACTGGACGTTATATACGGATGGAAGCGGGGGGACAAGTTATGTTTTGGAGGGTACGGGAATTGACAATACCTTTAGTTCTTCTTTATATTTTGGAGTTTTTTGTAAATACACCAGCAGCAATAAAACCAATTTTTATTTTGACGACATTTATGCCGGACCTATTATTGTTGATACGATTCGACCTATTGTTAAATCGGTGATTGTTATTTCACCAACTCAATTAGATATAACCTTTTCGGAGAATGTGGAGCAGTCTTCGGCAGAGAATCTTTTAAATTATTCAATTACAGGAATTGGAAATCCAGTTTCGGCGACTAAAGATGGTGCAAATGGTTCATTGGTTCACCTTACTTTTTCAACTCTATTTACAAATGGCAGCTCATATTCTATTGATATCGCAAATGTTAAAGACTTAGCTGGAAATAGCATGAAAAACTACACTCTTCCTTTTACCTATTATAATGCGGTTGCCTATGATGTTGTTGTTAATGAAATTATGGCGGACCCTGATCCTCCGGTAGGATTGCCGAATTATGAATATCTGGAACTCTATAACAAATCGCTATCCCCCATTAACTTAAAGAACTGGAGAATAGAAATCAATTCGACTCATATATTTTTGCCTGATGTTACAATTTCGGGAAAAGGGTTCTTAATAGTATGCGACGATAATGCCGTTACAGCCTTGAGTACTTATGGACCTACGAAAGGTTTTTCATCATTTTCGCTCACCAATACTGGCGCAACAATTGTTTTGAAGAATGCATCGGGGAATATCATTCATTTTGTAAGCTATACTGATTCGTGGTATCAAAGCCCGACAAAAACGGATGGCGGGTGGTCGTTGGAATTAATTGACCCAAATAATCCGTGTGGGGAAATGGCAAATTGGAAAGCTTCGAACGACCCCAGCGGAGGAACTCCCGGTAAGACAAATTCTAATTTTGGAATTAATCCTGATATTTCCAAACCTTTATTAATCAGAATAGCGGCATCAAGATATGCACCCATGCAGGCAAAAATATTTTTCAGTGAAGCGCTCGACAGTAATAATATTAATACTCTTTCGAGATTTACAGTAGATAATGGAATTGGAAATCCAAATGCTGTCCAGTTTAGTTATCCTGATAAAAAATCGGCTATTCTTTATTTTTCTCAACCGCTTGTGCCAAATACTATATATACTATCACCATGAACGATAGCATTTTTGATTGTGCGGGAAATAAAATTGATGCAAATTCAATCGCTCATTTTGCCTTGCCTGAAATACCAGACTCAGGCGATTTGGTTATAAACGAAGTGCTGTCGAATCCAAAAGATAATGGGGTGGATTTTGTTGAAATCTATAATCGTTCGAACAAAGTATTGGATTTTATGGATTTGAATCTTGCATCAGGAAGCGATATAAGGGCTATAACTACTGATAATTATTTAATTTTCCCAGAAAATTATATTGTTTTGACTTCAAATCCGGATAAAGTAAAAGCACAATATAATACACCAAATCCCTATAATTTTATTTGTATGGAATCGTTTCCTGCATACAATAATGAGGAAGGTACAGTTATATTAAGCACAAAAGCAGATACTATCATTGATGCAATGAGTTATACTGCTGATATGCAATTTCCATTGTTGAATTCAACCGATGGCGTGTCACTCGAACGAATTGATTTTAACCGGCCATCTAATGATGTTACAAACTGGCATTCTGCAGCAGAAACTGCCGGTTTTGCAACCCCTGCTTATCAAAATTCTCAGTTTTTTGAGGGAGAGGTTGATGACGGAACTATTACTGTTGACCCGGAACTATTTTCTCCTGATAACGATGGATATAATGATGTTTTAAACATTAGTTGTAAAACTGACGGTCCCGGAAAAGTTATCAATATCGTAATTTATGATTCGAAAGGGCGGTTAATTAAAAATCTGGTGAAAAGCCAAACTATTTCTGATAAAACTACATTTTCATGGGATGGGACTACCGAAAGTAATAGTAAGGCGAATATCGGGATTTACATAATCTATACAGAAATCTTTGATTTAAAAGGTTCGGTAAAACATTATAAAAATACAGCTGTTCTGGCAACAAAATTTTAGAGTTATTATTTTACAGTGCAGGCTATTGCTGCCACACTTATTTTTATTCCTGGAATTTCGAAAAGTTTATTGGCACACGCTTCAATGGTTGCACCCGTGGTGATTACATCGTCCACAAGCAGAATATGTTTATCTTGCAGATGTTGATAGTTTTTAACTGCAAAAATTTCCTTTACGTTTTCCCATCTTTTGAATCGTGATTTTTTTGTTTGAGTTTGTGAAGCCGTTGTTCTTACTAATGTTTTTGTGTCGCAGGAAATTTTTATCGAACTTGCAAGACCCATAGCAAATGATTCACTCTGATTATAACCTCGCTTTCTTTTTTTACGAGGATGCAAAGGAACGGGAATCACAATATCAACATCTTTATAAAAATCTGATTGCAACAGATCCTGACCATAGGTTTTCCCTAAATAAAATCCGATTTCCTGTTTCCCTTTATATTTTAATTGATGAATCAAGTGTTGAACTTTGCTTCCTTTTTGAAAATAATATAGTGCCGTGGCATGGGAAATGTTGGCTCTGCCCCAGAAGCTTTTAAAAACAGGGTTCTCTTCTTCAAGATGGAAATTGGTTTTTGGCAATTGATAGAGACAAAAAGTGCATAATACTTCCTCGTGTTGTAACAGCGTGTTATTACAGGAGTAACAGATTCGGGGAAAGAACAAGCCGATGAAATCGTAGAGTAATGACATTTTTTGTTTAGAGTCTGTATTTTAATCTTTTTAAAAATAAATATAAAAAAATAAGTAATTTTGCTAAAATTTATTAGGTTATGACGGATATTGATGCAAAAGCCCCCAAGACACTTACGTATAAAATTATTATAGGTGTTGAAGCGCTGATTATTGTTGCTCTTTTAGTTTTATATGTTACGGCACGGACCAAAGTTAATACTTTTATTGTTGAGAAAGAGAAATCGATAACAGAAAGACAGGTGCTGCAAAAACAACTGGACTCGCTGCTGACGGAACACGAGAAGATGCGGAAGGAATATGGCAATATGACGAAAGACCTGGGGGCAAAAGACAGCACTATACAGGCTCAGGCGAATGAGATACAGAAACTGATAGAAAGCAATGCAGGGAAGAATCAGATTCAACGGAAACTGGATTATTTGAGGGGTATTACGCAGGATTATGTTTCGCAGATTGACAAGCTGCTGAAGGAGAATGATAATTTGAAAACAGAGGTGAAGGGCATGGAGGAAAATATTAAGACGGAACAGGATAAGAGCTCGTCGCTGGCAAAAGACAAGGACGCGCTGAAAGAGCAAATTAATAATGCAGCGGTTTTGCAGGCATACGGTATTGTGGCCACGGGTATCAGGCTGAAACAAGGCGGGAAGAAGGAAGAGGTGGTTGAAAAGGCTAACAGGGTGGAAAAAATTAAGATCAGTTTCACGATGGTGAAAAACCCATTGGTGGAAGCGGGACTGAAAACGGTGTATGTGAGGATAGCCCGACCCGATAATGCTATTATTAATGACGGAGCCTCGTTTGATTATGAAGGAAAGCAAATTATGTATTCGCTGAAGCAGGATGTTTATTATAAAGGAAGTTCGATAAGTGTGACGCTTTATTATGAAAAGACCGACCGCATTGTTGCAGGGACCTACAATATTGCTGTGTTTATGGACGGGAAAGATATAGGACAAACACAATTTACGCTGAAGTAGTTTTTAGTTTATAAAATTCCGGTTTATTGTTAATTTAAAAAAAATAAAATTATGCAAACAAATTCATCTGATTTTAGGAAAAAGCCTAATTATTTTATGTATCTGTCAATCGTTTTGTTTATAGCATGCGCACTGTTGACATGGAAAGTTATTTCGTTTAAACAACAAATTAATGTAGTTACAACGGAACGGGATTCGTTATCGACGGAAAAAGATCAGTTGGTTACGAAGCTTGAAAATTTGAAAAAGCAATATGATCAGTTGTCGAAAGATAATGCTCAACTGACCGATATGTTCAACCAAGAGAAAGAACATGTTGAAAAACTGCTGGCCAAGGTTAAAAATGCTCAGGGTTCGGTTACGAAATACAAAAACCAGATCAAATCGATGGAAGGCCGTTTGAAGGAATATGAACAACAAATTGAAGATCTGAAGAAACAAAATAAAGATCTGACAGCCGAAAACTTTCATATAAAGACCGTGCTGGATTCGACAAGCACCGAAAACAAAACTCTTGCCACGCATAACCAACAATTGACGGAAACCGTTAATAAAGGTTCGGCATTGACCACATACGATATTAATACCGACGGTATAGTGGTTAAGGCAAAAGGAAAAGAAATTCCGACCAAGAAATCGAAAAAGGCCGAAAAGTTACGCGTTTGTTTTACTATTGGCGAAAATGCTATTACCCCTGCAGGTTCAAAAACAGTTTATTTGAGAATTGCCGATCCCAGCGGAACCATTTTGGCTACAGGCAGCGGCGAAGAATATTCGTTCGATTTTCAGGGAAAGAAACTACAATACTCCGCTAAGGAACAGGTTACTTATAACAATAAAGCTCAGGACCTGTGTATTTATTGGGTTAAAGCAAAAGATTTTGTTCCGGGAACTTACACCGTGGATCTGTTTGCAGACGGAAACGTGATCGGTACATCGACTTTTACGCTTGAAAAATAGCACCACGGTCGGAAAAATGCGTTCGTAATAACAAGCGTAATTTAAAGCTGAATTATTTATCTGAGTGGCGAAAGAAAACTTTCGCCACTTTTTTTTATGAAATTATTTGACTTACGATGATTTTTGTTGTATTTTTATGCTCGTTTAACGTCGTTTTATAAATGTTTAGCTATATGCATAAATTAAAATTGCTGCTGTTGATATTATTAACAACGAAAATTGTATCGGCTCAGGATTTAAAGCCTACCGAAACCGATGCCCTGCTGAATGTTTTTGTTACCAGTATGAATGGAGTTCCCCGCCAGGGAGAGCAAATAAAGTTCAACGGGACGAAAAATAAATTGAAATTCAGCGGGATCACCAACAACGAAGGCAAATTTTCTATTCTTATCCCCAAAGGCGATACCTACGATATTCAATACAAGACCTTTTCGGATGTGGTGGAGTATAATACAATTGATGTGCCTGCCGAAAAAGGCCGATACACGCTGGATCTGGATATTAAATACGATCCTCCAAAAGAATATACGCTAAAAAATGTGCTGTTCGAAACGGGAAAATCGATACTGCGTCCGGAGTCGAGCCCAGCGCTGAATGATCTGGTTGAAATTATGAAGCTGAAACCCAAAATGGTGATCGAAATTGACGGGCATACCGATAATGTGGGGACACCTGAATCGAATATGACCCTTTCGCTCGGCAGAGCCAATGCCGTCAGAAATTATTTGATACAACACGGCATAGCAGCTACGCGTGTGAGCGCACAGGGTTTTGGCGAAACACAACCGGTTGAAACCAACGATACGGACGAAGGCCGTCAGCAGAACCGCCGCACCGAGGTGAAAATCATCAGCGAATAAATCTCTTTTTCTTTAAAAATAAGCCCTTATCTGCATGGTGCCGACATGCACAATTTTGTTGGTGCCCATCTTGCGTCCGTCGTAGATGATATCGAGCTGGAGATTGTTGGCTATGTTGCGTTGAAAGGTGAAATTCCAGGTGATGTTTTGCCCGGGTTTGAATCCGTCTAACATTTCATACGCAAGCGAAGTGTTTTGATCGTGGCCGTATTTGATGTTGATATAATTTACTTTTGCCTGAAGGGTTCCTTTTCCGGGGAAATTATATTTCATTTCAATACCGATATTGTGATTTATGGCTCTTTGGCTGGAGTCGGTGGCGGAATTGAGCTTATCGGAAAAGTTATAACTTAAACTGAGGCGGAATTTGGTTCCGGGTTGATAAATAAATTTCGGTTCGATCTCCCAAAAAGCAAGATCGTAGTTTTTCGAAATAAAATATTCCGAAGTGTAAGTCTTTATGCCTTTATTGAACAGCAGGTTCATATAAAACTTCCGGGTGATGTTCCAGCGTATCTTGGTTCCGTAGCTTTGGTTAGAATGCGACTCAAACCCGTTTATCATGAGTTGTTTTGAATTGTTCAACAGATAGGATAATTCGACACCGATCTTCGGGTTGCTTTTATTGAAGAACAATACCGATTTGAACTGCGTGGTAGAAGTCATCAGGGAGGTGTCGGTCAGATCGAAGTAGAAAGGGTCGTATGCTTTCAACAGATTGGTGCTGGTGCTTTTATGCCCCACACTGTAGGATGATTGCAACGAAAAGCGCGAAACAAATTTGCGGAAGCCGGTTTTTTTGGCCCAGGCCATTCCGGGATCAATCGTAAGGGCTTCTGTAAATTGATTGGAATAGGTTTTAATATAATTGTTGGTTGGGGTGAATACGCGTATGTAATTTGCCTGATCTTTGAACGCTGCTACATCAAATTCATTGAGTTGTTTTATACCATCGCCGTTATAATCGGTCCAGGTATAAACGCCTTGCCCGGCTGATACTTCAATATAAGAATACGACTGTTTTTCTTCCATGCCCGACCCTACTTCATAATAGGTGGTTGACTGAACCACATTTTTGGCGAAATGGGTATAGTATTCAACCCTGCCTATCAGCATATCGTCGGGTTTTGTTGTGCTCAGAAGCGAATCTTTTATTTTCAGCAAACGATAGGTGGCACTCATTTTCAAAACATTTCTGGGGTTTTTGGTCAGCTCCAAGTTTAAATTAAAATCGTCGGCATCGGTGGCAAGCTTTAGTTTGTCGGCAAAGGGCAAATAGTCGTATCGTTTTTTGTACGACACTTTAAATTTGTTTTTAGCCGAATCGGGGCTGGCAATAAAAGCTTCGTAAATGTTGAACGCGAAACTGCTTGTGATGAGCGAGTCGATAGTTGCCGATTTGAACATGTTGTGCTCCTGCTCTTCGTTGGCCCCGATGTTGAACCACCGGAACTTTTTAACCAGCATTGCTTTTTGCTTATAATATTCGGTGTTGAAAACGGGCGTTTTGGTTTGAAGATACGACCCGTTGAAGGTGATATAAAAGTTTTTCAGGTCTTCGGCCAGATCGAGTTGATTCTGCAAACCGCTATACTGGCTTCCGTGTATCAAATAGTTGAACTGATAGTTGAGGAACTGATTTTTTTTGTTCTGTATACCCAGTTTCAAGCCGCTTATGTTTTCGTCTGAGCGCTGGGTGGAGGTCATATTCCAGTCGCGCGAAAATTCGAGCGGACGATACTGCTCAATGGGATTAAAATTCTGACTTACCCACTCGTTGGTGGCGTTGGCAATAAATTTCCAGTCGGCTTTGCTTTTTTTGGCAAAGGGGATGAGGTTGGTTACCGAAGCTTTCACGGCATAGCCCTGATCGTCCGATTTGTTCTGGGTCGAGAACGTGTTTCGGTTCAGGTCGGTGAGGGCGGTTTCGACGCTTACTTTCGTGGTTTTTCCGATGGCATAATCAACGCCCAGCGTATACATCTGTGTTTTTTTAGGCGCGATGAGCAGTATCACGGGTTCGTAGTCGCCCGAAGGTTTTCCGCCCACCGGAGCCACCCACTTGAAAACCCTGCCGTTGGCCGAACTTTGTATCAGCACATAATTTCCTTTTCCGGTGCCCATATACGAAAAACCAAGCCTATAAAAGGCGCTGTTGGCATTGGTGGAATAAACATAAACGGAATCGTATTGAACCGAACTTACAATGGTATCGATGCGCTTATACATCACGTACGAATTCGAAAAAGCGATACTATCCACGTTGGGTATCACGGCAAGCTGGGTGCTGTCGCCAACTCCCTGCAAAAGTTTTTTGTCTGCCTCGGTGAGGTCTTGCTGCAAAGGCTGGTTCTTCAGATCCTGTTCCGAAAAGTAATTAAACTTCACATCCAGTTTTTTATAACTCACCCCGGCACCCACGAAAAACATGGTGCGCGAATAATAACGGTCGGTATACTCGAACTCCACCACCAAACGTTTGTCTTTGGTGATCACATTTTTCGGCGTAAACGATATTTCGCCCAAATTGTAGTCGATCACATAATCGTTGTCCTGTCCGCGCGTGAGCAAAGCCCCGTCGATATAAACGCGTTCGCTGCCTGCCAGCACAATGATGTAGGTTTCGTTGTTTACACCCGTCAGTTTGTAGGGGCCCTGATTGCCTTCCACAGGAACCAGCACATTGCGGGCATAGCGTCCTTTCGAAACCGCACCGCAGCCCTCGAGGTGAACTTTCAGGTCGTTTTCTTTTTTCTTTTTCGATTTTATGAAGATATTCGATTCGATCAAAGCTCCCTGCGCTTTTTTGTTGAAATTCATAAAATAGCTGTTCGGCCGGTTGATCTCGAAATCGCCCACGATGAGTTTGTTGTTTTTGTTGAACAACTGTATAAACACTTTATCGAACTCCTGCAACTGCTGTGTGTTGCCTTCGGGCTGTATGGGGATGTTATTGTCGGTGATGGCGGCCAGCACCTGAATTTCGTCCGACAGATGTCCCGAAAGCTGCAGGTTAAGGCTCGAATTCACCACCACATCCTGATTGTTGCCAAACGAAACTCCGCGCGAAATGTCGCCGCTTTTGTTCAGGGTGCCCCATTTGAACACATCTTCGGTGGTGACCTCGTATTTGTATAAAAACGGGTTTTCAACGGCTTGCTGTTTGGTGTTGATGAGTTTGCTGTTCTTGTGGCGGCGCTCTTCGGTGAATAGGAACGGAAACACACGATACGATATCTTCAGGCTTTTCCCTTTCAGTTCGTTCACGTAAAGACCGTGGTTCTTAATTATCAATAAACCGTTGGCATAATCCATGTGATAGGCCGAAGTGTCGAGCGAAGCGCCGTCGGCTTTGGTTATCAACAGGGTTTTGGGAATGATGCTGAGCGAATCGAGTTTCAGGGTATCGGAGCTTAAGGTGATGTTTTTGATGCGGAAATTCGAAAAGTTCTGCGCCTGAATTTTCACGCAAAGCAAAACAAAAAACAATATCAATATGGTGGCAGCCTTTTTCAATCAGACAGATCGGTTTTGCTTTTAAATGATAGCAGATCGTTATAAAAAACTCAAATTTATGACAAAAATTGTAATTTGCGACACTATGCCCGCTACTTATATTACTTTTGTATAAACAAAATCATCCCGTATGAAGTCAATGACAGGTTATGGCAAAGCCGTTTGCAGTTTGCCCGACAAAAAGATCAGCATCGAAATAAAATCGGTGAACAGCAAGCAACTCGATATCAGTTTAAAACTGCCGTCAACGTATCGCGAAAAAGAGGCCGACATCCGCTCGCTGATCGCGAAAAAACTGGAACGCGGCAAGATAGATGTTTTTGTTTCGGCCGAAGTACTTGGCATGAACACAGGCTTTTCGGTGAACAAAGAACTGGCAAAAAAATATTACGCCGACCTGAAACAGCTTGCCCTCGAACTCAATACGCCTCTGGACGACGATATAATATCGGTGCTGCTGCGTATGCCCGATATTGTTAAAACCCAGAGCGAAGAACCCAACGAGGAAGAATGGAGCCAAATTGCCGCCTGCATCGATAAAGCCGTTGATGCCGCCGATGGGTGCCGCCGCAACGAAGGCGAGGTGCTGCGCCACGATATGCTGCAACGCATCGACCTCATCCAAAATAACATTCCGAAGATAGCAGCTTTTGAAAAAGAACGCCTGTTGCAAATTCGTCAGCGCATTTTGTCGAATATCTCGGCTTTTATCGAACAGGAAAAGATTGATATGAACCGCCTGGAACAGGAACTGATCTATTATATCGAGAAAATTGATTTCACCGAAGAAAAAGTGCGGCTGCAAAAACATTGCACCTATTTTATCGAAATTATGAAAGAAAATGCTGCCAACGGCCGCAAACTCGCTTTCATCACGCAGGAAATAGGGCGCGAAATAAACACCCTCGGCTCGAAAGCCAACGACGCCAACATACAAAAAATGGTGATCGAAATGAAAGACGAACTCGAAAAGGTGAAGGAACAGTTGCTGAATGTGCTTTAGGGAGGAGAGGTTGTTAGCTGTTTAGGCATTACTTCCGTCTTCCGTCTTCCGTCTTCGGTCTTCCGTCTTCCGTCTTCCGTCTTCGGTCTTCCGTCTTCCAACTTCACACTATTATCTCACCAAAGAAACATCCCCCTTTTTCATCTCCTTCACCCCATTTTTAAAGGTAATTTCTGCCCAATAAACATAAACCCCTTCTTCGCATTTCTCTCCTTTGAAAGTTCCATCCCAACCATCGTTAATATCATTGCTTTCGAAAACCAAATTGCCCCATCGGTTGTATATCTGCAAATGTAAGCTATCTATTTCGGGCCCGCGCACACAAAACACATCGTTTGAGCCATCGCCATTAGGCGAAAAGATATTGGGTATAAAAACCACAGGTGGTGGTACTTTTTGCGGTATAGTATCATCACAAGGGCAAAGTGAAAAGTTGTCGAATAAGTAATATGCAACATTTGGAGAATTAGTATTATAGTAAAGTTTATTAATTACATTATCATGAACGAAAGTTCCAACCGTAATATACTTTTCGCCTCCAGATGCTATAAAAGTTCCTGAAATTTTTGTCCAATTTATAGTATCAGAAATAATATTTCCTGTTGAATTTTTAATTTGAGGTGTTACATATATTGGTTGAGGAGGGGGATTTAGAGTTGGTATTGTATCAGAAAAATACATTCCAATTGCATCAATTGCAGAATAATTATTAGACATCGAAGAATGATTAAACGGTAAAACCCAAAATTCAGAATAATAACATTTATTTTTTATTAAAGGAGCATTTAAAGTTCCTTGAATATATTCTCTATAGGGGGGGGTGAAAATCGGACTATTCTGGCAACAAATAATACCAGCTAAACCATTACCAAAATAAGCATATTGTAAATAAAAAACAAAAGTCAAATCTACCATTGAATCAATGATACAAGTGTTGAAATAATCTGATGTACTACCAGGCTCTAATGGGTTTGTCCAATAATCTGCACAAGAAATCATTCCTAGTATATTTGGACAACATGAAAAATTTTCTAAGCTAGGATATTTTATAAGGTTTATTGTTAAACATTGGCTAAAACCATCTGATCTGGATAGTATCCAAAATAAAATAATAAACAGAAGCTTCAGGCGGGGCATTGTTTTGGGATTGGTAACTGAGAATAAAATTAGTAATTATTATCAAGTAATTGCAAAAAGATCATCTAAATTTAAAATTTGGTGCAATAACTGATATGATTATGCCACTCACCATTAATTTTGTTTCAATCACCCCTCAAATATCCTTCCTGAAGCAACTATTAATGCCGCTCCCGATACTTTTGCTTGCGGTGTTATCGAAAATAATGACACTGAAGATCATTTTCAGAACACTTCAGGTAAAATTTAGAACACTTCCGCCTAAATTAGGAACTGTGATGGTTCGGATTTCAACAATGATCGCTCGGGTATCAACAATGGATGGTCGGAAATGAATAATGATTCATCGGGTAACGTTAATGGATGGTCGGATATTAATAATGGATGCACGGATTATGACAATGGATGCCCGGGAATTGATAATGGACGTACGGATTTTAACAATGGACATTCGGGAATGAATAATGACTCATCGGGAATGAACAATGATCCATCGGATACTAAAAACGAATTATAAAATAGTGATCGTGACCGAAAAAAAAGTAACGAAAACCAAAAATAATGTAATAAGATTGATTAAATTTGTGCATCGGATACTGAATTTTGTTCCGGTAATGGTAGTTTTTCTCAACATCACAGACAAAATAGTATGAATAGAAAACAAAATTCTAGAGATCAGGCCAACGGCAGAGTCCTTAACTTTTTGATCAGAAATAATGACGAATTGATTACTGTGCCTTTATATGCTCCTTTAAAAACTGAATTCGACGATCTTATGCAGCAAATCGGAGAGGCTAAAAGCAATCAAATTGAGGAGGTCAAACCAAAAACTTTTCAGAATAAACTCTATAAGAAAGACATGGCTCTCACCGTGTATAAATATGTTATGCGTGCATTGGTAAACGCCAAGTTCAATAATAATACTCCTCTGGTCACCGCTTTCAGCAAGTCAATATCGTTTATTGCTAAAGCCAAAAACCTCGATGCTTTAGGCAGGGCCACCGGGCTTAAAGATCTTATCGTAAATAACATTGGTGAACTCAACACTATTACCCCCGATGATATTGCTGAAATGGAACTGGCTATCAGCAAATTTAAAGATATCATGGTTATTCCAACATACAGGATCAAAATGCGAAAAGCAACCGGAACCGACCTCATTCCGGGTTTGCTTAACGCGATTGATGCCGTGAAAAAACAGATCGGCAAACTTATTCATTCCTGGTTGCCTCATCTGGCTGCCGAATGGGACCTACTGATCAAAGTGGGCGTATCAACCGGCATACGCCACACGTCCATCATCTTGCATTTCACCGATGCCGAAACCGAAACCAACCTTAAAAACATTAAAGTCACTTTAACAAACGATGTCGTCACCATCAAAAAAAAGAGCACTGCCCGGGGTTGGGTTCGTGCCTTGAGCATGGAATCGGGCAACTGGACCGCAACTTGCGAGAGTCCTTATTTCCATACCCACATCATAACCAATATACCCATTTTGTATCGCAAAATAGCCCGCTTCGAAATCCAAATGCGGAAAATAAACGAATAGATCCCTCAGCCTTCACTACCTCACAGTCTTTCACCTTATTTCCCCACCTTCAGTATCCCCCTCAGCCTGATATCTTCCGACGAAGCGCCTATCATCAGGCGGAAATCGCCGGGTTCAACCACGGGGTTCAGATCTTTGTCGAGCAGCGAAAGCATATCGGGAGTGATGCTGAACTGTACTTTTTGTTCTTCGCCGGCCTTGAGGTGTATGCGTTTAAAAGCTTTCAGTGCCATCACGGGGCGCGCCACCGAAGCCACCACATCGGTGATGTAGAGTTGCACCACTTCGTCGCCATCGGCTGTGCCCGTGTTTTTCACGCTGCATGTAACTATAGTGCTGTCAGTAGGGTCGATGTTTTGCCGGGCAATTTCCATGTCGGTGTAATCGAAAGTAGTGTAACTCAGCCCAAAGCCAAAAGGGAAAAGGGGTTTACCGCTGAGGTCGGCATAATCGTCGTTGCGGCCCGTGGGAGCATGGTTGTATGTGAGAGGCAGTTGCCCTTCGGCCATTGGGAAGGTGATGGGCAGTCGGCCCGCGGGGTTGTAATCGCCAAACAGCACCGCAGCCACGGCGTTGCCTCCTTCTTCGCCCGGATACCATACATCGGCCACAGCCTGCACCTTATCCAACCACGAACTCATGGTTACGGCGCTTCCGCCCGAAAGCAATACTACCACAGGTTTTCCTGTGGCTGCCAGTTGCTGTATCATTTCCTGCTGATGGCCGGGCAGGCTCAAAAAGGCGCGGTCGTTGCCTTCGCCTTCTTCTATACCCGCACAAACCACCACCACATCGCTTTTTCGTGCCAGCGCCACGGCGTCGGCAATGTCTTGCTTCCAGGTATTAGGCACACCATAGTTCCACAGCAGTTTGAACCATGCGCTTCCGGTTGATTCGTAGAACTCAACGCGCAGGTCGTAGGCCTGATTTTTAGTGAAAGCATAATCACACACCTGCACGCTGTAGGACTGTTTTTTCCAGTTGTCGATAACCAATACATTGTTGATATAGAGCCTGTAACCGTCGTTGCCTTCTATGCCTATCTTGTAGGTTCCGCTTTCGGGAGCGATGAGTTTGCCCGACCAGCGTACCGAAAAAAAGTCGAAATTGATGGTTGAGTCGGGTCCGTATAAGGTCCAGCGGAAATTGATGTCGGGGTCGGTACGTTTTAGCGCAGGCGTTCCGCTCAGAGTGATGTTGTTGAAATATTCGGCGTTGAGGCCCTTGATGGTCTGTCCGGCGACGTTGCACGACAAATAGTTGGAACTGACGGGCACATAGTCGATATCGGTACGATTGCATCCTTTGGCATAACCAACGGAAATGGTATTGCCTGCCCTGGCGGTGATGCCTTCCAAAATGCTCACGTTGTGAGTGCCCGGTCCGCTGTAGCCTCCGGTGCGGGCTTCCTTTGCATCGGCGCCCACCACGGCAATGGTTTTGATGGATTTATTGAATGGCAGCACATTGTTTTCGTTCTTCAGCAGCACTATGGATTTCAAAGCGGCTTCTTTAGCAAGTTTTCGGTTTTCTGTGGTGGCATTGTATTTAGCGGCTTCATTGGGATCAACATAAGGATGTTCGAACAGGCCGAGTTCGAACTTGGCACTAAGCACCCGTGCCACGGCACTATCAATTGTCTTTTGAGGGATAAGTCCATCGTTAAAAGCTTTGTTGAAAAGCACATAATGTTTGTAGGAAGTCTGGAAGATGACATCCAGACCGCCATTCATGGCATTGGCTGTGGCATCGGTATAATTATGCGCTGTATTGTGCAGCACATTGGCGCCACCCACTGCGCAGGCATCGGAAATTACGAAACCCCTGAAGCCCCATTCTTTTTTCAGCTTGGTATTGATCAGCCAGTTGTTGGCCGTGCAGGGCGTGCCGTCGAGCGAATTGTAGGAGGTCATAATAGAGCGGGAACCTCCGCGCGTGATGCAGGCTTTGAACGGAACCAGATAGCTTTCGTCGAGTCCGCGTTCGCTGATATAAACGGGATAGCTGTCGCGGCCGCCATCGCCCGAATTGGCAACGAAATGTTTGGGAGTGGCGATAACGCCCAACTTTTCGAAAGACGATACAAAGGCCACGCCCATTTCGGAAGCCAGAAAAGGGTCCTCGCCATAAGTTTCTTCGGTGCGTCCCCAGCGTACGTCGCTTGCCAGATTCACCACGGGCGATAACACTTGTCGGATGCCCCGCGATTTTGTTTCCAAAGCAATGGCAGTAGCTACTTTGTGCATCAGGGAAGTATCCCATGTTGCAGCCAGCGCGATTGACTGCGGAAAAACCGTTGCTCCTTCGCGGGTCAATCCATGGAGGGTTTCGTCAAAGGCAATGATGGGGATGCCCAGACGGGTTTGTTCCACAAAGTATTTTTGGATTTCGTTGATCTTTTTGGCAGTTTCCGAAGCAATTCCCGACTTGTTGTAATCGATGATCTGTCCGTTTTTATCGGCTTCCATTTTGGGGGGCTGCACCTGCAGACCAAAGATGCCGTTCATGTATTTTTCTTTTCCTTCCGAAAGGTCACCGGGAATCATATACAATTGCCAGAACTTTTCTTCGGGTGTCATACGTTGCAGCAAGTCCTGAACACGAGATTCTACAGGGGCTTTCGCATCTTTATAGATCTGGGAATATAGTTTTGTCGAACAGAGTAGAAAACAAAAAATGATGGCGAAAAAGAACCGTTTCTGTTTCATAAGATTGGTTTAGAGTACCTGCATACGGTTAGCATCCTGCTTGATGAACACGAACAATAACACCGTGAACGACAGCATGGACGAGCCTCCATAGCTCACGAACGGCAATGGAATGCCCACAACAGGTGCCAGCCCGATAGTCATCCCAATATTGATCATAACGTGAAAGAAAATGATTGAGGCAAGTCCATAGCCATAAATGCGGCTGAACGAAGATCGTTGCCGCTCGGCCACAAATAATATCCTCAAGAGGAGCAAGACATACATGACCACCACGATGCCGCTGCCTACGAACCCCCATTCTTCGCCTATAGTACAGAAAATGAAATCGGAATATTGTTCGGGTACGAATTTATATTTGGTTTGGGTGCCGTTTAGAAATCCTTTCCCGAAAAGCCCTCCCGAACCAATGGCTATCTTGGACTGATTTACGTTGTAACCTTTATCTTTAATATCGGTAACCTTGCCGAGAAACACATCGATGCGTTTTTTCTGATGCGTCTGCAGAACATTCTCGTAAATGCCATTTACGCTAAACACGAAACCGATGGTGAGAAAATAGATAAACAAGTACAAAAGGATATTTTTGCGGCTACGGTTGATCAGAAAGAAAAATACAATGGCTGCAAGGGTAATGAAACCAACTACGATCAGTTTATCGATCAACAATGTGAAAATGAAAAGTACGATCAATGCAAAACCGAGTATGAGTATATTGCCAGATAAGCCTTCGCGGTACATAACAAATATGAAGGAAGCAAATACCAGCATCGAGCCGGTTTCGTTCTGAAACAATATGAGAACAGCCGGAATGGCAATAAAAACAAAGGCTTTCAGACGGGTGCTGATGTCCTGCATTCGCACACCGATATCTCCAAGAAATTTTGCCAGAACCAGATTCGTTGCAAACTTCGCGAGTTCGAGGGGTTGAAACCGAACCGAGTCTGAAAAATAGATCCACGATCTGGAACCATTGACGTCAGACCCGATGAACAAGGTGACAATCAGTACTGCAATTGCAATTATATAAATATAGTAGGCAAAGGTGGAGAAGAATTTAGCATCGAGTATCAGCACCAGCAAAATCAGAACAATAGAAATGGCGATCCACATGAATTGTTTGCCGTATTCCTGCGAAAAATCGAAAACGTTTTTATGTTCTTCGTTATATGCTGCTGCATAGATGTTGATCCAGCCTACGAGAATAAAAAACACATACATCCCGACCAAAGGCCAGTCGAGATTTGAAAATATGTTTTTAGGTTGGCGCATCAGTAGTTGTTGATTAGTTTCGAATCCATGATGTCTTTTTCCATATCTAAGCGTTCCACTTTGTGAGTCAGATATTTTTCGATCATCAAACTGGCTATTGGAGCCGCCCATGTAGCACCGAATCCTGAGTTTTCGACGACAGCGGCAATTGCAATTTGTGGGTTGTCTTTGGGTGCAAAAGCAATAAAAACAGAATGGTTTTTACCGGCATTTTGAACTGTCCCTGTCTTCCCGCAGACCTGAATATTGTTCATTTTGATGTTATGAGCCGTGCCGCCCTCCACAACACCATACATCCCCTGAATGATATAATTAAAAAACTCCGGGTTTACTTTGGTGTATTTCTTTATCAGGTACTTTTTGTTGAGGTTATCCAACGAGCCAATAGCTTTAACAATATGGGGGGTAAAGAAATAACCCCTGTTTGCTATGATAGCCGCCACATTTGCCAGTTGAAGAGGTGTTAATTGTATTTCGCCCTGCCCGATAGCAATGGATATCACCGATAAGGCTCTCCAATGACCCTTTCCGAAAGATTTATTATAGTAATTGCTGGTAGGGATATTGCCGCCCGATTCGCTTGGCAAATCCACACCGAGAGGGTTGCCCAAACCGAAACTCAATACATAATCGCGCCAGGCATCAAAACCAGCTTCCGTGTTCGGATAATGATTATTCTCGATAGTGGTTTTCAAAACTTTGCAAAAATAGGCGTTGCACGATGTTTGTATCGCTCCCAAAAGCGCCAGGGGAGAAGGATGCGAATGGCATTTGATCATCTTGCCATTGCCAAGAGGGAAACCGCCGTAGCAGGGATAAGTAATAGTAGTATTCAAAACACCTTCCTGCAAACCGATTAAGCCCACAATAGGTTTAAAAGTAGAACCTGGCGGATATCTTCCTGACAAGGCTCTGTTGAATAACGGTAAGTTCTTATCGGATAAAAGTTCAAAATAATTTTTTGTTCTGTCACGTCCAACCAGTAAATTTGGGTCATAGGCAGGGCTGGAAGCAATAGCTAATATACCTCCGGTATTTGGGTCGATGGCAACAACACTACCTCGCTTGTTGGCTAAAAGTTTTTCGGCATATTCCTGTAATTCTATATCCAGATAGGTATAAAGATCTTGTCCTGCTTTGGCTTCCACGTCAAATTTGCCTTTCATATAGCTACCCATATCACGGTTGTGGACATCCACCATGATGATACGGGCTCCTTTTTTACCGCGCAATTCTTTCTCATATGATTTTTCTAAACCGCTAATTCCGATATAATCGCCGGGTTTATAATATTCGTCATCTTCAAGCATATCGGGTGTAATTTCACCTATATAACCTAATATTTGTGCACAATAGGGTTGAGGATAGTTACGGATGGTGCGTGCCTGTATATAAAATCCGGGATATTCTGAAAGTCGTTCCTGAAGCATACCATATTGCTCCTTTGGAATTTTTTCATCATAAATGGTAGGTAGAAAGTTGGAATATGTGGTTGCAGTTTTAATTTTTTTTCTGAATGTAACAATATCTGTATCGATCAGTTTGCAAAAGCCCAAGGTATCAAAATTCTTTCCCATTTGATGCGGAATAACCATTAGGTCATAAGTAACCTCATTAAAGAGGAGGGGTTTGCCATTACGGTCGTATACCAGTCCGCGTGCCGGGAATTCAGTGATGTATCTGAAAACATTATTATCAGCAGACGATTTATTTGAAACCTCAATGATCTGCAAAAAAAAGATCCGGATGATGAAAACCAAAGCAATAACCACAAATATGGTGTTGATTACATAACGCCTTGATGTAAAACTTTTATTGGCAGGCATAATTCACGTTGAGTCAGCAAAATTAATTATTCTGAAGAACAATGCAGGTATATTTTATTATAAAATAAAGATAAAAAATTTTACACTGAATGAATATTTATTATTAATTTTGCCAAATGGTTAAACTAAACAATTAAACCAAAAGCATAAACCAAAAAACTAATATTATGGTTGAGCAGGAATTATCAACAGAAAAGGTTATTCTGGAAGCCGCAAAAAAAGTCTTCCTCGACAAAGGGTTTGATGGAGCGCGTATGCAGCAGATCGCTGATGAGGCAGGGATCAATAAAGCTCTGCTTCATTATTATTTCAGAAGTAAGGATAAATTATTTGATGCCATTTTTGAAGGGGCGTTCATGCAGTTTTTGCCAAACATTTCGCAAGTTATGGTATCTGATATCCCTTTCGCCGAAAAAATCAGAGCCATTGTTGGGCACTATATTGATATGCTGCTTGAAAATCCGTATTTGCCTGTTTTTGTGATACGGGAATTACAAAGGACCCCCGAAAAAATCATAGCATTGATAAAAAAGACAGGTATCAACCCTGAATCTGCAAATCAAATGGTGCAAAAAGAAGTGGCTGATGGTAAAATTATACCGATTTCTTTTACTCACTTAATCGTTAATCTTATCGGTTTGTGCATTTTTCCTTTTATTGGACGTCCCATCATTGAGGGTTTTATGTTTAACAGCGACAAGGATGCATATCATAAATTTATAATGGAACGCAAAACACTGGTCGCGGATTTTATTATTAACGCTCTTCAAATTAAATAATTCATCACTATGAAAAAGATACTCTTAGCAGGTATACTCTTATTTAGCGTACCTGTATTTGCTCAAAAAACGGATACACTTACTTTAACTGCTTGTCAGCAACTGGCAATTGAAAACTATCCGTTGATAAAACAAAAAGACCTGCTTTCGGCTTCTGCAGATCTGAGGATCAAGAACCTCAATACCTCATATTTCCCGCAGCTTTCGCTGAACGGGCAGGCTACGTATCAGTCGGCTGTTACACAGATACCGCAATTCAGTCCTTTGGTTAGCGTGCCGAGCATTAGCAAGGACCAATATAAACTTACCGTTGACCTGAACCAAACTATTTGGGACGGCGGCCTCACTTCAGCACAAAAGAAACTTGAAATAAGCGGTTTGCAAGCCGACAAACTTAATGTGGATGTTCAATTAGCAACTCTCAAAGACCGCATCGATCAAATTTTCTTTAATATACTGTTATTGCAGGAGAACGAAAAGATCATTAAAAGTGTTCAGGACAATTTGAATTCACAAATAAAGAAAATAGAGAAAAGTATTAAAGACGAGGTCCAGATACAAAGTAATGCCGATGTGCTGAAGGCCGAACTGATCAAGACCGATCAACAATTGATCGAAATTGCCAATGCAAAAGAAACTGCCGTGAAAATGTTGGCCGAGTATCTGAATAAACCCGTATCGGAAAACACCGTGTTCAAGATACCTGAAACGGAAATTGCGGCTTTAGTTTACGACAACAAACGCCCGGAGATGCAATTATTCGATTATCAGATGAACAAACTCGATGTATCGAAAAAACTTACAACAGCCCGAATAATGCCCCGTTTCTATGCCTTCGGTCAAACCGGTTACGGCAGACCAGGGTTCAATATGTTATCGAACGATTTTGATTTTTTCTACATTTTCGGAGCAAAACTGAGCTGGAATATTTCAGGATTCTACCAGAGCGGAAGGGAGAAAAAGATAATTGATATTCAAAAAAACCTGCTCGATACACAAAAAGAAACATTCGACAAAAACCTGAAAATCTCTTCACAGAAAGATATGAGCGACATCACAAAATACGAGCAACTGATCGAAAAAGATTCCGAGATTATTAAACTTCGTGAGAATATTTCGCGCTCGGCTGCATCTCAGCTCGAAAACGGAATTATTACAGCAACAGAATATGTAACGGATTTTGACGCTGAAATACAGGCTAAGCTAAATTCTGAACTTCACAAGATACAGCTTCAAATGGCAAAACTGAATTACCTCAACAGCATGGGGAAATTATAGAAATTCAGCTCAATTTAAACTATATTAAGAAACAATTAAAAATAAAATTATGAAAAAATATCTGTTAATCATCGCCATAGCTTTATTGGCATCGTGTTCGGGGAAAAACAAAAAATCGGATGCTTATGGCAATTTCGAAGCCGACGAAGTAATAATATCTTCGGAAGTAGGCGGAAAACTCTTGCTGTTTACTATTGAAGAGGGTAGTGTTATCGATTCCGGAAAACTCATCGGAATTGTTGATACCACCGATTTGCAATTGAAAAAAGAACAGCTGATGGCTCAGCGCGGTGCAATCTCAACAAAATCGCCGAATATTGCAGCGCAGATTGAAGTACAGCAGCAACAAAAGAACAACCTGTTGATCGATAAAGCCCGCATTGAGAAACTTTTGAAAGATGGTGCTGCTACCAAGAAACAACTTGATGATATAAACGGTAGCATTAATTTGGTGGATAAACAAATTGCCTCCATAGCCACACAGAACAGCAGCGTTGGTGATGAAATACTTGGAATTGACAAGCAAATTGCACAAATAAACCAGACCATTAAAAAGAGTTACCTTGTGAATTCTATCAAAGGAACGGTTCTGGACAAGTATATGATGCAGGACGAACTGGTGGCACCCGGCAAATCGCTTTATAAAATAGCCGACCTGAGCTATATTTTCCTAAAGGCTTATGTCAGTGAGTCGCAATTGGCAGCAGTAAAACTCGGGCAAAAGGTTGAGGTTTTAATTGATAAAGGTGAAAAGGAAATGGGAAAATATGAAGGGATAGTTACATGGGTTTCTTCTACGGCTGAGTTCACACCAAAAATCATACAAACCAAAGAAGAACGTGTGAATCTGGTTTACGCCGTGAAAATAAAAGTGAAGAACGACGGAGCCATGAAGATTGGGATGCCGGGCGAAGTCAATTTCAAGTAAAAGGTATCAGGTCTATGGTATCTAGTATCTGGTATCAGGCAGGATTTAAAATAATTTAATAAACGTGATAATGAACACGGTAATCGTTGAAAATATCCATAAAAGCTATAAAAAGATCGTAGCGCTCGAAGACATCACATTTAGTGTCGATAAAGGCGAGATATTCGGATTTATAGGTCCCGACGGGGCAGGGAAAACCAGCTTGTTTCGTATTTTGGTGACCTTGTTGCTGCCTGATTCGGGAAAAGCCACAGTGATGGGTTTGGATGTGGTGAAAGACTACAAAAAGATACGCAAAATGGTTGGCTATATGCCGGGAAGATTTTCGCTTTATCAGGATTTGACCGTTGAAGAGAACCTGACATTTTTTGCCACCATCTTCAGCACCACCATTCAGGAAAACTATCATCTGATAAAGGACATTTACAGCCAGATCGAACCTTTTAAGGACCGCCGTGCAGGAGCTTTGTCGGGAGGGATGAAACAAAAGCTTGCCTTATCGTGTGCCCTGATCCACAAACCCGAAGTGCTTTTTTTGGACGAACCCACCACGGGCGTCGACGCCGTTTCGCGCAAGGAATTTTGGGAAATGCTGAAGTCGCTACGCAACGCGGGTATCACCATCGTGGTTTCAACACCCTATATGGACGAAGCTTCGCTCTGCGACCGAGTGGCCCTGATACAGAACGGCAGCATACTTAAGATCGATAAACCTGACCTCATCACATCAAGTTTCGGTAAAAACATTCTGGCCATCCGTTCGTCAAACATCCACAAATTGCTGAACGATCTGAGCAATTATCCCGCTTGCGATAGTGTGTTCCCGTTCGGACAATATGTTCACTATACTGCAAAAGAAAACCGTATCTCGAAGGAAGAACTTGAAAAGTACCTGACCGCTCTCGGCCATCAGCAACTGGAAATAAACCCTATAGAACCCAATATTGAAGATTGTTTTATGTCATTAATGAACGAGGCATCATGAGTACACGCGAAAAAATAATTACCGTAAGCAATCTCTATAAAAAGTTCGGGAGTTTTACAGCCAACGACGACCTGACCTTTGATGTTTATAAAGGAGAGATCTTCGGTTTTTTGGGAGCCAACGGTGCCGGTAAGACAACTGCTATCAAGATATTGTGCGGCCTTTCGAAACCCACTTCGGGCAAAGCAACCATAGCCGGGTTCGATGTGTATACGCAAACCGAAGCCATCAAAAACAGCATAGGATATATGAGTCAGAAGTTTTCGCTCTATGAAGACCTGACCGTTGCGGAAAACATCCGTTTTTTTGGCGGCATCTACGGTATGACACGCAAAGATATTAAAATCAAAACTCAACTGCTGCTCGATAAACTTGGCCTGCAGGATTCGGCTAAAAAGCTGATTAAAGACTTGCCATTGGGCTGGCGACAAAAGCTGGCGTTTTCGATCGCCATAGTGCATGACCCGAAGATCGTTTTTTTGGATGAACCCACGGGCGGGGTTGACCCCATCACCCGCAGACAATTTTGGAACCAAATATACGAAGCGGCCAGCGAGGGCGTCACCGTGTTCGTGACCACGCACTATATGGACGAAGCCGAATATTGCGACCGCGTTTCCATCATGGTCGACGGGCGCATCGCCGCACTGGATACTCCCCAGAAACTGAAAGAAACCTTCGGGGCAGATTCGATGAACGATGTGTTTATTAAGTTGGCAAGAGGAGATAATAAGTAATAGGTAATAGGTAACAGGTATATGGTAACAGGTAACAGGTATATGGTAACAGGTATATGGTAGGGCTTAGGTATAAAGTAACTAACGGTGTTCATAAAAATTAATATTATTTGTCATGCATTTTTTTAAAGATTTGGAAGTTTGGAAAATATCGATGGATTTAATTGTAAATATTTATGACGTTACAAATACTTTTCCGGCGAAGGAACAATTTGGTTTAACTTCACAGATAAACAGGTGTGCAGTATCCATTTCGGCAAATATTGCAGAAGGATGCGGAAGAAGCACGGTTAATGATTTCAATCACTTTTTGGATATTTCTCTGGGTTCAAGTTTCGAATTGGAAACCCTTTTAATTGCTGCACAAAGAATCAAATACATAAAAGAAGAAAAAACGACAACTATAATGCAAAGCATTCATTCCATACAAAAAATGCTTTACGCATTGCGAAAATCAAATAATCTCAGAAAATAATATGCTACCATATTCCAAATACCAACTACCATGTACCAACTACCAGCTACCATAGACCATATACCCTCATAAAATGAAACACTTTCTCGGCTTTGTAATTAAAGAGTTCTATCATATTTTCCGCGACAAGCGTACGTTGGCTATTTTGTTCATCATGCCGGTGGTTCAGATGTTGTTGTTCGGCTACGTGGTAACCAACGAGATCAAGGATGCCAAAATAGGCATACTCGATCATTCGCAGGATGTGGTTACCAAAAAAATTACCGACAAGCTGGTTTCTTCGGGATATTTTGTCGTCACCAAAGTGCTCACCAGCGAAGACCAGATAGGGGCATGCTTCCGCAACGCATCGGTGAAAGAAGTGGTGGTGTTCGAACCCGATTTTGCGGTGAAACTTCAACGCGACAACAAAGCTGCAGTGCATCTGATAGCCGACGCTTCGGATGCCAACTCGGCTAATCTTATCGTGAGCTACACCTCGGCCATCATCAACGATTATGTGCAAAAAGAAAACGCTCAGGCTGCTATTCCGATGCAGATCGGTATTGAATCGCGTATGCTCTACAACGAAGAACTGAAAGGTGTTTACATGTTCGTGCCGGGAACCATGACACTGATACTGGTGCTTATCTGTGCCCTGCTCACTTCGGTGAGTATTGTGCGCGAAAAAGAACTGGGCACCATGGAAATACTGCTCGCGTCGCCCCTGAGGCCGCTGCAGATCATCATCGGCAAGGTGATGCCTTACGCGGTGTTGTCGTTCGTGAATGTTATCACCATACTGCTGCTGAGCAATTTCGTGTTCGGCTTACCCATACAAGGAAGCATAGTGCTGTTGCTATTGGAAAGTATGTTGTTCATCTTGCTTTCGCTGTCGGTGGGGATATTTATTTCAACCTCCACCAGCAGTCAGCAAACGGCCATGCTTATGTCGATGATGGGCCTGATGCTGCCCACCATCATCCTTTCGGGCTTTATTTATCCTGTCGAAAATATGCCGCTGGTGTTGCAATGGTTGTGCCACGTAAATCCTTCCACCTATTTCATCATCATCATCAAAAATATTATGTTAAAAGGATTGGGATTTATGGGTGTGTGGAAAGAAACCCTGGTGCTATGCGGCATGATAGTGTTTTTTATCACCATGAGTGTAAGGAAATTTAAAATACGTTTGGAGTAAAAGGAGTGCCTAAAGTTTGAAGTGAGCTAAAGTGCCTAAAGTACTTAGTTAAAAGTTAAAAAAGTTTATAAAGTTGAAAGATACCAGATACCAGATACCATAGACCAGATACCAAATAAAATGAGAACCATATTATTTATACTTCAGAAAGAGTTTTTGCAGATCAGGCGCAACCGTGCCATGTTACCCATGATATTTGTGGTTCCTATTGTTCAGTTGCTCATCATGGTCAATGCGGCTACATTCGAAATTAAGAATATCAGCGTTTGTATGGTCGATCAGGATCTGAGCACCACTTCGCGACTGCTCACCAACAAATTCAGCAGTTCGCCTTTCTTCAAAATAACGGGCAACACCTTCGATATGAACCAGGCCCGCCAACAAATAGAATCGGGCAAGGCACAGATGATACTGAGCATACCGTCGGGTTTCGAAAAGAAACTGGTGCGCGAAAACCAGGGTCAGGTGCAGGTGATATTCAATGCCATCAACGGCACCGTGGCAGGCATCGGAAGCGCTTATGCCAGCCAGATCATTATAGGCTACAACCGCGATTTGATAGCCAAATGGGTGGGCGTGTCGAAAAACATACCTTCGGCCAAAACAATCGACATCATTCCCTCGTTTTGGTATAATCCCGATATGAACTACAAAGTGTATATGGTGCCCGCCATTTTGGTGATACTGGTAACCATGATGGGTATGATACTGGCTTCGATGAACATAGTGCGCGAAAAAGAAATGGGAACCATAGAACAGATCAACGTAACACCCATCCGCAAAATACATTTCGTGATCGGCAAACTGCTGCCGTTTTGGATCATCGCCCTGTTTATGCTTTCGTTCGGTTTGTTTGTAGGCAAACTTATTTTCAATGTGCCCATGGTGGGCAACCTGGGCTTATTGTTTGCCGTGGCCAGTGTATATCTGCTGGTGGTGCAGGGCTATGGGCTGCTCATATCCAATTCGGCCAACACCCAGCAGCAAGCCATGTTTGTGGTTTTCTTTTTCATGATTGTTTTTATTATGATGAGCGGAATTTTCACGCCTGTTGATAGTATGCCGCAATGGGCACAGATCATCGACACCGTCAATCCGGTGATGTATTTTATGAAACTTATCCGCATGATATTGCTCAAAGGCTCCACCTTTACCGACATCTATAAAGATTTTCTGATTTTGCTGGGCTACGGCATTGCCATGATTTCGCTGGCAGTGTGGAGGTATAGGAAAGTGGCGGGGTGAGGAAGTTAGAAGGGACTAAAGTGAACTGGAGTATATAGAAATGTAAAGTGTTTTAAAGTAACAAATTGCCATTTAACTGTAACTACAATACTCATTTTTAGTTTTTATATCCTTATCATTTTTTGCAATTTGCTCGTAACCATTTGTGAACAGACAAAGTTTTCTGCATTTTGCTCATAAACATTTCTGGATTCGCAAAAATTTTAATCAGTAATTAAAAATTCTAAATTCCTTAATCGTTTTGATTGGGTAATGCAATCGGTGCACTTGAACCTCAGATTTCATACTTCAGTATTTTAATCAGCCATATAACTATATTGCCTCATCGATTTACCCTGTTCTCTCATCCAGTTTTTGATATAAATCAAGTTTCGTTAATGCATTTCATACGTTTAAAGAGTCATTATAATGTTTCTAATGCCTTAATAATCAAATAACATAACATGCGTTTCAACAGAGTATATTTTGCAACTGTTTTTATTCAGGTACTTTGGTGTCAAATTACCATTAATAAAATTGATATTATATTTGTATTTCATTCACAGTTTGAGTATATTTGCTTTTTTATTTAAAATTTAATTTATTATGGTTATGTTTTAGGACATTGTAGAATACCCAATTCCTGGCTTCTTTTCTCAATAGTATGATAGTGCCTTTGAGTTGATATATTTGAAACGATGTTCTTTATTAAATCGACAGTTGGGTTTTTTGATTTTTTTGACTTCT
>CAIWKO010000065.1 GCA_903913285.1 uncultured Bacteroidales bacterium | reverse complement strand
CTTCCCCTCCTCGAAAAATCGCTTTCCGTTCCCAAAACCTATCTCTCCCACAACGACGATTCAACTATCGCTGTAAAATGTACCGAAATAAAAGATATTTTAAAGACCAATATCGCCATCCTCGTCAACATTCTGCCTGCCGACATAACCACCATGGAAGCTGCCATCAAGGCCTATACCTTAGCTTTGGATGCTCCAAAAGAAGCCATCGACAAACGCAAGAATTTTGGTACTACCTCTGTAAACAAACTTTTAAATCAGGCCGATCCCACTAAGATCAACATCGGCAAGGTTTTTCATTCCTATTTCGATCCCGATGTAGCTGCTGCTTTCGATTTGGCTGCCAAAATAGGCAAACCGTCCGGTCGTCGCAAAATGTCAATTGCCATTCGTTTTGTCGATGCCGACACAGGTATTCCTGTTTTAAACGTCAAAACAACGGTCATCAAAGACACTATTTCTTTCGAAAAGCTCAGCTCCAAAACAGGTTGGATACATCACTACAGCCTTGAAGTCGGCACATGGTCTGCCACTTACGAAAACAACATGTATTTTGGTGGCAGCATCACCAACATTCCTGTCGACCTCAAAAAAGTAGCCCGCTACAACATCAAACTCCGCAAAAAGATTGTCGACGATGGAGGAACAACTCCTGTCCCCACAGGCTACGCCAATGTCTACGGCAAAATGTACAACAGCGTAACACTTGATCCTATCGGCAATGGTTTGGTTTTCCTGCAGGGCGTAGCCGATCCCGAAGAAACCGAAGACGACGGTACTTATGGTAACGACAAAACACCCGTCAGCTGCAAACACATCAGCGGCACAGCTCCCGGCTTTCAGGATTTCAATAAAGACATCTCTCTCGACCCCGATTCCGACAACGAGATCGACCTCCCCATGGATCCGATAGATGACGGGCCATCGGCACCCGATGCCTAAAAATGCTCTTTTATCCTCATAACTCCCGAAGGGGCGACAAACTGTCGCCCTTTTTTATTCGCCTTTTTGAGCGTAGTCGAGAAACTACCAACCATCAGGACTAAAGTCCTTTCATAACTTATCTGCATTAACCCCAGCCTTAAGGCTGGGGTTATTCATCACACATAGATCATGGGCTTTAGCCCTGAAAGGTTCACTATCAATCATACTGACTTCCGGGCAAAAAAAAAGCGACGCTTTCGCATCGCAATTTGTCTGAGGTAGCGGGGCTATTAATCCAACCCATTAATCAAAGGAAAATAAATACATTAAAAAGGCAACAAAAACAAAGCTTTAACCTCAGCAAAGATATTATTATTTTCCTTTATTATCCTTTTTTTATTATTTTCTGTTACTATTTTGTTACTCATAAATATTTATTATTATCTTTGTAATCAAGAGAAACAAAGATACTATTAAAGGAAAATACAAGTAACAATTCAGTAACAATTTTTTTTATGAGTGTACAATTAAGAAAAAAAGCATGTGCAAGCGGTAAACAGAGCTATTATTTAGACATTTACCACAATAATGAAAGGCATTATGAATTTTTAAAGCTTTATCAATTTAAAGCCAAAGAACCAGAGCAAAAAAGATTAAATGATGAAGTAAAAAAACTTGCTGAGAGCATTAGAGCCAAAAGAGAATTAGAATTACAGGCAAATGATTTTGATTATATACCGGCATTTAAAAAAAATATTGACTTTGTGGCCTATTATAATAAGTTTGTGAATGATTACAGCCATAAAGATAAGAGAATTGTGAAATATTCTTTGCACCATTTCAAACTATTTCTTGAGGGCAAAGGGATTAATAACGGTTTGAATGCAAAGTTAATTACTGAGGATTTGTGCAGACAATACAGAGAATATTTAGAAACCGCTGTAAATGGTGAAACTATATGCAATTATTTTGCAAAATTTAAAAAGGTGATCGGCAAAGCATTTGAGGATAATATTATTAAAAAGGATTTTACAAAGAATATTAAAAATACCAAAGATGAGGGATTGAAAAAACAGATTTTAAACTTTGATGAAATTCAGTTATTAGCACATTCTTTTTGTGGAAATGAAACTGTAAAACGTGCCTTTTTATTTTCTCTCTTTACAGGATTAAGATTTTGTGATATTATTGCTTTAAAATGGAATAATATACAAAACAATCGGCTAACAATTACTCAAGAAAAAACAAAACATAATTCAAAGAATGCCCAATTAACAATGGACTTAAACAATTCAGCCATTAAATTGATCGGTGAACGTGGTAAAATTGATGAAAATGTTTTTATTTTACCAAGTCATACAGCTTGCTCAAAAGATTTGAGAGTATGGGTAAAAAATGCAGGAATTGAAAAGCATATTACATGGCATTGTGCCCGGCATTCATTTGCTGTTAATTTGCTTGATAGTGATGTAGTGGGTGCAGATATTAAAACTGTTTCATCATTGTTAGGGCATTCAGGCCTGAAACATACTGAAAAATATTTGCATGTTATAGACAAAAGAAAAAAAGAGGCCATTAATAAACTACCTGAAATTAATTTTTAAATTATTAAAATGATAACTATAAACATACCCAATGGATTAAATGAATTTAAACAATTAAGTGAAGTTGCACAAGTTTTAAAAAAGGCTTGGGAGTTAAAATTGAAAGATAGTTTAGCAAGTCCTTATGAAATTTCATTTAGTGATAAAGGTAAGGCAATTATTCTCATTGGTGAGGCAAAAAGGTTAAAAAAATGCTTATTAACCACATGGATTAGTTATAACTGTAATATTACAGAAACAGAAATTGAGAATTGTAAAATAAAAGGGGTTACATGTCCATTTCAAACACCTGAAATTTTATTGGAGAAATTTAAAAACATGAATTATGATATTAATTATTTTGTTAAAGTAACACCGGCAAAATTTTACCCTTATAAATGGGCATTGAATGAGATTGAAAATAATCTTTATTCCTTGAGTATATTAAATGATAAAGTCAAAATTTTATCATTTGAATATTTTGCAACCGATTTAAAATTTCACTTAAATAATGTTACACTAAATAGTGAGCTTTATAATGAAAATGTAAAAGAATACATTCAATTATGGTTAGATAAAGAAAAGAATAAGATTGAATGTGAAAAAGAGATACAAAAAAGCTTAAATGCTGAAATTCAACTTAAGAAAATAAATAATAAAACAGATCAACCGGCCACAAGTTTTGATGGTAAATTAACCGAGCCTCAGCTAAAAAAACTACTTAGTGAGTTAAAGAGTGATGAGAATAAATTTATACACTCAGAAACCTCATTTGAGCAGTTTACAGCAATCTTTGAAGCTAAGACAATAGAAAGACCTGTTAAATGGATTAAAAACAAACCCCAGCTATTTTATTTATTAAATTGCCTTATTCAAAGAGAAAAAGTAACTATGCCTGAAAGCATATATAAAACGATTCAAATTTGTTTTGTTGATAAAGATGGCAACCAATTAAAAAACCTTAAACAGAGTTACAATACTTTCAAAAATATTACTGAGAGTATAAGATATTCTGAAAAAATAAATAATATCCTTTCACAAGTTTATACCATTTAACTTTTTTCTTTTACCTCTCTCAATTGGTAAGGTAAGGTATAATAATATTCTTTCCTATTGTATATAATTTTGCTTTTGTTATAACACAAACAAGAGCTTGCAAGCTCATTTTATTAATTTAATTCATTAAAGAAAATGAGTAATGAAAATTTTGAGATCGGGCAAAAAAATGATGCCTCTCTTATAGCAGTAAAGAATGTATTAACTTTTGATGAGGGGTGCAGTTATACAGGCATTGCAAAAAGTTTCATGTATAAATTAACCTCAACCTGCAAAGTGCCACATTACAAGCCAAACGGTAAAATGATTTTTTTTGAACGTGCCGAGCTTGAAAAGTGGTTACTAAGAAACCGGATCACACCGGCAAGTGAAATTGATGAAAAGGCAAGCACCTATGTAACCCTTAATCAGAAAGGCGGTGCAAAATGATTTTAAACGATTATTACAAGGCTGAGAAACTACCTGAGAGCAAAAGCAAGCTGAGGTATGATGTAACATCAAGCACCGGCACTTATGAGCCATTTGAAGCACTAAAAAACAAAAAAGATGAGCTATTTTTTTATTATGGTGATGTGCCTGAGAATTTTAATAGTCAGGTGAAAAGAAAAGCTGATAAATGTATCACTAAAACTAAAAATATTAGCTCTGTATTTGTGCCAGATGTTACCCTGCTTTATGCTTATGGTGATGTTAATCACACCTTAGATGGCTTGTTATTGATATTTAGTGAGGATTACACTACAATTGAAATATTTGTTGCCAGAGGCCAGAGAAACAACAAAAGAAGCCTGTATGTTTTATTGAGTGATGGTGAACTACAAAATGAAATTGAAATTCTGAGAAAAAATGCAAAGCAGTTACCAAAACCGTAACCAGAGAAAAGGGGTGCAAGTGATTTGTTTGTGCCTCTTTTTGTCATTCTCTATATTAAGTATGTTTCAGTAACGATATCGGTAACCCATGTATGATAATATTGATTTAAGTTTACAAAGAGAGCAGGCCGGCTGCATTGATTTACTTGCTGAGATACCGTTATTATTAGAAAAAACAAGTGAACACAGTTTTAATGATGGTGAAAGTGTTACAATTAGCGGTTTTATTGATAATTTAAAAGTTAATGTTACAGAAAAGAGAGTGAAAATAATTGAAAATAGTTTGTGCAAATGGTATTTAGGTGAGAATTTTCAGACCTTGAGCAGAGGTGATACAAAGAGAGCCATTGAAAAAATGAGTGATCTGATACATTTACCAATGCAAAAGGCCGATGTTACCAGAATCGATTTAGCTCAAAATTTTATTGTGAAACTTGAAACACCGGTTTACTATAATCATTTAGGCTTATTGCAGTATTACAGCCGATTAGAACAAAACAGGGGGCTATATTACAATAATAATAACAGGAAATTGATTTTTTATGATAAGGTGGCCGAGTACAAACATAAAAATTTGCCTGTTCCTGAAATGTATCAAAATAGAAATGTTTTAAGGTATGAGATGAGGTTTACAAGGCAATTGCTCAAACAATTTAATACAGCTCACCTAAGAGCCGAGAAACTGTATGATGAGCAATTTTACATTAACATCATTAATCGGTGGTACGATGAGTATAAAAACATTAATAAAATCAGAAACCAAAATAATATTGATTTTACCATGATAGATACAAAAGAAAAATTAAAATTGCAGGGAGTATTATTACTGATACATCAGCAAGGCGGTGAAATAGAATTTTATAAAAGTATTTCTGAAGCACAAAAAAAAGGTGAGCTAACAAAGAAACAAGCATTTGATTTGAGAAACCTCATCAAAGAGGCCGGGAAAAGCAAACTATTAACCTCTGAAAGTGATGTAATAACTGAGCTTGATAAAAAGATTAAAGAGGCAGTAAAGTTTTATGTTTAATTCTCTGAAAATTTCAGATAAAATACAGACAATATGAAATACAAAAAAGGGCAAAGTGGTAATCCTTCAGGCAAACCAAAGGGATCTATAAATAAAACAACCAAAGAAATGAGAGAAGCAATAAATTTGATAATTAGCAATAATATTGAAAGGTTGCAGACTGATATTGATAGTTTAGAGCCAAAAGAAAGGGTAAAAGTAATTTGTGATTTGTTGCCTTTTGCAGTTCCTAAGCTTCAAAATATTCAATCAGAATTATTCCAAACAGATATAAAGCCTGGTGCAACTATTATTTTTAAAGATTTTAGTAACCCTGAAGCAATGACAAAAGAGCAAATAGACAACTTTATTGAAAAACTATAATACAATTGATAAATACAATTAAATACAATTAATTATGAAAGGTAAAAAGGGATTTGAAAAGGGTAAAAGTGGCAACCCAAAAGGAAAGCCAAAAGGTGCAGAAAATAAAATTAATAAGGATATCAAAGAGGCATACCAGATGCTAATAGAAAAAAACATTGATAACCTTGCCTTGTGGCTTGATCGTATTGCTGAGAAAGAGCCAGAAAAGGCATTTAAATTAATAATTGAGTTATCAGAGTATATATTGCCCAAGCAGGCCAGAATTGAGGCTGATATTACTCAGGATTCTCTTGAGAGTGAAAAAATGAGGATTAGGGCATTATTTCCAGATGAATTAGAAATAAAAGATATTAAATCAGAAAAGTAAAATTATGCCAAAATTTATTGAAATAGACCACTATGATGGTTTTGGAGTTAACAGTTATAGTAAAACTGTAGTAAAAATCAGTATTAATATTGAGCAAATTCAGTATGTGCATAATGATGAAACCGGGCTTAACTGTTATATCAGATTTTCTGATATAATAATATTAAAAGCACCCTATACAACTCAGGCATTTTTAAAACTGATATAATAATTTTTTGTTTTAAAACTTAGTGATTTAGTTTTTTTTTGTATATTGCACTCTAAATTTAATGCAATGAAAATGAAAAAACTAACATTTTTTTTGATAATTATGCTGTTTAATTCAATGGCATTTTCTCAGACCACAGATTCATTAATTAATGGGGCTATAGGTTTAAAATTTGGAATGTCACAGAGCAAGGTAAAAACAATAATTCAATCTAAAGGTGGTATATTGGATAAGACATCAAACCAAGAATTTGGAATATGCCTAACTTACAAAAAATTAAGATTTTTAAGCAATGATGTATATTTTACTCATTTTAAATTTTATAAAGATAGTTTATTTAGTATTACCTTTTGTTTTATAGTTGATGCTGATGGGTTTACTCAAGCTAAATATGATGCTCTAAAAGAAAAGATTGAAAATAAGTATGGCAATGGAGATTGTTTTAGATATTTTGATTCACCTTACTATGATGGAGATGGATATGAAATGAGTGCAGTTTCTCAAGGTAAAGCTCATATTTCCTGTATATGGACTGATATTAATGAAAATGCAATATCGTTGGCAATTAAAGAAAGTCTATTGATAATGTTGGAATATCAAAGTACAAATTTAATTGACAAGGTAATAAAGAATGTTGAAAGTAAACAAATGAAAGATTACTAAAATTCATTTAAACGGTTAAAAGAAATAGAAAAATAAACGTCTTTTTACCTTGTTTTAGATTATTTTGTTACTATTTTGTTACTCATAAAACAGAAAAGCCTTGATAAATCAAGGCTTTTTAACTGTCTGAGGTAGCGGGGCTAGGACTCGAACCTAGGACCTTCGGGTTATGAGCCCGACGAGCTACCACTGCTCCACCCCGCACTATAGTTTGAGGGTGCAAAGATATATATTATTTGAACGATGGCAAAGTTTTATCTGATTTTTTTTAATAATTAGTTAATTAGGCCGGCCTTGAACCGGCGTTTTGCTATTCGATGACGATCTCGTCGGTGAATATCCACGACGGACTGCCTGCCCCGGGATGCCACGAAGGTATGGTGCCGTGGTTTTTGGCTTTGACGCGTATGTAGCGGGTTTCGATGTCGGTGGTGGTTTCGAAATTGCGTATCACCGACTTGGGTTCGGTTTCGGCAACGGTGTTTTGGACTGTGGCCAGCGGCTTGAAGTTGATGCCGTCGGTTGAAACCTCGTACTGGACATAGCGCGGCATCCATATCCACGAACCGACATCCTGCAGAAAGCCCATGGCTATTTTATGCACCTTTTGCACAGAGCCCAGGTCGACCACGGCCTGAAAGTCGATGCTATCGTAGCCCTGCCATTCGCCCAGGCGGAAGTTGGAGCCGCCGCGTATCTGGTCGATGAGGGCGTTGTTGCCGCCGCCGGTGTATTGCGAACTGTATTTGGAGGCGAGGGTGATGGTGCGGTTGAGGTTGATCTTGAAATAGTCGGCATCGAGCGGATAGCTGTAGCCCAGCGCTGAGTTCCAGGCTACGGCAATGAGATGGGTCTTGGTTTTGAACACGAGGGGTTGGGTGTATTTTTGGTGGTTTTTGTCGGGTTGGGTGCCGTCGGTGGTGTAGTAGATGTCGGTGGCGGGGGTGATGGTTTTGAGTTCGACGCGGATGGAGTCGTTGAAGCTTTTGGCGGTTTGCAAAGAGTAGGGGCAGGGCAAAAGCTGATTGTCGGTGATGGCCGAAACGGGCACGTCGGTTTGACCGGCACCCCATTGCATGTTGGGTTTGGGACCCATGACAAACTGGAGGGTTCCGCCGTTGATGATAGAATTATAGTTGAGATAGCATCTGGACCAGGCGCTGTCGTTGAGGCTGGCCGACTGGATGTAGAAGTTTTTGTCGGAAAGGTTTTTGGCTTTGATGGTGAAGGTTTTTTGGTTTTCGAGATGGATCTTTATTTCGTCGAACTGGGGAGTGCCGATGGCAAACTGTGGATTGCCGGGACACACCTGATAGATGCCCATAGCGCTGAGCACATACCAGGCCGACATTTGTCCGCAGTCTTCGTTGCCGCAGAGGCCGTTGGGATCGTTGTTATAGAGCGTGGTGAGTATTTGATGAACGAGTTGTTGGGTTTTGTAGGGTTGGCCAACATAATTGAACAGGTAGGCCATGTGGTGGCTGGGTTCGTTGCCGTGGGCATATTGTCCGATAAGGCCGGTGATGTCGGCTTGTTCGCGGCCCGTGAGCGACTGTTTGGTGCTGAAAAGCTCGTCGAGTTTGGCTGCCAGCGACACTTTGCTGCCATAGAGCTGCATCAGCCCGCTGATATCGTGAGGCACGAAGAAACTGTATTGCCAGGCGTTGGCCTCGGTGTAGGAGAAGGTTACCTCGGAGGGATCGAAGGGGGTTTGCCATGCACCGTTCATTTTGGGACGCATGAACTGGGTGGACTGGTCGAAGATGTTCTTATAGGCCTGCGCCTTGATGATGTAGGTTTTGTAGTCGGCCTCGTTGCCCGTCATCTTAGACAGCATGGCGATGCACCAGTCGTCGTAGGCATATTCGAGGGTTTTGGAAACGGATTCGTGTTCTTTGTCGCCGGGCACATAGCCGTATTTGTTCATGAAGGCCAAACCGAAGTCGTTGTTTTCGGCGCTGGCTTTCATGGCGGTGATCGCCTGCTGCACGTTATAGTTGCGGATGCCTTTGGAGTAGGCATCGAACATGACGGAAACGGCATGGTAGCCTATCATGCAGTTGGTTTCGTTGGACGAGAGCTCCCAAACGGGTAGCAAGCCTCCCTGAAGGTATTGCTGGATGAAGGTGTTGACGAAGTCGCCGGTGCGTTTGCGGTCGATGATGCTCAAGAGGGGATGTTCGGCGCGGAAGGTATCCCAGAGGGAAAACACGGTGTAATAGTCGAAGCCTTGGGTGTTGTGGTTTTGCATGTCGCGGCCGAGGTATTTGCCATCGGCGTCGGAATAGAGGTTGGGGTTGATCATGCAATGATACAAAGCGGTGTAGAACTTAATCATGTCGTTTTTAGAGCCTCCCGACACTTCGATCTTGCCGAGTTCGAGGTTCCAGACTTTTTTGGCGTTGTCGCGCACGGCGTCGAAATCCCACGCCTTGATGTCGGCATTGAGGTTGAGGCCTGCTTCGTCGACCGTGGTGGCGCTGAGGCCGATCTTGACGAGCACTTCTTTTTGTCCTTCGAAGGTGAAAAAGGCTTTTACGCGTTTGCCGCTGGCATTGTTTTTAGCGGTTTTGATGATGTTGCCGAGGGAGTCGATCTCGCACAGACCATATTTGGTGAAGGGTTTGGAGAACTGTATGTCGAAATACACCACCTGGTTGTCGGCCCATGCCCTGGAGCGGCGCATGCCTCGGATGTGGGTGTTGGAGACGAATTCAACATAGGAATCGATGACGATGTCGCGGTGCTGCAGGTCGAGGATGACATTGTTCTGCGAAGTTCCCGCATAGGTATATTTATGGAAGCCTGCACGTTTGGTGGCGGTGAGTTCTACATTGATGTTGTTCTTGTCGAGTTTAACGGAGTAGTAGCCCGGGGATGCTTTTTCATTTTTGTGTGAGAAAGGCGAGGCGTAGGCATAGTTTTTCAGGTCGACGGTGCCCGTGGTGGGCATGAGCAGGATGTCGCCATAGTCGGAACAGCCCGTTCCGTTGAGGTGGGTGTGGGAAAAGCCGTAGATGACGGAATCGGAATAGTGGTATCCAGAGCAGCCGTCCCAACCCGAAAGGCGGGTGTCGGGGCTGATCTGAACCATGCCGAAAGGCAGGGTGGCGCCGGGATAGGTGTGGCCGTGGCCACCGGTTCCGATAAAAGGATTTACGTAGGCAGTGAAATCTTTTTGCTGGGCATGGAGGAAACTCATTCCGAAAAGAAAGAGGGCAGCTGACAGTAAGAACTTATTTTTCATGAGGCATTTATTTAATGATTATCGAAATTGGGCAGATGCTGATACGCTGAAGCATCAGATCGTGATTATTATAAACAGTGATCATTTTGGTTTTGCATAGTTAATGCCCATCATATCGAGCTGGGCAAGGTGTTTTTTTAAACGTAGGACGAAATCGGCATAGTTCTTTTTGTCGGCAGGGAGCCACAGCACCTCGCTCAAGGCTATCATGCGCGGAAGCGCCATGTATTCGACTTTTTTGTAGTCGCCGATGTATTCGGTCCAGATGTTGCCCTGAGCGCCGAGGATGTATTTATACTGTTCGGGCGACAGGTCTTTGGGAATGGGATCGTAGGAATAAACTTTTTCGGTGGAGGTGTAGCCACCGATGGCGAGGGGTTCGGTAGCACGATCGCCCTGATAGTGATCGAGATAGCAATATTTGCCGGGACACATCACCACCTTGTGGTTTTGTTTGGCGGCGGCTATTCCGCCATCGGAACCGCGCCACGACATCACCACGGCATTGGGAGCGAGCCCGCCTTCGAGTATCTCGTCCCAGCCAATGATGGTCTTGCCTTTTGAGTTGACGAACTTTTCGATGGTACGGACAAAATAGCTTTGCAGTTCGTTCTCGTCTTTCAATCCTTCGCGTTTCATCACAGCCTGACAGTTGGGGCAGGTTTTCCAACGGGTTTTGGGACATTCGTCGCCTCCGATGTGGATGTATTTGCCGGGAAACAATTCCATGACCTCGGTGAGCACATCTTCGAGAAAATTGATGGTGGCATCTTTGGTGCAATATACATCGTCGAAAACACCCCAAAGCTTAGCCACTTCGAATTTGCCTCCCGTGCAGGAGAATTCTGGATAGGCTGCAATGGCCGCCATGCTGTGGCCGGGCATCTCGATCTCGGGCACCACCAATATGTGACGGTCGGAAGCATAACGAACGATGTCGCGGATATCTTCCTTGGTGTAGTAACCGCCGTAGCGTATGGTATCGAATTTCTGATTGGTTTCGGTGTAGCGCCCGATGAGGGTTCCGCTGCGATATCCGCCTACGGAAGTGAGTTTCGGGTATTTATCGATCGTGATACGCCATCCCTGATCGTCGGTGAGGTGCCAGTGAAAGACATTCATCTTGTAGAACGCGATGAGGTCGATGTATTTTTTAACTTCCAAAGGAGTGAAAAAATGGCGGCATACATCGAGATGCATTCCGCGCCACTGATAATGAGGATAGTCGTAAATCTGCAGGCAGGGCACTTCGATTTCAGCGCCTTTTGCAGCAGGCAATAGCTGACGCAGCGACTGCAACGCATAAAAAACGCCCGCGCCCTTGCCTTCGATGCGAATGGAGTCGGGAGTGATGGACATGCGATAGGCATCGTCGGGCAGGGTGATGTCGTTTACATCGTAAAGTTTTATGGCTCTGGCTTTGGTTTGCATGTTCTGCGACACTTCGAGCGATTTGCCGTAATACTGAGACAGATACTGGTCGAAGATCCCTGCATCTTTACCTGCTGTTACGGAATTATTGACGAGTATCAGCGTCTTGTCGGTGATCTTAAAAGAGCCTTTTTGTTGGGTGATCTCAACAGGCCGCGGCATGATGGAGGTTTCTTTCGTCTGGCTTATTAAGAGCTCAGGGGCTGTAATTAAGAATGTTATTGCAAAAAGAGCCGAAAGTTTTTTCATTGGATTCCTGAGTTAAATAGGGATATTCGATAAAGTTTATTTTTCTGATTCGTTCGAGATCTTATTCCAGATCAAAGAAGCTGCACCCAAAATGGCTGCATCGTTTTCTTTAAGCCGTGAGGGCAGTATCTTGATCTTGTCTTTATAGATATTCAGGAGGTTGTCTTCAAAGCTTTTGCGGATGGGTTCGAACAGCATTTCGCCTGCGTTGGCGATGCCTCCGAAAAGGAAAATGGCTTCGGGGCTGGTGTAGGCAACGCTGTTTGCCAAAGCCAGGCCGAGGATGTTACCGGTATATTCGTATGTTTTCAACGCTAAAGCGTCGCCGAGTTTTGCTTTTTCGTAGATATAATGGGGCGTGATATCGGCTTCGGGAACTTCGTTGGTTTTTCCTTCGCCAGACACGAAATTGAGATAGGTCTTTTTTATGCCTTTGGCAGAACAATAGGCTTCGAGACAGCCTTTGCGGCCGCAACCACACATACGTCCTTCGGGATAAACAATGACATGGCCGATTTCGCCTGCAAAACCATCGTGGCCGTAAACCATCTTTCCGTTTACCACGATTCCGCTTCCAACACCTGTGCCTAAGGTTATTAGTATAAAATCTTTCATGCCTTTTGCGTTGCCGTATATCATCTCGCCTATGGCAGCGGCATTGGCATCGTTGGTCAGCAAAACATCGGTATGGAAGTGTTTGATGAACATTTTGGTGAGGTTAACAATGCCTTTCCATTTTAAATTGGGGGCAAATTCGATGGTTCCGTTATAGAAGTTGCCGTTGGGAGCTCCGATACCAATTCCTTTGATAATAGTGTCGGGGAGGTTCACCAATTGTTTCTGAATTTTTTCGGAGATGGTGGCAACAAATTCGACCGGGTTGGTAAATAATTGGGTTTCGATAGAATCTTTGTGGATGCAATTACCTTTGTTATCGACAAAACCAAACACACTGTTGGTTCCGCCAATGTCAATTCCTACGACATATTCTTTCATTAATTTAGTTTTTTAGAGAAGTTTTGATTTTATATCCTTTTAGCCCGTAAAATACCAGGTAAACATAAGAAAATAGCGGCACAGCAAAAGCAGCCTGAACGCCGAACGAGTCGGCACACATACCCTGCAAAGGAGGCAGCAACGCCCCGCCAAGTATCATCATCACCAGCAGGGAAGACCCCTGCGAGGTGTAGCGGCCCAAACCATCGATGGCCAGTGTGAAAATGTTGGACCACATAATGGAGTTGAACAAACCTATTGCCAGTATGCACCACATGGCCACCATACCGTCGGTGAAGAGTGCGGTGAGCAACAAGGCAAAGGCAAGTATTGCGAAATAGGCCAAGGTGCGCGAAGGAACGGAACGTCCGAGCATGAACAACAGATAGTTAATGACAATAAAGATGAGATAGTACCACACTTTGTCGAAGGTGAGGCCTTTCATATACCAGGTGATGAAGAATATGACCACAAAGGTGAGCACAGCCATCAGCAGCATTAATAAGTATTTGGGAGCTTTTTTCATTCCGCTGAGCGAAATAGCACCGAGAAAACGCCCTATCATGGCTCCACCCCAATAGTAGGCAAGATAGTTGCTGGCTTCGGAAGCGCTCATACCAGCTATTTGAGGAAGTTTTAGAAAGGAAACCAAATTGCTTCCGATGGCAACTTCGGCCCCTACGTAGAAAAAGATGGCAAACATACCGAAAACAAGATTGGGATGTTGCAAAGCTCCTGCCTTTTTTTCAATTTGCTCGGTACTTTTGAAAACGGGCAGTTTTGAGAACCAAATAAATATCATCAGCAAGATCAATACACCGCCTATGATCAAATAGGGAATTTTAACGGATTCAGCTCCTACATCCGATTTAGAGGCAAAGTATTCGAAAATAAAGAAACCTCCCAACACAGGTGCAATGGTTGTGCCGAGCGAATTGAAAGCCTGAGACAGGTTAAGCCGGCTTGAAGCCGTTTGTGGCGAACCCAAAATAGCGACATAAGGATTTGCTGCTATCTGCAACAATGTGAACCCTATACCCAATAAAAATAAGGCTGCCAAAAAGACTCCGAACGAGTGAAAAGTGTTGGCAGCAGGATAGAATAAAAAACATGCAACAGCTGACACAAATAAGCCGATGAGTAATCCGTTCTTATATCCGATCTTGTTTATCGGATCGCCAAGGGTGAGCGAAAAGATAAAATAGATGAGCGAACCGATAAAATAGGCACCGAAGAAGGCAAACTGAACCAGGTTGGCCTGAAAATGCGTTAACTCGAACACTCCTTTGAGATACGGGATCAAAATATCATTTAATACCGTGATAAACCCCCACATAAAGAACAGTGTGGTGAGCGTAATTAATGGATACGTGTAGCGTCCTTTTTGAGCTTTTTCCATAATTTTTATTGTTTTTTTACGGATCCGCGCAGGATCAGACTTGGTGAAAATATTACTGATTTTTTTGATTTAGCAGGTTTGTTTATTTCGTTCAACAGAATTTGAACTGCATGATAGCACATACCTTCCAATGGCTGATCGATGGCAGTTATGGGAGGTGTGGTGAGTTTGTAGGCATCGATGTCGTCGAAAGCCACAAAGGCAATATCGTCGGGGATATTGATGTTGAGTTCCTGAAAGGCCTCCAGACAGGCAACGGCAATATTGTTGTTTATGGCAAACAGGGCTTTGATCTTATTGTTAGGTCGGGTTAATTTCAGTAATTCTTCTTTTACAGTATATTTCACCTCGTTGAAAGGAATTTCTACCAGCATTTCAGGTACAAAATCTATGCCCGAATCTTTCATGGCATCGCGAAAACCGTTGATCCTTTCTTTTATGGAAGATACATAGCAGGGCGAAACAGCGAATGCTGTCACGTTGTTGTAGCCCTGTCCGACGAGATGCTTGATGGCATGGTAGGTCGCATCATAGTTTTCGATGCCGACAAAATTGGCTTTTATGCTTTTGAAATTCCGGTCGATAAGCACAAAAGGATAGTCTTCGCGCAGCAATTGTTTGAAATCGTCGGGTTTTTTTTGTGAAGAGGAAATGATTAACCCATCGAATTGTTTTTCGCGCATAAGCCTGATGATATTACTCTCTTTTTCAGTATTTTCGTCGGTGCTGCAAATGGCCAGATGAAAATTTTGTTTCCCCAAAAAATCTTCGATATATCGGGCCATCTTTGAATAAAAAGGGTTGGCAATATCGGAAACCACAAGCCCAATGGTATCGGTTTTGCCAATTCGCAAACCCCGCGCCATCAGATTGGGTTTGTAGTTCATTTTTTTGGCGCATTTCAGGACTTTGTTCTGGGTTTTTTTCGAAATACCCTGCTTGTCGGCTTTATTATTCAAAACCAGAGATACCAAGGTTTTTGATACGCCAAGTTCCTTAGCCATATCTGTGATGGAAACGTGGTTTTTCATGATGTAATTTTTTTCAAATATAAAAAAACTAAACCGATTTAGTATTTTTTTTGAAAAATAATTTTTTTCATTTTGAGATCTTAAAATATCATTTTCGGCAGGCGGTATCAGGGACAATTTTACAAATTGTAGAAAATTAATTTGCGTTATCGATTACAGTTTTATAATTTTACTGAAAAATTTAATCGCGAAATTATGCATAAACCTCACGAAGACTTTAGAACCATCGACAATGTTGATTTTAAAAACAAGAAAGTATTGATCCGTGTTGATTTCAACGTTCCGCTCGATCACAACCGACAAATAACCGACGACACACGTATCAGAGAATGCATCCCCACGATACAAAAAGTGCTGAACAACGGTGGCACAGTGATATTGATGTCGCATTTGGGACGTCCGAAAGGCGGTTACGAACAGGATTATTCGCTGACGCCTATTGTTCCGCGACTGTCGAAGTTGTTGAACCGCAATATTATTTTTACACGTGATCTGTTCGGTCCAAAAACATTTGAAGTGTGTGGTGCCCTGAAAACGGGCGATGTGGTGTTGCTTGAAAACCTCAGGTTCTATCCCGAAGAGGAAAAAGGCGACAAGAAATTTGCCAAACAGCTTGCTTCGCTTGGCGATATATATATCAACGATGCCTTTGCAACGGCTCATCGTAAACATGCCTCAACAGCTACTATAGCAGAGTTTTTCCCGGGAAATAAATATTTCGGCCTGCTTTTGGCCAGCGAACTTAAAAATTTGAACCGCATACTTCATGATGCTAAACCACCATTCACCGCTATCATTGGAGGAGCAAAAGTTTCGACCAAAATGCCTATTATCAAAAATTTGATCAGTAAGGTTGATAATCTTATTATCGGAGGGGGTATGGCATTCACGTTCATTAAAGCATTCGGGGGCGACGTGGGTGGTTCACTGGTTGAAAACGACCGCATTGATGATGTGAAAGATATGGTTCAGGAAATGATGCTGAAAGGCGTGAATTTATACATACCCACCGATGCTATTATTGCCGACGGCTTTTCGGATGAAGCCAACTTTAAGGAAAGTCAGGCAGATGCCATTTCGGGCGATTGGATGGGTTTGGATATCGGCAAAAAGACCTGCCGCAGATTTGCAGAAATCATCAATAAATCGGAAACGATATTATGGAACGGGCCAATGGGCGTATTCGAATTACCCAATTTTAAACAAGGTACGAAAGCTATTGCTATAGCGGTTGCCAGTGCTACCATCAGCGGGTCATATTCGCTGGTTGGCGGAGGCGATTCGGTGGCGGCTATCAATATGTATAATCTGGCCGACCAGATCAGTTATGTTTCGACAGGCGGCGGCGCAATGCTCGAGTATATTGAAGGCCGCGAACTACCGGGAGTGGCGGCTATTATGAAGGATTAGGAATTCCCGATGTTAATCAAAGGAATTTCGGAAAAAATTTGGGTTTGGCTGCTGCTGGGGTTGCTGTTTATTTGTTTTTCGGTTCTGGCCCTAATTTCTGAAAGCATTTATGGCTATGGTGATGTGTATGTGCATTATTTTATTTCGCATTACGCTTTCAGTTATCCCAGCCTGTTTTTAAATCATTGGGGAAAGCCTTTATTCATTGCTTTGTCTGCTCCGTTCTCTCATTTTGGGTTGATCGGACTACAATTCTTTAATATAATAATAAGTCTGGCAAGCGCGAGGCTGGCATATCTCATCTGCCAACAATTAAAACTGAGCTTTGCTTGGCTGAGCATACTTTTGGTTTGTTTTGCCCCCATTTATTTTGTGATGGCTTATTCGGGATTGACAGAGAATTTATTCGGCCTTGTGTTGGTGCTGACCGTTTATTTGTTTCTGAAAGAAAAATATTTGCTGGCAGCCATCATCATTTCGTTTATTCCGTTTGCCCGAACCGAAGGTACTGTTTTCATTCCGTTGTTTGCCTGTGCGTTGTTGTATAAAAGAAAATGGATGCCTGTTATATTCCTGTTCACAGGTTTTATTTTCTACAGCATCATCGGTTTGTTTTATTACCACGATTTCTTTTGGTTCTTCACCAAAAATCCATACACCGGGGCGCAGGATATTTATGGCAAAGGCAGTTTGTGGTATTTTGCGGCTGCCTATCAGGAGATCTTTGGTGCTGTTTTTTCGATCCTAATATTGATCGGTATCGTTGCGTTTTGTTTGCCATTGTTGAAAAAAAAGGGTTTTCGGGAAGCCTTTTACCTGGTCATCATCATCCTGTTGCCGCCACTGATCTATTTTTGCGGACATTCGTTCGTTTGGTGGAAAGGCATTTACAGTTCGGTGGGGCTTACACGCGTTATGGCAGGCATTCTCCCTCTGAGCGCTGTGATAGGAGTGAAAGGTTTGAACCTGGCCGGAAAATATCTGTACCAACGATTTCGCATTCCATCTATCATTTTCATGGTTTTACTATGTTGTATGATATTGTATCAGCCCTTTTTCATTTTTAAAGTTCCCCTGGTTGAAGGGCCAGAAGAAAATGTTCTGGATAATGTGGCAAGCTGGATCACTAAAAATAAGCTGGATAGTCAAAAGATATTTTGTTTGAACCAGTATGTTTTTTTAAAGCCGGCATAAATCCCTACGATACGAATAAAGCTTCGGTGGTATTTCCTCCACCCGAAAATTTTACAAACGATATTCATCCAAATGATATTGTGGTGTGGGACTCGCATTTCGGATATAACGAAGGACACACTAAACTCAACACGCTGATGCAGGATAAAACACTGAAACTGTTGGCGGTTTTTTATCCCGAAGAAACTTTTAAAACTCTCGGAGATATTACTTATGAGGTATATGTTTTCCGAAAAACAAGTCGTGATGAAAATTTTGATAATGAGATGATATTAAAAAATTTAAATGAGAATTATTATCAGAAAACAGCAATATTCAGCAATAATTTTACGGATAGCAAAACACGCAGTTCGGATTCGCTCCATGGCGGATGTTTACGGGTGACAAAAGATATGGAATTTTCGCCGGGCATGGAAACAAATCTTGGGAAATTGAATTTTCATGAGAAAAAGAAGATAGAGGTGAGTGTGGATGTTTTTCCTGATAAGAGCAATACGCATAGTCGTATTGATATTGTTTCGTCTGTAAATGATGAGTTAAAAGTACTGGATTATCACCGGTATGTAATAAATTTTGACCAACTCGAATCGGGTAAATGGAACACTGTCAGGTTTGAATATTTTTTACCTGTAATTTCGGATAAAAATTCGGTTTTTAAAGTATATCTGTGGAACACAAACAACACGGAAGTACTTATCGACAACCTGAATGTGTGCGTGTTGGAGCGTAACTAAATTATTTTGTACAGACCTTTATTAAATGCGTTCGGGTGAAATTAACTCCCTAATGGAGTTTGTAAAATCTCTAATTTCGGGTATAAACGTATTGATATCCGTCGGAGGTTTCTTCTTTCAAAAACAGGGAGTCTGATGTGCTGAACCAAACGGATTCGGGAGTTTGACTGAGGTTTTGGGTGGAGCCGATGTGAGTGAATGTGAGCAAATAGGCTGTGCCGGTTTTATAAATAGATGTTCCTGTGGATAGCGAGAATTTTAGTTTCGAGGATTTTTTGCCGTTGACGAATGAACGGAAAATGCCGTCTTTATCGAACTCTATGGATTGGGTATAGCCTTGGTTGGCAGGCGTGGTGATCTGCGAGGCATTTCCGCCCGATGTTTGCACCCAGTTCCAGGTTCCAAACAGAGATTCGAGGCTGGGGTCGGGGAGCGATATGTCTTTGCGGCAGGAATTTGCTATCAGTGCAAGCAACATAAGGGCAAAAATAAAATACAGTCGTGTTTTTGACTTCATTTTGGGGATTATTTATTTACAGTTCAAAATTACAAATTATTCGAACAACCCGCTTGATAATAACTCAACAATCTACTTCATTATTTTCAGATGTCTTTACAAATCTAATAAACACTTGGTAGTTTTATTATTTTTGAGTTTTTTTATTACAAAAAAGAACAAAGTAAGAAACGAAACAATAGCAAGGGTTTATGCCTATTTGTTGTTTAATTTAAATGTTTTCAAATACGTTATGTGTGATTTTAACATTCAAGAAAAGCTTTTTTATGAATTGTTTTTAATCAAAAATTTCGAAAAATAAGTGAAAACCCTTACCGGAAAAGCGAAATAAAAGAAATATGACATAATGTCTGTTTTCGCGAAAGAAAACGTGTTATTTTTGACATAATGTCCATTGTCTCAGAAGAAAATGCATTTTAGACGGTATAAAACCCATTTTCGCGAAAGAAAACACGTTTTAGACGAACAAAAACCCATTTTCCCGAAAGAAAATACGTTTTAGATGAGCAAAAACCCATTTTCCCGAAACAGAATGGGTTTTATGCAATAATAGCAAGGGTTTTGTTTTTCGGAATTTATTTTAAATTGATTTCAACCAATTAATTTTAATAGAAACAGGTGATAAGCAATTCTTTATTTGAAGGAGTGGTGCCGATATTGATATTCTCAGGAAAAATTATTTTAATTGAAAAATCGGTACATATTTTTTAGAAAAATTAGTTGTAACGCGTAATAATACGGGCCAAAATTTGAAGGTAATTTATTTAGAGCCAAAAAACCGTGAAATTTAGTTATTAAGTTTTTTTGTGCATTGAATAAGGGAAATATTTATTCAATTTGTTGATAGGCTTTTCGATAATTTTCCACGAAATATGGGCAACAAGAAACGTGAGCAGAAAATATAGTATAAACCAGGTGTATTTGCTTGTAGAAGTTATTTGAACGTAGCGATTCAGAAAAATAAACAGTTGAGGCATAAACAAATGATAAACGTAAATGCCATAGGAAATCCGTCCCGAATAAACTATAAATTTATTTTCAAGAATATATTTCGGAATAAAACGAAACCCATTTTGCGAAGCTCGCAATATAATAAATGCAGCCGTTATGGCAAAAAACAATCCATCAAAAACTTCGACAAACAATGGTGTATTATTACGGATAACTAACAGATAATAAATAGCCAGATACATCAATATAGCACTCCAAACCCATATTGGTTTTTTAAGGTTTTCTGCAAGTGTTATTTTATAAATAGAAACATAGGCAATCAGGGCTCCGAGCGCTAAAGCATAAAAACAACTAAACATCAGATATTGATTTGCCATCCAATTATCCGTATAAACATAAATCCATGCTTTTGACAAAATGGAAACAATAATTGAAAAAACAATCACCTTAAACACATGTTTGGGCTTGATAAAAACTATGATCCAGGGCCAAACCAAATAAAACTGTTCTTCAACTGCCAGCGACCAGAAATGATTGAAATCGTCGATAAAAACTTTATGAATAGATTGATAAATATTTGAAGTATAGGTGAACAGCCAGGGTGCAATTTCATGAGAATTCTTATAATCTATTGAGTAGAGCAGGATAATCGTAAGATAATAAATTGGAAAAATGCGAAGAACTCTTCGGATATAAAAATTCTTGATCAACTGCATCCGGGGGCCCCTACTTTCTTCATATTCTTTTTTATACACCAGCAAAATGCGCGTTATCAAAAAACCGCTTAAAACAAAAAACAAGGTAACTCCATGTGTGAACGGGGCTTTCGAAAATATAGGATTCGTGAATTTCAATTGCAACCAGTGCCCTATCATCACCATAAAAATTGCAAAAAACCTCAATCCGTCGAGTTGGCTGGAATATTCGAGTTTGAGATTATTTTTTTCCAAAATAGCGGAATTAATTTATTGACAACTTTAGCTTTATTTGTGCAGATAAAAATACATATTTTAATGAAATAAAAAATAAAAAAAGCCTCGTCGGTTGACAAGGCTTTAATAAAGAAAATATTAATTTATTCCTTGGGCGTCACCATCAGTTCTTCCATGTAGGCTTTGTTGCCTTTGGGTGCCCACAAATAAACCATCAACATTTCGTCGCCCGAATAGGTTTTCTTAAAATTGAAAGTGTTTTCAGCGTCGCTCCATTTTTTCAGGCCATTTTTAACGTTGAGTCTGTATGCTTCCCAAAACAGGACACTGTCTTTTTTAGAAACTGTGCAAATGATAGAAACATCTCCTTCAACGGGAAAATAGTAGCGTGTTTTTACGTTAACACCGCTCATTTTGCCACCATGTAATTTGTTTGCAGTGCAATGAAAACCGAACCCGTAGGGATTGATAGAATCAATTTTGCTAATATACTTCGGGCTTATTTTTTCATCTTTGGTAACGGTCTGCATATTAACATAATAATTCAGATCCGAAAACTTGAATTCAGTGGGAATCTCTTCTGTTTTTATTAATTTTTGTTCTGAATGGGTGCATGCAGCAAGTATAACACTTACAGACAATAGAAATAAAACTTTCTTCATACTATTTTTTTTAAATGATTAATCCAGCGCAAAAATAAAAAAACTTATTTAGAGGGGTACAAAAAAAAACATATTTCGCATTGTGCAAAATGCTTATTTTTTAGGATTATTGTTTGAGGCATCAGGTTTTTTCACCATTATTGTATCCATTTCCTTCACCGCTGAATATCCTTTGCTTATTTGTGGTATGGTTAGCGGAGCAATGGCACTCACGGGTTTAAAAAGCAGAGATTTTTCTTTGGTATTTTTTGTCAACAGTTTTTCCATCGGATCGAAGCGTACAATGAGATAAAAGATCAAACTCATCAACAACAAGGCTTTCAGCAATCCTAAAAGGGCTCCCAAAATGCGGTTGAAAAAACCCAGAGCCACCATTTTAATCAACTTTTCGATAGCTTTTGCAAGCATACGAACCAAGATGATCACAGCCACGAATATCACCAAAAAAGCTACAGCCGAAGTATAATTAGCGTTCAATCCAAGATACTTAACAAGCAATTCGGCTACAAAATCCGAAAAATAAATACCAAGAAATATACCGAGGAACAAAGCTGCCAGTGTGGCAAGTTCGATGATCAAACCTTTGCGAAAACCCCTGAAAACAAAAAGAATAACCGGGATCAGGATGATAATATCGAGGGTGTTCATTTTTGCTTTTTAAGGCGACGTGTCAGTTCCGTGGCGTAAACAAAATTATTCAGTTCTTCGTTATCCGTATCCAGTATTTTGCTGTTGTTGCCAACCCACCAGAGTTTTCCTTTATAGATGAAGGCAATATGATCGCCAATTTCAATCACCGAGTTCATATCGTGGGTGTTGATGATGGTAGTGATACCATATTCTTTTGTGATCTCGCTGATGAGATTATCAATCACAATGGAGGTCTTGGGGTCGAGGCCTGAATTGGGTTCGTCGCAAAAAAGGTAGTGTGGGTTCATCGAAATGGCACGAGCGATGGCTACACGCTTTTTCATACCACCGCTGAGTTCGGCAGGATAAAGTTTGTTCACATTCTCCAGATTCACGCGATTTAAGCAAAAATTCACCCGTTCGCGTTTTTCTTCCATGGACTGCGTGGTGAACATCGTTAATGGGAACATAACATTCTCTTCCACTGTCATCGAATCGAACAATGCACCACCCTGAAACATCATACCTATCTCCTGACGGATGGATTTTTTTTCATAAAAATCCATATCTGTGAAAGTCCGATCATCATATAAAATTTGGCCTTCGTCAACCTCCAAAAGCCCTACAATGCATTTCATCAACACCGTTTTACCTGAGCCGCTCGGACCAATTATAAGATTCGTTTTTCCGCGTTCAAAAATAATGCTGATATCATGAATGATCAGGTGGTCGCCAAAACTTTTTGATATATGCCTTGTTTCTATCATCCTAACATCAATTGTGTGATGATCAAATTAAAAACGATGACCAAAATACTGCTCATAACAACTGCTTTTGTGCTCGCCCGCCCCACTTCAAGGGCTCCGCCGTTTGTATAATAGCCATAATAGCCCGAAATAGAAGTTATGAGAAACGAAAAAACAACCGTTTTTACCATCGAATAAAATATTTCATACGGAATAAAATCCATGGTAATCCCGGCATAATAATTCGTGGTAGTTACAACATGCATCCAAACTGCCGCCAGCCAGCCCCCGAAGATTCCAAGAAACATGCTGATGATAACCAGTAAAGGAAAAATGATAACCGCTGCAACTATTTTAGGGAGTATCAAATAATTAGCCGAATTCACTCCCATAATCTCGAGGGCATCAATTTGTTCAGTAACGCGCATTGTTCCTATTTCTGAAGCAATTCGAGAACCCACTTTCCCTGCAAGTATCAAACATATAATAGTTGGCGAGAATTCTAAAAGGATCGATTCGCGTGTGGTAAAACCCACCGTAGTAACAGGAACCCATGCACTGGTAATATTATGTGCAGTTTGGATGGCAACAACAGCTCCCATAAAGACCGAAATAATAGCTACTATCCCCAGCGAATCTATCCCCAGATTATTGATCTCATTTGCAATTTGTTTACGGAATACCGGACCTTTTTCCGGCTTCCTGAACACTTTGATGGTCAGATCAACATATTGGCCGATGCTGAAAAGGATTTTTTTCAATGGTGATAGATTTTTTGCGAATTTAAGCAATAATTTGAAATCATTATCACAAAAATTTCATGTAGGGTTCAAGCTTATTTTTGTAATTTTGCAAAAAGTCCAATAATGAAAAAGAAAGGGATTTTATTTTTATGTATTTGTTTTGTTTTTTGTACAGTCATCACTACCTCGTGCAAAACATCAAAATGGCACAAATGCAAAGATTGCCCTACATTTACCGATAAGAGTATTTATAAAACAATAAAAACACATCGTTATGAAGTTTAGAAAAGTAATTTTTATTTCGATTTTAGCAACTATTGTTGTTCTTTCGGCTTGTGCATCAAAGAAACATCGCTATAATCAATGCCCCACTTTTGGCAAAAAAGCCTTGAGTACCGAAAAAGTTCATGGGCGTATTTAATGATGTTCTGAAACCTTTCATCCCTGATACTGCTGTCGATATAACAACACAGTGGCTCGGGATGTATCCTCTTCAAATTCGTATTTCGCCTTCACGGGCAACAAAGCTTGGCGATTATCGTCCACCTTCGTCACAAAATAAAATTCATAAGATCAGTATCAATAGAAACTTAAATAAATTCTCTTTTCTGATAACCTTTACCCACGAATTTGCGCATTTGCTGTGTTGGGAAAAACACAGAAACCGGGTTAACCCTCACGGAAAAGAATGGAAAGAAATTTATAAGGGGTTATTATACAACCTTCTTGAATCAAAAATTTTTCCACCGGAAATTGAGTTTGAACTTACAAAAGTTATTTTGGGAAACGTATTTGCCTCCTCGACTTCCGAAAAAGAATTAAGCAAAATACTACAGGTTTATAATACTGACCCAACCCCCGGAGTTTTGCTGGAAGACCTAACAGATAGCAGTTTGTTTAAAATTCATAACGGTAAAACCTTTCAAAAAGGTGTTAAGATCCGTACCCGTTACAAATGTTATTGTTTAAGCAACAAACGATGGTATTATGTAAGTCCGGTGGCACTTGTAACCCCTGTAGTAAATGAATAATAATGAAATTAGCGATTTTGATTCTTTTTAACGGATAAATTTAATATTTTTGTAACAAATTTGTGAATCAAACTTTCGAAGATGAACAATAACTATTGTGTGATCATGGCGGGCGGTATCGGCTCTCGTTTTTGGCCCATGAGCCGTACTTCACACCCCAAACAATTTCTCGACATTCTGGGAACCGGTGAAACACTAATACAACAAACTTTCAAGCGTTTTGAGCGCGTGATACCCCGAAAGAACATTTTTATTGTCACTAACGAAAGTTATTGCGATCTGGTTAAAGAACAATTGCCTTTTTTAAGCGATAATCAGATCGTTTCCGAACCTTCGCGCCGCAATACTGCCCCGTGTATTGCTTATGCCTCCTATAAGATCCACGAAATAAATAAGAATGCAAACATCGTTGTTGCTCCTTCGGATCATATAATTTTGAACGAAGAACTGTTTGATGATGTGATTACATCCTCATTACAAGCTGTTGCGAAAAACGATTGGCTACTTACGCTTGGCATAACACCCAATCGTCCCGACACTGGATATGGCTATATTCAATTTAAAGATACGGATGCATATCCTCAGGATCTGAGAATTAAAAAAGTTAAGACATTTACTGAGAAACCTATTTTGGAAATGGCAAAGCAATTTCTCGAAAGCGGTGATTTTATGTGGAATTCGGGAATTTTTATCTGGTCGGTAAAAAGCATTTTAAAAGCTTTCGATTCGTTTATGCCGGAGATGAAAGAACTATTTGAAAAAGGCGTTGGAATATACAACACTTCCGACGAGGCTGAATTTATTAAGCAGACATATTCCACCTGCCGTAGCATTTCTATTGACTATGGTGTTATGGAAAAAGCAGAAAATGTTTTTGTTTTATGCTCCGATTTTGGTTGGTCAGATCTGGGCACCTGGGGATCGCTATACGAGAACAGACAGAAGAATGATGAAGGAAATGCCATTGTCGGGAAAAATGTAATAATGTACGACAGCCATAACTGTGTTGTCAACATGCCGAAAGATAAATTGGTGGTATTGCAGGGTCTGGATGATTATATTGTTGTAGAGTCGGGGAATGTATTATTGGTTTGCCGAAAACAGGACGAGCAGCAAATACGTCAGTTTGTAAATGATATTAAGATAGAAAAAGGCGAACATTTCGTTTAAAACAATTTAAAACTTCGATAAATTCTTTTTCAACAAATAGTTGCTGCAGAGGATTAAAAAATTAAAAAAGCCCGTCAAATAACGTCCACGGCTCCCTTGAAACAATTCAAGGGCATCGTTGACGGTCAACTACCCCCTTGAACGAAAACATAAGCGTCTTTGACGGTCAACTACTCCCTTGAACGAAAACATAAGCGTCGTTGACGGTCAACTACCCCCTTGAACGAAAACATAAGCGTCGTTGATGGTCAACAACCCTCTGCAACGAAAACCAGACCATAATTGATGGTCAATTGCCTTCTGCGAACAAAATCAGGGCATCGGCAGGCAATTTAAACCCTTATGCAAAAATCAAAACATGCCGAACGCCTGACTTTATTTCTAAATTCTTACTTTTTTCTTCTGACTTCCGAATTCAGCCTTCAGACTTCTATCATATACTTAAACCGCTACGCGGTTAATGCCAAAAAATAAAAAGACGAAGGCAATCATGAATCTTCTGCCTCGTTCAATTCTTTTTATTTATGTACTTTCTTGATAAAATCTTCTACCTCTTTCACACCGCCCTGATAGATCAAATAACCATTATAGGGTTCCCGCGGGGTAATTTCGTCGTTGATTGGAGTGAGCATTATTTCTTTAACATTTTCCAGATCGCTGGTTTGGCCCAATGCCCAGCCGAGTTTAATATAAGCTACTTCCGGAAGCATATTTTCGGCAGGTATTATACCTTTTGCCATCAGATCGCGGCCCGTATCATAAACAAACATGTGAACATAACCCCACAAGGTTTGAACCGTCATATAAATTGCTACGCCTTTCTTCACGGCACGTTCGATGGCCGGGTAGATAGGTTTATTGACATGGCCAAGCCCGGTGCCGATGATGATGATTCCTTTATATCCATTATCAACCATAGCATCGATCATGTCGGGTTGCATATTGGTATAATAGTATAACATTCCAACTTTTTCTTCAAAAACAGGAGTGATCTTAACGTTGGTATCTTTACGGCGATGGTTATAAATTAGTTTTTGCGGAACCACACCGTTGCGTGTAACCGTTGCTACCGGGATATCTCCGATAGTTCTGAATGTGGAACGATATGATGAATGCATTTTCCTGACGCGTGTGCCTCTGTGCAGGAACCCGTATTCGTCTGAGGTAGGTCCAAACATACACACCATCACTTCTGCAATATCTCCATGAGCTGCTGCAGTGGCAGCGTGCATCAAATTCAGGGCAGCATCCGAACTTGGACGATCTGACGAACGTTGTGACCCGACCAGAATAATAGGAATCGGTGGGTTTTGAACCATGAACGTTAATGCGGCAGCTGTATAGTGCAAGGTATCGGTGCCATGTCCAATAATAATTCCGTCAATCCCCTTTTCAATTTCTTCACCAATAGCAATAGCCAGTTTCTTGTATTGCTCCGGCCCCATGTTTTCACTGAATACAGCGAAAAGTTTTTCAGTATCCAGATTACAAATATCTGCAAGTTCGGGAACTGCACCGTATAATTCACCAGGAGAAAAAGCCGGTATAACTGCTCCGGTCCGATAATCTAATCTTGAAGCAATTGTTCCGCCGGTTCCGATAAGTTTTACTTTAGGAAGCCCGGGCGTAAATGGAAATTCCTTTTCAGGAATCTTATAATTGGCTTTTTTATATCCGGTTTCTATCATCGAGATCACGGTGGTGATGTCAACTCCGATATTATATCCCGTAATAACTTTCATAACGATGTGTTGGTCGTCGTCATTTTCAGCTCGCGGCAAAACCGTTCCTTTAAACATACCGCGGGTAGTTTCAACCTCTGCCTGACCCCATACCCTTACGTTGAACTTTTTCAACATTTCGAGAGCAGCACCTTTATATCCTTGAAAAAAATCTTCGCTCATTGATAATAGTATTACTAATTGTTACTGTTTTCTATAATATTCTTTAACTCTGCAGGATTAATATTTCCTGTCGACATCTTGCGCAATTCGCCCATGATCCAGTGAGACTCCACTTCAGGCTTGGATGAAATTCTTATTTTGCTGAACTTTTCTTTCATAAATGGAATAGTAGTTAGTATCTCTTCTCTTGGAATTCTTTTGAATTTCAGCGTTGCCAACACACTCTCGAAGTCCATTTTTGGATGTTCGTAGATAACGGTCAAAATATCTTTTGCAATTTGAACTTCCAAGCCTTGCTCTTTAATAAATTTGAACATATCAGCGATCATGTTGTAATAGAAATACGTAGATCTTTTATAATGTCCTTCAATAAATTTCAGGGTATGTCCCATAAATGTTCCGATAAATTTCGGATCGATCTGATATTCATTTACAATATTTTCAATGATCGGAAAAAGATTTTTCTTGAAAATAAAAGTATAGGTATCTTCCGGAATGTCCCATTTGCGAAGTTGATGATAGCGATCGATAACTTCAGTAGGGAGTTTTGTTCTCAGTTCATTAATGTGTTCATCAAGCAGTGGAATAGGAACGGAATCGGTATCGGGATACATTCTGTCGGCACCGGGAAGAACACGTTCGAAAATAGTTGTACCGTTTTCAAACGATTTACGGGTTTCATTCGGCACACCTTTAAATGCCCAGAGACATCTTTCTTCAACGGTTTCCAATGCTGTTTTCATGTCAGCATCAGGTCCCCAGATAATAATTTGTGCATCATCATCATTTGCTTTGAGCAGGGTACGCATGGTCGAAAAATCATCTTCACTGATCAGAGGTTCAAATTCTTCGGAGTGAGTCATGTTTGGCAACTCAATGCACGCAATAACCTTCAGTCGTTCGCTGATTTCGTCTGCAAACATTTTTCCGGGTTGAGTAAAATGCGAAAGAAGCTTCCTGAATCCCGGCAAATTAATAGCATAATAACTGAAAGAATTCTTATTTTCTTCAGTCATTGGTAAGTTTGAAAAGCGGAAACTATTCAGGTCAATTTTTTGAGCATTCATCTTCCAAGTGGAGCCGTCGCCCATCTTTTGTATTAAACTTTCGCGGATATGCAACAGAGCCCATTGACGAAAAGCTTCGTTATGAGTTAATTTTGGTATCCAGCGTATATGAGCAACGCCTTTAATTTCAATACGTGTACCACCTTTACAACTAACATTCACATCCTGTCTGCCTGCCCCGATCCCCGTGCGTACTTTTCCGGTACTGCGATTTAAAAAACGGATGTAATCTCCGGCCTCTTTCACTTCGTATGGTGTTTCCATGTCGGGGTAGGTCACCGTTTCTATAAGCGGCATTCCCAAACGATCGGTAGAATAGGTACGAACGTGTCCGATATCGGATATTTCGCGGCACGAATCTTCTTCTATACTAAGCTGAATCAGTCTGATTTTTTTATTTTTCAAAGGTAATTCGCCTTCAACACCTAGTATAGCCGAACGTTGAAATCCTGTTGGTATGCTTCCGTCCAGATATTGCTTACGGGTTATATGAACTTCACCAACAATATTTAACTTGCTCAATAATGAAATTTCAAGAGCATAATCCAGAGCTTCTTTGTTTAATTTAAATGGGGGAGTATCATCAACATCATACGTGCAGGCTGTTTCATTTTTGATCCGGTAAACAATATTCTTTCTGGTCTTAAATTCCATTAAAGCGGTTCCGTCATATTCTCCTAATTCGCTGAGTGTAGGACGCATGTGTCTGATTAGTTCAGCATCATACGAACCTTTCTTCTGGAAAATACCAGCCGGACAATGACAAAAAAGTTTTTCTTTGGTCTTTAGCTGTTGGTGAACTTCCAATCCTGACATAAAACCTATGCGTTTCCAGTCATCAATAGTAGCTTGTTTAAGAGGGATGTATCCTATTTTTTGCTTTGTTTCTTCGTAATTAAGTTTTCTGTCAAAATTATCTTTCATAATCTATAATTGTTTTTTTTCGGCGGTCAAAATTAGTTATTAAAATTGTTTAAATCAAAAAAAACAGGACATTCGGAATAAAAAAAGTTGAAAATATTGACAATTTGTAAATTCCAAAAAGCGGAAAATTCTATAAAAAAATTATTGAAGATAATTTAGCTGCCGACAACGAAATAAACATATCGGATTAAGCGCATGAAGAATGTTGCTAATAGCCCGTAGGGCTTTAATATCAATTGAATAATATTACAACGATGATATTTTTGTCCGTAGGACATTAACTTTCCTTATAATTTGGCTTCTTGAACAATTTACGATATACATCATAAACGAACTCAAGATTCTTTTCAGCATTTGGATAATCACGATAGGTTTTTGCCGGCAATTTCATGATCTCTTCAAATTCTTCAACAGTGATACAAAGTTTTTTGCACACATATTCCATTTCCTCCTGAGCTTTTATGGGGTCGTATGGTTTATGGGTCAGTTCCTCCAGTGCTTGTTCGCGCGTAACTTCGCCGGTACATATCTGTGTCGAAAGGGTTGCTCTTCGGTAATCCATATTGAACTTTTCTGGCATTATATACGACTGCACAAAACCGGTGTATTTCGATTCGTAATGCTTGCCACCATAATAGCGCCACCCCAGCTCATTTTGCAAAATATTCATGGCCTCCTGCTTATTATATGAAACGTAATTCAAAAGGTAAACCATTCTCATACCTTTGAAAAGTTTATAATACGATTCGTTCTTCCAACCGAAAAGCGGAAATTTACGGATCTTTTTTGTACCGAATTTTTTCTGTATATATTTCAGGTACTTCAGGTCCTTGGCATTATAATGCCATGTTTTTGGCAAAATACCTTCCGTAGCAAAATTGCCTCCGCTGATGATATATTTAACCCCATATTTTGCCGCTACCTGATGCAATGCACTGGGTATTGCAATATCAGTAGGCGTTTCCATTTCGGGAATAGAAGCACGCAGAAACGAAAGTTGTATGTCTTTGAACTCTTCCCAGTCAAGCACATAACTCTGAAAATCAAAACCTAATATATCAGCCAGGTTTTTAATGTTCTTTACCGAAATTTCTGAGTTCCATCCGTTATCCAGATGAACTAATAAGGCTCTCAATCCACGTTTTTTTGCTTTATAAGCTACATAACTGCTGTCTATTCCACCACTCACACCAATAACACAGTCGTATTTTTTTCCTTTTCCGGCATCTTTTATTTTTTCAATAAGATGTTGCAATTCCTTATCGCTGGTTGCGCCCTGATATACCCTATGTGCAATACGGTCAAAATAGTTTGTGCAATGGTTGCACACCCCATTTTCATCGAAACGTATATCTACATCCGAAGTGTCCATTAAACAGCGCGTACATTGCTGATATACCGAAATTTTAGTATCCGCATTAAAATTCCTGCTAATACCCTTAATAATATCTGCTAATTTTTCAGTTTGAACTTTTCGTGAATATTTTTCAGCATTTATAGTATTGCACTGAATAAACCCATGCATCGAAAACTCCTGATAAAGTTCTCCTAACAAATTTTGCAAATGTTTTGCATCTTGCACTATATATCCCGAAATTGTTTCTTTGATCAAATCTTCCTGCAAATGATGGCTCATGCCTTCGACTTCATCAATGGAATAATATTTTTCTTTTAGTTTCAGTGCATCTTCATCATGGGCATAACAAAGTAAAATATTACGTTTTATGCCAATATAATCATAGATCTTTGTGCCTAAAATGGAATAATCATTAAATAATAATAACAGGTTACTTTTTGTTAATTCAACTAACAATTCGTCGTTAGGAGTTCTGGAGAAAATATTAATCTTATCCTTAATTGTCTGAAATTGATTTAATATCATCTCTTGTAATCCAAATGCAATATTAAATCCATAGAAATTGATCATTAGTTTTACAGTGTGATTTTCCAATAAAAAGGATGAAATTTCAGATAGAAAACTTTTTATGGGATGCCATTTATAAATTGTGCCTGCAAAACTTATAATAAAAACTTTATCAGATTGGGTTGTTTCATTCAATTTGGTAACTGCATCCGGGTCATATCCATTTGGGAGAATAAAAAAAATCTTTTCTTCCAATAATTTTGAAATTTGAACCTTTACGAAATTAGAAACAGTTGTAATATGAGAACAATTTCTTAAAAACTTCTTTTCAATAAAGGAGTTCCATGATTTTAAAAATAAATTCTTGCTATTACTTTTGTTTTGCGACCAAGGGTCTCTATAATCTGCTATCCAGGGAGTCTTGAATTCTTTTGACAAATTTGAAGCATATTTAAACAGAACAAATGGATCTCCTGTAGCGATAATAACATCAACATTGTGGTTTTTAAGGTATTCTTTTGCCGCGAAATATAGTTGTGATTTAGGTCCGATGTTCCATATCCATTGTGTTAACTCATAATATGCAGAAATACTTTTTCGTAGAAATCGAAACTTTGATTTACCATATTTAAGCATCAATTTATTAGCCGGATTTGGCTTATAGGGTGTCCTAATTAACATGCCATTTGGCGTAGTTTCAATTATGGTGTTTTTTGATTCTCCGGGTGCAACATAATCAAGATGATTCCGATATTGGTTACTCCATTGGCGGGTGATCACAATAGGATAAATACCGTATTCATTCAAATATTTGTACCAATTATAAGGACGTAAACCCCCGACCGAAACATAAGGCGGAAAATCGTAGGCCAGGATCAATACTTTCTTAATATCTTTCTTGTCGTTCATCTTTATTTTTAAATAATTATAAAGGGTGTATTCACAGAATTATTTGATAGAATGACATCTTAAATTAAAAAATTTGTTGTAAAATTAGATAAATTATCAGTACTATTTTCACTAACAATGCTTATTCAACATTTTATCGGGGAATAAAAATACTTTAGGATACTATTTCTTTTGAGTTTATTTTACGTTTTACAAAATTCAAGATACTGCTGTAAGAAAAACAGAAGTGTTAAACCCTGTAAAACTATTAGTTAGCAAAGTGTATAATACAGTAAAATGTTCTAAACGGTATGAATCAACTTCTAAATTGAATGTGCAGGCATTTAAATGCTATGTGGCGATTTCTAAAATGAATGTGTTGAGATATAAACAACAGGTGCAGACATCTAAATAATAGGGGCCAGTATCTAAATGACATGTGTTAGCATCTAAATGATATGTACCGACGTCTAAATGACAGGTGTCAATATCTAAACTGTATGTTCCGGAATCTAAATGATATGTTTAAACATCTATTCAGAAAGTGTTGCGATCTAAACGGACCGTTTCGAAACAAGAACGGATAGTGTTAGCTTCGGAACTCAAATCGTAAAATCAATTTATCCAAAGAAAGTTGTAATTTTGATGATATTTGTCATTACATGGGAAAGACATTGATCTTTTTAACCTCCTCATATCCTTTTGATAAGGGCGAAACTTTTGTAGAAAACGAGATGAAATATCTGGAAAAAGGTTTTGATAAAATCATTATTTTCTGTGCTTCGAGATCTGCAGAACCAATAAACAGATATTTGCCTGTTAATGCAGAAGCATTTTATTATAACAGTAATTCAATATTATTTATCGATAAATTAATTAGTTTGAGGTTAATATTTACACAATTATTTTGGAAAGAACTATTTGTTATAAGAAAAAAATTCAGCAAAAGAGCTATTTCAGGTATTGTCAAAACATTACTAATTGAGATTCATAAGGCAAAAAAGTTATCGAAATTCATCAGTAAGAAACTACTACCCATAAATAATACTGAACTTTATTTTTATTCTTATTGGTTGAATTATACCGCCATTTCGTTGACTTTTCTAAAAAAAAGTTATCCAAATACGATCATATTCTCCCGAGCACATGGATGGGATTTATACAATGAAAGAAGTCAAAATAATTATCTGCCGTTGAGAAATTTTCTGTATAAAAACCTAGATGCAATATTCCCAATTTCTATTGACGGGGTAAATTATATTCATAGAGTTTATAAAAAATCAGATTCCGAAACCGGTGCGAATAATATTCTGTCAAAATTAGGAACTGATTATTTGGGCTTAAATCCATTGAAGACAGAAAAGCCTAATGAATTTATTATTGTTAGTTGTTCACAGATATACCCTAATAAGCAAGTTGATCTGATTGCAAAAACATTAGTGGATCACGATTTTGGGCAAATTATTAAATGGTTTCATTTCGGTACTTTTATTCAGAATTATTCAGAACAACATTATAAAGAACTGTTGGATATTGTTGATAATAATAAAAATAAATTGCTGGAAATAAATTTAATGGGGTATAATACGATTGAACAAATCATGGACTTTTATACCCATAATCCAATTGATATTTTATTAAATGTCAGTCTGAGTGAAGGGATTCCTGTTGCGATTATGGAAGCAATGTCATTTGGAATTCCAATAATTGCAACTGCTGTAGGCGGAACTCCTGAAATTGTGAAAGACGGATACAATGGTTTTTTAGTATCGCAAAATCCAACTCCCGAAGAGCTAGCGAAAACCATTTCTAGATTCATTTCCTTATCTGATGAGGAAAATAAGCAGATGCGCAAAAATGCTTATAAAACGTGGTTCGAAGAATACAATGCAGAGAAGAACTACAAAGCATTTGTAAATAAAATAGTAAACATTTAACCTTTTTTATATGTATAATTTAGAGGATGCGTATTTTAATTTAATTGGTAAAGAAAAGAACATTTATGAACTGGCTACATTATTCCCTCAAAACAGAAGATATGTTGGCGAGTATGTCGAGTTGTTAAAAGATCCGAAGTCAGAAGAAGAAGTTTTGATCAAAGGAAATAAATTAATTTCATCAACAAAAGAATATCCTATTACTGATAATGTCGCAGATTTTAGTGATAGTAGTAATAATTCGGATGAATGGAAGAAATTAAATACACAATTTCTTAATTATCATAAATCATTGAATGTGTATGAAATGATAAATAGCATGCCTATTATCAATTACCTTTCATTAAAAACGGGATTAGGATTTGTGAAAAACATTAAAGTGCTGGATGTTGGAGGAGGCACAGGACATGCTTTTTGTAGCTTTTTTCAATATCCCGAAACCATTGAATATTTTTTACTTGATCCGAATCTCAGATTATTGCACGACCAGTTTATCAGAATGTTTCCGAAACTCAGTTATCTGAAAATGGCCCACATTTTAGCTAATGCCGAATCTTTACCTATAAAAAACAATTCATTCGATATGGTACTTAGCCTGGCTTCAATTGATCACCTTAATGATCATAAGAGATTTATCGCTGAAGCCTATAGAGTATTAAAGCCCGGTGGTACATTTTTTGTCTCCAGCCATCTTGACCAACCGGAGCCAACAGAAGATAAAGCTAAATTGAAAACAAAACTATTTTCATATTCGTTTTGGGAACGGGTTGCCCGTTATTTGTATTACAGAAAATATAAAGTTGGTTCTGACGATCATACACTTCACCTGAAAGATGAAATGCCCATTAAACAAGAATTGATTAAATCCGGATTTATAATTGAAAAGAAAGAGGTTTTTAAACGAAATTTTTATTTCGTTGGGGTTAAGCAATAAACCTGACGAGATTATTTAAGCAGAATATAGCTTCAACAATTTATCAACATAATCCTTAATATCATATTTTTTAGCAAACTCCTGAGCATATAGACTCATTTTGGCATAAAGCTCTTTGTTATTTATCAATTCAATTATTTTATCAGCAAACAAAACTGGGTCTTGTTGATCGATCATAAAACCGTTTTTGCCCTCTTCAATAATATCCCGATTACCGCCTCCATCCAAACAAACTACAGGTAACCCTGCGGCCATGGCTTCCAGAAGAACTAGCCCGAGTGGTTCGTAGGTTGCACTATGAACATAAATATCTGATTGCCATAAATATTCTTCCACATTCTGAACGTTCCCATGCAAATAAACAGCCTTTTCAATATCCAGATACTTAACTTTATTCATTAGAATAGCCTTATTTACTCCATCACCTAATAAATGAAGTTCAAAATCAATTTTGCGATTTTTAAGTTCATTTACTACATCTATTAAAAATGCTTGATTTTTCTTATCTACAAATGAACCCGTATTTATTAGGCTAATTTTGCTTTTCATTGTTTCATAATCTTTTGTATTATAAAACAAATCATAATTTATTGAATTATGCAACAAACTTACCGGATTATGCTTTGAGGTTGATTCAAAGTACTTTTTTGTATGATTTGATATGGCAATAAAACGATTTTCTTTATTCAATTTATATCGTTTGAAAAGGTATCGTTTTTCATAATAATTTGTAAAGGAACGTTTACTAAAAATAGTTTTTAAAGAAAAGTTCTCAAATTGAATCATATTATCATGGCAATGTGAAAACCATGTGGCTTTAGAGTAATCAACAGCCCTCGATACAAATTCTGCCTCAAAAAGATGTGTATGAATAATATCCGGTTTAAAGGCATTAATATATTCCGATAATTCATGAACATTATAGTTCCATTTTCTAAAAAAAGAAGCTGAAACTGTTGAGGGTATTATGACAGGATTTACTGATGGGTACTCGTTCGAATAATCATTAATATCAGAAAAAACAATTAGCTTTACAAGCATGTCCGGCTTTTTGGTCAACTCCGAAACAATATCTAAAACAAGACGCTCTGCACCGCCTCTCCTTAAGCAAGGTATAATATGTATGATCTTAATCAATTTACAAAAGATTTACTCAACAAAGGCATAACCATATTTCTTAATTATAGCTACCATTTCTTGTTTCTTTTTTTCCGTAATATTTCCTCTGGTAGTATAACTTTCATCAAAGCAATTATCTGATCTCAAAAGGTTTTTTTGCATTACTATAAAATCATCAAAACTTTTTACCACTCTTGCCGGACTTCCAACAGCAACAGAATTTGGGGGTATGTCTTTTACAACAATACTTCCGGCACCCACTATAACATTTTTTCCTATAGTAACACCCGGCATAATAATGCTACCAGCACCTATAAAAACATTATCTTGTATGTCGATTAATCCAATTTTAGTATAATTAATATTATTTTTCGCACTGGCATCATGTGCTATGATATGAACTCTGGGAGCGAGTGTTACATTGTTTCCAATGCTAACCAACCAATAATGACTATAATCGATAATAACTTCATTCATGATTTTACAATCACTTCCAATTTTAACACCCATCCTCTTGAAAATAGTTACATTATCAATTGGTATGAAAAATCTAAAGATCTTAGAAAGTAACAACCTCCATTTATTCATAATCTGAAATTTATTTATATTCTTTTGGAATTTTCTGCATTGTTAATCTTAAAGCACAATAAAATCTGTGTTTATTTTGATTATTGAATACATCTATTAATATAGATTTTATTATATTTTTCAATGCCAATAATTTTCTATTATTAAACATAAAGTACTTTGCCTCATTAAAAAAAAGATAACTCATCAATCTGTTTTTGATCTTTCGGGTAATGTATTTACCTGAATTTTTTTTGCTAAAAATATATTTAATAGTTTTTATTTGCTCTTTGGAAGTGTTAAAGTTTTTATAGCCAACAGTTCTGTTTTCATGATCAAGTGCAACAACAGTTAAATTGTTTCTTTGTGGCAAAATAGGGTACTTATGTGCAACTCTAAAACACAACTCTAAGTCCTCACTAAATCTGAATCTCGGATCAAATTTAAACTCTGATAAAACTTCTGATGAAACGCAAATTTGAGGTGTTCCGATTATAGTCAAAGTCAAATAATCAAAAATTTTATTTTTTAAAGTGGGCGGTATTTGAACTTCTCTTTCCGAAAATTTTCCATTATCTTCAAAAAGAATTCCCGAAAAGATCAATGCAATTGGATATTTATTCCCTATGATAAATTCATAAAAATTATTCAACCGATTGGGCAAATAATAGTCATCACTATCTAAAAAACAAATATACTCTCCTTTTGATTTTCTTATTCCGTTATTTCTTGCAGCAGAACGTTCGGCATTTTCCTGATATATGTAATGAAATCGTGAGTCTTTACGTATCCATTCTTGCATCAATACCCCAGTTTTATCTGTAGAGCCATCATCAACTACGATACATTCCCACTCGGAAAATGTTTGTTTCATAACCGATTTTAGGGCTTTTTCTAAAAGAACTGCCCTGTTGTAAGTAGGAATAATGACTGAAAAATACGGAGTATTCAATACGTTATTTTTTTATATAAAAATTTGTTGCACCATTAATTAATTTCCATTTATCATTATTTCCTTGCCAGATTAATTCTGATGAAATCACTAAATCATAATCCAGTAAATCATTCATTTTTGGTTGAGTTTTTTTCCAATTTGATTGTACTAATGAATCTGCAAAAAAGCAATGTGGATATAATTTCCCAAAAGTAAATTTATTTGGATATATTCCTTCTTGTTTAGTTTTTAATTGTCCATATTCAAATAAATATCTAATACAGGGGGATTCGTACCTATCAACGTAAATGCGGTTATAATTTAAAAGGGTATTATTCATAATATCGTAATATGTATTGTTTTTAGTTTGTCTAATAAATAACGATTCTTTATTAATATATAAGACAAATACTAATGAAGAAACAACAAAGTAGTATTTCAAAATTTCAGTACTCAAAAATAACGGTTTTATTAATTCTCCAAAAAATGCTGTAACACAAAGAATAACTAATAAAAAAAGAGAGATACATCTGTTACTGTGGTCTCCAAAAGGTGTCCATGGATGTTTCCCCAAAAAAGAAAGAATAATAAATGCAATATTTACAAAAATTGTCACAAATAAGAGGGTTTCGTATTTTTTAATTATCTGATAACGTTTTTTTAAAAGGAATAAAATGGTTAATACTCCTATTATACAAATAAAAATAAAGTTTTCTATATCAAATAAAATATGAATATCATTACTTAGATATTTGAGATAACCAAGGGGTTCTAAATTCTTATTTTGATATATTAATGCGAAAAAATAAATGCAAATCAATGTAGTAAGTAGTGGCAATGTATATATTATGGCTGATATTTGTTTCTGTTTGCGATTAAATGATGAATTGTAAATAAGATATAATACACAAACTGAAACAATAAACACTACAATTATTTCAGAATAACGGGAAGTCATAAAAAAGGACAATAAACAACTCCATAAGAGTAGACTCTTATATGAAAATTTATTTTTTATTTTTTCTAAAGCAACAATACTAACGATTGTTCCCATACTTTCCATACTATATGCCCTTATTTCAAACCCCATACTAAGAATAACTGGAATAAGAATCGGTATAAACCCCATTAATAAAGCAATATTTAAGTTCTTCAGCCACAAATAAGATAAATAAATAAACGAAATCACAACTCCAATAAAAAACAAAAAAGGTAATAGTCGCAGCCAAATATGATGATTTGAAAAAGATGACCAAAAATGCAATAATATACTAAATCCACCTGGATCCATATTGTATAGAGAATTATTATCAATCACGTACGTTAATCCTCTTTCTTTTTCAAAAGGATTTGAATCATGGTTTAATCCTTTTGAGATAAAAAACTGGCCAGCTTCATCATACCATAGATAGGGGGTTCTGGAATTTTGTAAGATAGCAAAGAACACAATTATATAGATTCCTATTATAATAAATAAGAAAACTTTATTATTTTTCATAACTATTTGTATTATTACTATTTATTCAAATTATGTTTAATTGTATAAAAATCAGAAATAGCTTTATAGCCAATTTTTATTATTCTTTTAAAATTAATTGAATTAATACCACCTTGCCGGGGTTTAAATGTTATTGGTAACCATAAATATTTTTCCTTCCTTTTAACAACTAACATGCTAATAATTACATTCGAAAGAAAAAAATCAAAAGGAATAAATTCCAAAAGGGGTTTAAGTTTCTTAATGTTCATCAATCTGAAAGGAGTATTAGAATCCTTAACCTTTTCTCCAAATATTAGCCAAACAATTAATTTCAATATACGATTAACAATAATTCTACCAAAACCATCTTGTCGTTTTTTTCGATAACCAATTATAAAATCATAATTATTTCTTTTATTCCAAAATTCCCAAAATTCTTTAGGATTTGTCTGACCATCGGAATCTGTTTGAAAAACATAATCTGCATTATTTTCTATACAATAATTATAAGCATATAATAAAGTAGCTCCATGTCCGGAATTTGTTTTTGTTTCAGGAACAAGTTGTGGAAATTTGCTTTTTAAACTCAACATTATTTCATAAGTATTGTCATTACTTCCATCATTGAAAATAACAAGGCGTGAATTTGAACCTATTTCTTCTATAACTGTGTGCCATTGTTTTATTGTTTTTTCAATATTTGCCGCTTCATTATAAGCAGGCATAATAATATAAAGCTTATCGTTCATAATTGCTACTTTTTAAATGTAATAAATTTATTCAGCACAAATTGAATCAGGACAACTAAAATAATAGAAAGAATTTTTGAGATAATTTTATCAAGAGATAAAAAATCAATAAATAGATATAATAATGCCGTACTTAATAATAACCCTCCAAATCCAATAGAAAAGAAGATTATAAATCTTTTTAATACTTTATCTTTTACCTTGAAATTGTAACTTTTATTTAAAATAAAGCTAATACTAATTCCAATAGTTACGCTAATAATATTAGCTACCACGTAATAGAAATCCAAAATATTACTTAATGTATAAAAAATAAGAAAATCAATACAGGCAGAAAAGCCTCCAATAATTCCATACAAAATTAAATTTCTGAATCTAAAATATAATGTTAGAAATATCTGTTTAGAAGAGTTCATCTATTCAGTTTTTATACTATTATAGTATTCAAAGGAGTTTTTAATTGCTTGATCCATGTTAAAATACTTGTAACTAGCTAATCTACCAATGAAATGCGCGTTTTTTTCGCGTTTCGCAAGTTCATTATATTTTTCATAAAGAGTAATGTTCTTAACATTTGGGACAGGATAATAAGGTTCTCCGGTATCTTTTGTAATTTCTTTTACAATAGTTGTGTGAGGAACTTTTTGATTTAAAAAATGTTTATACTCAACTATCCGTGTAAAAGGTACATTTGACCCAGGATAATTTATTACCGAGTTGATTTGATAATAATTCATGTTTTTAAAATGCTCTTCAATAAATTCAATTGAGCGATATTCCAATTTTTCTAAACCGGAATTTTCAAAGTAACTGTCGATAGGTCCTGTAAAAATTAAAGTTTTAAAATCAACCCTGTTTTTAAAATTGCAATAGTCTGTATTTGTTATTACAGTGATATTCGGATGTGCTAAAATATTTTCAACAAATTTTGTATACCCATATTTGGGAAGAACCTGATATCTATCATCAAAGTATCTATCGTCAAAATTATTTCGAATAGGTATCCTGGAAAGTACAGACGCATCTAATTCTTCAGGATATTTGTTCCATTGTTTAAATGTATAAGTTCTAAAAATTTTCTGATAGAGTATTTCTCCGACTCTTGATTTTGCAACTTGTTCACTATTATTTATTTTATCATATTTGACCTGAACATTTTCCAGCCACGAGTTCATTTCCTTTTCATCTTTAATATTTGTTCCGCAAATTGCATTTACCGTGTTAATATTTACAGGTATATTTATTATTTTGCCTTCAACAGAGCCAAATACTCTATGGTCCCATCTTTCCCACTCACTAAATTTTTGAATGTATTCCCATACATCTTCATAATTAGTATGAAATAAATGTGCTCCGTATTTGTTTATTAGAATTCCATTTTCATTAATAAAATCATAGCAGTTACCACCAATATGTTCTCTTTTTTCTAAAACAAGTACCTTTTTATTGCTTTGAGATGCAAAACGTTCAGCAATTACTGCACCTGATAAACCAGCACCAACAACAAGAATGTCAAATCTTTCTTTAATTTTTTTATCTTCAAAATTCATAATATTTTTTTATTAATAGGATTATTTGTAATAGCTAATTGCTATAAACTATTCCCTAAATATTTTATATTTTAATAAGCGATAAGGCAATAAAAAAATTTTTCCTATTTTATAATCCCTAGAATTTTCATAAAATGAAATAATATTCTTTTCGCCTCTAATAACAGGCAAAAAATATTTCGCCGGATCTAATCCGCGCCTTTTGCATGCTTCGTATTTTGCAATGAGCCCCCATGCAATTGGTGCATCACTATCAGTTTGGGATACTCCTTTACTATTCATTCTATATCGATAAAGAGGCTCATCAATAAAGAATAAGGCACCAACTTCTTCTAATTTGAAATATATATCCTGATCTTCTGCAAGAATAAATGAAGGATTAATTCCTTCAGTTAGTTTATAATATTGTAATTTGAAACTGGCAAAATGTGAAACTCTACCAAGTGAACAATCTAAATAGGTGTTTCCGGCAGGAATTGCTTCTTGGTAGGATGATTTTCGGAGTATATTTAAATCGGTATCACAAATATAAAATGTGGAATAAATTAATGCTACTTCCTTCAATTGTGTATGAGCTTCACACATTTTTTCAATAGCCGTATCGATCAAAGCATCATCTGCATCCAAAAATCCCGCTATTTCTCCTTGAGCCAGTTCGCACAACCTTCTTTTTGTGTATCCAACACCCTTGTTTGCATCATTATGAAATATCTTTATTCTTCCATCTTTTTCTAATTCCCGATAAATATCATCTGAATTGTCTGTCGAACAATCATCAACTATGATAATCTCCCAGTTTGAATACGTCTGAGATCTCACAGATTCAATTGCTTCCGGTAGATAACATCCATTGTTAAAATTAGCAATTAATACAGAAAAAAGAGGAGAAGCATTCATTGTGTTTAATTAATTTTCAGAAGCTTAAAAGATACTTGAATAGAGTTTTGTGTAAATTTATCAAATTTATTTTATCAAAATTACTGTTTCTGTTCAACAAAGATATGAAATAAGCTCTAAACACTTCTTTCGTTTGTTTATTTTCAACAGCTAAAAATAAAGTACGACTATTCCATGTGTAATATTTGTGCTTATAAAAATCTGCTAATTCAAATTTTCCATTTTTCTTATAATGTTTAATCAAACATTTATAAGTTATCATGGATGCTTTTAGCCTGAGTAATTCGTTTCTGGACGACCATACTCCCTTTTTAAGGATCCTGTAAACGGCAGATTCTATTTCATGACAATATTTTCCAGTACCATATTCTCCTAAAAGGGCAAACAAAAAAGCATCCTCATTAATCACTTTTTTATAATTAATTTTCGAAAAATCAATTACATTTCTGAAACATATTGTACGCGCTGAAATAAATACACCTCTCTGCAAGTCTTCGCCGGTAAAATCTCTTCGGTTTATATACCCAGCTTCAGTATCAGAAATCAATGTTTCAGATTCATCTACCATGATAGAATCGTGATACGTAATGACAATATCAGGGTTTCCTTCTAAAATATTTACTTGCTTTTGAAGCTTTAAGGGGTCCGTCCAATAATCGTCTCCACCACAAGTTGCTATGTATTTTCCTTCACAATGAGTCAAGCCTTCAAAAAAATTTTCTGTTAATCCCTGATTTTTTACACGATCAAGCAGCTTTATTTTATCCGGATACTTTTCAACATAATTTTGACAAATTTCTAAGGTTTTGTCTTTACTGCCATCTTCCCCAATAACGATCTCAAAATCGAAATCGCATTGCTGCATAAGAAAACTCTCCAGGGTTTGAGCAATATATTGCTCCTGATTATAAGTGCCAACAAATACAGATACCAGTGGTTTTTTCTCCATTTCTTCAAAACTTACAAATATTCAAAATCTTAATAAAATATGGATTTGATCTCTTTTGTTCTAAAAAATAATAGTACAGATGAAAAACAGTGAAACTCTTATTTATTAAATGCTTAGATTCTTTCCGGCTTAAAAACCCTTTATCAAGCTTATTATAAGAACTCTTAATCAGTTTTCGAATCCTGTTTCTTTCATTTTTTTTAATGATCGATTTATTTCTAAAGTAATTATTTGTACAACGGATGATCCTATTATAGGTGATCCTTCGCATCAGAAATAGTTCTTCACTATTAAAATTATTATCAATAAGAAGGTTTTCCAATTTAAAGCAAGTCTCCAGAGCATCGATCTGTATTATTGAAAACTTCTGTGTGATCGCATCAGGGTTATTTTGTCGATAATAGAACACACCATCCGAAAAAACGATCTTATTGCTGTTCAAAAATAATATCCGGGTAGTATACTCATCGCTGTCATATCCGTAATCATACCATCCTGTTTTTTTGACCAGCGACATTTTTAACAAGCCAAAACCATGGATTTTCCAATCTAAACTTAATATTAAAGCCTCTCTGCCGGATAAAACAATATCAATATTTCCGTTGACGCCAACATAACCATCTCTGATATCATTTACCCCATGATACCATTTCATCACAGGCAGCACATAATCCGCATCTGTTTCCAGCGCTTTCTTGATGTTTTTTTCCAAAAGATCAGTACTAAAAAGATCATCTTGTGAAGAATACATCATATAATCACCGGTGGCATAATTTAATCCAAACTTTACACCTTTAGCGGCAATGCTTTCGTTTTTTTTCTTATATACTTTAATTCTGGGATCTTTTTCCCCGTATTCCTGTAATATTGAATAGGAGCTATCTACAGAACTATCGTCAACACATATTAGTTCCCAATTATTATAAGTTTGGCTAATGATATTATCTAAAGTCTCTCTTAGATAACTTTCACCATTAAAGACTGGAATAATTATGGAAACTTTTGGAAACACCATACTTTTTAATAGCTATTAATAGTTTTTACAATCATTTCAGTCTCATTTTCTGTCATTATCGGACTTATGGGAAGGGATAATACTTCTTTATGGATTTTCTCTGTTATTGGTAATTTGATAGGGCCTAAAATTTTATAACATACTTGTTTGTGTGGTGGAATTGGATAATGAATAAGTGTTTGAATATTATTTTGTGTTAAGTAATTTTGCAAATTATCCCTGTTTTCAGCTCTAATAACAAATAGATGCCACACATGTGCTTCCTCTTTTGGGAAATGAGGTAAAATTATCTTAGGATTTTTAATATTGTCACAGAAGTATTTTGCAATTTCAGTTCGTTTTTTATTTTCTATATCGATATGCTTTAATTTAACGCTTAAAAATGCAGCTTGTATTTCATCCATTCTGGAATTTAAACCTTGATACTCATTTATATATTTTTTTGAAGAACCATAATTTGCAATGGCCCTTATAACTTGCATTAAATTATCATCGTTGGTTGTAACAGCACCACTGTCTCCAAGAGCCCCCAAATTCTTTCCGGGATAAAAACTGAATCCTGAAGCATCACCCAAATTTCCTGTTCTGATCTTATCGTATCTTGCACCTATAGCCTGAGCATTATCTTCAATAATTTTTAAATCATACTTTTTGGCTAGTTGATTCAATTTTACGTCCCAGCAAGTTCGCCCGTAAAGATGAACAATCATAATAGCCCTGGTGAGTGGAGTAATATTTTCTTCTATCAACGAAAGATCAATATTATAGGTAGTGATATCAGGTTCAACTAAAACAGGTATCAGTTTGTTATCTGTAATTGCAAGAATAGACGCAATATACGTATTTGCCGGGACAAGGATCTCATTTCCCTCGTGCATTACACCCATCTCGATATAGGCCCGAAGTATCAGTCGAAGTGCATCCAAACCGTTTGCACAACCAATAGCATGTCTGGAACCAATAAATGTTGCCAATTCATCTTCAAAAATTTTAACACGTTCACCAAGCAAATACCAGCCTGAATCAATTACTTCAGTAGCAACTTGTATTAGCTCTTTATTATATTGTGCGTTTACTTTTTTTATATCCAAAAAATTAATCATAAATATAATCTCATTTTAATGATATCCTCTTTTATTTCTTCCACACTAAACCCATGTTTTTCGTATAGTTTTTTTGCCCTGCCATTAGTATTGGTTACATACAAGTATATGCTTTTCAAATTTTTATTGCATGCATAAGCTGTCAGAAACTCTAATATTACGCTTCCTATACCTTTGCCCCAATAATCTTTTTCTCCAATATATCCCCAGTATTCGGCATCTACTTTTGAAATATTTTTTAATCCGCAAACTCCGATAGGATTCCCATCTGTTTCAATACCCCATATTAAATAATTGGATAATTTCCGGATACTGTTAAACCAAATGAGTTGTTCTTCTCTAGTAATAGTTTTCGAAGAAATCATATCTCTTAGCTCCGGATCATTGATCCAATTCCATGAAAGATCGAGATATTTTCTATTGAACTTTGTGAACTTAGTCATTAAGATTTTTGTTTTCCCATGTAAAAGTGAATCGTAATGAAGAATTACAGTTATGCGATTCTTTAAATCGCAGCAAGCCTTCATTGGGGATTCCTTCTTCGGTCGAAATACCGAGATCTATTATTTTACATCCGTTATTTTTGTAGAAATTCCATATATTATATGATAAAAAATCAATCGCTCTTAAGGGACGGCCAATTTCAGAATCTCCCCAGAAAACACCTTGTACTATTGAAGATTGCCCCCTGTAAAAAACTCCTGCAGCAATAATAGTGTTCGAAAGACCAAATATTCCAAAAAAATCCACAGGCCAAAGATTGCTGGTATCAATAATGTCTTGATAGGACATAAAAATCGGACGCCCATATCTTGTTCTGTTTTCACAAATTATATTGAATCCATCTTGTTGACTTTTTTGGTCCTTGAGCACTTCAAATCTTAAATGGTTCCTGACAGCTTGATTATAGTATTTACGGGCTCCTTTGTTCGAGAAACTTCCAGAAAAACTTTCAAGATCCAACCAATTTGTGATCTCTGGAATTTCAAATTTAAATCCCTTACGGATGAGGATGTTAACGCACTTTGAATTAAAAGATAATTGATAAATATCGGGTGCTAATGTGATCTCAATTTTTTCTAAATGATTTTGAATGCCATAATCCATCAGTTTTAACACAAAGCTTTCGATCTCATTGATATACTGATTGTCTTTCCGAAAATGAAACCCACCGAACGGTGCCGAAAAGGGAGATTTTAATATCTTGTTCTTTATTCCTGCAACCAACCCAACAGATGATTTCGATTCACTTTCTACCAGGTAGACGATTTTATCTGCTTTTCCTTTATTTAATTCAATAAAACCTGATGATATATAGGGGTGTGGATTATCCTGAAATAATCCGTAATAGGTCTTGGCATCCACTTCGATCAACATATTATTTGATTTTAAAGTTTAGAAAATCCGTATAATTACGGATATAATCACTCTCCTGATATAAAGCGGACGCAAGAACCAAACATATAGCCCCGGAAGAAAAATTCAACAACTCTCTCCATATGCCGGGCACAATATGCAATCCCCTAAAAGGTCTGTTAAGATGTATCACTTTTTTTTCATTTCCATCGTCAATCATCACATCAAAAGCACCGCTCACTGCTACGATCAATTGTTCTAATTCTTTATGAGCATGCCCGCCACGGCATTCTCCCCCCGGTACATCGTACAAAAAATACACCCTCTTTATTTCAAACGGCAACGAAATATTGTTTTCTAATGCCGTAATATTTCCTGCTCTGTTATGTATTTTAGGAAGATCTAAAATAGTACAACTATTTATGCTATTTGTCATTTTTCAAATAATCTAGATAATGTTCAAAATCTCTGATGTAATCGGCCTCATGATAATTTGTTGAAGCTATAACTAATGCCAATGCGTTTGTTGAAAAATTCTCCAAATGTCTCCATAATCCATTGGGAATAAATAATCCGTAATATGAGCGATTTAGATGAAAGCGTTGTTCAGTAGTTCTATCTTTTATTATAACATCAAAACTTCCAGTAAGTGCAACGATAAATTCCTGCTGTTCTTTAAAAGCATGTCCTCCCCGAATTTCGCCCCCAGGCACATCATAGATCCAATAACTCCTGATTATTTTAAAAGGGATATGAATCTTGTCTTCAATAAAGGAAAGATTTCCTCTTTCATCAAGAATTTTAGGTAATTGAATTATTTCAGCTATTGCCATTATACAAAATTAGAAAAATCCTTCATAAAATACTATTTTTTTTAAAACGGCATGATTGTAATTAGTATTATATTAAGACTTTTGTCCTTTTATTTTTTTCTTTAAAATATATTTAAATGAATTTATTAGTGGATTATTAAATGCTATTTCAGGATGAACAGTAACAATTTTTCGACGAATTATTATTAAAGGATAGAACCAACGAAAATAATAGTACCAGACTTTTATTGTTAAATAAACCCCAAGTTTATATTTCTTTCTTTGATTAATTAATTCAGTTGCATTGTGTGCTTTTCGTATTTCCGATTTTGAAAGTTTAACAGTACCTTTGGGTAATTCTTTCTTCCACTTATTATATAAACTTAAATTATTTTTTAGCCACAATATATCTCTGCTTCCACTCGAAAAATGTTCAATGGTAATATCAAAAACGATCCGTATATCATAATCAAGTTTTTTTATCTGTAAACAAATATCCGCATCATAACAATGAAACCCTGAAAAAGTTGATTCATCAAATTTTACGTGTTTAATTATAGCTCTTGGAATACAGAACCATAATCCATCAACGATAACAGCTTGTGATGATTTCTCTTTTTGATGAGCATATCCCCATTTGCTAAGAAATGTTTTGCCTTCTATGGTATGAATTACATTTCCAGAGGAGATCTCGGAACACCACCAGCCACCCGGCAATTTGGGGATGTAATGAGAACCTGCAACTCCAATAATACCTAATTTTGGTTCTTTAAAATGATCAATAACTATTTTGCCCCAATCACAGGTGTGAAATAATATATCTTCATGTGCAAAACATAAGATATTATTATTGCTTTGAGCAATTCCTTGATTATATGCTTGAAAAATATTGTATTTATTTGCAATGTTATCAATTACGATCATCTCATAAGGTACACCAATAGTTTCCTGTATGTTTTTTTGTAATTGTTCCAAATACTTAGTACTGTGATGGCAAACTATAATAGATATCATTTCTTTTATAAGAATTTGACTGTTTTATTAAAATGTCATGTTATTGTTATAACACCTACTTTTAAAATGATTTTACCATTTAAGCAAAACATAAATCCTGTCAATTTTTTTTTAAGATATATTTAAAAGAATTAATTAATGGGTTTTTTAAACTTATTTCTGGATATTTTTTTCTTATGGCTAAATGAAGCAGTATATTGAGATTAGGTTTAATATTTTCTTTTATATGAATCCCTTTTAGCAAACATCGTATTATTAACTTCAAATTATCGAAAAAAGACAATTCCAGGTTAAAATGGATTAATATATCGCGCATTGTCTTATAACAACTACCTTCAGCAATTTCAACATCAGATTCATCAGACTTAGGGATAGTATAATTATCGACTTGAAAAGTGTGTTTTATGTTTTGAGAGAAATTAAATAATTCAATAATACTTTTTGAAAAAGCATCACCATTATATTTTTTTATTAAATCATTTCTTAATCCTGCAGCTATTTTCATTCTAATTTTGGGGTTCTTAATAAGAATATCAATATTTTCAAAATATTCTTTTTCGGTTTCTGCTTTCTTAAGATATTGGTAATATTTTTCAGAATCCACAAATTTATATGAACTGTAAATACCTTCTTTCCCATATTTGAATAAAGGACACACAAGCCCTTCCATCGCTGAATAAAAAACAACACCAAGTGATGGAATAGGCATCGCCTCAATATAAATATCAGCTGCATGATAATAAGGAGAAATATCATTTAGATTACCTAAAAATCTAATTCTTTTATTTGTAAGTAACGTAGTAGTAATATATTTAAAATCTTGGCCTAATCCAATAATAATAATCTCAATATTTTGATATTTATCTAAAAGATTTTCAACAATTTTGAAAAAATTATAATTCTTATTAGGGACATATTTACCCTCTGTCCCAACTGAAATTATTGTTGTATAATTTGTATTTAAGCCTAAGTTCTGTTTTGCATTAATTTTATCAGACAGTCTTATTTTTGCTGTAACATTCTCTATTTGTGTGGCGTTTAATAGGAAATTACTCCTACAGCCTCTTTTAATTTCATTAAGTTTTTTATGATAATCAGAATAACTTAATAAGACATCGGTTATACTTTTCCCAAGCCAAAACCAAGAATGTAGATGGTTATGTACTAATACAGGAAAAGTTGTTTCTATCGAGAAAGCTAGTGATGGCACAACATCATTTGGATGATGGTTAAGAAAAACAAAACTTGCATGCGTTGTTATTTTTCTTAATGTTAATGTTTTTAAAATATAATCTTTTTGATTATCAAGAGAGATGATTTTAACATTTTCAGAATCAAGCTCATTAAGTATATGTGGAAAATTGTCAGCACTTTGATTTAGAATAACCAAAATCTGATTATATTTTTTTGGCATTCTTTTAATCATTTGAATTTGAATTCTGGTATGACCTCCAACATCATATAATTCAGATGCAATATGAAATACAACTGGTTCAGAATTTCTATTGATATAATCATTGACATCATTAATTAAACGTTCATCAATAATATGGTTATTAAGTTTAATAGTCGCTCCAAATTTCAGCAAATAACTTTCAATTTCGGGACTAAATAGAAATCCAGGATGATTTAAGCTAGTGAAGATCGATAGTTTTTCAATAGATTCAAGAGTAACTAAATCAAATTTATTTTTATTTGTTT
>CAIWKO010000064.1 GCA_903913285.1 uncultured Bacteroidales bacterium | reverse complement strand
GAGTTGTAACTATAGTATCATGGGGTGTAGAAACCCATGTAGCCAATACCTGGAATTCATACCTTGTCATTACAGAAGATGAGCGCATACTCATACCTGCCTATGGTTTCAGAAAAACTGAGAAAAATATTGAAGCAAACAATCATGTAAAATTAACCCTGGGTAGTAAAGATGTTTTGGGCCATAAAGATTATCCCGGCACCGGATTCGTTATTGACGGTACGGCCCGCTATATCAGTTCGGGTGTGGATTATGATTTTATGAAACAGAAGTATTCGTGGCTCACCAGAGTATTAGAGATAACGGTAGAAACTGCAAAACAAATGTTGTAGGGGGATGCTTTCCACAAATAATACAGTGCTTAACACATAAAATTCCCCGTTCGGCGCAAGGCTCCGGCCTGCGTCTTAATATAAAACCAGACTATGGCCTGAAATGAATTGAAAAAAGAAAAACAGTAAAAGAATAAAACCCACTTTTAGCTGAGGCAGTGTCTAAGTCCATTATATGTTTAAAGGTTTTGCCTTTTTTCTTCAACCTTCAAAAAATAATATTTTTTTGTATTGGTAATTAATTAATTATATTTGTGGGGATGAAAGAGTTGGTGGGAGGGGTAAATTAATGAACCTTAAAATCAATAATATTATGAAAAAAACTATCTTTACAATTTTACTGTCAATATTTGCAATAAGCTTATGTTGGTCACAAACAGTAACCAGCTATTCGGATTTGACAAAAAAAGGCAATAAGGTATTTCTCGAATTTGGCGATGCTGCATCTCTTGAAATTGAACCGTATTTTATTGAAGCGTTAAAGCAATGGGGATACTGGGAAATTGTTACAAATAAAACCGATGCTCAATTTGTGATTGCCTATGTTGCCGAGTCCTTTGCAGGAGAATTCTCTGTAGGTAATGAATTCATTACCCGCTATGGGCACATTGTTTTAAAAACCATAGATGGTCAGGAACTGCAAAGATCAAAAAAAATGAAAGGAAGCCCAACGGCATTTAATGGTTACAAGGCTATAAAAGATTTGGCGAATAAACTTGTAAAAAAATATTTGATGGTGGGGTTTAAATGACAAATAAAAAACATAAAAAAATGAAACGTATAGTAATCAGCCTGTTTATTCTTTTTTGCATGGTAGGTACTAAAGCCTTTTCGCAAGATATTATTGTATTAATGAACGGCGATGAAATAAAAGCAACTGTTAGTGAAATAGATTTTGAAGCCATAAAATATAAAAAGTTCGAAAACATCACAGGGCCTATTTATTTAGTAAAAAAGTCGGAAGTAGCCGAGATCAAATACGCCAATGGAACCCGGGATGTTTTCAACCGGGCATCACAAAATAATAATGTGGCAACTGCTGCTGCAATAGCTAATAAAACAGGTTCATTCACTGATCCGAGAGACGGCAAAATATATAAAACGGTTACCATAGGAGAACAAACATGGATGGCCGAAAACCTTGCCTATAAAACAAAAAATGGATGCATGGCCTACAATGATAATGATTCGAACGTGGCAAAATATGGCTATTTGTATAATTGGGGAAATGCCCAAAAAGCATGTCCTCCGGGATGGCATCTTCCAAGTAAAGAAGAAATAATAATTTTAGCGAAATCATGTGGAGGGGGGTATTTTTGGAAAGGGGAACCTTTCTATCAGACTGAAGCTGCAAATTTAACTGACGAAAAACATGAAACTGTTTTAAAATTAAAAGCAAAAAGCGGATGGGGAGTAAACGATACCAGTACAAACGCAAGTGGTTTTTCGGCACTTCCAGGAGGTATGCATACGATATTAGGAGGGGGCTTCAAGCAAATCGGGGAAGTTGGCAACTGGTGGACTTCCTCAGAAGACGACGATTTAATCAACCCTGAAAATCATGTGGCATATTCCTATCATATTTATTGTGGCGTAGGATTTGTTTTTATCCAATTCCTTTACCCGAAAGGTTTTGGTTTATCAGTGCGCTGTGTTCACAATTAAACAAATTTATCAACCAACCCCATTCAGCGCCAGACTCCAGCCTGCATCGGTCTATCAATAAACGCCGCAACGTAGGGTGAAGGCTAAATTCGTGAATTTATCCTACAGCATGGAGGGGACAGGGCTCCTCTGGATGACGCGCGACGGGACAGCCTGACAGAAAGGGTATGCTCAGTGTGACGGTTGGACGGCTGTTTGCCCCCGCGCCACGGAAACTGTCGGAACCGCTGGAGAAATAACTGCCATTCGCCTCCTCCATCCCTTTTGTCTCGACTATGCTCTTCTCGACTATGCTCTTCTCGACTCCGCTCTTCTCGACTCCGCTCTTCTCGACTCCGCTCTTCTCGACTCCGCTCGAAGAAGCATTTCGGGAAGTCGGAAGTCCGACTTGAAGTCGGGCCCCGACTAAAACCATTGTTTAAATAATTTAATAATTTTTTTGTTGTCAATTAGAATTAATGTCGTACGTTTGCGACACTAAACATTAGGATTATGAATAATAATAAAGCTGAGGAATTTGATGCTGAACAGCAAATGATTGCGAATTGTTGCAAGGTTTTATCGCATCCGGCACGAGTTGCCATTATACAATTGCTTGCTGAAAAAAAGGAAATAAGGACGGGAAATATTTCGGAATTTTTACCATTAAGCAGGCCAACCGTATCGCAGCATCTGAAGGATCTAAAAGAAATGGGAATTATAAAAGGAACTATTGACGGGTTGAAAATTCATTATTGCCTGGATAATGAGAAACTGAAAGAAATGAAAAATATATTCAATACGTTTTTTGATGGTTCTATCAGTTCATTTAAATGCAATTGCGACGAAAACAATAACTAACCAAAAATAAAAAAATGAAAAAATTTAAATGTATCACCGTAGCATTATTGATGCTTTCGTTTACTTCGTGCGGAAATGCAAACACAAGTAATAAATCTTCGGATGAAGGAGTTAGTAACAAAACAGATGAACAATCTAAATCTTTAAATTTAACCTCCGATCCGAAAGCAGATCTTGAAAAAGCCCAAAAGGCCGGAAATGTAGTTTTTTTGGTAATTACGGGCACAGGTGCAACAGGGCTTGATAATATTATTAATATAGCTAACCAAGCAAATAAAAAAGTTAAGAAATCGGTAGTGATACAGTTGAATAAAGATGATAATGCAAACAGCAAACTGGTTACAAAATATGGCATTGCCGGTGTAGCTGTTCCTTTTGTGCTAGTAATTTCATCAAAAGGATATGCCGTAGGTGGACTTGCTGCAGGACAAGCTACAGCCGATGCATTGGTGAAACTGGTTCCATCACCGAAATATGACGAAGTGTTGGTTGCCATTAACAGCAAAAACCCTGTGTTTGTGGTGGCTTCGAAGAAAACTTTTACCGATAAAGCTGCTGTAATGGCAAATTGCAAAGCTGCTGCAAAAAAACTTGCAAATAATGCTCCTGTTATTATAGAGGTTGATATGAGCGATGCCAATGAAACCGCTTTTTTGACCCAGATAGGTGTTGATATGTCGTCTGCTAATACAGCGACGGTTGTAATTACCTCGGGTGGAAACGTAAGCGGTAATTATATTGGAGTTACAGATGTTCAGAAACTTGCTGATGCTGCTGTAAAGGTGGTAAAAAGCTGTTGTCCGAGTGGAAGCAGCAGCGGTTGCGGAAAAAAATAATTCGAAATGAACATTCGAAAACTTGTTTGGCTTGAGTTTAAACAACACAAGTCGCAGCTAATATCGGGCCTGTTAGCAATTACTTTAGGTATTGCCGTAATAGTGGGCATACGGTCGATTTCGGTTGTATCGGAGAAAGCAGTTGCTGTGAACCTTGATAATCTGGGAGCCAATATACTTGTTCTGCCACAGGCTTCAAACGTGGATAATTATTATTCGGCCGATATTGATTCACCCACGATACCGGAAGAGTATGTGGAGCGCATTGTTTCGTCGAATTTGGAAGGGGTAGATAATTTGTCGCCGAAACTGACACGAAGAGTGAAAATAGGAAATGAGAATGTGGTTTTGACAGGGATTTTACCCAAAAATGAAGTTGCTTCGAAACCCTTATGGCAAAAATCAGGTTTGTTGGGTAATGAGACTAAAGCAAGTTGCGCTCCAAGTAATACTGCAAACAAAAGTAATGGTTATGAAGATGAAAAGTTAAAAAGAAAAGTTATTGACTCTTTGGGCACCAACGAATGTCTGGTAGGTTCTGCAATAGCATCTAAATTAAAATTATCTGATGGTGGCAAAGTTGAAATATTAGGTGAAAAATTTAAAGTAACCAGAGTTCTAACTGAAACAGGAACTATTGATGATGACCGAATTTTTATTCATCTTCACCGGGCACAGGAACTGTTGAAAATACCCAACCAGGTGAGTGCCATTGAAATTATGGGTTGCTGCAATGCCATATCGGACGGACTTCTGAGTAAATTAAGAAATGTTTTGCCTGACACCAAAATAACAACAATAGGTCAAATTGTTTCGACGCAGATACAGACGAACAAAATGATGAATAAAGTTTCGCTGATCTTCCTTATCATTATCATTTTTGTGGGTGGCATATCGATTGGAAATTTTATGTGGGCCAATATTAATGAAAGACGGAAAGAGATCGGGATGCTGCGCATGATAGGTTTTAATAAGACGGTAATATACAGGATGATATTGAGCAAAGCATTAGTGCTGGGCATTATCGGTGGAATTGTCGGTTATTTTCTGGGTACTTTGGCCGGAATGTGGCTTGGTCCGCAACTGGCAGGTTTGCCTGTGAAACCTATTGCAAGCCTGATGGGCGTTTCGCTGGCAATTTCTGTTGGAGTTTCTTTGTTGGGTGCGTTGATTCCGTCTTATCTGGCCGGACGAATTGACCCATTTAAAAATATGCAGGAGGTATAAACTATGATTTTGAAAACGACAAATCTTAGTAAAAAATATCAGCACAAGGATGGAGTTGTGAATGCGCTGAACAATGTGAGTTTTGAAGTGAACGAAGGCGACTTTGTTACCATAACCGGGGCATCCGGCTCAGGAAAAACTACATTGCTTTTATCTTTGGCCGGTTTAATTAAAACTACTTCGGGACAGATTCAAATTAATGGTTTTGAAGTGACGACAGCTTCGGACCGAAAACTTTCTGATTTCAGGATGATGCATATTGGTTTTGTGATGCAAAGTTTTGCTCTAATTCCATATCTTACCGCTATCGAAAACGTGATGTTGCCTTTGGCAATATCAAAGCTTAAAAAAAATCAGAAATATGAAAAGGCTCTTGATCTTCTGAAATTGGTGGGATTGGAAAACCGGAAAAACCATTTGCCACAGGAACTATCGGCAGGACAACAGCAAAGAGTTGCTATAGCCAGAGCCTTGGTGAATTCACCTTCGTTGATACTTGCTGATGAGCCTACAGGAAACCTTGACCCTTCGCTCTCGACTGACATACTCAATCTGCTGAAAAAGATTAACAGGGAAGAAAAGATCACCATTCTTATGGTAACACATAGCCCTTTGGCGGCTGAATTTGGCAACCTGAAAATTAAATTATCGGAAGGCGAATTGGAAAATGAACCCAAAGGCCATAATAATAAAATCTGATAAACACGATGCCTGTAAAAACCGGGGTAATGGTTTAGTATATTTGGCAAAGACTAAAGAAGGGAAAGAAGCGGAAGAATTGTACCATCAGGCATTTGAGAAATACCAAAAGCGCGCATGATGTTATGACGGATGAATTCGTGAATTTATCGTACGGCGTGGAGGGGACAGGCCCCGATCTGCCAAGGGGCGGATGCGGGACAGGCCGCATACGGAGCAACACGCATCATCAATCTGTTAGCGTAAAAATTTTTTTCTAATCTCTGAAATTCTTGATTCGAATCTTTTTTATAAACATAATTTAATTTAAACATTAAAATTTGTGATTTTTAAACCCATATTATAAAAAAATAAATTATTTTTGAAAAAAAATCTATTGAAACTAAATACAAACAAAAAAACCAAAACAGTTATGAAACAAACCTTAATTTTTTTAATGAGCTTTATGTTTATTAGTTCATTGTATTCACAAAAATGTGAAGAAAAAAAAGATCCTATTACAGGTGAGAAAGTAATATCCTATAATTACAATCAAAAGACAATTTATTATGAATTAAAACAGGGAGTCATTCACTTTGAGATGACATTCGGTTATCCGGGTGATTATAAAGTAAGTGTTGCCAAAGGATCTGAATTGTCTTATAAATTCGAAAATGATGATATACTTAAGTTATTATCTGCCGATGAGTCTTATCCTAAGTCAAATGTATCGGGTAGTACCATTTATACGAATTATACGTTCAGAATGGAACTTTCAAAAAGTGATCTGACGAAATTTGCGGAGTCGAAGGTTGTTTTTATAAGATATCCTGACGCAAACGGCAGCAAGGTGGATTGGGAATTAAAAGGTTTATATAAAATTTACTCAAAGTATATTTTGGAAGGGGCAAAATGCGTTAAGGAGCATTTAGAATAATTATTAGTGTCGGAAAAAAACTGTTGGGCTGAGGATACCACCTCAGTTGGGTTCCCATTGGGCGTAGGCTGTGCTTACGCCTTTTTTTATTGGATTAAAGATGGTGCAGGGATGTGTTTTCTCGTTCATTTAGCTACGCTGAGCTCACTTCGTTCGGTTCTTTTTCTTGTTAAAAAGAAACGAACCAAACCTGCCTGACTGCCTAAACGGCAGTTGACGGCAGGCAGGGAAAAGAACAGTCCAAACGATGCTTCAGCGCGCTCTGAAAAAAACAAGAATATCTAAAAAAGTAGTCCGCCTAACGGCGGAAACGTAAACGCCCCGCCAGAGGGCGGGCAAGCCCGCCTTTTTGTCGGGCAAGCTTCTACGATTTTCTAGTATTTTATTCATTCACAGCCCACGCTGGCCCGCCCCGATCCGCCGAAGGGCGGATACGGGACAGGCCGTTTGGACGAGCCGACGCATCCGCCGGTTGGCGGATTTCTTCGAAACAATTAAAAGGTTTGGCAAGAGATCAGGAAAAGTTGTTAATGCAGGAAGAAAACAAAAAAAGGGCGGATGCGAAACAGGTTGCCCCTACTCCTATTCTCCCTCAAACCTTTATCCGAAAAAAATAATATCAAAATCTGATATCATTTAAAAATATTCTTATTAATTTAGTAAAATAATTTCGCACCTCAAAATAACGAAAAGGTGCATCATTAAACAGCTCAAAAAAAACAATAAACAAACAAAAGATCCTATGAAAAAAATTCTGGTTATTCCATTCTTGCTTTCATTTCATTTCGCTTATGCAGGAACAGGCAGCGCAAATGATGAGATGCTGTTCTTACTCGTAATTTGTGCATTTTTGTTATTTATTCTCGCGGTTATTTCTTCAGTTGAATTTATCACGAAGATGATAAAACATCACAAGGAAAAGAAAATTACTGATACGGCTTTTGATTCTAATAGCGATAATATTAGTTAAAGCGTTTTTGGGATAAAGCTCCGTTTGTGCGAAAGCTCCGGCCAGCATTGTAATATTAATTCATAAGGATAAAAGAATAAAAGCAAAAAATATACAACAAAGGCATAAATTTAATAACTATGGACTACATTATTAGACCAAGCATTGATATTAGCGATGTTTTTTATCTGCAGAGTCATATATTATATATTGCTACAAGCAGAAATATTAACCATTATAACCCCAGCACAACTGTTCATTTTTATACGAATATAAATGGCAGGGAGGGTATAATTGCTGCAGGTATTATGCTGGATTGGCCAATTATGCCGAAGCATGTACCTTCTGTTTATCAAAAAGACCTGTATGCAAAAGAGCTAAGGCAATTTCCTATACACTTTACGCGGATTTCACCCGAAATTTATTTTGATAAAAAACATCTGTTTCAATTGCCTGCAATGAATATGCACAACAAAACCGATCTGACCAAACCCGATCATTTATATCGTGTGTGGAATTTGGGGTTACAACTTAGCTTTATCAGGTATAAACGCGATCGACATTGGAATACTGAAGGCAATTCCAGCTTAACCGACGGGCATTATCGGTTGTGGTTTCATGAGCTTAGAGAGAACGTGTTTAAAATAACATTCAATACAATGGTTAGCGGTAAAAATTCCTGCTCATTGTGCAAGATGAAATATGAGCCTAACGAAGTATTATGTAATGATTTCTTAGAATTTCATGAGAGGCTTGATATAGATTTCGATGAAAATTACAGAAGAATATCAAAGGGCAATTTTATGATCGTTTGCCCTAACTGCCATAAAAAGGAACATGAGAAGATAAAGAATTCTTCGAGTGAAAGCGTAGATTAGATGAAGATTAGGCACATTTAACATGTTTTGTTCTAATGGTATCTCCGTTGGGCGCAAGGCTGCGGCCTGCGTTGGTTGGTCAATAAAGAGAAGGATAAATTCGTGAATTTATTGTACGGCGGATGGGTTGGAATTGATTTGAATTAATAGGGCGTATGCAATATGCCCCTACGGTTGGCGGGCTGTTCAATGATTGTTGGTAAAAGGGAATTGGCTGTGTCGCACTTCTCCGCCAAAGGGCGGTATTGGGACAGGGCGTAGGTGGTACGTAATTTTAGTTTATTATTCTTGTTCTTTTAGCTTCGCTGAGATTACTTCGTTCATTTCTTTTGCTTGTCCAAAAGAAACGAACCAAAGAAAAAGACTGTCCAAACGAAGCTTCCACGCGCTCTGAAAAAAATAAGAAAATCAGTAAAAGTAGTCCGCCTAACGGCGGAAAGGCAAGCCCCTTTTACGATTTTCTAGTATTTTATTCATTCACAGCCCACGCCGGCCCGCCGTTTGGACGTGCCTGCGCACTTTTTTTCTTCGAAAAAATGAAAAGGTTAGGCAGAGGGAGGGAAAAGTAGTTAATGCAGGAAGAAAACAAAAAAAGGCGGATGCGGGACAGGCTGCCCCTACCCCTATTCGCCCTCAAACCTTTATCCAAAAAAAATAATATCAAAATTCGATATCATTTAAAAATATTCTTATTAATTTAGTAAAAAATTTCATGCACCGCAAAATGCCCGAACGATGCATTCAAAAAAAAAACAGTTCGTTAAAAACAACAAAAAAAAACGGTCTTATGAAAAAAATTCTGCTGATTCCATTCCTGCTTTCATTTCATTTCGCCTACGCAGGAACAGGCAGCGCAAATGATGAGATGCTGTTCTTACTCGTAATTTGTGCATTTTTGTTACTGATCCTCGCGCTTATTACCTCGGTTGAATTTATCACCAGGATGATAAAACATCACAAG
>CAIWKO010000063.1 GCA_903913285.1 uncultured Bacteroidales bacterium | reverse complement strand
GGTTTCCGCCATTTGTTTTTTCGCAGCTTTCGTCTCATCTGTAACTCCTGTATTATTGCTTTCCTGTATAGCTTCTGCTGCTTGAATTTTAACTACACTATCTTGCAAATTTGTCACATCGCCTGCCATATCCGTAATAGCTGCAACTTCAGTAGGATGATCACTTAAAAATTTCAAAATTCTTATAAAGCTAAAAAGCTTCCAATGCAAATAAAGTCTCATAATTTTTTATTTATTTGGTTTATAATTAATTTATTAAGTCGATTGCAAACCCCATTACGGTTTCATATATGATTTGCAATCTGAAATCTGGCGCAATTTAATAAATTATTCTGTAATAACAAAATTTTATTTAATTTTTTTTAAAAAAAATATTTTTACCTCATTTTCTGTTTAATTAACTAACCTCCAACCCCTCCCTCATCCATCTTTCCAATCTTCCACTTTTCCATTCATCCCTGCCCGACTAGTTCAGGCGGACATTTTTCCATCTATCCAACTTTTAGATTCAATTCCCGAGCATGTTGATTCAATTCCCGACCATTTAAACTCAATTCCCGACCATTCAAATTGAATTCCCGACCATGTTGACTCAATTCCCGACCATGTTGACTCAATTCCCGACCATGTTGATTCAATTCCCGACCATTCAAATTGAATTCCCGACCATGTTGATTGAATTCCCGAGCATGTTGATTGAATTCCCGAGCATGTTGATCGAATTCCCGAACATGTTGATCGAATTCCCGAACATGTTGATTCAATTCCCGAACATGTTGATTCAATTCCCGAGCATGTTGATTGAATTCCCGACCATGTTGATCGAATTCCCGAGCATGTTGATCGAATTCCCGAACATGTTGATTCAATTCCCGAGCATGTTGATCGAATTCCCGAACATGTTGATCGAATTCCCGAGCATGTTGATCGAATTCCCGACCATGTTGACTCAATTCCCGAACATGTTGATTCAATTCCCGACCATGTTGACTCGATTCCCGACCATGTTGAATCAATTCCCGAGCATGTTGATCGAATTCCCAAGCATGTTGATTCAATTCCCGACCAATTTAAATCATTACAAACAACACTATCTAAGCTAATTAGACCAATAAAACAATTTTTTGCTTATTTCAGTCCTGTTTTTATCCGCTTAAAATAAAAAAACTCCGTCATTTTGTCCTTTTCTTTCATTTTTCTTTAACTTTTTCTCTCCTGATTTCTGAATTCTAAACTTTAGGCACTTCAAATTATAGGCACTTTAGGCTCTCATTCTATAATGATCTGATATTTATCCAGCAGTCCTCCTATTCCCGAGGCAGAAAACATGGCTTTCTTCATTCGGTTTTGCTCGGGGTCGATACTAAAATTATAGGCAGTACGGAAATCCACCTTCTCAAGTATGGTATGCTGAAATATACTTCGCTGCATATCGCAATTCGAAAAAACGGATGCCGTGAGGTCGGCTTCAGCAAAATCAACCTCTTTCACCGAGCAGTCGGTAAAGGGTGTTTTAGCTATTTTTTTTGCATGGAAAACGGAGTAGTCGAGCGTACATTTTACAAAGGTCATTGACAGTAAAAAATCTTTACACTGGGTGAAGTCGCAGCCCATCAGTTTGCAGCCGTTGAAACTCACGTTCTTTAATCCTGTATTAACAAATTTCAGTATGCTCAGGTTGCAATCAACAAATCGGCAATCCATAAAATTACTGTTAGACACGTTGCATTTCGAAAGATCGCAATTGCTAAACACACAATTTTCAAAATCGGTATACGACAAGTTTTTGCCTGTGTAATCTTCTTTTGTGAAGGTTTTGTTCTCTACGCGCGTTTTGTTCATGTTTCAAATTAGTAAGATCAATAAATCTATAATCTCTTTTTTCGATTTTTTGGCAAATATAAAAGTTAGGAACGAACACATTGTCGAAAATCGTAATGAATTCGAAAAAAGTCGGACAAAATAGCAGATTTTTTCATTTAAGCACTATTTTTGACAGAGAAACTAAGAATTCAAAAAACTCAAATCACAAATCACTAATTTTACCCTGAGCCAAGTCGAAGGGCACTAATCACCAAAATAAATGAATCTTACCGACATCATTATAAAACACAAAACCATCTGCGAAGATGCCACTGCTCTGAAACTGTTCGATGCTTTGGAGCAAAGCAGGCTGTTGATACAGGATATTCCTTTTGATGAACTTAAAACTGAATTTGAAACCATTGAAGTTACCTATTCGAACCTGCTGCAATATACCATCAAAGGGATAAAAGACCCTCAACGCAACATGATATTGAACTCACTGGTGGTGAAAATCGTGGAACTGGCAGATAAAATAAAAGAATATCATCTCGAAAAAAATAATGTTTCACTTCAGCATCAGAAAAGCAACGCCTGCAACAAACTGATTCAGGTGCAACAGAAATTTAAAGAGGCTGTCGACAGCAGTGAGTATCATAACAAACTGGCTGATCTGCTTCAGGAATCGGATATCACGATGAAAAGCGATGAAACCATTCATAAATATCAGGAATTCCGTTACGATCTGTTTGAATATATTTTATTCAGTGACAAATTTACCGATGCGGATGTAGCTTTCATAAATGCAGTATTTGCACAGGAAAGCGTTGAATGGTATGAAAAAAGCCTTATTACATCGGCAGTTACATTAAGTATGATGCGTTTTTTCGACACCCAAAAGCTCGATCTGCTGTTTACTTTTTATGAAACGGGTGCACATCAGGTGAAACAACGGGCCCTGGTTGGTATTGTTTTATTATTTTATCTTTACGATGATAGGATTGCATACTATAAAGCCCTGAACGATAAAGTTAAGAAAATATATGCCCGCAACGAGATATCAGAAACGGATATTATTACCATAATAAAACAGTTTGTACGAGCCAAAGACACTGAAAAGATCACGCGCAGGATGCAGGACGAGATCATCCCCGATATACAAAAACTTACACCGCGAATAGAAGATAAACTGGACCTGAAGAACCTGCTTAACGATGAATCGACTCTGGATAAAAATCCAGATTGGGAATCAATACTCGGCGATTCGCCCGAACTGATGGGTAAAATAGAGGAATTATCTAAGATGCAGCTTGAGGGGAATGATGTGTTTATGAGCGCTTTTTCGAGACTGAAAGAATTTGATTTTTTCGAACACATTTCAAACTGGTTTATCCCCTTCTATAAAGAAAATCCTGAAACAAATACGGTATTGGATAATGAAGAAGCCAAATTCAAAGAAGTTTTTTCGGCATCGCTCGAACGCTCTACCTATATGTGCAACTCGGATAAATATTCGTTTATGCTGAACCTTAAAATGATGCCCGACCAACAAAAAAGCATGCTGTTGAATTTGTTTAATGCTGAACTGGAAAGTGTGAACGAACTGGCCGATGAAGACGAAATACTGAATACTGCTATTAAGAACCAGACCGTTTTTACACAATACATTCAGGATCTGTATCGCTTTTATAAACTTCACCCTTCGCGCAGCGATTTCGATGATATTTTCATGATGAAGCTTGATTTTCACAACAAAAAATTCGTGCAGACCGTCTTCCGCGACAATACATTTTTGCTCCAACTTGCCGACTTTTATTTTAAGACCGACTACTATGCTGAAGCTTCGGAGGTATTTTTAAAAATACATTCTACAGGCAAACAAGATATGGAACTGCTTCAAAAGATAGGATATTGCTTTCAGCGCTCGGAAAACTACCAGACCGCACTTGAATTTTATCACAAAGCCGAACTGTTTGACTCGACACAAAGCTGGTGTTTGAAAAAAATAGCCTATTGCTACAATCAACTTAAAAATTATAAAAAGGCACTCGATTATTATATTGAAGTTGAGAAACTAGAACCTGCCAACCGAGCCATTTTTGTTAACATAGCAAATTGCTATTTAAACCTGAAAAACTTTAAAAAAGCATTGCATTACTTTTATAAGATAGAATTCAACACAAACGATATTACCGGAATATGCAGGCCTATAGCCTGGTGTTTGTTCGTGCTGGGCGAATTTGATAAAGCTGAAGAATATCTGTTAAAACTCATCGATAACGCCAATAACTACGATCTGATGAATTACGGACACCTATTATTTGTGAAAGGAGACCGTGAAAAAGCAGCACAATATTATTTCAACAGTATCAATTATAAAAACAACAGTTGGGAAAAGTTCCTGAGAGGATTTATGGATGATACCGAATATTTATTAAAATACGGTGTGAGCGAAGAGGAAATACAGATCATGCTGGATTACGTCAGGTATAAGATATAGCCCACAATTATTTTTTGCTGAATTTGTATGGTTCTAAAAAATGATGTAGGTTTGCCAAAAAAATTATTAAAACGGATATACTATGTTTAAAGTAAACGAATATTTTGAAGGAAAAGTAACTTCACTGGCATTTGAAACGCATGAAGGAAAAGCCACTATAGGTGTTATAGCTGCAGGCGAATATGAATTTGGCACATCGACCACTGAATACATGACCGTTACATCGGGTTCGATGGATGTGATGCAGGCTAATGAAAACACATGGAAAACCTATAAAGAATTTGAAACTTTTATAGTACCTGCAAACAGCAAATTTAAGATGAAAGTAAAAGAAGACACTTCGTATAGGTGTTTATACCGCTAAATAAAAAAGGCATCTGAATAACAGATACCTTTTTTATTTAGAACATGTATCAATTTACTGTAAAGTACAGGTGTAATCCGGATAAGAAGAAATCTCATCGAATTGATAATTTTCGCAATCAGAAACAGCATTAGCCTTGCTACCTGGTCCAACAGAATAATTTTGATTCATACTTGGATAAGCAGCCGATCTGCATTCACATGTTCTTGTTTTTAAACAAGATGTGAGTGTTACTGCTAAAAATAATGCTCCAATAATTAAATACGCTACTTTTTTCATAATAAATTATTTTAGGTGAGTTTTATACTTTCTAAGAACAAAATTACAAAATTTTATATTTACTACAAAAGAAATAGTTAAAATCAATTTTATTTTTAATAAAAAAATCAAAATAAAAAAGAGCACTCCAATGTATAGAATGCTCTTTCAATTAGAGTAAGCAAATTCTTACTTTAATGAACAATTTGTTGTTGAAGCAATATTATATAAATCGCATGCAGCTTTTGCATCAGCTTTTGTTGTGTTGGAAAAAGTAATATCTACTGAAGTGCCAGAAGTTGTACATGTGCATACATAATCCTTTTTACATGAAGAAAAAGAAATTGCAACTAAAGCCAAAACGCCTAAAACCAAAGTAATTTTTTTCATAATTTGTATTTTTTAATTAAACAATAAATTAATTCGTTAACAAAAATAGAAATAATTGATAATAAATTTCCAAAAAAAAATTATTTTTTCAACCATTTATTAATACTATTATAATTCAAATCAATATAATTTACCTTTTCTTCAACTATCAAATTATTAATGAGTAGAATACGTGGCAAATTATATCCTGCAAGATCCACAAAACGCTTTCCCAATAATAGCATGTAGGGTATGTTTGTTGCTTTGGTATCTTCGAAAAAAGGAGCGATATCCTGATCTTTGCCGTTTAAAATAAAAAATATAGGAATATCAGGATCTTGTTTTTTTAAAATGTGCAGTTTATACGCAGCAATGCGACAATGCGGACATGTGAGGCTCATAAATGCAATAATATGTTTCCCGTTCCTAAGTTCAGTCTCCGGTTTTTTCAGATCAGTGCTATTGTATAAGGTATCGAGTTTCAATTTATATCCAACGGTTTCCTGCCTTGACTGGTAGGCAACAATAAAATCGGGAGGGTTCAGAATAAACGGAAGTGATAAAGACGAAAGAACGACGAGAATCACAATTATCTTCCGGAAAGGAAGTGTAAATCCTTTATGCCACCTATAAAGCACTAAAGAAACTGCCAACATGACCAGATTCTTAATAATTGATTCTAATGGCGTCATCACTAAAACATTGCCAAAACATTTGCAATTTCCTTTATTGCCTTCCATAATAAGTTGAACAATTAAATAGACCGTGAATACAACCAAAATAGCAATCGTAGCTTTCAAGGTAAATTTTCGCAGGCTAAAGTTCAATATTAGCATAATACCCAAAAAGAACTCAATAGAAATCATCAATCGGGCAATGACTGGAGCAGTGTACCATGAAGCTACACCTAAATCAACGAAAGTAAGTTCGAATAATTCTATAGGGTATAATTTCGTTAAACCCGAAAAAACAAACACCAACCCGAGGATGACGGATATTGAAGAAAAAATAATTTTTTTTGCCATAATTATTACCGTGTTATCTTAGAACCCATATTTATCGATAAGATAAATCAAAGCTGCCATAGATGCCCCACCAAGTTGAAGCTGGCGTTTATTAACTGCTTCAAACACATCAGATGCAGCATGATGGTAATCAAAATACAGTTGCGAATCTGTTATAAGACCGAAAAGAGGAATGTTTTGATCTTTAAGAAAACTGATATCAACTCCTGAATAGCCTTTATGGTATAGCCATAATCCATAATTTTCAAAAAGCGGTTTCCATTGGTCCATGCGTTTTGCAACATTTTCGCCGGCATCAAAACTAAAGCCCTGAGGAGTGAAACCTCCTTCATCCGATTCGATAGCAGCAATATGTTTTTCCTTTGATTTCATTACTGTTTCAGCATATTTACGGCCACCACGCTGTGCCATTTCTTCATCCATAAATTCTACCACACGAATTGTATGCTTAGGCTTGAGCTTAAGTTCCTTAAAAATCCTGATAACATCCATAGCCTGCACCACACCGATGCCATCATCCTGAGCTCCTTCACCCAGTTCCCATGAATCAACATGCCCACCAACCACGATGATCTGATCGGGAAATTCACTTCCTTTTATTTCGGCGATAACGTTACCGGAGATAGTATCAGGTCGTTCATAACAGGTAGACCGAACATATACTTTAAGCGAAGGGTCATCTTTAATTAAATCGCTTAAAATATCTGCATCAAGAGTACTGATAGCAAAAGCCGGAATTTTCGGCAAACTGTCGATATAATGCATAATACCTGTGTGAGGATATTTATGAGTTACGACAGTAAGAGAACGAGTAATAGAGGCAACAGCTCCATAGCTTGCAGCAATAGATGGACCAACTACCCTTTGGTCGGCAGCTCCTCCATATGCAGCAAATGTGTTATATAAAGCTGGATTTGCTGGACGATTAAAAAAGACTATCTTTCCTTTGATCTGTTTTTCACCAAATTGTTTCAACTGATCGAAATTTTGAACTTCGATGATGCTGGCAGAGATTCCTTTTTTACCCGTTCCTATCGAGCCACCCAAGGCACAAACATTAAAAATATCTTTTCCGTATTTATCAGACCTTGATAAACAGGATTCCTTTTCTCCCCTTTTCCAGCTTCTGACCTTTATTTCCTGCAGGTACACCGTATCAGCACCTGCACTCTTCAGTACCGAATTAACCCAGAAAACCGCTTTAGCAGCCTGTGGCGAACCCCCAATTCTTCCACCGATATCCTTGCATAGATGACGCAAATTTTCGTATGAGGCAGGGCTTGTCAATGCATTCGAGAAAATTGAGCTGATTACAACGGAGTCTTTATTTTGAGAAGAAATAGCAAAACACTGAAAAACTATGATTACTGAAATGATTATCTTTTTCATCGTTGGTAAATTAAAAACCCCGTAGCAAAAATACTACGAGGTTTTTTATAAAAGACGAATAATAAAAATTATTTTATTACAGTAATTTTTTTACTGAATGTTTTGTCTCCGTCATTAATCTTTAAGATATACGTGCCTTTAGCTAAATCAGAAACATTTAATAAATAGTTGTTATTTATTTTGCTATCCGATTTGATTAGTTTACCGTACATATCATAAAGTGCAATATCGGAGTTTTGGGCATTAACAATATTGACATTATCAGTTGCAGGATTCGGATAAATTGACACATTATCTATAGAATTTTCTCCAATTCCGGTAATAGTTAAACTAAATGTTTTCGATTGTAGAACTTCCTTAGTAGAATTATCCTGAATAAAAACAACAGCGATAAGATTGTTCATGTTTTCAACAAATGTACCTGACATATTTTTTGTTAAAGTGGTTGTATAAGGAGTACCATCTGTGAAACTTACAGTGGTTCCTGAAGAAGTAGGTAACATTTGCATCATCACATGGTGCCAGGATGTTTCACCGTTTGTTCCAACGTTTCCGGTTGTTAATAATTCGCAAATAACCACATGCATAGTTAAACCTGAATATGTAATATAAGGGTTGATAGTAACAGGAACAGTAACTATAGTACCATTATAGGTTGGTGTACTACTAATTGTAAACACTGATTTTTTTGCAGTTGCCTGAGTAATATAACTATTAAATGCAGCAGTTGTTAAGGTGGCTTCAGTACCGTCAGCATAATAATCGGGGACAGCTGAAACACCATAGTAAGTAACTCTGTCACCTGCTTGTGCAATGTAGTATGGGTCACCAGTACCCGGCCAATTTACCTGATATTTGATATAATTCATGTTAGCATCATTTGTTACAGCCCATGGGTTAAAAGTAGTATTCCATGTTGCACAAGGTGCGCATGTTGAACTTGTATATCCTTCGAACAGACACATTTTTGCAACAGTTTGTGAAGCAACAGCAACTGTTTTTGTGATTACATTATCTGCAAGATTTGGATCAGTTCCTCCGTTTACATTAGAAATAGTAATTTCAATAGTATGGCTACCTGTTGTAAAAGAATAAGGCACATTGTGCGTAAAGTTATAGGTTGCACCAAGAGCAATATTTTGACCGGTTACTGAATAAACTGCTGAAGCAGAACCACCGTCAATCTTATAAGTTACATTAAAAGAAGTAATATTATTGAAACCAACATTTTTCATAGTTCCAGTGATACTGGTGGCACCTGCGGCAAAAATATTTGCATTATTCACGGATATAGCAGCAGCATCATTGTTTGGTGTAGATTTTACCACAACATCATCAACAGCTAATAAAAACATATCCGTTGAGTTATTTCTCCATGCAATATATACAGTTTGTCCTGCATAAGAAGCCAAACTGATATATTTAGTTGTGGCAGTGGTTTCGGCAGCAGTAGCTGTCAATAACACAGTTGAACTCATTAGGTTTCCTGAGGTTGGTGCAACAGTTGAAATGCGTAGTTCGTAACCATCAGGATAACTTGGGTCTTGCGCACCAACTAAATACGATAACACTGGCTGGGTTGCTGGCACTGTGATAGCGGGTGTCCACATCCAGTCGTTTGATGTGCCTGCAGCAGTGTACCAAGAGGTTGACCATGCACATTTAGATGTAATAACCAGTCCTGCTTTTGCATAGCATACCCATGCTTTAGTTACCCAGTTCACACCCGTTGATGTGTTTGGTGTCAATCCGTCAACATTAAATAATGTCCAGCCAGTTGGCATACCTCCATCAGCTACGGCATTAAAGTTTTCGCTGAATTGTGCTTTTACGCTTATAAAAACCACCATCAGCATTACAAAAAGTAAATTTGTTTTTCTCATAATTGAGTTGTTTATAGTTAATAAATATTCGTTTTTTTTAATACTTTGACAAATTTAAACTAAAATACAATATAAGAATAGACATTAACACTAATTTAATTTGAATACTGATTATGCGTAGAATAGTAAGGGATATGCTTCTATTAATTGTAACATTATTAACGAAACATTATTTATTCATTCCTTTTATCTATTAATAAAGAACAAACAGCAAAAAAAAAGCCGATTTGAATAAATCGGCTTTTTTTTTCTTTTTTTTAAATTACTTCATTACAGTAATTTTTCTGCTGTATGTTTTTTCGCCATCCGTAATTTTTAAGATATAAGTTCCTTTAGCTAAATCAGAAACATTTAATAAATAGTTGTTATTTATTTTGCTATCCGATTTGATTAGTTTACCGTACATATCATAAAGTGTAATATCGGAGTTTTGGGCATTAACAATATTTACATTATCAGTTGCAGGATTAGGATAAATTGAAACATTACCTATAGAATTTTCTCCAATTCCGTTAGAAATTATTGTAAATGTCTTGGATTGTAATACTTCCTTTGTTGTGTTATCCTGAACAAAAACAACGGCAATAAGATTGGTCATACTTTCAACAAATGTAGCTGTCAAATCTTTTGTTAAAGTGGTTGTATAAGGAGTTCCATCTGTGAAACTTACGGAGGTTCCTGAAGATGTGGGCAGCATTTGCATCATTACGTGGTGAAACGATGTTTCACCGTTTGTTGCAACGTTTCCGGTTGTTAATAATTCGCAAATAACCACATGCATAGTTAAACCTGAATATGTAATATAAGGATTGATAGTAACAGGAACAGTAACTATTTTACCAGTATAAGTTGGTGTGCTATTGATAGTAAATACTGATTTCTCTGCTGTAGCCTGGGCAATATAACCATTAAACGCAGAAGTTGATAAATCAGCTTCAGTACCGTCTGCATAATAATCGGGAACAGCTGAAACATTGTAATAAGTAACTCTGTCACCTGTTTGTGCAATGTAGTATGGATCACCAGTTCCCGGCCAATCTACCTGATATTTGATATAATTCATGTTAGCGTCATTTGTTACAGCCCATGGGTTAAAAGTAGTATTCCATGTTGCACAAGGTGCGCAAGTTGCACTTGTAAATCCTTCAAACAAACACATTTTTGCAACAGTTTGTGAAGCAACAGCAACAGTTTTCGTGATTACATTATCTGCAAGATTTGCATCAGTTCCTCCGTTTACATTAGAAATAGTAATTTCAATAGTATGGCTACCTGTTGTAAAAGAATAAGGCACATTGTGTGTAAAGTTATAGCTTGCGCCAAGAGCAATGTTTTGACCGGTTACTGAATAAACTGCTGAAGCAGAACCACCATCAATTTTATAAGTTACATCAAAAGATGTAATATTATTGAAACCAACATTTTTAACAGTACCTGTAATATTATTACTTCCTGCAGCAATGATTGGGTTATTATTGATAGATGTAGCTTTAATATCAATATTTGGTAAAGAAGATACCGAAACATCATCAACAGCTAATAAAAACATATCCGTTGAGTTGTTTCTCCATGCAATATAAACAGTTTGTCCTGCATAAGAAGCCAAGCTGATATATTTAGTTGTGGCAGTGGTTTCGGCAGCAGTAGCTGTCAATAACACAGTAGAACTCATTAGGTTTCCTGAGGTTGGTGCAACAGTTGAAATGCGTAGTTCGTAACCATCAGGATAACTTGGGTCTTGTGCAGCTACTAAATACGATAATACCGGATTGGTAGCCGGTACTGTAATAGCCGGAGTCCACATCCAGTCATTTGAAGTACCTGCAGCAGTGTACCAAGAGGTTGACCATGCACACTTAGACGTGATAGCCAGTCCTGCTTTTGCATAGCATACCCAAGCATTAGTTACCCAGTTCACACCCGATGCTGTGTTTGGTGTCAATCCGTCAACATTAAATAATGTCCAGCCGGTTGGCATACCTCCATCAGCTACGGCATTAAAGTTTTCGCTGAATTGTGCTTTCGATGTGAAGACAAGAGCGATCAGCAATGTAAAGAGTAAAATTGTTTTTTTCATAATTGTTTTGTTTCTAGTTAATAATTATTTGAAATTATTTTTTTGTGACAAATTTAAAGTAAAGCAGTATACCAACAACACCTTTAACTTAAATTTAACTTTTTTTTTTAATACTTATGTTATATATCTAGCAAACCCAAGCTAAGTGATTTTTTTCGAACTTGATTCTTATGATTAAATCAAATATTATTTCTTCAGTTTATTATTCTGTTTTGATTTTTGTTCAAAACACTACCAAACGTTTGAGCAAGATCTTTAAAACGGCTGCTGAGTATCATGGCAGCAATAATATAGGGTTTGTAGCCAGCCTCTTTGTAGGTTTCTATCCGATATTTATCGAAAACGTCAGCTGCTACTTCTCCTTGCAGGCAAGAGACTCCAGAAATGTCGGCAGGCAAACAATGCATGTATAAAGCATTTCCGTTTTTTGTTACTTTCATTTTCAACGAGTCACATTCCCAATTTTTATACTTTGCATTATTTTCAAGGCATTCTTTCTCAAGGATTTTCAATCCTTCTTTATCATTATTCAATAACTGATCAGTCCGTTTTTCCATTACTGAATAGGGCGCCCAACTTTTAGGGTAGACAATATCTGCATCTTTAAAGGCTATTTCCATGCTATTAGACATACTAAAACTTCCTCCATTTTCTTCAGCATTTTTCTTAGCAAGTTCGATCACTTCGGGTATCAGATCGTAACCTTCAGGATGAGCCAATTCAACGTGCATTCCAAAACGTGTCATTAACCCTATTATTCCTTGCGGAACAGACAAAGGTTTGCCGTAGCTGGGTGAATATGCCCAGGTCATTGCAATTTTTTTACCTTTTAAATTCTCCAGTGAACCAAAATTGTTTTTCAAATGCAAAAGATCGGCCATCGATTGGGTCGGATGGTCAATGTCGCATTGCAAATTCACTATTGAAGGACGACAGGGAAGCACTCCCTGATCAAAACCATCCTGCAGCGCTTCGGCAACTTCGAGCATGTATGTATGTCCTTTGCCCAGAAACATATCATCACGGATGCCGATAACATCCGATAAAAAAGAGATCATATTTGCTGTTTCGCGCACAGTTTCGCCATGTGCTATCTGCGATTTACCTTCATCCAGATCCTGTATACCCATTCCCAATAGATTACAGGCAGAAGCAAAAGAGAAACGTGTACGGGTAGAGTTGTCTCTAAAATTTGAAATGGCTAAACCTGAATCAAATACTTTCGGTGAAATATTGTTGTTGCGCATTTCTTTCAACACTTCTGCAACTATAAGCACCACCTTGAGTTCGTCGGAGGTTTTATCCCAGGTAAGCAAAAAATCTTTTCCAAAGAGATTAATATTGTATTTTTTAATCTCTTCAATTAATGTGCGAATTTTTTCCATTTTACAAGTCATTAAAATAATAAAGCATATTTTGCATAGAAAGCTGAAGCTACTTTCAAATCTTCAACCGGAACTTTTTCGTTGGGAGCATGAGCCAACACTTCGTTGCCCGGGCCAAATCCAATGACTGGTATTCCATATATACCATTTATCGTCACACCGTTAGTAGAAAATGTCCATTTATCTATAACAGGTTTTTTGGCAAACAATTGTTCATAAGCTTTTACACCTGTTTGCACTGCATGATGGCTTTCTTCTATTTTCCAAGTAGGATAGTATTTTTCCATACCATAGTTTAACCCGGTATATGCCTTGCCATGATAGTAAAGCACTTCAGCTTTAGCATCAATGCCATCTATCAACTTATTTACTTCAGCCATGGCACTTTCTTTGGTTTCGCCCCAGGTTAAGCGCCGGTCGAGATGAATTTTTGCATAATCGGCAACAGCACATAAGGAAGGACTTCCAGAAACAAATTCGGAAATTGTTACAGAACCTTTTCCAAGAAATTCATCGAAGCCCAAACGTTCGTTTAGCTTTTCGATGTCGAGGCAAACGTGTGAAGCCATATAGACAGCATTTTTACCTCGCTCCGGAGCAGACCCATGTGAAGAGATTCCTTTAAAACTTATCTCAATCTCCATACGGCCACGATGTCCACGATATAGGTTCAAATTTGTTGGCTCAGTACTTATTACTGTTTGAGGAACAATTTTATCCTCTTCAATAATATATTTCCAGCATAACCCGTCGCAATCTTCTTCCATCACACTACCAACATAATATATAGTTGCATCATTATCAAATCCAATTTCTTTTAAAATTCTTCCGGAGGTAATAAAAGCGGCAGGGCCTCCTTTTTGGTCGACTGTGCCCCGGCCGTGAACAAAACCATCTTTAATTTCTCCACCCAGAGGGTCGAAAGTCCAGTTTGCACTATTGCCCATATCAACCGTATCGATGTGTCCGTCAAATGCAAGTATTTTTTTTCCGTTTCCAATACGACCGATCACATTTCCAAGCCCGTCAATAAATACTTCATCGAACCCGGCATCCACCATCTGTTTCTTTAATACAACAGCAACGTCTTTTTCTTCGCTGCTTAACGATTTGGCACGAATTAGTTCGGAAAGGTTATTTGCAGTGAAGTCTTTGTATTTTTCAGCTAACGCGAGAATTTTGTTCATCATCTTTTCTATCTATTATATAATTTCAGGAACGCAAAATTAGTATAAAAAGAGAAATCTGCTTCAGAAATCTATTTACACATCAGTCCAAAGAGGTTATTCCTAAAACTCAATCACAAGACCTATTGACGGCAGAATCGTGCCAGTCGGATTGTCTAGGTATTTCGCCTGATATTTCGTAGGATCAAGAGGATCAATCACAGGATTTCCATTGGCATCCCGAACGACATCAATAATAGGAGGAAGCTCGCTTTTGAAGTTGTATATGTTTTGAATGTCAATATATAAATCCAAGATCAAAAACTTCCAGAAGAACTTTTTATCTACCCTCACATCGAGATTATGAAATGATTTTAGTCGTTTTGAATTTAATAAATTATAATCAGGAATCCCCTGATGGTTTATGTTCCAATTTGCTATGGTTCTTGACGCATCAAAATTGTATGGAGTATAAGGAGAACCGAGAGAATAGCGCCATTTAATACCAACATCCCAATAATGTTTAAAAGATTTACCTAGCGTGATGTTGATAATATGAACGTTATCCCATGAGGACGATACATATTGTTTGAGTTTATTCTGAAACTGACTTCTTACATACGTATATGTCACGAGGCCATAAAAGCCTTTATAAAGTTTTTGCTGTGCTAAAAATTCAAAGCCGTAACTTCTCCCAACAGATGTTGAAACCACTTCAGTATTACCTACAACACCAAAATCACTTCCCAGATTTGCAAGAGAAATAGAATCTCTCAGAACAAAAGGATAGTGTTGGTAGAATTTAATAAAACCTTCGGCATTCAGTTTAAGATTGAACTTTGTCAAATACTCCATACCTGCAACCACATGAAGTGATTTGATATACGTTACATTATTTTTTTGATTCAGTAATTCACCGCTTTGATCGCTGTAACCCATCACTGTATATGGAGGTAGTTGGTAATATAGTCCGGAATTGGCTACAATACTTAATTCCGGCGTTATATGATATGAAACAGATAAGCGTGGGGATAACTGATTGAGAAGGTTCCTCATCGATCTGTCATAGTTATTTCCATCTGAACGTATGCCAAAAGAAATACCTACCCTATCTTTAAAAAGTAAAAAACTTGATTGGGCAAATAAGCCATACTTCCACATATCAAACTTTGATGAGAAGTTGATAGTGTCAATACCTATAGGTTTTGTAATCCGATTATACGTTGAGTTGTTATATTCATCATACTCCATATTTATTCCGTAATTTAACTTGATAGCTTTCGATAACCGAAGTGTATGTTCAATACGGAGTTTATTTTCAATTTCTTGTGAATGATAGTCCTGAATTTTATTTTCGGGTGTTTTAATATTGTCTTGATACTTATATGACGTGTTGTCCAGCATATTTCTGCTTAAAACCGTTGTCAGGAAACCGTTATTGAAATAGTGGTTGTATTTTGCACCCATCATGTAGTTCCATTGATTGGATACCGGAAGATACCCTAAAATATATTTTTGTTGTTCTGTTCCATTTGCCTGCAATTTGGTATTTAGTTTAAAGTTATCAATTGCTCCTAATCCCAGAATCGTAAACTCATTCTTCGTGTTTGGTTTCCATTTATACTTAAACTGAAAATCGTTGTATGTAGGTAAAAAGGGTAATGCAAGAGCTTTAAACAATAAAGAAAGATATGATCTGCGGGCAGAAACCATGAATGTGGCATTTTTATGTATTGGCCCTTCAACCATAAGACCAATATCGCTGGCACCAATCGTAAACTTTCCTCCAACCTGATCGTTGCGGCCATCCTTAAGGCTGAATTCCATAATCGAACTAAGGGTATTGCCACGATCGGCCGGGAATGCACTTGAATAGAACTCCACTTCACGAATGAAATCAACATTTATTAATCCAACGGGACCTCCCGAAGACCCTTGTGTGGCAAAATGATTGATATTGGGAACTTCGATTCCATCAATATAAAAACGATTTTCATTTGGAGAGCCTCCCCGAATAATAATGTCGTTGCGAAAAGCAACGGTAGCACCAACTCCCGGAAATGCCTGTATAACCTTCGAAATATCGCGATTACCTCCGGGCAAACGTGACAATTCATTAACACTGATAGTTCTCATTGATATGGGGCTTTCTTCTTTACGAACAAAAGGCGATGCTTTTACTTCAATCGTAATCAGGTTCTCAACCGTTTGCTCCATTTTAATATCAATGGTGGTTGGTTTTATGGAATTTACATCAATTTCATAAATTGTTTTGGTCTTATAGCCAATAAAGGTGGCTATTAAAGTGTAAACACCCGGCTTCAGTTTACCTATTTCGAAATTACCATCAATATCGGATGAAGCACCTGTTGTTGTACCCTGAATTAAAAGATTTACAAAGGGTAAAGGCAGGTTATTCAGCTCATCAAATATCCTGCCTTTGATGCCTCCTTTCTGAGCATAGACGGCAGAAATAATGAATACTAAAATTAAGGTAGATATGATCTTTGTTTTCATTTTTTGAATATTTTTTACAAAGATACTATCTTTTTAGTTTATTTAGAATAATTCCAAATAATTTTTTTTCAAATAACTTTATTCTTATAGAAAGTATCTTCTATACTGAATATTACAAATCAATTGATCTTTTCAGACTTTCGGTTTTTTATTTTGTTCTTTATAATAATCTTTTGCCGAAACACCTGGGGCTCTGTATCCCCTCCAATAGCGGGTAAGGGAAGTGTATTCAAACAAATAACTGATGGGTTTGAATTTTAGAAACAAATAAACTAAAAAATAAACCATTGAGTAGAGCAGGATTTTATAACCCCATTCGAGAAAGAAATCAAGTGTGTTAAAAATGTTTGACGAAAATTTTCCAAAGAGATCGAAAATCAGAAAATACACAGGAAGCATAGTGGAAACAATTATTATTAGGGTCGCCATAAGATGCGATGTTTGCACTGCTTTCTCTGGGCAGATGCTAATACAACGCATGCAACTCTCACAATTCAGTGTCCAATAAGGTTTGCTTCCATACATTCGAATTGCCTTCACGGGACATTTATCAACACAAAGTCCACATGCATTGCACTTATCAGTAGCTATAAACATTTTTGCAAACAAAAATCTGCCATACATCTGATAACCGATCATGATTGGTGCCAATGCAAGATCGAGAGGCAAAGCAGCAAAGACCATATAATTATACTGCCGTTTATTGTTCAGTAGTTTGCTAATGAAATCCGAAACAATCAAATGATTTCGTTTAAACATAGAATCCACTACCTTTGCTTTGTATCCGGGATGTACGGATATCCAATTGGATGGCATATCAATGGGAAGTAATCCCCTGATGCCGTACCCTTTCAAAAGCAAAATGAGAAAAGGTATCCATTGTGCCCATCCACTGATGCCGGGAAGAAATACTTTGCTGAGTTTCGACCCTGCCCTAGTGTTGCTGATAAACACTTTTGAGTTTTTTACTTTCGGAAAACGCCAAATGAACTTGAGCATGTACCATGGAATTCCGAAACCGTGTGTAGGGAAACAAAATCCAATAAGAGTTTTACCCTTTAGCGCAGGAATTTCAGGATATTTTGTCCGGTCGATCGGGACCATTTGCGCATTGATACCTTTTGCTGCTGCATCCTCAACCATCCAGCGACAAGCGGTCAGGGCATTACCTGTACCGCTTAAATAATATATCAACAGGTTTTGAAAAGCATTCTCCATAAAAAAAGCCGGAAATTATTTAGGCATACCGCCGAAAAGTTTTACAAGTGAACGGTGAAATTTATGAAAGCCTGCAAGAGGTTCCGAAAACATAATGATACATTTTCCATGAATCAGGTTTGCATTCTGTTGCCGGGCCATATCCAATGCCTCACGGGTATCAGAGCCTTGCTGTATCCAGATATTCGTTATGCCTTTTTCAAGCAATTGCTTCACCACATCAAGTGTTGTTGTTTTTTTTGTTATAACAACTGCATTTTTCACATCATCAGGCAACGATCCGATGGAGTTATAACACTTTTCACCGTCAATTTCAGTTGCCTGAGGATTTACAGGAATCACGCTGATGCCTTTATTTCTCAATTCGGTATAGGCCATGTAACCGAATTTCTTTTTTTGGCGTGATACTCCTATTATTGCTATCGGACCTTGTTTATAGAACTGAGTGATCTGGGCTTTTGTTATCATTAGATTGCTTTTTGATTTCAAAGATACATTTTTTTTAGAATCTTCGCGTTCAGTATTGAAAACAGTATTGTTTTACAACTGTTATACAAAGAGAGGCAGTCATAATTTTTTAATTACTATCTTTGCAAAAAATGGCTCCGTAGTTCAATTGGATAGAATGGCAGATTCCGGTTCTGTTGGTTGGGGGTTCGAATCCCTTCGGAGTCACTTTAAGATTCAAACAATCTTTAACAATTTCAAAACCTCTTTAATCTTAAAAATTATCGAGGTTTTTTTTTATTTGTAGGTTTTGCAATGTAAATTAAAAAACTGAAACGATTATTTGCAGGGCCGCGAAGACCAGTGACGGTGTCGCGAAGAACATTGACAGGGCCGCGAAGACCAGTGACGGTGTCGCGAAGACCAGTGACAGTGTCGCGAAGAACATTGACAGTGTCGCGAAGAACATTGACAGTGTCGCGAAGACCAGTGACAGTGTCGCGAAGAACATTGACAGTGTCGCGAAGAACATTGACAGTGCCGCGAAGAACATTGACAGTGTCGCGAAAGAAATTAACGATAAATAGATCTATCCTCTCTGACTAATCTTTTCGAGTTTCTGCAAATCTACTATCTCTACCTGTTTTTTATCGACGTGAACCACACCTTCTTCTTCAAAATCACGAAGTGTGCGAATGGCATTTTCGTTTGATATATTGGCCAGATCGGCGAGATCTTTGCGCGAGATCAACTCATAAATGTTAACTTCTTTAAAATTGTCATGAATATAGAGAATGGCATCCGCAAGTCTGCCCCGTGTTTGTTTTAGTGCAATACTTGTCAAACGTTTAAAACGCATGGTTCCGTTTACATTAAAATGCTTCAGCAAGCTAACAGCAAATTTTCCGTTCTGCTCGGCAACTTTCATCATATCGCCAAGGTCGAAGTAGCATATCTTCAGATCTGTCAAAGCCATAACAGTCGTCAGCTTATGTCCGAAATCAGTAAACGATGTTGTGATAAATCTTTCTTTGCCCAATATTTCAACAAAGAACTGTTTGTTGTATGGAGCATCAATATACACTTTTGCCAAACCCCTGCAGATAAAGACAATGTGAGGTGTTGTGAAACCCTTTTTCTCAAGTATTTCTTTTCTTTTATACTCACATACCTCTTTATTCGGTCGAAGAATTTCGATCTCCATAGGGCTTAAATTGTCGTAAAGTATGCATTTATTCGCGCAAGCATCAGCATCGCAGATCTGACAAAAAGGTTTATTCATAAATTAATTTTTTGTAAAAATACTATCAATGATTGATTAAAATCAACTTTTAAAATAAATTTATAAATTTTTAAGATTTTTAAAAGTTATTTCATCGTTTTTTTCGAGTAAATACATACTGATTTATATCAATTTTTTAATAAATAGTAGATTAATCATTTATATTAAAAAATTGATTCTAAGAGGCTTATTTTTCTTTACAATTATGTGTTCTATGTCGTTTTAGTACGATTAATTTTTTTTTCTCAATTTAATTACTATTTTTGTATAAAATTTTTCTATTATTTTGAAATATTGTTAATTATAATTTAAAATTAAAACGCATTTATGAGAAAACTTATTACGCTATTTTTTGCCGTTGCCTTGTGCGGTACATTCTTTATCAGTTGCGAGAAGAAAACCATTGATCTGGGATCGACTGATAAACCCTACAATCCTTCAACTGCAGGCGATTCGGTGCGTTTCAGTACAGCCATAGTTCCTATCTTTAATAACAATTGTACAAGTTGCCATAATACAGGCGGACAAAATCCAAGTCTGGAATCAGGAGTTGCATACAGTAACCTAACAGCCACAGCCGGACAATATTTAGATCTGGTTAATCCCAATCAAAGTTATCTGTATGTTCATATATCTGAAAATCCTTCCAGTCATGGTGGTAACCAGTTCGGAACCGATGTAACAAATCCGATCCTTCAATGGATCACTCAAGGTGCGAGAAATAATTAATAAATAATTTTAAAAAATAGTTTTATGAATAAGAAAATCTACGCTTTGTTTATATTTTCAGTACTCTCAACAGCATTATTTTCACAAACAGCTGACAGCACAGCATCACAACCTATTGATACCATTGCTCAACAAAAAGCAGAGGGCAAAAAAGCAGTCCAGGATCCATGGGGAAGCACTATGCTTATTGATGCACAAACCAGTTTGATCCCGTCAAAAGGAAGTGTAGAACTTGTGATACAACACCGTTTTTCAAACTTAAGCAATAATATTCACGATCTGTTCGGTTTGTACGGAGCATCAAACATCCGTATGTCTTTAAGTTATTCTATCATAGACAGACTTATGATATAAAGGGGCTAAAACCAGATGTTGAAAAGAGATGATTTCAATTTTTGCCAATTTTGCCCGAATATCTATGTGTTCATAAAGATTGTGGTATTTATACTTTTTAAACCAGATGTTAAAACTGGGTGCATTCTTGGTTAATGT
>CAIWKO010000062.1 GCA_903913285.1 uncultured Bacteroidales bacterium | reverse complement strand
TTTTTGTAAATACTAATTTTGATTTTAAAACTGAAGTAAAAATACTAAAACAGGGCAATAGACCTTATTTAAAGCAGGTTATTTGACTTGATTTGTTATAAATAATTGCTTTTAGAAATATTAAATAGTAATATTGCTCTAAATATTAAAATTATAAGAATGCTTTTCTGAAAACAAACAATAATTGAAAGAATAAAAAGCCTCCAAGGAAGGTAAAAGATATTATCACACGAATGAAAAACAAATTTTAACCAAACACAAGGAGGCAGCGACAAAGGTACAAAGAAACACTTGATAATTTACAATTTCAAGATAGATTGTTCATTATCCGCTATTATAAAGCTATTATAGCTTTTTATAATTTCGTAAGTCGAAGACAATTCTTAAATTTTAGTTTCAAATAAAATCTTAGTTTTATGAAAAAAATTATACAAAACCAAAGTAATAATTTAAAAGTAGTTTTAATAATTCTAATACTTTTTATTACTATTAAATCAAATGCACAACCTACATTAACAGGGCCGAGTTCTGTTTGTATTAATCAAACTAATACTTATGTTGTAAATGTACCATTTGGTTATACTGGACCGGCCAATGCGGATGCATGGGTTTTGAGTGGCACTGCATCACGCACTTTAACTCATCCTGGTATGGACTATACAACTGGCTATCTAACTTTAACTTCTGCAGGTTATGTTGATATCTATGTAATTTGCAGGAACGATAATAATCAAAATGTCGGAACTCAATCAAGAAGAATAACTGCTATTGCTCCATATACTATTTCAATTTCAGGACCAAAATATTTATGTGCAGGAAATACCTATAATTATACAATAAGTGCAAATCCCGGTGCGGCAAATTATCAATATACTTTCCCCAGCGGATGTACTATAGATGGGAATACTTCACCTTATACTACTTCTTCGTCTTCAATAAATTTAAATGTAGGAAGCACCGGCGTTTCAGGACAAATTTGTGTTACAGCACTTGGATTACCATGTGGAAGCCCAAGTGCCTGTACCCCTATTGTTGTTTCTTCAACCATACCTAATGAACCCGGTTCAATAACAGCTATTGTTGATGATAAACCATGTCCAGGGTTAGGATGGAATTTGTCAATAAGTTCTGTTGCAAATGCAGATTATTATAACTGGACTTATACAAATCATAGCTATTTCACGATGCCAGATGGTATAGGAACTACTCAAGATTTAATACCGATAGGTCAATCATATTCTAAAACGACAACAGTATCAGTAAGCGCTTGTACGGGATGCGGATGCAGTGTTGGCAGAACTAAAAACCTAACCACATGGACACAACAACAATGTGGAAATTTAATGCCACAACCAGCAAATAATAATACTGTTATTGAAAAAGCACCTGATTATAAACTCTATTCGTTAAAAAATGATGCTTTATCTGCCAAATTATATACATCAGATGATTTGATAAAAGTTTATCCTAATCCTGCTAATGATATATTGTATGTTAATGTACCTGAATCAAATAATGAATTTACAATAAAAATATGCAATATCATAGGTGAAATCGTGTTTCAGAAAGAATTAAATACTGAAGTAACAGAAATCAAAACAAATGATTTGAAAAACGGAATTTATATGGTTACAATTTCAAATTCTTCATTTTTTGAATGTAAAAAAATAATTATTAATAAATAACATGAACAGGAATCTAAAACTATTTTTTATTTTATTACTAATTTTATTTGCTGTAACAAACTCTTTTGCCCAGCAGAAAAAAGAAAAATTTATTGAAAATCTTGGTGTGAATTTTTCTATTGGTTATGTGCAGAGATTTGTAAATTCTGATAATAAACTTGTCACAGGGTTAGTGCATTTTACATTACCAAGTTACGAGGTTATGGTTACTTATAAGGTAAGATTATATAAGAATCTGAAATTGATACCTTTTGTGGGTTACTCAAGATTGGATGAGTTTATTGGAGTAAATACTTGGGCTTGTAACATAATGAATAGTATTGGAGGTGGTACATACATTGGCTATGAAAAAAAACATTTCGTTCCAAAATTTGGATTCTGTGTAAAACGAATTTTAACGAATAATAATTATTTTAAAAGTAAAAATGGAGGAAAAATAATAAAAGATAATGATCCAATTCTTGAACTGAAAACAAAAAACACATATCAATTGTCGTTAGGATTTGATTATGCTTTTAAAAAATACTCTTTGGGAATAGTAGGTTGGTTTGGAGTTAATAACCTGAATTATTATATTTTTTTTAACCCCTGGAAACTTAATCAGTATATGATTTCGTTTACTTATTATCCTTTTAAAAAAGAAAAAAAGAGCCCCCCCAAGGATTCACACCACAGTAAATAATTAAAAGAGGTTGCTTTAAAAAAAAAGCAACCTCTTTTAATATTATAAAAAAATCACTAATCACTTCCTATATCACCTGATATTGCACCCCAGCATCAAGGTATCTTCAATAAAAGCTTCCAATCGGTCGCCGATGTTGACAGGGCCGATGCCCGAAGGGGTTCCGGTGAAGAACATATCGCCCGTTTTGAGGGTGATAAACTGCGATACATGCGCGATGATTTGATCGATGCTGAATATCATTTGCGACGAATTGCCCTGCTGCACGGTTTCGCCGTTTTTTTTGAGCGAGAAGTTCAGGTTTTTGATATCGGGGAAGGCGGATATGGGAACAAAACTGCTGATGGGTGCCGAGCGGTCGAAACCCTTGGTTTTTTCCCAGGGCAAACCCTTGGCAATGGCTTCGCGCTGCAGGTCGCGGGCGGTGAAATCGATGCCGACGGCAATTTCGTTGTAATAGTTATGCGCGAAACGTTGCTGTATATACTTACCCACCTTGCAAATGCGATATACCAGCTCCACCTCGTAATGGATTTCGTTGGAAAATTCGGGATAGAAAAAAGGCCTGTTGCGGATAACCAGAGCCGTGTCGGGTTTTAGAAAGAACAAAGGTTCTGCGGGCAGGTCGTTGTTGAGTTCACGAACATGGTCGGTATAGTTACGTCCGATGCAAATGATCTTCATTTGGGATTGATTGTAACCGACGAATTGTTGAAACCGCGCAGTTTGATGGCGTTGAGCACTTTTTTGGTGGACAGCGGAAAATCGGCTTTCATCATCCAGTCGTAGTAGGAAGGTTCTTTCTGAAACACTTCTTCAACCGGTTTGCCTTTATGTTTGCCAAAGTTGAACACTTCCACATTTTTGTTGTTGAAAACGATATGCCCCACCAGATCGACGTTGTTCGAGTTGAACGAAAAATCGTGCAAAGCCTGAATGTCGTTCACGATGGGTACGGAAGTCTTGCCGTTGCTGTCGGTATATTCCACATCCTGATACATATCCAACTGCGAGAGCAATACATCGCGTGTGGCCAGGGTGTCGGCTTCGGCCGAATGCGCGTTGATGATATCCTTTTTGCAATAGAACTTATAAGCGGCTTTCAGGTTGCGGGGCTCCATGCGGTGAAATATATTCTGCACATCGACAAAGCGTCGTCCGCTGAGATTAAATTCAATGCCGGCGCGCAAAAACTCTTCGACCAGCAAGGGAACATCGTACTTGTTGGAATTAAATCCCCCCAGATCGCAATTATCCAAAAACTGATTCAACTGATTAGCCACCTGAGCAAAGGTTGGGCAATCTTTCACATCCTCATTGGTTATACCGTGTATTTCGGTTACCACAGCCGGTATAGGTATTGTTGGGTTGATGCGCATGGTTTTGATGTCCTGACTGCCATCCACGTTGTCGCGCACGATGCATATTTCAACGATGCGGTCGGTGCCAATGTTCAGTCCTGTGGTTTCGATATCGAAAACAGCAAAAGGTTTGTTTAGTTTTAGTTTCATGATGTCAGATTGAGGTAAGCCGAAATGTTCGGGTAATTTCTTTCACAGGCATTTCGCGGTTCTCTATTTTAATGCTTTCTTTTAGTTCCTGATAGCCGTCGCAATTGATGGTGATTGTATATTCGCCGGGCTTCAGTATCACGATGAACCTACCGTTCTTGTTGGGTTTATAGTTGCCCGTCAGTTCCTGAGTGGAAGCATCCTGAACCGTGATCTTGATATTTTTATTCATCGCACTGAGCAGATCGACAGAATCTTTAACAACCAGATTGGCTTTGACGGTGGTATAGCCGGCAATAACATCATTAAAAGTAACCCGGTAAATATCCAGATTGCCATAGGAATCTTTGCGCAAAGCCGAAATATAAGCATACCTCCCCGACCCTGTGAAACAAATGGTAGTGTTATCATCGGGAGTATTTACGGGATAACCGATATTAACAGGTTCTGAAAATGTATTCTTTTCGCGGTCCCATTCCGAACGGAAAATATCGTAGCCTCCCATGCTGTTGTGACCTTCGGAAGCGAAATACAGTGTTTTGCCATCGGGAGTTATGTATGGATAGCTTTCGTCGTATTGCGAGTTGATGGTCTTTCCGAGATTTTTGGCAGGGCCCCATTGTCCGGTTGGCAGCAGGTTGGCCATATAGATATCGATACCACCCACTCCTTCGGGACGTGCAGAAGCAAAGAAAATGACTTTTTTATCGGGTGTAACACAAGCAGCCGGGGCACCATCGCCACCTGCATTGATAGTGCTTCCTAAGGGTTTCAGGGTTTGAAAACTTTTTCCTTCGCGCAACGATACCACGGTTTGTAGTTTTGCTTCCAGATTATCGGCATAAATAAACAACTCTTTCGCATCGGCCGACATTCCTACGGTTTCTTCCACCAGCGGCGTGTTAAAGGTTGGGGCAAGCCGCCTGCCTTTCGACCATTCTCCGTAACTGTTTTCGGAAGCAAACACATCGGCGGTGTTATAACCGTCGTAGTCGAGCAAATCTCCATTATTCCCCGACCGCTTTGAAGCATAATACATTACTGTTTCATTTTTATTGATAAACGGGTTGTAATCGGGATATGGGGAATTGATCTTCGCTCCGACGTTCTCAAAAGTAACATTCACGGGATGTTGTATCAATTCTTTACCATTGTTACACATTTCAATGCGGCGGTCGGCCGAAATAAAGTTCTTGTCTTTTCCCGGCGCAAGAGTTTTAAACTTCTTAAAACAGTCGATTGCATCATCAAACCTGTATGAACTCTGATAAGCAGCTCCAAGTTGGTACATAGCTTCTTCATCAAAGTCTTTTTGAGCAACCACTTTTTCGAGAAAAGGAATAGCTTTCGTTTTATCGATATTCGTGTTTAAATAGCATATCCCCAAAGGGTAATAATAATCCGCAACCGTCGAATCCAGAGCATACAAAAATTGGAATTCTTTCAAGGCAGTAGCATAATCTCCAAACAGAAAGAATTGTTTGGCAACTTTAATATCACCTGTTGCTTCGTATGTTTTTTGCGCTTCGCAGAACAAAGGAATGATCAATAATGCAGTGAAAAAGAAACGTGAACGATAAAGCGTTCGGATGCGTTTTACCATTGATATTGGATTTAATTATTGCCGGTCAGCAAAATTATTGCTTTGCTTTAAAAGCCTGAGGATATTTTTTTAGAAGTTATAAACACTCCATGTTAGCTCATTTACATGATACTATAACAGGCTAGCCTTAACTTTTTGGTTTTGTTAGTTTCTTCCGAGCTTCCGGAATGCTTTCCACACGATATTAATATCGTTCACCACATTATAATCCTTGGCGTACAGTATGTTCAAACTATTTGCAATTTCAGGCGATATTTCCTGCTTCTTGATCGAATCAACCGGGCTCAGCACCCCTTTCCGGATATTTGGCAGTTTATGATCGTCGGCATTTTCCGGTTTATAATATCCAACCCACGACCTGAACCCCAGAAACACCGAGAAAATGTTTTTCAGAAAACCCAATGGGTTTCCAACGACGAACAACCCGAAAGGATAGAACAGCAATAAACAAAAGCTCAACACCATATCGAGCATACGCTTGGAACGTTTGTTCGATGATTTGCTGATGGAATTGATGTTGAGCACATACAACTCGCCGCTGGTATTAATCGAATTGCTGCCAATAATAGAAAGGCTTTCGGGTGGAGCAATCTTATAATCGATATTGGTATGTTGCAATTCGGTCATTTTATCGATGATCACATGCGGTGGAAGCGATTTAGAACAAAAGATCACTTCATCGATCTTATAAATAGTGATGATATCGGCTATCTGCGAAATATTCCCGATAAAGACGGGCATGTTAGCAGTGAGTTCAGATGAACTGACCAAACCAATAAAGCCAGGGTTTATCAGGGTTTTCTGAAGCAAACTTTCTACACGATGCACTTCTTCTTCGTCGCCGATAATAACAAAGCGCTTATTCTTAACTGTGCCAAAGCGATATGACTTAAAATTCATCAGATTCAACAAATAGCGTAAACTCAGCATAGATATCATAGCCCACCCTGCTCCGAGTATGATCAAAGCCCTCGAAAACCTCATGTTTTCGCCGAGCAAAGCGTACACCGTTAATATCAGTATTGAGCCAACAACAATACCCTGAACGATCTTGCCAACGCGTATAGGCTTGTCGTAGCCACCACTTATAAAAACCGAAAACAACCAGACGAAGATATAAACGGGAACAGCAATAGCTATAAAAGCAAGCGGGTATACATTGCTGCCGTGAAAAACCACATGCAATTCCCAGTAGTTTTTAATGAAATAGATACCTGTAAAGATCAGTGCAGCATCAAGAAACGGCAGAATAAATCGTTTCAGAAACCGCATGGTCAAAGCTATTGCTGCTCTCAGGTATACCGCCATATTGATCAAAAACGATAATAACCTGGCATTCTTTTTCGAAAAGTGTTTGCGTGCAAAGATCACCATGGCATTATAAAATACAAACACATAGTTCACGCTGCTCTTTTTGGTAGATTCGCCTTTATAATGAATGATGCGGGTTTCGGGGAAATAATAATTCTGATAACCTGCTTTGATGATGCGGTATGACAGGTCGATATCTTCACCATACATAAAAAAAGCTTCATCAAGTAAACCGATCTCATCGAGCACACTTTTGCGCAGCAACATAAAAGCCCCTGCAAGGATCTCAACTTTATGAACTTTCTCTTTATCTAAATACCCCAGGTGATATTTCCCGAATGTTTTTGATCTTGGAAACAACTTTGAGAAACCGAATATTTTATAAAATGCAACTTTAGGTGTAGGCAAACCCCGTTTCGATTCGGCTAAAAACCTTCCTTTTCCGTCGAGCATCTTCACTCCCAAACCACCGGCATCATCATGGGTGTCCATAAAGTCCAGTATCTTAACGAAGGTATCTTCTTCTACAACGGTATCAGGATTCAGCAACAAAACAAACTCGCCTGAACTCTCACGTATCGCCTGATTGTTAGCCTTCGAGAACCCCTTATTATCGTTATTGCTGATAAGTTCTACTGCCGGAAACTTTTCTTTTACCATCGGCACAGATCCGTCAACAGAGTTATTGTCAACCACAAACACTTCCATTTCGATGCCCTGCCCGGCTTTCATAACCGAATGCAGGCACTGCTCCAGAAAATAGATCACGTTATAGTTTACAATAATTACAGAAAGTTTCATCTGTATTGGCAATTTTTGTCAAATTTAGTTTTTCAAAATCTAATAACAATGATTTTTTTACGGATTCACAAAAAATATACTTCCTGAATCAATCAAAGGACCGTCATACAATTCAACGATCTCAATACCGGAAGAAGAAATAAAGTTCCCGAACGATTTCGTTTCAGAGAGATATTTAATACTTCCATTCACAAAAAGTTGATCATGGTATAACCCACAGCATCCCCCGATAAATCCATGAGGAAAGCCTGCTAATTCTATCTTTTCAGGATTCACAAACAATCCGTTTAATCCGTGTTTAAGCAAAGCAGATTCTATCCCCTTATCTGAAGTGATAAAATGGGTTTTGTTCAAAAACAATAAATTGCAGCGTGTGTATGCTTGATTAACATGTATGAGAATCTTATTTTCAGCTAATTCTAAAATTGTTGTGTCAGTATGGTTCAGGTTATGGATCAGGTATTTTTGCGTAACAACAGCATTGTAAAAAGAAGTTTCAGGATACTGTCTTCCCAGAAATGAAGAACCTTTTATAAATTCCGTATGGTTAGTTACCATAGCCGAAAAGATGCTCACAGGGGCATTGGGTGCAACAACAATCCGTGATCGCATATCACACATAAAAACATCAGGATGTCCGCTGATTGCGTCATAAACGACCATTTCTGATGACAATTCAAGAACAGAACCGTATCTCGATAATTTATCTTTAATTAGCTCTGGTAAACGGGCATCAACAATAATCAACATGATACGAAAAGTTGGTAAGTACTTCTGATCTTTGAAACCGTACTCTATTAAAATGTAATTTTAGATAATCTCTGTTATAAGCTTTATAACCAATAGCATAATTATATTGAATAGTTGGTACTGTTATGGTAATATCTTCGTTTTCTTTTTTTTGAATTTTCAAAAATTCTTCATACCAGAGTTTGGTCATCACCAATTCGCGAAAAGAAGGATGATAAGGTCCGGCTATAAGTTTGCCTCCTGCCTCAAATTCTTCAGAAGGATGCAGCCCTACCCGAATCACATTAATTTCATTATCCAGAAAAAGTTTTAAAATTGGTGCAACACAAGCAACAGCTTCATCCAAACCAAGCGGTTTATATGCTCCATTCAGGAATAAGGTTTCAAGCTCGGTATTTTGAATAACCAGCGTTGGGTATATACGAACACAATCGGGGTTTAGATCAACAATTTTTTCGGCAGTTTCAAGACTCTTTTTGGCATCATCGTCTGGAAGTCCTACCATCATTTGAAGGCCCAGATCGAAACCATGCATCTTAATTAATCCGGAAGCTTGGGTAACATCCTTTGCAGTATGCCCCCTGCCCGATGCTGTTAATACATCATCGTTCATGGATTGTACGCCAAGTTCGATGGTTTTAACATGCATATCTTTTAATAACTCCAGCACTTTTTTATCGATATGATCGGGTCGGGTAGATAAACGAATACTGCTTATTCTACCATCAGCCAAGAAAGGCTGCACCAATCCGAGATACCTTTTCTGATGATCTGTTTCCAGACACGTGAAACTACCTCCGAAAAAGCCAATTTCTACCGTGGAATCTTTTTGATCTATAGTAGCAAGGTTTCGTTCGATCAATTGAATAATTTCAGGAAAACTCATCAAACTTTTCGTTCCGGAAATATATCTCTGATTACAGAATACACACTGAAACGGACAGGCCAAATGAGGAATGAATATCGGTATTGTGTAATGCAATACTGTTGTATTATGCCAGATTGTTTTTTAATAACTCCTGACGCACCTTCAACATCCGGGCATGTTCTTCATCCGTGCTTGAAGGATCTTTCATTTGCAAAAACGTGGCACAGGGAAGTTCGGCACAATTACCACAACTATGATATCCACGGGTATTTACACTGCAGTCGAATAATGGGCATACTTTGGACGGCATAGCTTCTTTTGCCCAGAACGTTGAACCTTTAACGGCATAACATCCATCACATTGTTTACCGAAAAATTCGCATTCATTGCAAACCAAACCGCAGGCTGAAATAATTTTAACTGTTTTCATCATTATATTTTTTCTTCAACAAAAATACAAAGTAAATTGTTCTGGCAAATAAAAAGACTGCATTCGAATGCGAAATTATTTTTTAATTATCTTTGCTACGTTTATGCGCAAAACAATTTCTATACTTCTTCTTATTGCCATTTTATTTAATGTTTCGGGATATTATATCACTTTTTTATTGATTCAGGAAAGTTACAAACATGATTTTCATGCTAATCTAAAATCTGATTCTGCGAATAATGATATTTTGTCGCTGGCAATTGAGGATGCAGAAATGCTTTTGAAGAATTCGGATTTTAAATGGACAGAAGAGGATGAGTTTTGTTATAAGGACAAAATGTATGATGTGATTAGTTATGAAAAAAAAGGGACATTAACTATTTTTAAATGTTTGAACGATAAGAAAGAAGAAGTCCTGCTCTCGAAATTCGAAGAATTTGTAAAAAGTCATTCTGATTCAGAATTACCCTATAAACAAAAAACCACTCAACTTCTCAGGCAAATAATTACGGAAGCAGCCATAACGAGTTGCATTGAACGTTTGATATTTTCCTGTTCTAATCTATTTAAACCGCTTTATCATTATTCGATTATTACATTTGTTTCACTTCCAGAAGAAAAACCTCCGAAAGCATAGTTCGTTAAATAATTATCAAGACTGCTTGAAATGCAAACTTATTCATACATTTGCATCCGCAGAAAATCAATTAAAATATTTAATCATTTTATTCAGAAAATTTTATGAAAAAATCCGTTTTGATGCTGTTTACATCACTTTGTATATTATCAGCATCGGCACAAAAAGTTTCAAATTCTATTGCCAGGCAAACTGCAGAATCATTCTGGTCTAAGTCGCTTAATAATAACTATACACTAGCTCAGTTAACATCTGTTAAAACCGAAAATTCTGACACAACGCTCTTTATTTATAATATCGGAAACGAAGGGTTTGTTGTTGTTTCGGGCGATTATTCAAGCAATCCGGTGTTAGGATATTCAACTGAAGGAAACTACAATAATAATCAGGCTCCTGCTTTTAAAAACTGGATCGGAAACTATTCGAAGGCAATTGCTTCAGAAAAAGTAAATGCAAAACTTAATTCCGAATGGAATCAATTTCTATCAAACAGCCAATTGCCGGTGAAACAATCAAGCAAAGCCGTTACACCATTATGCACAACAAAATGGGATCAAGGGAAATATTACAACCACAACTGTCCTGTTTATTCAACAGGTCCAGACGGTCATTGTGTAACGGGTTGTGTGGCCACAGCCATGGCGCAAATTATGAAATACTATAACTGGCCTCCTCAGGGTATCGGGTCTCACAGCTATCCTCATCCTTATTTTGGAACAATAGGAGCTGATTTTTCAGCAACAACCTATGATTGGGCTAATATGGGAACTTATGGTAACCTTACAACAGAAGATGCTATTTCTACTCTTATTTTTGATTGTGGGGTCTCTGTTAATATGGATTATACTCCGATCGAATCGGGCGCAAACACAGCAGATGTTGCCACAGCTTTGGTAAATTACTTTCATTACAGAAACACCATTGCTGTTATTGATAAAAGCAACTATGACGATCATGATTGGATAGCATTGCTAAAAGACAATATAGACCAGAATCACCCTATCTTATATAGCGGAAGCGGCTCGGGTGGTGGCCATGCCTGGGTTTGCGACGGCTATGATGCTAATAATAAATTTCACATGAACTGGGGTTGGAGCGGTTCTAATAATGGATATTATCAGGTTGATACATTAAACGCCGGTGGGTACGATTTTTCGTCAGATGAAGAAATTGTTGCCAATATAGTTCCTTACTTTGCTCCTTACTGTATGGCAAGCAGAACTTTTACCGATTCTACAGGTACGGTTTCCGATGGCAGCGGGTATTCATATTACTGGAATAATACAAACTGCGATTGGCTCATCGAACCTGATTCAGCCGAAAGAGTAGTTTTAGAATTTTCCGATTTCAATACAGAATCAGGAAAAGATATCGTAAGCATTTATGATGGTTCAACTACTTCAGGTACATTGTTAGGTACCTTCTCGGGAACAGACATCCCTCCTGTACTAACTTCAACCAGCGGCAAAATGTTGATCACATTTTCGAGCGACAGTCTAAATCAGGGACTAGGCTGGAGTGCAAAATATTGGGCTTTAAAACATGGTGACGGAATAAAAGAAAATGAATTGGGAAAAGTTTCGGTTTATCCAAATCCGGCAACGAATAGCTTGTATCTATTAAATCATGTGTCTGTGTCTGAACCAGTGAATATTTCTATCTACGATTATTCGGGTAAAGTTGTATATTCGGCTTCTCAGAGTTTTGAAAAGAATAATATTACTACTATTGATCTGAGTAATTTCGATTCGGGATTTTATATTATATCGTTCCAATCGGCTCAATATAACTATCGCTCTAAATTTATTAAGCAATAGAGAATGTATCAAACGAAAGAATGTCTGAAGTTGAAATGCTTCAGGCATTTTTTTTAGAATTCATATCCTATTAGAACGCGGTAATTGTTTTCTTTTGCAGAATATCCATCTTTTTTATAAAAATCATTCAATCCTATCCAGGCTTCGGCACCTAATGTAAAATGGCGATATTTGAATCTGAATTGCAAACCGGCATTTGCTGAAAGGTTTTGTACATCGGTTCTGATGTCTTCGGTTGGAACCCCAGATTGATCTTTAAGCAGATGTCGCTGTTTACCTGAAATAATATATTGTGCTTTTATTAATGGTGTTAACTGAAACCTGTTTAAAAAATCGAACGTAAGCCCTGCTCCTGCTTCAATTGACCCGAAAGCAAGAATTAATCTGTTTCCTTTTGCATCAGCAAGTGTTTTCCCTCCAAACGTATAATAACCCAGAAATGTTTTTAATTTCAAACTGTTTTTTTTCCCAATTTGTTTGAGCATCATATCATAATGAATGCGTGTAGATGGCTGCATCCACAAATTATTTAATGTAGCTGTTGAGTCCAAGTCAGTCAATTCTAAATGTAATTTCATAAAATTATAACCCACTCCAACTTCTATACCTATACCTTCAACTTTTCTGTGTGTTTCCTGTGCTTTGATCTGAAATGAAAGAATAAAAACAAAGAATAATGCTAAAAGTAATTGCTTTTTCATGATAATAGTGATTGTTGATGCTGCAAAGGTAGAATTATTAATCAAAACTTCATTAGGTAACAATGTGCCATTCTTCTGCAAGTTAAACTTAGACCAGAGACCTAAACTGACTATCTAAATTAACAAAAGGACAAATTTTATGTCTACCGGACTTTTGCACAGGCGTCCAAGATGAATCATCATCCAACCCAATAATTCACCATATAAATAATGGCGGTTGCAAATGCAACAAATGCTCCCAGAAACAATGATAACACCCTTATGGTTTTGTTGGGACTTTGCAAATAGAAAAATGCCCCTGTCGCCTGTATCAGTATGATGATGATAAAGACAGGAATATGCCAAAGATCTTTTATATCGCGAAACAAAAACAGTATATACGCGGGTAGAAACCCGTAAAGCCAAAACAGTAAAAGGCTTTTATCAGCCTTGATCAACCAATAAAAATAATACAAAAGTTTGAAATTCGGCTTAACACAAAATCCTGCAACAAATGCCAATATTAATGGCAACACAATCCATAGCCAGGCAAATTCACTTTGCCCTTTAGCAATAAATAAATAACAAATCGTAAACAAGCCGCAAAAACCAAGTGCATGGAAGGTCCAACGAGGGAAAATTGCCACCCAACTATATCCGCAAATATACATGAATCCGAAAATAGCTATGCTCAAGAAAATCAGCTTCAGGATAACATGCATTCCCTGCTCTGCAATTGCTAACAGTATCAATGCTTCTAAACCGAATGGTACCAGGCCTAAAAATGATGTCTTTGCAATCGGGTGGGTTGCCATTATCTAATTAATATTGTCGTAAAAGTACTAATTACGTATTTAAGGCTAAATAAGTTGCAAGTTCAATATAGTTTATTATAATTCTCGAAAGGTAAAAAATGGCAGGTTAATCTATTGCCATTACCTTTCAACTTACCTAATACGCACCGTATCTTTTTCGGATAAACCACTCTGCCGAAAGCAAAAGCACGATAACCATAAAAACCCAAAATAGATTTACCAAATCATTAAAAGTCTTTTTAGAATAGGAAATTGATTTAACATCATCGCGGGCTTTCAATAAAGCAGGCAGTTGACTGAGCTGACCCGGATACAGCATTTTTCCATCGTGTTTGCTTGCAAGAGTGTATAATAGCTGATGGTCGGCAATCAGGTTCAACGATTCAACATTTACCGGAATCACGGTTAATAGTCCCGATTTTGTAAGTTGCTTGCCTCCTATCTTAACCTGCGCATCGAATTTATAGTCGCCCACCGGAAAAACACCGGCATTGATATGATACGCGCGGTTGGAGCGTGAGAACGTGAACGGAAATTTCTTGCCCTGTGCATTGGTGATCGTCATTTGCACCTCGGGATCGTTGATCAACTGATAACTCTCGTTATAAACTTCTGCATCGAATTCAACCGACTCGTTTTCCTGAAACTTTTCCTTTGTGTTAATTCTGAAACGTCCTTTATCAACTTTCACCGATAAATACTGAATGATCTTATCAATAAGTTCATTAAATGCATTCTGGTTGGAAGTTTGCAAAAAATTATTCAATCGCCATTTCCAGATTCCTTCTCCTGCTATGAGCCCCATTTTTGCTTCCGAAACCGTGTTGAACATCACCAAAGGCTTCCGGGTTTGAACGCTTCCGATCTTTTGATAGAATAATACATTCAGCGAATTGCCGGCAGCATAATCGCCGAAAGGCACCGTTAAAGCCGGAAAATCGGCGCTCAGTTTTTTAAGTTCATCGGATATGGTGAACAAAGCAAAATCATTTGCAATAGTTGGCGTAGCTTCATCAAATTTACCGCCCTGTGATTTTATGTTTAAAGCTGTTTTCATCGTGTTCAGCACCGAAATATCGGACGATGAACCCAGAATGAATAAAACAGGGATCTTCTGTTTCTCAATACTTTGCAACAGGGGCAAATTGTTTTTACCCTTGAACGGAATCTGATGCAATATGATCATGTTGTAGTTATCAAGCGGTTTATTGAAATTATCGGCAATAGCTTCATCCACCTGGTAGATCTTGTTCATCTCGATGCATTGTTTCAATGCCGAAACATCGGGATGCGGAGCGCCCGCCAAGATCAGTATCTTTTCGCGTCCGTCGAGCACTTCCACAAAAACATCCTGATAATTGTTTGCATAACTGATCTCATTCTCCAGGGTTGAGATATTTACTCTGTAGTGTTGCATTCCCGCTTGTTTTGCTTCAAGCTGTACCGGGAAAGTTTCAATATAACGGGGCGAATTAAAATCGATCGTTTTCGAGTACAGTGTTTCGTTTCCTTTTGTCACAGTCAGCGTGGCTTTCTGTCCGCTGCATTTGTTTGCCGTAACCACAATTTCGAGAGGAAACTCGTTGCCAAGATAACTGATACGGTTGTAGTTCACGCGCGACACGATGATATCCTTTTGAATACTGGTATCGCCCAAAGCAATGGTATAGAATGGGTATTTCATTTGTTCAGCCAGAAACACCGGACTGTTTCCTTTATTATACAAACCATCGGAGGCAATAATCACAGCACCCACGTTGCGGTTCGCATAACGGGCATTAATATCGTCAAACAACTGCGAGAAATCGGTTTGTTTATCATTATAATCGAAACTGAGATTGTCTTTTATCTTATCGCCAAACGAAAGGCTGTGTACATCATAATTCTTTTCCAGATCAGAGATCAATTGTTTCATCTCAGCGGCATACTTTGCTCGTATTGCAGCTGAATCTTTGCAAAACACCAACGACTGCGAATTATCCTGAGCAACAACAATAATAGGCTTTTCGATCGTGTTGGTGGTCATTCTCATCAGAGGCGAAAGCAGCAAAAACGATATTATGAATATGCTTAAAGTCCGCAATGCAGCCAAAAGCCATTTCACTCTTCCGGTGAATTCATATCTTCTTTCGCGGAAATATAACAACATGGCATAACCAGCACCCAGTATCAAACAAGGGATGGCAAGCCACAATGAATATTCGGTGTTTACGGCAAAAGTCAAATCATTATTTTTATGTACTGATTATTAATCAACAACTTTAAATTTGATAAACTTTCACCCAACTTAGTTTCCGCCTGTACCCACAAAGTAATCTTCTTTATTGTCGAAAAGAATGTTGAATGTGGTCAAACTACCATAAACCCGGGTGATGTATTGCTGAAAATTCACTTTTTCTTCGTCAGTAAGCTTTGGGTGGCTGTTGATATTTTGCTCCAGTACCCTCAAACGGTCGCGCAGCATAACAATTTTATGAAAGAATGCTTCAACCGGAATTTCTTTTGGTTTCAGATCGGTTTTTCCGGGTTGTAAGATGAGCTTCCCCCCTGTCCATTTTTCACCTATCGGTATAACTTCCTGAAATCCGCCGTATTTATCCAGAAAAGAAATCAAAACCTGTTCGAACGCTTCCAGGTCAATAGGTGCAGAACCTGTACTTTCGCTGCTTTCGTTATAATTGAGCACCGTGTAATCTTTATTGTTTTTCGAAAATTCCATTTTGCCGGCTCTTACAAAGATGATCTCGTAGTTCGAGATATTTACTTTACTCACCACGCCTTCACCGTATTTGTCGTGATCGATACGGGTACCGACCGTTAATTCTTTTTCCATAAATTAAAATAATTTCGTTACACTTCCCGATCCGGATATTTCTTTTTTCACATCAGGAGTTCCCATATATTCAATTTCTCCCGACCCTGTTAATGATACATCAAGTTTTGTCAGTACATTAACTTTTACTTTTGAACTGCCTTTCACTTTTAGCTTCAGATCATCGAAGATCATCTCAAAGTTATTGATCTCTGAACTTCCCGACACATCAAAATCTGCAAACGACGCAGCACCTATAAGTTTCATGGTACTACTGCCTGTAATATTTGTGCGAAGTTCAACACAGTTTATATCCAATGCAATATTGCTGGCTCCTGACATATCCAGTGACAATTTGTCGGCATTTAATTTTCCCATCGATTTAATAATGACCGCTCCCGACGACTCGATCCCGTCGAAAGTTTTTACTGTAAGGTAGATATTGATCTCTTTGCTTGGACTTAAATTTCTTTTCGTTTTAATGCTTAGTTTTTTGTTCTTTATTTTTGCAACAACATAGTCCTGCAGATTTTCGTCGGCTTCAATGGTAAGTTTAGTCTGTTCACCCTGCGAAATAAACACATTAAAAGCACCTTCGAAATTAATTTTATTGAACTCCGAAACTTCTTTTTCCTGCTTAACAACCTTCCCGTTTCCTTTTATCGGGCCAAAACCATTACACGAAGCAATCATTAAGGTGATCACTGTAATGAATACTATTTTAGCATTATGTTTGATAATTTTCATGTGGTATTACTTTAAAATGATATCGTCAATTACGGTTTGATCGAATTTATTATTGAGGGCTTCCATAATCTTCGTCTTTAATATATATACTTCATTTCGAACGATCGAGGAGTCGAATTCAACGTATAGCTTGCGCTTATCAACCGAGAGGTGTTTGGTGTGTTGCGCAATCATTTTGCCAACCACACTACCCCAGCTTTCGATAAGCCTGTAATGATTCAGTTTGTTTTTGAGCCGGTAGGTTTCAACCAGTTCCTGTATCACATTTTTTAATGGTTTTTCGTCGTGCATTTGCTATAATTCTAATTCTGAAGCATTGTTATTCTCAATAATAAATACCTTACCGGGCGAATTGATCTTTTTCATCGTATTCACGATACGGTCTTTTTGAGTATCGGTGATGAAAACCTGCCCGAAATTATGGTCGGTGGCCAGTTTTATGATGTGTTCAACCCTTTCGTCGTCGAGTTTGTCAAAAATATCATCAAACAGCAAGATGGGTTTAAATCCTTTGCTGTTCTTTGTATACTCGAATTGGGCAAGCTTTATGGCTATGGTAAACGATTTTTGCTGGCCCTGCGAACCGAATTTGCGAAGCTGAAACCCGTTGATGGCAAATATCAGGTCGTCTTTATGAATACCGGTAGTGGTATATTGAACCATACGGTCTTTCGGAAGGCTTTCGGTTAGCATCACTTCGAACGAATTATCGTTTAGATGCGAATCGTAGGTGATAGAAACCTGTTCTTTGTTGCCGCTGATGTATTGATAAAAACGATTGAAAAAGGGCGTAAAATCTTCGATAAACGATAACCGCTTCGAATGGATCTTTGTTCCGAGCGTTATCAGTTGCGAATCCCATATTTCGAGGGCATCTTTGTCAAAGCTTCTGGTTTCATAAAAGATCTTCAGCAAACTGTTACGCTGATACAGCGCTTTATTGTAATTGATGAGCGTATCGAGATACACCCTGTCGAACTGGCTGATAAAACTATCAATAAACCTGCGGCGTTCTTCGCTCCCCTCATAAATGATGTTGGAATCGTGTGGAGATATCATCACCAAAGGGAACAAGCCGATATGGTCCGACAAACGTTCGTATTCCTTTTTGTTTAGCTTGACAACTTTCCGCTGATTTCGTTTTTGAGTGCATATAAGACTATCCGGCGATTCGGGGTTTTTAACAAAAACACCCTGTATCATAAAAAAATCTTCATCGTGGCGTATGTTCTGGGTGTCGATGATATTGAAATAGCTCTTGCAAAACGAAAGATAATGAATAGCGTCGAGCAAATTGGTCTTCCCAACCCCGTTATTTCCCACAAAGCTATTGATCTTATCCGAAAAGTCAAGCTCAATAGCCGGATAGTTCTTAAAATTTGCCAGATTTAGTTTTTGCAGATACATAATCAATTTGAAGAAAAACCTGTGAATGAATCGGAAGATTTATACAGCAGCGAATGGATGGCTTTATGACAATTTAATAGTTTGATGCCCCAATGGGTTTCGAAAAGTTCTTTAGTTGAATGAACCGCATTTTCCTGCGCTGTAAGCGTGTTTTTCTGGTATAGAAGTAGAAAGTCTTTCAAATCCTGATAAATGTCGGCCAGGTATTCAGCAATGCTTGCTTGTGTGGCTGTTTTTGCATTCGCATTCACATAATAGAACGCATCTATTACACCGGTTTTCTGCTTTATCCTGTTATAAATGTCTTCCCACTGTTCCTGAATAACGAAACGTTCGTTAGATTCTTGGTTGATGTTTTCTAAATCGGGCATCAGCGCACCTTTCAAATAAAGCAATGGCAATACTTTTTGCAGATACAATAAAGAGAATTCGAGTTCGTATTTATCAAATTCTTCCAGAAAAATACATAAGTCATTCGCAATGGTAATGACCTCTATTACAGTTTTTGAAAATACAATACTTTTCGAATCCTCAGACATAGTTAGCTAAAAATTGATAATTACAAAAATACGAATTCTGCTGTTAACTCTGCAGTTTATTAAAAACAAAATACGCTATTGTTGGTTCGCTGATTTTATTTGGGGTAATCATACAAAAAATGATTAAATTTGTCTTAAACATGCACAAATGGACACGCTGCAATTAAAGAAAAAACTTATACAAACCTGTATCGATCTTCAAAAGAAAATTGCTGAAAATGCATTGGCTGAAATGAAAGATGCCTACGACAGCACCAGTGATTATGGAAACCCCGAAGATTGGTTCGACACGTTTAAAGCCGACATGTTGAATAAAAGCGATCTATACAGCCAACAACTCCTCAAAGCTCAGGAAGAAATTAAGAACCTAGAGCGGATCAATACAAATAAGTTGTTTAAAACTGCAGATTTTGGCGCTATTGTCGTAACCGAAACTCAAAAACTGTTTATATCCATCGGCATTGGGAAAGTTTTAGTCGATACTGAAGTTTTCTACGCTATTTCGCCTTCCGTTCCTTTGTTTCTTTCATTAAAAGGAAAAAAAGCCGGCGAGACTTATGATTTCAGAGGAAACAAAGGAACAATACTTGAGGTTTATTAATCCTGTTCTTTTAGTCCGGAGCCTAAGTTGTTTTTAACTGGATTGGCATACATGGTAAGTACAATCCTGAATAGTTCTTCCTTATTATATTCTTTAGGCAGATCCATCAGTTTTTTATTGACATAACTGATAAAATCTTTCTTTTCAATCGAAGTGTATTGTTTGGAGAAAGCCGATGATTTTACAAGTATATCGTATGCGATGTAGTTTGTCTTCCAGAGTTTGTAGTTTGCATAGATTTGAGCATCTATAATCTCAGCCATTTTTTTCAGCCATTCGTTCATGTTGCAATCCGAATCAGCCTGCGTTTTGTTTTCAACGATCTGATTGCCGAATGCAATATGCACCCTTCCCTTAAATCCCTGCATCCCGGTCAACATACTTCTGAAATCTTTTTCAGGTGTTTTCTGATACGGAATATCGTTCGTATGGGCATATAGTTCCACTGCTTTCATCACATCACAAGGATCGTACTCATATGAAACAGCCACTGGCAGAATATGCAGCTTGAAAAAGGCATCCATAAAATTCTTTTCGCCATTCATCACCAACATTTTCAATAAGCCGTACTGCGTTTTGTCGTCGCCATCTTTTGCTCTTCCTTCGCGCTGCGCAAGCCATATCGATATGTTTTTCTCCACGATAACATCGGTTATATAGGCCGAGAGTTGTTTGGAATAGGTGTAAAATGCTCTGGGTGGTATGTTTCGTTTTACGGTGAAACTTTTGTTCAGCTTCAGCAAATGCGTTACCATGGGCGATACAAAAAGGTTGTCGCCAATGGCTGTTTGCGATATCTGCAAGCCATTTTCAAACAACAAAAAGTTCATCAGGGAGGAATCCAACACGATGTCGCGGTGGTTGGATAAAAACAAATAGGCGTTGTTTTTATCCAGATGTTCGATACCGCTGCAGGTTAAGCTCTCGATGGTTCGTTCGATCACCACATTCATGGCAGCGCAGGCAAATGTTGCCTGAAAGTCGTAAACAGTACTTATGGTTTTAAAGTTCCTGATAAATTCGGCCCGGTTAAAGTTCGGGAAGAGATAGCGCAGAAAGGTAATAAAATCAGTATCGCGCACCAATTCACCAATAGCATAAGGCACTTCTAAATCATTATAAGGTCTGATCTCGTTATAATCATTGTATTGAAGATTCATGTGCTTTTTTTAAGTAATTTTTAGTTTGATTAGAGTTTACTGGTCGGTTTCAGGGTCCTTGGTATTGGTTTCATCGTCATTTTTTTCTTTCGAAGCAAATCCACCCAGATAAATACCAATTGTGATTTGAGGTGTATTGAATTTATAGGACCGGAACCGATCGAAATCAACTCCCGATACATAACGATAGCCCACTCCCATATTAAACTTCAACCAATTGGTAATATTTACTTCCAATTCAATTTGCGGGGTTAGAACGAAAACTTTATTATTTGTATAATCAAGCAGGTTGTTCACGTTGTAGAGGTATGATAGGTTAGATTTTTCCAGATGCACATTGCCCCACCCGATTCTTGTACTTAAACCAATATGAACCCTCTTTCTGGGAAATAAAATTCCTCCAACCCAAATTCCGGCATGGCTAAAACTTGTCCGTAATTTTGTATTGTAAAAAAGCATGGTATCGGGGTTGATATTGCTTGGTATGATCAGGTCGTTCACATAATTGTTTGAAGTCAATGTCATGCCGTAGCCGCCTATAAAAAAATAATCGGTAATAATCAGGGCCGCTCCTGCTCCCATCGATTCTGAAATTTTGCTATTTAATATTGATGTTTCGCTAAAGATGCTTCCAAAACCGCTGATAGAAATCTTTGGGTTATTAACAAGATATTTCACCCCCGTGGAGTCCTGAGCATGCAGACACAGCGCCGGAATCAACAAAAACATTAAGGCAAATATCTTTTTCATAAAAACTTTTGTGCAAAATAATAAAAAACTTAGACATGATGATGTAATAAAAGACTTTATTTTTGCATAATATTTAAAACGTAATTTTTTTCAGATGAGTATAAATAAGGTATCAAAAATCGGCATTTTAGTTTTTACATTCGTTTTTTACAACATCGCTTCGGGTTATGCACAGAAAGCCAAAGAACAAAACGACGAGGAACCCGTGAAACAAAACCATGCCTGGAGTTTTGGCATCAACTGCGGTGCTGCTTTTGCCAACCGCTATCAGGCCAATTTTTACGATGGCGCCGATGGCAATCAAAACGCCATAAGCTATATTCTCGGCAACAAATATTATGTTGACGATATTCACCGTGCTTTGAATGATACGTTTTCGTTATACGGTATGCCCACCAAAATGAAATACAGTCCGTCGTTTGCAGTGGGTTTTATTTTCAAGAAAAATATCAATAACCATTTGGGGGTTTTCGCGCAGTTCAACTATTCAAAATTCACGGCCGAAGATCAATTCACACTCAAAATAGGCGCTACACCCGTGGGTTCGGCTTTTCCCAACCTTGAGAACTATGCCATCTGGGGCAAGGAAGAACGCATCAATATCGATCTGGGTGTGAGCGGCGAAATGTATTTCGCGCCCAAGATATACGGGTTTCTGGAAGGCGGTTTTAATTTGAATAACACGCGTGTGATCGAAAACAAAATTTCTATTGCCGGCACCGACTATAGCCTCATCAATATTTATGGCAACCAGCCATACATTCCCAACACCCAGTTGCAGGAATACACGGTTCACGAGGGCGGTATCGGCCTGGGCGCGTTTATTTCGCCGGGCGTTAAGTTCAAGTTCAACGACAACGTGGCCATCGATGTGTTCGGTTCGTTATATTGGGTGAAGATAAACCTGATGCATTATAACGAATTCAAGCCGCAATTCAGCCTTTCGCTCAGGTTTATGTTCTCTACCGAATTTTACAAGAGCCGGTCGTAGCAATGGATGTTTCGTTTGCCGCGCTTCGCTCCTGCAATTTGTGCCCGCGAAATTGCAACGCGAACCGATTTTCCGCTCAGGAGGGCTACTGCCAAACCGATCATCAATACAACATCAGCAGCGTGGTGGTTCACCGGGGCGAAGAGCCTGCCGTTTCGGGCAAACACGGCATCTGCAACATTTTTTTCGATCATTGCAACCTGCAATGCGTATACTGCCAAAACCATCAGATAAGCAACAATCACCATCAAACCACTGCCTGGAGTATCGAAAAACTGCTGCAAGCAATTCTGAAAAATATTGACCTTGGATGCAAAACCGTTGGATTCGTGAGCCCTTCGCATCAAATTCCGCAAATGCTTTCTATCATAAAAGCCTTACAGCATATAAAGCCCAAACCAGTGTTTGTATACAATTCGAACGGCTACGACAAAGTTGAGGTGTTGCGCCAACTGGAAGGATTGATAGATGTGTATCTTCCCGATCTGAAATACGCTTCAAACGCCACATCGGCTTTATATTCGGACGCGAAGAATTATGTTGAGGTGAGCCAAAAAGCCTTGCGCGAAATGTTTCGCCAAAAAGGGGCCGCTCTGCATTTGGCTTATGATGATGCTCACGCCGAATCGGCACTCATCGTGCGTCATCTGGTTCTGCCGGGCCATATAACCGAAAGTTTACACATATTACGTTTCATTGCCGAAGAACTTTCGCCCAGAGTGCATGTTTCGCTGATGGCGCAATACTTTCCTACAGCCAATTCTTCGCTGTATCCCAACCTGAACCGCGTGTTAACGAAACAGGAATACAAAACCGTGGTTGGCGAAATGGAACGCCTGGAACTGACAAACGGCTGGCTGCAGGATTTGGAAAGCAACCAAACGTACCGGCCTGATTTTGGGAAAGAGGAACCTTTCGGTGGGTAATTAGCCATGAGCCATGAATGGTGATCTATTACAACTTTTGTAACACGGTGTACATTTTTCAAACAACCGCTCAGAAACTTTTTTCTTTGATCTATAGAATTCAAGAAAATCATTTCACAAAGTCTGAACTTTCTGTTATTTATTCATATTTTTAGTACTTTTGGCATCACAACAAGCCACTATACGGCTATATTATCTTTCACTAAACTCAACCTACTAACAATGACACGCAATTTACTTTTTTCATCCATTATGCTTGTTTGTTTATGCACATTGGCATCGGCACAAACATCAAAAACCACTACGAAATCGAATGCCGAAAAGATGGGCTACGCCCGCTCCAACAAATATTATGGTCCCGGAACATTTTATTGCTATGCGCCCGGTAAGCCCAACAATAAAATGGCCAATAACAGCGAGTCGGCCATGCGCGATCTGACCGGAATTTCGGCCGACGATTTTTATACAGAAATTGCCAAACAAGGTTTTGTTGCAGTTCCGCAAAAAGAAGTAAAAAAGTGGTTCAACGAGAACAACAGTAAGGACCGTAAATTTTATTATGCACCCGATAAAAGTTATATTCTTAGCCCGGGAATTCATGAATTGAGCCGAAGTGCTGCAACCGAAAGCGGTTATGGTTTTTCTGTATCGAACAGTGTGGGCAGATATATGCTGATTCCTTTGCAGGATAGTTTGAAAGTGATGGATGCCATTTGGCAATATTTGCGCGATCTGAACGAAATGAAAGTAATAATGTCGAGTTTTGGCAGCACATTTAAAAAAGCCAACCCTAAAGCCTATCCGATTGAACAAGCCGGAGCTTCGGGATGGACTTCGTTGCGGGCGGGTACATTTGTACTCACCAGCGACAACGGAAAAGTTAGCGGACATTGGGAACGTATTGAAGATATAATTCGCCGCACTATCGGCAAACCCGAATTTAACCTAAAAATACTCGGTATGGAAACCGATTTCGCGTATTCCATGCATGTAATGCTTCAAAAAGAGGGATATGTTATAAATTATGAAGTTGTCGCCGGTACCTTTGGCGATCTGGAACCAGGTAATAATTGGGTGAAAGAATATCCGCATTTGGTAGAAGAATATAAAGCCGGTGTGAAGGGTGATAAAGATGCTGTTAATGTTTATAAAACAGCGCCCCTGCCTCCGGTTTTGGAAGATCTGAACACCCTGTTGCATATTGAAAAATAAGGTGCAAACAAATAATACTATGAAACCACTACTAACATTACTACTCATACTTAGCCTTGGAATTGCTTCAGGGCAAAATTTCCAATATCCGGATGTGATTAAAGAAGGAAAGAACATCTCCGATTTTGTACCCAATGGATGGATGCTGAGAGACTCCGTGAGCGGCGATCTGAACAATGATAAACACAAGGATTTGGTTATCGTGCTCCAGCATAACGACAGTGTAACGCTTATCAATCAAATGATCGGCGACGACAACGACACTGTTAAAACTCAGCCGCGTATATTGCTTATATTGTTTCGCGACACTGTGAGCAATACCTTTGTTGTGGCAGAGCAAAGCAATACATTTATCATGAATCACGACAACCCGATGATGGAAGACCCGTATCAATCTGTTAAGATCCGTAAAGGAGTTCTTGATATAGAATTTGAAATGTTCTACAACATGGGCAGTTGGGAAGTTACCAATACAACCTATAAATTCAGGTATCAGAACCGCAATTTCGTGCTGATAGGGGCCGAAAACTATATTTATAACAGAGGGAGTATGGATTATATTGACTACAGTTTTAACTTCCTCACAAAGAAATGGAGCTTAACCACAGGAGGCGACGACTCGAAACAAAAACCCAAAACCGAGTGGAACACCCTCGACCTGAAAGAACTAAGAACACTAAAAACATTAATAAGCCCTTACCTGTGGGAAGTAGCCCCCGATATTTACTTATAAGATAAAAAATGGACGAAGCTGTAAAAAAACGATTTGATAGTGCCAGCAAAGAGTATGTAACCGACAGATTTGTCTGGCGATACAGGTCGGCATGTCTGGTAAGCAAATTAGCCGAACCATGCAGTAACGATATTATTTTAGACATAGGTTGCGGTCCGGGCAAGCAAATTATTGATTTGTGTGCTTCCATAAAACAGGGAATCGGAATTGATATCAGCGACGGGATGCTGGAAGAAGCCCGAAAAAATGCCCGTAATCAAAATGTTGCAAACGTTGAATTTCATATCGGAACGTTCGATAAACCTGATAAGAACTGCAACCTAAAAGAAAAACACATCACCAAGATCATTTCAAACTATGCACTTCATCATTTAAGCCTGAAGGAAAAGCAGCAGGCTGTAGGGCAAATGATAGCTACAGGCGGACCAAGTTTGCAATCCATTGTTATCGGCGATCTGATGTTTTTTGAGGACCCTGAAAACATTCAGGACGAATTTGAAACAACAGGCTATGTGCCGGGGATCGATGTGCCGTCGACAGTCGAAGAAATGTGTGGCTGCTTTGCCAATACATCTTTCGTTGTTGAAGCGCATAAGCTGCACCCCCTGGTTGGAGTTTTAATTGCAAAAAAATTACCCTAAACAAATAAAACAGGCTATATCATGAAAAAACCATTGGTCTCGCTTATCCTTATTATAACTGCAATTTTTGTTATTCAGAAAACAGAGTGTCAAACCCTCACCACCATGACCTTCAACATCCGCTATGATAACCCTCAGGATGGCAAAAACGGCTGGCAGTTCAGAAGGGAGCCAATAATACAACTCATAAAACACTATGGTCCTCAAATATTCGGCATACAGGAAGGCCTGAGCAATCAGGTTCAATATCTGAAAGACAACCTGAGCGCTTATAAATATATCGGCATTGGCCGCGAAGACGGGAAACAAAAAGGAGAATACTCTGCTATATTCTACGACACGACACAATATCAGGTGATAATGCAATCCACTTTCTGGCTGTCGGAACATCCCGAAAAGGTTAGCGTTGGCTGGGATGCAGCGTTGGAACGAATTTGTACCTATGGCTTATTCCAAAACACACAAAGTGGAATATTTGTTTGGGTGTTCAACACCCATTTCGATCACATAGGCGTCGTTGCGCGTAAGATGTCGGCTCAACTTATCCTGAAAAAGATTAGCGAAGTGAACACCGAAAACTATCCACTGATATTAATGGGCGATTTCAATTCAGAAGCCGCAGACGAACCCATAAAAACCATTAAGACCCGATTGACTGAATCGTCGACAGTTTCTGAAAAGCCACTTTACGGTCCCGTGGGAACATTCAACGATTTCAATCCTACCGACTCGATGAAAGAGTGTATTGATTTTGTTTTTGTTTCGAAACTGAGCGTTATTTCCTGCACCCATATCGACGATAAAGGAAACGACAATTTGTGCATATCAGACCATTACCCTGTTATTGCCGAGATAAAATTTTAAGACTGCAGAGAATTAATAATTGAATCGCTAACTTTAGTGTAATCCTTAAGCACACGCCATTTCCCGTTCCAGAATTATCTTAGGAACTTTTTTCTTGACGGGCTTCACATATTTGGTAACATCAAAATCAACAGGAATACCAAATTCGTTTCGATTAACACCCAGTATCTTTTTGGCTTTGAGGCGGGTTTGATAACCTTTGTTGAGGGTGAGGTAGAGCAATGCAGCGCTGAAACCTATTTTCATATTGGGGATGGCGCGTTTGAAGATAGAGTTGTTGCTGTATATCGCAGCCTGAATGTCGTTGCAACCGTCGAGCAAACGTTCGGGGCTGAAATTGAGGGGCTGTATGTTTACTTTGGTCGTGTCGAATTTGCTCCAGTCGTCGGTAAGTATGCGTCCTTCCGACTTGAGTTTTTCGAATAAAGGTGTTCCGGGATACGGTGTTGCCACACACGATTGGAAAAAAGCAGCTTTTGAACGTTCGAGGAACTCGAGCCCATACTGAAAGGTTTCGTCGGTATCGGTGTCCAAACCAAAAATAAGTGATGCCATGGTGAGGATGCCATTATCGCGCAAACGTCTTACTGCAATCACATTCTCATCAATGGTTTTCAACGATTTCCGATAATGATTCAATCCGCCTTCAGTCATAGATTCGAAGCCCACCAGCAAAGCGCCGCAACCCGACTTCTTGGCTAGTTTCATGGTTTCCGGATCGTTTGAAAGATTGACGGAAGCCTGCCCTACCCATATCTTTTTGAGGGGAATGAGTTCTTTAAAGAGTTCTCGTGCAAATTTTTTGTCGCCCGTGATGTTGTCGTCCAAAAAGAACAGGTATTTCTGCGGACACGATTCAGCTTCTTCCACTATATCGCTGATCCGTTTGTGGCGTTGTTTTGTTCCGAAGAAACGTGACACCGTACAGAAATCGCAGTTATAAGGACATCCGCGTGTGGTTTCGATAGGTGCTATGGAAAATTTGCCTGAACGACAACGTATCAATTCTTTGCGCGGACTGTTCTGCATCTGCAGATCGGGCAATGCATCGAGTTTATAGAATTCGCGAAGTTTATTATGCTTGATGTCGTTAAGAACGCTTTCCCACAAACCGCCTTCGGCTTCGCCGATAACCACTGCATCGCCGTATAATATTGCTTCGTTGGGAAGACTAGTGGCATGTATACCGCCAAACACCACTATTTTATCACGTTTTTTGAATTCGTTGGCAATTTCGTATCCTCTCAAACAGGTTTGAGTCATTATGGAAATACCGATAACGTCATAATCGCCATCGAAATTAATAACATCTTCATATACTTCTTCGCAGATCTCAACCTCATGTTCAGGGGGAGTCATGCCTGCAATAAGTGATAAAGTTAACTGGGGTATGTCCATTGATTTTGGACGTTGTTCACGCGGTGGACAAGGGGCAACAAGCAATATTTTCATTCACGATCAAATTTATTCTTGGTTCCGCCAAGACGCATCAGAATAACAAATAAATTTCGATCACAGAACGAAAATAGAGGTCACACTAACAATAATGTATGCAAAGATAGGAATAAATATTGGGACCTAATCATAAAATATGTTAATGTAAGAGTGTAAAATATCGTAAATTCTTAATTCAGTGTGTTTTATAGTATATAAAAAGGCAGGGAAACACTTAACCCTGCCTTAAAAACACCAACCAAATTTGATCTGCATCGGGAGCTTCACAGCGGCCTTTGCGATCATCAATGAATTTTAATCATTGCTTCTTAAATATTTTGTATATCGAGTGTTGACCTCATTTTTATTAATTATTAATTCACATCCATAATTTCCTGTGGCCGGTTCTTTCTAACAAAGTTGTTGAACTTATAAGTCAGATTGATAATCACAATAGGTGATTGGAAATCGCCCGTTAGAATAGACGTATAGGATGCTGTGTTTGTTACAATATAATAGTGCATTGAGTTTAAAATATCCTGCACATTAAGAGTAACAGCAAAACGCTGTTTAAAAAACTCCTGTTTAAATGTAAAGTTAAGTCCGTAGCTCGATAAACTCTTGCCCTGCGTGGTAGCCGAAGGACCTGTATAGTTATAGTTCAATTGAATTCGCGTAAATTTATGTAGTTTAAAGTTCGTTGTGAGTCGCAGATCGTAGTTGTTGCTGGTAGTCTCAAAACTTTTCTCGCTTACCTTACCTGTGAGATCGTAGTTATAGAAACTACCTCCTGCATTAAAAGAAAACCATTTAGCCAGTGCGAAATTTGCATCAACCTCAACTCCTATCGAACGCTCTCGATTGAGGTTCTCGGCTATGATAATGGTTTTGCCGGCTTCGTCGGTGGTCCACACCTGATCAATAACATTTTTTGTATCGCGATAGAAGGTGCAAACAGAAAGTGAACCTATTTTGAATATTTTCAGATAGTTCAATTCGTATGCATTGGCATATTCTGGTTTCAGATAAGGATTACCAATACCATAAGCATAATTGTTATTAAAAATAGGATACGGATTAATGGCCCATTCCTGCGGATGGTTGATGCGGCGGCTATAGCTGAACTGCAGTTGGTGATTATTCTTAAAACTGCGCGATAGATAGAAACTTGGAAAATAATCGAGTTGTTTAAAACTAAAATCCTTATTCTTGGTGATCTGATCAAGCATACGATCAGTATATTCGAGCCTGAGGCCAGCTTTCATATCGAAACCCCAAAAACTATCGCTATAGGTAGCATAGGCTGCATAGTTATTGTTATGAAAGTTATACTTGTTTGTATATGTAGAATCATTCAGCCAAGTTTCCGAGGCAATATCAAAAATTTCGTAAAGCGTGCTTGTTGCAATAGGACGAACCTTTGCCTGAACTCCTGCTTCCAATATCCTTTTGTCGGTGAAGCTGTTCACATAGTCAATATTGGCCTGATAGAGGCTGGCTTTGCTTTGGGCGTTGTTTCGCTCCAGCCTGTTTTTACCGAGATCGTCCCAATTGCTATTGCTGTAATACTCGCTTGACGAAGAAAGGGTACTGCCATCCCGATTGGTATATTGAAGTGAAAAAGTGATCTTGTGAGCATCGGCCTTAAACCTATGGGTATAATCAAACGTGCTTACCAAATAATCTCGAATGATATTTACACGCTGAAAATCTAGAGTATAGAGTTCTATACCTGGCAAAGAAGCATAGTATTTGTTATCTTCTGCTTTTTTCCAGCCAAAGCGCCCGTATTCAGCATACACAGACAATGAGTTTTTCGCATTGGGGTCATAGTCAATACCTCCTTTAGCGCTGTAGTTCTGAACCGTTTGGGTCGAAGGTCCGTACCCGTGAAGACTATAGGAAGTATCGTTAACGGTATTGTACTGTTTGTGATCTTCGGCCGAAACAAAAGGCTGATAACGTGCCACTCCTCCTAAAAAGAAATTGAACTTCTTGGATTTTATATTGAACTGAGCATCGCCCGTATATCGGTTCCATGTCCCGATACTGGCATTGATGAGTCCGTTAAATCCGTCCGATGCTTGTTTTTTCATAATGATATTGATGATGCCCGAAGTTCCTTCAGCGTCGTATTTTGCCGATGGATTGGTGATGATCTCAATATTTTTAATCGAACTGGCTGGTATTTGCTTCAGCAGATCGGCACCCCCAATAGGTTTGGGTTTACCATCTATCAACACTGAATAATTAGAACTGCCTCGCAACAAAACGTTTCCGTCTGCATCAACCGTAACTCCGGGCGAATTGCGCAACACATCAACGGCAGTTCCGCTAGCTGCATTGATCTGCTGGTCGACATTAATCACTTTTTTGTCAATCTTAAATTCAACAGGAGTTTTCTCGGTGCTTACATTCACAGCATCGAGTTCGGAAGTGTTAAGTTCGAGACGAATTTCAGGAATGATCTTTTCAGTAGTGCTGGATGTGATGTCGATGTTCGAAATGGTTTGATTTTTATAACCTATAAACTTATAAACCAGATAATAGCTTCCCGGAGCAATTTTCTCAAAATGATACACTCCGTTCGAATCGGTAATAGTACCATTCATAAATGCATTATCAGAATGTCTGTAAAGCAATACATTGGCATACTCAACCGGTTTGTTTGATGCAGCATCGGTTATACTTCCTTTTATAGTGCATTTCTTTGGATTCTCAGATGCCCGTGAAGAAGCTGATAGCAGTATTAAAAGAAGTAAAAGTAGCTTAGTGGTGATTTTAAGAATGTTCTTCATACGGTTTCAAGTTTTTTAGTTCATAAGCGTTACACTATAAATTCAAACCTGCTGCAATTCCATTCCATCGCTAACAGGTGAACCATACATGTCATAATTAAGGGTCAATAACATCGAGGCAACAGCTTTTTTGGTTTTCCGACGCGGAGAGTCTATTACCCGGTTCGTTTCATTCCTTGCCGAATCGTTTATTATTATGATCGAAATGGTATTACAAGTATTCCAGTAAAATGATGAATCAACCAGTTTTGAGATATTGATCATTCGAACCTTTGCCAAAGACTGGGCCTGCAGATTAAAGATCGATACAATAAGCAACATGGATATAAACAGAGTGATACCGATTATAAGATTGTTTTTTTCGAAAAGTGTTTTCATAGTTAATTAAATTACGATGCAAATATGGGGGGAATGAAACCCTCAAATCAAATTAAATATATACACCCCGAAAACGAGTCGATGAATAGCAACAAACAACTTGCTATTCAATTAGGCAAAGATTTATGGTATTTCACCGATGCAAATATGGTGTTTACCGATTAGTTGCAAAAATCGATACAAAGGGGATTAATAATTAGTATTTTTATCGAAAATTTGATAAAAATGAAAAGGATCTATAACATTTTGCTTCATTTTGCTTTTTGGGTATTGTTCGCCATCATGCCGCTATCAACCTTATTCTTCAGCGACGATCCCCTGCCACTTTATTCGGTGATTTATATAATTTCCGTTTATCTGCTTCACGTTGTAAACTTCTATATTGCTTATTTTTTGCTGGTGCCACTGCTTTATAAGAAAAAGAAGATGTATATGTATGTTTTCGGCAGTCTGGCTTTTGTATTGATTTTCGCATTAATACGGCTTGTGCTCATCAAATTCTTTTTTCATTTCATCCACATTCAGCCCGATGCCGATATGGTCAAATTCTTTAACCATCCTTACAATATGTTGTTCGAGTACATTGTTCAGAGCTTTGTTTTTACAGCCTTTGCTTTTTTGCTGCGGTCAACATTTGAATGGTTCAACGATCAGAAACAAAAATCAGAGTTGATCAACCAAAATCAGGCAAGTGAACTGGCTCTACTACGGTATCAGATCAACCCACATTTTTTGTTTAACACACTTAATAATATCTATTCACTTGTATATAAAAAAGACGACAAGGCACCGGGAGCAGTGATGAAACTATCGGAGATACTGCATTACACACTTTATAAAGCCAATACCGAAATGGTTTTACTCGACAACGAAATAATTACCCTGAAAAGTTTTATCGAGCTTCAATTGCTCAGAGTGAGCGATGAAAACTTTGTTGATTTCTCTGTTGAAGGAAAAACTGAAGAAAAAACCATAGTTCCTATGTTGTTACTGCCCTTTGTTGAAAATGCATTCAAACATTGCGACAAACAGGTCAGCATGCCAGGCATTGTTATCAAGATAAAGATCAGCGACAGCACTATTGAGTTTTATTGCAAGAACTTTATCACAAGCCCCAACCAATACACCAAAGACGATGTTGGAGGTATAGGTCTGCAAAACATCAAGCGCCGTATAGAACTATTATATCCCAAAAAACATATACTGGAGATCAATAAAACCGAAACGGAATTCAATGTTTACCTTAAACTTGAGAACAAATGAAAATAAACTGTGTAGCCATAGATGACGAGCCATTGGCTTTAGATATCATTTCAGAATATTGTAACAACATATCGTATCTGAATTTACTCGGCACCTTCACCAGCCCTGTTGAATCCATGGATTTTATTAAATCTAATAAAATTGACCTGCTGTTTCTCGACATTCAAATGGAGCAACTCACGGGGATACAATTGCTGAATGTTATTAAATCAAAACCTCTTGTTATTTTCACTACTGCTTATGATTCGTTCGCAATGATAGGCTATGAACTTGATGTGGTAGATTATTTGCTAAAACCTATCTCGTTCGAGCGTTTTCTGAAAGCAGTGAACAAAGCCTACGAAAAACTTCAACCGGAAAAGAGTTTATCGAACGAAAAAATGCAGGTTCCACCTGAGTTTATCAAACATGATTACTTTTTCGTAAAAACCGATTTCAAAATGCAAAAGATCAACTTCAACGATGTATTATACGTTGAAGGACAAAGCGATTACCTGAAGATCGTTACCGAGAAAGAACGGTTTATGACCTTGATGAATTTTAAAAAAATTGAAGAAATACTTCCGGAAGAGATATTTGTCCGGGTTCACAAATCATATATCGTATCCTTGCCAAGAATAGAATTTGTGGAACGGAACCGCATCAAAATAAAAGATCAGCTCATTCCGATCAGCGAAAGCTATCGGACCCAATTCTTTAAGGCAATTGAGAATAAAGGGTAAGTTTTTTCATACTCGTATAACATACGAATCCAACATTTCAATACTTTTGTGGAAAAATAAGTTATGGAAAAACTTAACGAAAACACCAATGCCATCAACTGGTTTGAAATTCCTATGACCAACACCGAAAGGGCTAAAAAGTTCTACGAAACCATATTCGACATACAAATGAAAAGAGTTGACCTGGGAGGCTTCGAAATGGTTTTCTTTCCTTCATCCGACAATATGATTGGTAAAGTTTCGGGAGCTCTGGTGAAAGGCGATATGCACAAACCCTCGATGGACGGAGCTGTGATCTATTTAAATGCAAATCCCGATATGCAGCTTATTATCGACAGAATTGTTGCCAACGGTGGAAAAATACTGATGCCGCGCACTTTGGTGAACGAACAGGTGGGCTACATGGCTTTCTTTGTCGACACTGAAGGTAACCGATTGGCACTGCACGCTGAAAAATAGTACCTAAATCCTGCAGTAGTTGCCGGTATTTAATAGAGCCTTTCCCCTATTGCCATTTTTAGCTTATAAACATTGGTAACGTACTCGACTTTCGACTTGAAAAGCAAGAGGTTACTTTCCGTTATAGTAGTTGTTGCATCCAGCACATCGAGGTTGGTTATTGCTCCGGCTTGATAGTTTGTTTGTGACAAAGCGAACGCTTGTTTGGACTGTGTCAGTTGCAAATTAAAATGATCTATCTTTTTCAGCGATGCTTTTATGTTCTCAAGGTTTTCGGTAACATCTGCAGTGATAGTGCGTTTGGCAAGTTCTGTTTCGTAGTTTGTGATGACTATTGCTGATTTTGTTTGCAGCATATTATATTTCATGCGTGTGCCCTCGAAAATAGGAACATTCAGTCCTATTGCAGCCACATAATTGGCTTTAACAGCATTCAGATCAGGAAAATAACCGTTCTTGCCCCCACCTGATAGTTCCAGATTCAAACTGGGATGGTTCTGTGCCCTCACCACCTTCAACCGAAGTTCTGCAACTGCAGTTTTTTCCTGTGCGATCTTAATTTCATCGCGATGTTTATATGCAAACGAAATTAAGGAGTCGTCGGGAACATCGGGAAGTTTTACATTCAATTGCTCTTTCACGGCAAAATCGGTATTTTCTGTTTGTCCCATCAGCGAGTTCAACTCCGACCTCTGATTTTTCAGGCTTGTCTGCAGATCTATACCGGCACTTTCTACGGTCGATATTTTCACTTGAGTTGAAAGTATCTCATATTGTGTAGCTGATCCGGCATCATGCTTCTTCTGAATAAAATCCAGATGTTCCTGAAGGGTCTTCAACTGATCTTTATTGATAATAATAGCTTCCTGCAGGTACACCATCGAATAATAGATCATAGTAGCTGTATAAGCCAGTTTCTGCTTCACCTGCTCAATGCTTTGTTCATTCAGGGTTTTAACTTCTTTGGCAAAGTTCACGTTTCGGTGTGTTTTGCCAAAATCGTAGATATTTTCATACACATTCACACTTGCCGCATAATTATCCGAAGGATAAAGCTGAAAGGTGCCGAGCATCGGAAATGTCATTTTATCTGCAGGACCTATGCGTGCATACGAAGCCGTTGCATCTATGGTCGGGAAATAACCTGATTTGGCAAGTCCTATACCTGCATTTGCTGAATTTACCGATTCAGCTGCTTCTTTCACCATAGGATGAGTCTGTACAACAATTGCAATGATCTTTTCGAGCGTTAACGAATCGCCCGAAACATTGTTTGTGGTTGTTTGTCCGAAAACAGATGAATTGCACAGCAAGCCTATGCTTAATATAAATCCAAATACTAATATCAATCTTTGTTTATTCATTTTCACTCCTTTTGAAGTTTATTTTTTTTTCGTAACGACAGAAATATAATTGGTATCACACCTACCAAAGTCATTAATGCAGCGATTAGAAAATCATCGTCTATACCCTGAATATATGCCTGCTTGTTTACATTTGCAAGAAGAATATATTGAGCTTGTTTGGCAGCCACAGCATACGTGCTTCCAACAGTATGCTGTATGTGAAAGGCCAGATGATTCACTGTGTTCATAAAAACCTGCGATCGGGATTGTATTGCCTGTTCATACATTTGCGAATGAAAGGTTACTCTTGATGTCAGTAGTGTTGCCAGTATGGCCACGCCTAAACTTCCGCCCAATTGCCTGACGGTATTTGTTATACTCGAAGCCTGAGCCATTTTTTCGCGCGGTATCTGCAAAAGTAAAATAGTGCTCAAGGGGGTAAAAAGTAAACCCATTGCAAATCCTCTGATATATAATGAAACCATGATAAAATGGTTCTCCGTCAGAAACGATAAAGATGAGTTCATTAAAAAGCTGAATGTTAGCAATAAGACTCCAATAATAATAGGTAGTTTCGCATTCATACGATCGGCAATTCTGCCCGATATCGGCGACATCAAACCCTGAATAATACCCACGGGCAAAAACACGCTTCCAGCCTGAACAGCCGTATAACCCAACGAATTCTGAAGATAGATAGGCAGCAGGAACGTACTGCCGAACATTCCCATACCGAATATCAGCATAATAAGGTTGCCGATACCGAAATTACGGTTGCCCAACAAACGCAAGTCTATCAGGGGCTCTTTTACTGTGAATTCCGCAGTGATAAACACTGCCAACGCAATTATCGCTATCGCAAAACAGATCAATATGTATGGCGCCGACCAACCTGCCGAATTGGTAGCCGCATTTCCTTCCGACAAGGCATATAAGGTCAGTGGTAAAAAGGTAACCACTGAGATAAACCCCACAAAATCGAAGCTCCTGACCTTCGGGTTAAAATATTCCTGTTGTATAATTATTGTAGCCAGCAAACCAATGATACCTACAGGTATGTTTACATCAAATATGAGCTGCCAGTTAAAATTATCAACAAGGTATCCGCCTATTAAAGGTCCGAACGAAACAGAAGCTGCAGCTGATATTCCCCAAAAACCCAACGCAACCCCTCTTTGTTTGGGTGGAAACTCACGTGTGATGATGGCCATACCCAATGGCTGTATTGTTCCGGCTCCCAATCCCTGTATTACTCTCGAAATGATCAGCATATTTTCATCGCTCGATGCACCACACAAGAACGAACCCAAAGTAAACAACAACAGGCCCAAAAAATACATCCGCTTATAGCCGAACTTATCGGCCAGCCATGCCGAAGTAGGTAGCATCACGGCCATGGCAAGCATATAGGCTGTTATAATCCATTCCGCTTTGTCGATGCCGATGCCAAATGAAGCCATGATCTTTGGCAAACCCACGTTCACAATGGTAGCATCCAGAACAGCCATAAACGTACCGATCATGATATTGGCAAGCAACCACCATTTATAACTGTCGTTTTGCGGATGCCAGCCAGAATCTCTGGTTCTGACCAATCTCCTGATCCTGTGCGAAAGTGAAACTCTTCTTTTTGGCATTTCTATTCTTTAACGATCTTCACAACAACCGACATCCCGGCCAAAAAGTTGAAACTTGATATTTTCTTACCGTCTTCGGTGCCGTCGATCGATATTTTTATCGGAACCCTTTGAGTTACCTTCGTAAAGTTGCCCGATGCATTGTTTGGCGGTATCAGCGAGAATTGCGAAGCCGTGTTCGAACCTATATTAAATATCTTACCGTTGAAATTAACTCCCGAAAAAGCATCCACTTTAAACAAGGCTTTCTGACCCAAATGAAGTTTCGATATTTGCGTTTCTTCCAGATAAATGATCACCCAAAACTTTTTATTATTCGTTATGGTGAATATCGATTGTCCTGTCGAGGTGATATCGCCCGGAAGCAACCATCTTTTGGCAATAATACCGTCCATTGGTGCATACAGTTTGGTATTCTTGATCTGCGTTTTTATAAGATCAACCTGAGCTTCTGCCGAACGTATGGCACTGGCCGAACTCTCTATTTTTGCTTTCGACACCGAGAGCGCCGAAACCGAGGCATTCAACTGCGCCTGTGCAGCTTCCAATGCTTTGGCAGCATGATCGTAGGCTTCTTTCGTAATAATGTTCCCGTCAAATTCGGTCTTGGCCCTGTTAAAGTCTTCAGTTGCTTTGCTAACACCAACCTGCAGCACTTTTATGTTTTCCTGATCATAATTGTAGCTTGCTTCCGTTTGTGTTTTTGTGGCTGTTGCCTGATCTTTCAACGCTATAGCCTGAAACTCCTGAGCCAGCAAATCGTTACTGTCTAAAACCGCCAGCAATGTTCCTTTTTTAACCGAATCGCCTTCATCGGCATACTCTGCAGCAACCCTGCCCATGATCTTTGAGCTAACGGCAACATTGTCCGATTCAATATAAGCATCGTCGGTCGAGATGTATTTCGAATATTCGCGATACCACCATGTTCCCAGTCCCAGCACAATTATAACAACAGCTATCAGGGGTATATAAACTCTGTTCTTTCTCTTTTTGGGTTCAACTTCAGGTGTTTGATTTTCCATACAATTTTCTTTTTATATTGATAGATTATTTATTTATTCGTTCGTATCTGTTGTGCGTATCTTCGATAAAATGTCCTTTACATGCTGCAGCGAGTTCGAAAACAATTCCAATTCCGCGTCCGTAAGCGAAAGCAGTCTTTTTTTCGTGTACTCCAGATATTTTTTATTACTCTTTTCCACAAATTGATTTCCTTTTTCCGACAAACTTATCATGATGATGCGCCTGTCCTGCTTGTCCGACGAACGCTCTACAAAACCTTTCGCTATAAGTTTGTTTACCAGCGCCGTTACATTGGGTTTCGAAATTAAAAGCATCTTACCCAATTCAGACATCGACAGCGAATGGTGCTTTTTCAGATATAACATCAGGTAGTATGCTCCGGGAGTAATATCAGAGTTCGATGGCATGGGTTTCCCGAGCGTTTTATAGAACAGGGGCTTTATCGATATGATGTTGGCTGCAAGAACAGATAATTGATTTTTATCCATTTTCTGATTGAGAATTAAAAAAGGTTACAAAAGTATAACTATTATAATTCATAACAATACCATCCTGAAAAAAAATTGCAAAGCCTGATATCTATCAGTTTCGTGCTTGCTTTTTTACCATTATTCGGGCGCCTCTGCCTACCATTATATTTGTGAAGGTTATTAACTTAGAAATAAAAAAAGATATATCTTCATCATTCCTCTATGGTGTATTTCACTTATTACAAAACTTCTCCAGATTCCCTTTCGCCGCTTCTGAGCCCAGCCGTTCGGCTTGCTCAAAATCCATGCAGGCATTATCCGAAAACCCCTGGTGATAATACGCCACTCCCCTGTTGTTATAGGCTTCGGCATAATCGCCTTTCAGCGCTAAGGCCTTCGCGAAGTCGGCTATCGCTTCAGCGTATAGCGCGTTCCGCTCGTATGTAATTCCGCGGTTGTTATAGGCTTCTGCATCATCGGGTTTTAATTTTATGGCCGTCGTAAAGTCATTAACGGCATTGGCAAATGAGCCCGTTTTCCCGTAAAGGGCTCCGCGGTTGTTATAAATCTCGGCATTCGATGGCACGAGGCCGATGGCTTTCGTAAAGTCGGCGATAGCTTCGTCTATGCGTCCCAGTTTGCCATAAACGATGCCTCTGTTGTTATACGGTTCGGGATTCCAGGGCGCAAGTTTAATGGCTTGCGTATAATCAGCTATCGCTTTGTCGAAGTCCTGCTCATGATCCCATGCTATGCCCCTGTTATAATAAGCATCTGAAAATTCAGGCTTCAGTGCAATTGCTTTGCTATAATCGGCTATGGCATCCGTGTATCGTTTCTTCGATCTGTAAACAACTCCGCGGTTGTTGCAGACTATAGCCGATCGCGGGTTGGCACATATGGCAGCATCGTAAAAAGCCAGAGGATCGCTATACGAACGCGAATTTATAAACGAAACCGTAGCAAAAACAATAAAAATAATCGCTGCCATAAGGTTGAAGTGTTTCTTGTTTTTCGAAAACCGGTTTTCCGGAATGCATAAAAGTAGAAACAGAAGTATGCCTATCATAGGAAGAAACAGCCGGTGATTTAAATAAACGATCAGTTCGTTATGGTAGAGCATGGTGGGCAGCAGTGTAACCAAGAAGCAGAACAAGCAAAACAACTTGTGTTTCAACGGGCGCGCCTTATTTTTGAACAACAACAGGCCAATCACAACAATAATCATCATACCCAAAATAGTATTGAAAAGCGTGAAACTCGGGATTGGGGCAATATTCCATGGAACAAAAAAAACCGAAAGCGAATCGGGTATGGTCCGCCAATTCGAAAGAACGGGCAGCAGCCCGAAATGATCGCTTTGGCCCATCACCCCTGCCATTTCAGTGCTATGTGCTCGGCCGCCGATAGCTATCAAGCGAATGCAATACCATGCAACCAGCGAAACAATGTACATCACGCCAACCAATAGCATCCCGTATCCCGATTGTTTCTTTTCCCGAAAAAAAAGGTAATACACAACGAACACAACAGGAAAAAAAGCAGCAGTTTCCTTGCAGAACAATGCCATGCTAAATGTGATCCAATGAAATAACAGGTATACGGTCCGGCTGTTTTGCATATATTCAATAAAACACAGAAATGAGGTTAAAAAGAAAACCAGCAGCAACAGATCGCCTCTTGTAGGGATATATGCGATGTTAGAAACAAACAGTGGATGCGCAACATATATATGGGTGCTCAGCAAGGCTAATCCAATCGGAACGGCAAATTTCCTGAGCAGCAAAAAAAGCAAACAACTCATGCAGCCCGCAAGCAGCATATTTGTCAGGTGAAATATCCAAAAATGACCTTCGCCACCGATATGCATATCCATCATGTACGAAACTGTTTGCAGCGGACGGTAATAGTGGCTGCTTCCGTTATCATATGCATCCGTTAAAAACGCCCTGCAAAGGTTATGAAAATTCGACAGGAAGGGGATGTTGTTGAGCAAAAGTTTGTCGTCGTCGAACCAGGTTAGCCCAAACCAAAGGGTTTGCATATAGAGCAACACAGGGACGCCGAAAGCTATGACTAACGGCAGCCAGGCAGGCTTTTCATCATCTTTGAAAGCGAATATGTTTTTCACCGGGCTGTTGTTAGGGGGTTTGGCATTTGTTTTTGAATTGGCTTTCAAAAGTACCAAAATTTCGAATTCCGACTATAGATGATGGCTTTTTGTGGTTAGAAGGATATATACTTTTTGGGCAGAGACAATCGGGCTATTGATTTATGCATTGATACAGTGATGGATGAGAAAATGGAAATCGTGCGTGCGCATCGTGAGACCGTGCGTGCACATCGTGAAATCGTGCGTGCACATCGTGAAATCGTGCGTGCGCATCGTGAAATCGTGCGTGCGCATACCGAAATTGAAAGGTATCATTTTTTCTATGCCACAGATCGGAGGGAGTGGAATGGCTTTTAAAGTAACATTAGTTCTATGTTAGGCGAATATCCCACTTAAGGCGTTTATATTATTCAGGTTTCTGCCTGCATAGCACGATCAAATCCCGTTGTGCAAAGTCTCCTGACTTCGTACTAAATAACATTTAGTTTTCAAAAACAAAACAACCAATCTTTTTGCTGCAAATCAGGTCTTTAAATACGTTTTAACAGTATTTTCAACCTGCTTTTTCTATATACTATTCACATCGCCATCGATACTTTTTTACTATTTTAGTCTCCTACCCTATTATCTCAACCTCAAATTTTTAAAAAATTAAAGAAAATAACCAAATATTTTAATTGTTTTATCAAAAAAATATATCTTTACATAGTGAAATAAAAAACAAATAACACCAACTCTGGAGATATAGTAAAAATAACACCAATGGTACAACACAAACGTTATGGCCAATAAAATAAATCTGACAACCATGAAAAAGCAAATCATTTTGTTTCTTCTTATGACAATTTCACTGTCATCAATTGGGCAACTATCATGTACTGCTACAAGTACTAATGAGCATTGCGGAATGGCAAATGGT
>CAIWKO010000061.1 GCA_903913285.1 uncultured Bacteroidales bacterium | reverse complement strand
GGAGTTGTGGTGGTGTTGGTAGCCGTAAATCCGGCAATGTTGCCGTTACCATTTGCTGCAATACCAATAGTTGTATTCGAATTCGTCCAGGCAAATGTAGTTCCTGGAGCAGAACTGGTAAATGTTGTTCCAGCTATAGCACCTCCGTTGCACACAATTATATTGGATGGTACCGTGACTGTTGGAGTTGGGTTCACTGTAAGGGTTACAGAAGCAGATCCGGTACAGCCTGCAGCTGTACCAGTAACGGTATATGTTGTTGTTGTTGCCGGGCTAACAGTAACAGGTGTTACTGCCATACTTCCAGGCATCCACAAAAAAGTTGATCCCGCAACAGTGCTTGTGGCACTTAACGAAGATGAAGCTCCGCTGCAAATAGATGCAGGCGATGCAACAGCTGTAACCGTTGGTATAGGATTCACCGTTACGGTAACTGTTGCAGATCCTGTACAGGTGGCGGCTGTTCCGGTAACAGTATATACCGTGGTTGATGCAGGGGTAACAGTAACAGGTGTTCCGGGCAAACTTCCGGGCATCCACGAAAAAGTTGATCCCACAACAGTGCTTGAAGCACTTAATGTAGATGAAGCGCCCGTACATATAGCCGCAGGTGTTGCTGTTGGCGTAATAACAAGACTTGAATTAACAACAACCATCATTGTGTCGGATCCTGTACAACCACCTGCAAAATTAATAGTAACAGTATAGATGCCCGAAGCTGCAGGTGTTGCAGATGTTATAGAAGGATTTTGAACTGCACTTGAAAAACCATTCGGACCGGTCCAGCTATACGAAGTTCCACCGGCAGTGGATGTAAGATTGAGCGCAGTGCCGGTACATATCGGACTATTACTGGAAGCAGTTACTGAAGCTGCAGAACCGATAGTAACATTAGTTGTTGCAGAAGCTGTACATCCGTTATTGGTGACTGTAACGGTATATATTCCCGAGGCTGCAGGTGTTACATTGGTAATTGTTGGATTCTGAACTGCACTTGAAAAACTGTTTGGACCTGCCCATGTGTATGATGTTCCTCCTGCTGGAGTAGAAGAAAGATTTAATGTCTGACCTGAACAAGGACTATTAGCACTTGCAGTTGCTGTGGGAGAACCAACTGTAACCGTAACAGCATCGGTACCTGAACATGATGCACTGCCTCCCGTGGCAGTTAAAGTATAAGTTGTAGTAACAGCAGGCGTTGCAACTGGATTCGCTATATTAGGATTTGATAGATTAGTAGTTGGTGACCATGAATAATTAGTACCACCTGAACCACTTAAAGTTGTGCTCTGACCCGGACAAATTGTCACATCGGCTCCTGCACTCACTGCAAAAACTCCTGCATTTGCTGAAATAACGTAATCACATATATCTCCTGCCTGACCGTCAATCATCAAATAGTATGTATTCCCGATAGTAAGTCCTGTAGCACTTATAACACCAGTAACTGGAGTTCCTGGATTCCAACAATTTGAAACGGATGTGTAATTATAACAATCTGTGGTTGAATAAATTTCCATTTGAATACCATACCCATCTGCACAATTCATTACAAAAACATTTAATGTAGCCGTTGTTGCAGATGCAACAAATGATAACCAGGAGTTATTTTCAATTGATCCACAGAAAATAGCACCCAGAGGAGATGTATTCTCATCAGTACTATTTGTAGGGCTTACCGTATAACCATAAGTAGCACTTGTGTTGCCGCAATATCCGTTAAAATTACAGATAGGTACAGCTGTAGAGCAATAATCACCGGCTGGTGTATTATTAAGGCAAGAAGGAACTACAGGATCATAAATACAAAGTCCGAAATCGGCTCCGCTGTTTCCTCCCCAAAAACGAACATAAACAGTTGATCCGGGTGTGAGTGATGAATTATCGATCATAGGCATTAATCCATAGGCGCTACCACCTGTAGCACATGCTATTTGCGTTAATGAAGCGCAGGTGCCTGAATAAATAGCCATACTGCCATCATAACTACTGTTAGTAGTATAAGTATCAAAAGTAAGATGCCCTGTTGAAGGTACTGTCGTCTGAAACCAAACATCACCGCCTGTATAATTTCCGCACGTGGGTGCTGGTACTCCGGGTGATGCTGTGGCTCCAACTGTAGTGTATGTAAGATAATTACATAATGCTGTGGGAGTATACGGTATTGCACCAGAACAGTTGTCGTTCGCAGGTTGCGCAAACAATTGCATCGAAATTAATGCAGCAAATAGAAAAATATAGATTTTTCTAAAATTATTTTTGATCTTAAATAAACATATAGTTTTATTCATAATAGGATTAGTTAATCTTTAAATAGTTTTCTAATTACCTTTAATGTATTCTACGGTTATTTTATTCCCAATTTGCCGCCTTGCACTGCAAATTGATTCTTTAATTTTGTCAATATATTCAATATTATCTGTTTCTACTGTACATAAACCTGTTATAAAATCAGTTGAAACAGATTTAACATAGCTTCTTTTCTTCAAAATATCATCAACTAAAAGCGCATCTTTTTCAGAATGCATACCGGTAATTTTAAATACCAGAACAAAAGTTCCTTTATTCTGATTTCCAATGAATGATGTTGAATAATATGAAAATTGATGATTAATTTTTATTGGATATTTGGGAGTTGCTGCAAAACTACCACTTACAAAAATTGTAAGAATACATAAAAGATAAAGCTTTTTCATTTTATTTTTTAATTATTTATAAAGCTAAGTGCATTAATTTTTAACAATTTATTCCTAAAAAATTTTCCAAATTTAATTTTTTTTTAACAATAAAAGATAATTCCAATTTTTTTTTATTACTTTTTTTTACATCTAAACGATTAACTATAAATACATGATGTTTTTTTTAGAAATTAAGTCTCTGGATTTATTTCAAACTAATGAGAGAATATGTAGGTTTCTTAGCTCTGTATTCGTTAGTATCCTTACTATTCCTGCCGACCTAAAAATCAAATCTTTAAAGTTTTGCGCCATAAATTTGAGTACATTTTTACATTAACTTTTATTCTTTTATTTAATAACTCTTTTTTTAAAAAAAAACTGGGTTTAATAATAAAATTTTTTAAGCATAATTTTTTTAATAAAATATTGATCCGGACATATCATCGGACATTTTTTTAGATATAAATTTAAGATTTTATAAACCTACCTTCTCCCCCAGCCCATTCCAATATTGTATTGATTGGGCTGATTAAATATGTTTATGATGGTTTAACGAAAAAACAAAGCCTTTACACTTATAATAGACTTAGGCACGTCTTTGCCCAAACGGGTTCAATTTCTATTATTAATCCATAAAGCTACTCGCTTTTTCGCATCGCTGATAACTTGTCATAGTACGACTCGAAGTCGTGCTACGACTACTACAAAAATAACGCTTAGTGAAAATTTTGTAATTTCTAATAGTATTATTATTTTTGTAAAAAAGATAACCTAAAATATTTTTTATGTTTTTAAACGAACGAATAGACTGCTATAAAATTGACAGAGCATTTAGAAAACTCAGCATAATTACAAACCCAATGCGTGCTGAAATTATCATGTTGTTACTCGAACACAAAAATCTGTCAGTTACAGAAATTCAACAAAAACTTACTATATTACAGGCAGAAGCCTCTCACCACCTCAATCTTTTAAATGATTTTGGTGTATTGAAACGGATAAAAGAAGGTAAAAAAACCCTTTACTATGTAGACGAGGAATGCTTTAATAGCTTAATGGCAGGTGTAAAACTTTTAGCTGAAGGCAAAAAATAGAATTAATATTTGATTTTTAGTTCAAGCTCATTTGCTTTAATCTCATTAATTAATTTTTCATTTCTCAGGCCGCAGTATTCGCGATAAGAAGAAAATTCCCAATCTTCGCATCGGTTTACCAATCCTGCCTTTACCGGATTATTGTGAATATAGTTAAAACAAATCTGCGGATATTCTTTTTCGTGATTTGGCAGGTTGATAAAAGTACCGGAAGATGTATTGAAAAAAGACGGCTGAACTCCTTCGGCTTTTGAGAGGCATTCTGCTTTTGTTTTGTCTCTGAATAATGAGCCTGATTGAAATTGCTGATTATTTATAGCCCGTGTGTATGAGGCTAACATTATTCCTATTGATTTGTTGAAATTATCAGGCAGTTGAGTGGGAGTGCGACTCAAAGTCGCGCCCCCACTAATATCATTAACTAACACCATCAAATGAAAATGGTTAGGCATAAGGCACCAAGCCAGAATATCGGCGAATGGAAAAATATAAGTAGCTATCTTTTTAAAAAAGAAATGATAATTTTCATTTCTTAAAAAAATAGGCTGCCTGTTATTGCCCTGATTAAATATGTGGTAAATATGCCCGTTTTCGAAGTTCATAAATGCAAATTTTATTTTTTTTGCGAGGCAAAGGAGTAAGCTGTTTTGCAGCCAAACACTTTATTCCTTTAAAATAAAAGCAGCAAATTTGCTTACGACTGTGTGAGAATTTTTATTCACAAATTATTTTATTTTTATTTGTTGTACACCTCATAAGATTTGTATATTCTTTATCAGATGTTAAATCCAACTTAACATTTAAAATCGGTTCAAAGTATTTTTCTATAAATATTTTTAACCATTCACAGTTAGGTGATTTATGTATAAAATCATGATGAATATCGTAAGCATCAATCATACATCCACCATGACATAAACCCCAAAAACGACAGCCTTTACACTCTGTTGATATTAAAACATCTTGTCTTTTCTCTATTTGACTTCTTTGTGTATCATGTAAAATATCATTAAGCTTTCTTTTTTTTATGTTACCATAAGAAAGCATTTCATTATCACCAGACCTTCCGCAATGAGAAGTATTACCCTCCGGACCAATATATAACCATCTATAAGCACAAAGACCAGCATTTTCACAAACCAAATCACCTTTATTTTTAATAATTATATCATAAAATGATTCAAAAGGGCGAACATGATATCTATCCCTTTGTTTTAACCATATTGGAAATATTGCTCCTAAAAAGTCTGCATATTCTTCTTGAGTTACATTTAATCCATATCTGTCTTCAGAAAAAAAATATACTTTATTAAAAGCAAAATTATCTACCATGTTTGATAAAAAATAATAAATACTTAGAGGATTTTCTAATTGTTTCTTATGAACCACATTGATAATACCAAATGGTATTTTATTTTTATTTAGTAATTCAATACCATGAAAAAACAAAGTATTATACTTTAATGAATTACGATTTTTCCCTAATCCTCTAATATTAGATATCGGATCATAACTACTTCCAATTGAGGTAATTCCAAGTTTATTAAAAACGTCTATTATCTCCTGAGAAATTTTCAAAAGATTTGATTGCGCTAAATGTTTTATTCTTATTTTTGTATTTTTACAGCATTTTTCTTGAATTTCTAATACTTTATTAAAATAATCAACTCCAAGCATTGTAATTTCTCCACCATGCCATGTAAAATCAATATTCTCTTGAGGATTTGCTTCTAAAAACTCATTAATTCTATCAAATATAATCTCAAGTAATTCATAAGACATGACGATATTTTGTTTTCTTTTTATTACTTCACAATAAACACAATTAGCAATACACTTTTCAATTGCTTTAAATATTATTGTTGTCATAAAATATTATTTAATATGTACTTAGAATTAAATAATTCAGTAAAGAATTCAATACAACCATTGCTACTCCTTAAACAATAAGAAAATTTACCTAAACATATTCTCCATCCTGGGCAATATGAACATGGATGATTAATAATGAAATGCTTGTGTCTGTCTTCAATAATATTCTTGTATTGCTTAGTTTCTTTGGCACTATCAATATTATCAATACCTATATCTAAAAATATATTTCTTTTACTATTTTCAAATGACAATGAAATATTTTGTTCGCTATCAATATGTATATAATAATCAGGGTCATTAAAATAAACATTATTATAGTCAACAAAATTATTAAAAATGTCATTTTTATTATTGTTTTGAATTATATAATCGAATGGTTCAATAATTGAATGTTTTGATTTGGAATACATATAATAATATAACAATTCACTTAATTTTCCCCAATCTAACAATTGACCATCAGAAATTATAAATCCGCAATTAATACCCAGAGAAGACAATATTTGAATATTTAGAAAATTATCTATTTTATTAATAGGAAAATAAAACAAAATATTTAATTTTCTAATGAGATCAATTTTTTTATGAAATGTCAAATAATCTCCTAAATCAGAAACAACAATACGTAAAGGAACATTATCCCACTTCTCATTAAAATCTATTGATGACAAACTACTATTCAAATTTACCTGTATAGAAACCAAAAAATTATTTCTATTAACACATTCTAATATCTCATTAATATTATCAAAATCATTAACTAAAATGACAAATTGTCTTTCACGAAATTTATCAATTACTGTTGTGCTATAAGGAGAAACTATTATATACTTATCCATACTTTAGACAATAAAGTTTTTGATATCAACTAAATGAGCAGTGCAACCACCAGCACACAAATTTCTTTTATTAAAACTACAAGATGAACATTTTTTTAAAATTCCTATTTTGTCACCTCTAATTTCTTTATTCATATTAAAATAAAAATCATAAATTTCTTTTAGTGAATTAAAATCATAAATTGATTTTTTATGTATATTAGATAACGGAAAACATGACCATACTGACATATCAGGGCCAAAATCAATTGCAGGTCCACAAGAGAAACCTAACCTGTTATTTGTTAATTTAAATAGTTTCCCTAATTGTGTATCCGAAAAAATACACATCACAAATCCACAATCAAGACCAATACTAATTTCGTTATTTTCAAGGTTATTAAAAAAACTCATAAGTCTTTTTGCAAAAACTTTAAACTCATTTATCTTTAAAAAAAAATTATTAGCACCGGGTATTGGATGAGCTAGTCCTAATCTTATATGAGGTTTTAGCTGATATTCTTTTATTATATCTATTAAAAAATTCAAATCAAAATCTGATTTATAAATATTAAAACTTGTGGAAGTCTGTTTATTAAAAACCTTAAGAAATTTTTTCACTTTTTGGAATTCATTTTTTAGTGAATCTTTAGGGTTATTTATGTTGCATACAAAAGATAATTGTTCAGGATCTATTGTTCTCAGATTTTCTTTTGCTTTAAGTAATATTTTTTCACTCATAATACCACTTGTGAAAACATTAACATGAAAATTGCGTTTTAATAAGTATAAAATAAACTCTGTAAAATTTGGATGTAAGGACGGCTCACCACCAAGGAGTGAGATGTGTTTTTCATTAGATGATTCAAATAGATCAGCAATATAAATCAAATCTTCCCATTTCAAAATTTCTTCAACCGAAGAATTTGTCATGTATTCTTTTGCAAAACAATATGGGCAAGAACGTACACATTTTTCAGTTAATAAAACATTAGCCATAATTAAAATTATTTATGCAACATAAGCAACATTTTTTTAATTCATTGTAATAAGAGGTCTTTTATTATTTAAATCATTGTTAACCAATTCATTGTATGTATATTTGCCTGAAAATTAACACGAAATAAATGTAACATCACGAGTGTATATTACCTAAGATGATATCAATAAAATATTATTAACTCCCAATTATTAAAAAATAAACTATTTATCGGATTAGATATTTTTTACCTAATATCAGTTGATACCCAATAAGAGCAATTTATTTAACTAAAAAAAATCAAATATTATGATTAACAATTCACATATCTGCCATAATTAGAATATTCATTATATTGCGAATATTGACTATAATTTGAGTAACCATCAGAATTATAACCTTTGTTAGTATATTCGCCATAATTATGATAAAAATTCATATAATTAGTATATTTTCCATAATTATCATAATAATTATGATTACAATAAAAATTTTTAAGCGGTTTAAACCCTTCTTTTAAATTATTTTTATCTATTAAAATACTATTCTCAAATTTATTTTTTTCAAATTTTATACTATTATTGGGAATAGAATTAGAATTTGCATTAGCGCTATTTGACATTAATCCAAAACCAGCAATTGTAGTTGCACATAATGCCATTCTTTTTAGTGCTTCTTTTTTCTTGTTCATAATTTGTTACCTCCAATTTTTTAGTTAAACATTAATTATTTTATTATTTTTTTAAACAATCTGGCTATTATTTTTATTCAAAAATACATAATTTTTTAAAAAGCAAGAAATTTTTTTGTTTTTTATTTTTATTCTTATATCTGTTGCTAAAAAATTATTAAATTTTCTATATGCACAAATTATTTTAAACTTCAAATTTACTAAATAGAGCGGCAGCAAGATTGCACTTTTGGGCAAGCGTTGGTATGTGCGATGGCTCGTGGGGCTTGACAATGTGTGCAATGTGCGTGAGCCAAAAACAAAAAATGCGTGAGGGCAAAAATATAATTCTTTAGGTCGATTAGTGCGGTCGGCTGTTATAAGATTAATCATTTCTGTTTTTTTATTTCTCATTCGTTGTCAAGGCTTATTCAGATGTTTTAAAATGCTTGCTGGTTACTCGTTTATAGGTACCCTAGAATAGTACAAACCCGTCCATTTTTGGGTGTATATGTACCATAAACTTGTCGCAAAATCAATTTTTACATATTTGCAATTGTAAAGATACATATTTATGTATTCGCTTTATAAAAAAATTAAAAAAAAATCATTCTGCCATTCAAAACTTCCATTAATCCATTCTTCCACCCTCTTACAGCCTAAAGCCTAAAAGCCTACAACCTAATTCTTGGCTCATGCCAAAAAAAAGACCCAAACTCTCGTTCAGGTCTTTAATCACATTAATCACCTCTCCTCTAACTAGCTTCCCAATGGCACAACTGGCGAACTCAGGTCCGGGTCCAATGCAACATCCTGGCTAACCTCACTGTCCTTCGTAATTTCAACATCCGTAACAGCTTTTTCCAGATAAGTAACCGCTATCACCCTCAGAGTGTAAATTCCTACAGGCACACTTTCAAAATAATATGCTCCGTCTTCATCCGTTGTCACGATCAAATTCAGCTCCACTATAATAACAGTGGCATCCTCAATCACACTCCCGTCCACACTGTTCGTAACAACTCCCGAAAGAATTCCGCTTCCTTCCTCTTTCTTTGGCTTTCTGCGTTTTCCCACAAAATCATCAATAGCGCGTGCCTTAAAATACAATTGGGCAAATTCCGGATTGGCATCGGCAGCAACCCTAACCACTTTGTCCATTTTCATTTTCAGCAGGCTCAGGCCTTCCACCACAAGCACATCAACTTGTTCCAACAAATTCTTGTGCTCATCAATTTCTGCTTGCGAGGCCGTTATAATAGCATTAAAAACCGTAATAGCTGCATCCAGACTTGTAAGGTCGGCAGGCAAAATACCATAATCTGCCAATTCCGTTTTGTTCGTCTGTCCCAACAATAGTATATCTCTGCATACACTCACCAGCTTAATATCCTTCATTCTCTTAAGCTTATACAAAGGATAATTTGCTTCATAGCTTAACTCCAGGTCGCCAATGGCAACACCGTAGGCAAAAAGTGCATTCGCCACTTTCGACCCGATAATACCAAGCGCCAGCTTATTATTCTTTTTATTCTTCCGCATGCCAATTTTAATGGCTTCGGTCTTTAGGGTGGTGGCATCAATTTCATCCAGCAGGTTCCCGAAAGAAACTACCAGCAATGCTAATGCCGGAATTCCTGCAACAATGGTTGCAAACTTGAGCAAAATAGCTCTAACGACTTTCATCATCTGAATTTCGTTACTTCTACCTCTTCTCATTGCTTTAAAAATTTAATTAATAATTAATTTACCGAATTATCTATATATAACTCGTGTAAAATTGCTGCATAGGCTTTTCAATTATTTAGTTTAATATAAAAACGATACATAAAAACGATTATTGCACTCCTATAAACATTTTATTGCATCCAAACACTAAATTAACATTATTTAACATTTCCGAATAATTACCACTTACCCACTACCCGATACCAGATACAACATTTCAATTACCACACCTTACAGAACCATTTCCACACCTTACATTTCCATTACCACAGCTTACGGTGTCATTACCACAGTTTACAATGTCATTACCAATGCTTACAAAGTCATTACCACACCTTACAGTGATATTACCACACCTTACAAGCCTTTTACCAAATCCTCACATTTCATTTCCACCGCTCCCACAGCCATCTCCAACACATTACCCTCTTTCGCCACTTCTAGCAAAATGTTTCCGGCAAATAAAACAACCGGTACTATCTGTGCAAAGTCAAATAAAGCGTATCGACCTCTGCATTTATAATAATTCACCCGCTGTAAATTATTTTTTTGTTAAAGCCGCATCAATCAATATTTTTTTTCGTATGTTTGTATTGGTATTTATAAAAACAAGCAATTTTATATGGAAGAGAAAGAATTTAAAGAAAGAAGCGATCACGGCGAAATTTTCTCAAAGGCAGTTAGAGCAGGCAAAAGAACCTATTTTTTTGATGTTAAATCAACCCGTAGCGAAGATTTTTATATCACGATTACGGAAAGCAAACGACGTTTCAGCGAAGAGCAAGGCAAGTTCTTTTACGAAAAGCACAAGCTGTTTTTGTATAAAGAAGACTTCGATAAATTTATCAGCGGCCTGAACGACGTGATACATTTTATCGATACAGGCGAAATTCCCGAGGCAGATCCGGAAGAAATGCAGCCCCGCGACGAGTTTTCGGATGTTAATTTCGAAGACCTTGACAGGCAGCCCGATTCATTGGAATAAAGCTTTCGTCCTGCTCAGAAAAATTGAAATTCAATAATTTATTACTTCTTAAAAATTGAATTCGACGCTTTTATCATTTTTGGTAAAAACATTATTCTGTATGTAACGGAAAAGACATTAATTTTGCAAAAAAACAGATCAATAACCGAAACTTTTTATGGGAAAAGTAATAGCAATCGCTAATCAAAAAGGAGGCGTCGGCAAAACCACCACAGCTATCAATCTGAGTGCAAGCTTGGCAGTGCTGGAATATAAAACCCTGCTGATTGATGCCGACCCGCAGGCTAATGCTACTTCCGGTGTGGGTTTCGATCCGAAGAACATCAAAACAAGCATCTACGAATGCATCATCGAGGAAGTTGAACCGCGCAACATCATACTCAACACCAAAACACCCAATCTCGACCTTATTCCTGCTCATATCGACCTTGTTGGCGCCGAAATAGAACTCATCAATTTGCCCAACCGCGAAAAAATGATGCGGAAAGTAATTGCCAAAATAAAAGACAGCTACGATTTTATCATCATCGACTGCTCTCCGTCGCTGGGTTTGATCGTGGTGAACTCACTGGCAGCCGCCGATTCGGTTATTATACCCGTTCAGTGCGAATATTTCGCGTTGGAAGGTCTGGGAAAACTGCTGAACACCATAAAAATAGTTCAGTCGCACATCAATCCCGAACTGGATATTGAAGGCATATTGCTGACGATGTACGACCAAAGGCTGCGCCTGTCGAACCAGGTGGTTGAAGAAGTGAAAACCCATTTTCAGCAAATGGTGTTCGACACCATTATACAACGCAACACCAAACTGGGAGAAGCCCCCAGCTTCGGCGAAACCATCATTATGTATGATGCCGACAGCAAAGGAGCCATCAATTATTTGAACCTGGCCCGCGAAATATTGCAGAAGAACAACATGACCCAGATCAATCAAAGCGACAAAATAATTTATCCCGAAAATGACAACTAAAAAAAGAAGCAGCGTTATCGGACGCGGATTAAGTTCACTTCTCGAAAGCCCCGAAACAGATATAACCAGCAGAAGCGACCTCTCGGGCAAATTTGTGGTAGGTTCGGTAAGCACTATCAAAATAGCACAAATAGAAGCCAACCCCTTTCAGCCGCGCGATAAATTTGATGAAGAATCGCTGAATCAGCTCGCCGAATCGATAAAACTGCACGGCGTGATACAACCCATCACGGTGCGCAAAATGGGCTACGATAAATATCAACTGATAGCGGGCGAACGCCGTTTTAAAGCAACGCAATTAGCAGGTCTTGACGAAATACCTGCCTACATCCGCATTGCCGACGACGAACAAATGCTGGAATGGGCCCTGATAGAGAACATTCACCGCGAAGACCTGAACCCGATGGATATAGCGCTGTCGTATCAGCGTCTGGTTGATGAATGCAAGTTAACTCAGGAAGAACTGAGCCAGAAAGTGCATTCGAAACGTTCGACCGTGACCAATTATCTGCGTTTGCTGCGCCTGCCCGATATAATACAATTGGCGCTGAAAGAAGAAAAACTAACCATGGGTCATGCACGGGCCATAGCTGCTATTGAAGATGTTGAAAAACAGATCGGGATATTTAATGCTATCATCGAAAAAGAACTTTCGGTGCGCGAAGTAGAAAAAATGGTGAAAGAAAATGCAAAGCTCACCAAGACCAAAACAAGCTATAAACCTGCTGTTCCAACCAAATATATCGAAGCTAAAAAATATCTGAACGAACATTTTTCATCGAAAGTTGATATCGTTTACAAAAATAAAGGCAAAGGAAGTATCGTTATTACTTTTAACTCGGACGAAGAATTTAATAAGATCGTCTCGAGGATGAAATAATATTTTTTTGAAATGACAAGAAAGCTCTGTCAGTACTTTATTTTTATTTTGGTTTGCTTTATTGTCAATTCAGTTTCGGCACAAACAAATGTTCAGGACAGTATCCGAAAAGATTCCGTTGTGATACATCACAACAAACCCATAGTAACCGATACTTCGAAGAGTATTGCAGGAAAGACAGACACTACCCTACCCAAAAAAAGCTGTTTAGATCAGGTTAAGTTAAAAACTCTGGTCGTTTATAATAAGTTTGCCGATGTAGTCGGGGTTAATATCGTATCCAATTCGGTCAAAAATCTCTTTGAGATCCCGCATGTTGATCTTGCCGGTGATACCATAAAGAAATTCAAACATTCGCCCTCAAAAGCGTCGTATCTATCAGCAATAATTCCCGGAGCCGGACAAATATATAACCGGAAATACTGGAAGGTACCTATCATTTATGTTGGTCTTGGAGTTGTCGTATATTTGGGGATAAACTATTATCACAAATTCAACCAGTTCAAGGATACATATATGTTTAGAAGTGGCTATGACAGTACCAAAACAGACTATTACCCCTACATCACTTCCACAGATATACTCTATCAGAACTGGAACTACAACCGGCGAAATTTTGAACTTACATGCATATTCGGCAGCCTGCTTTATGTGCTGAATATCATCGATGCATCGGTGGATGCGCATTTATTCAAGTTCGATATCTCAGACGATCTGTCGATGCGTATCGAACCCAATATTTCGTATTATAACTCCCTTTCATACAACAGACCACCCTCACCGGGAATTAAACTCACGTTTGGGTTTTAGTTGACCACTTGATTTGTTGATTTGTTATTAAAAAGCTTGTTTAAAAAAAATCTTCCCTATTTATTACCAAATGCTTAATTTTGGGTATTATTTAAAAATTAATTTAACCAACATGAAAAAGTTCGTATTAACTATTGCATTATTCACAGCAGCTACAGCGCTGTTCGCACAAAATAAGGATAAAGCTGTATTTAAAGATTATCAACCGGGATACTACCAAAACTACATTTTGAAAGGTATTGACGAATATCAGCAAAAGCAGGAAACTCCCAAAATTGAAAAGAAATATAAAATTGACCTCTCGGGCATGGATCTGCCAACCAATATCGATCTGTATACCAAACAATGGTATAACGAGCCTGTATCGCAAGGCAACACAGGAACCTGCTGGTGTTTTTCAACCACCTCCTATTTCGAATCGGAAATTTATCGTCTTTCGAAACAAAAGGTAAAACTCTCGGAGATCTATACTGTTTATTGGGAGTATGTTGAAAAAGCCCGTTCGTTCGTTAAAACAAGAGGAGTTACAGCTTTCTCCGAAGGTTCAGAATCCAATGCCGTTACACGCATCTGGTCGACCTATGGCATAGTTCCCGAAGATGCTTACACCGGTTTGCTTTCAGGACAGGTTTATCACAATCATGCAAAACTGTATGAAGAAATGAACAGCTATCTGCAATCGATCAAAACCAGCAACGCCTGGAACGAAGATGTGGTTCTGGCAACCATAAGAAGCATTTTAAATTCGTATTTGGGAACTCCTCCGACGAAAGTTACCGTGAACGGAAAAGAAATGACACCACAGGAATATTTGAACAATGTTTTGAAACTGAACCTGAACGATTATGTGGATGTTACTTCTTTACTCGAAAAACCCTATTTCGAACAAGTTGAATACAAGGTTCCCGACAACTGGTGGCATAGTGCTGAATATTATAATTTGCCGTTGGACGATTATATGAAAGTTATTAAAAATGCTATCCGTAAAGGATATACTATCGGTATCGGCGGTGATGTTTCGGAAGCCGGTTTCGATCCGTTTGCTCAGGTAGCTCTCATCCCTTCTTTCGACATTCCATCAGATTATATTGATGAATATGCCCGTCAGTTCCGTTTCACCAACCAAACCACCACAGACGACCATGGCCTGCATATCGTAGGTTATTATGAAAAAGACGGTAAAGATTGGTATCTGGTAAAAGATTCGGGTTCGGGTTCGAGAAACGTTGGCAAACAAAGCAAAAGTTTCGGTTTTTATTTCTTCCGCGAAGATTACGTAAAACTGAAAATTATGGATTTCATCATTCATAAAGACATGCTTAAAGATTATCTGCCTAAGTTCAAAAAATAATCAATTAGACTTCTATCATGAAATTTATTAAAAAGCTTGTAATAGCATTGCTGGTGATCATTGCTTTTGTTTTGATCGCCGCCGTATTCTTACCTTCGAAAAAGCACATTGAAGATTCAATAACCATCAATGCTCCTGCCAAAGATATTTATGAGCAGGTTGTGAATTTAAAGAACTGGCAAAAATGGAGTCCTTTTGCCAAAGGCGATTCGGCCATGAAAAACTTCTACGAAGGCGCTCCTAAAGGAGTTGGTGCCATCATGCGCTGGGAAAGCAAAAAGGAAGGCAATGGCAAGATGACCATAGATGAAGTGCAGAAGTATAAATCTATTAAGACCACCATTGAATTCGAAAAGCAAGGCACATCGCATAGTGCCTGGCTGTTTGAAGAAAGCAAAAAATCGACCAGGGTTACCTGGTCCATCGATGTTGAAGTTCTCGGATATCCTGTTGGTCGTATCATGGGTTTGTTTATGCCCAACATGATACATAAAAGCTTTAAGGAAGGCCTAGCCACATTAAAGAAAGTCAGCGAAGAATACTCAAAAATGCTGATGACTTTTAGAACCTCCGATATCAAGGTGAAACAAGTGGAAAAACAATATGCTTTGATCATCAAAGACTCTTCAACCTGCGATGATGTTGACCTTCTGTTTGCAAAACTTTATGACCAGATCGGGAAATATGTGGGCGAAAACAAAATTGATATTGTAGGCGCTCCTTTTGCCCGTTATCTGTCGTGGAACGATAAAGCCAATAAAACAGTAGTTGAAGCAGGCTTTTTTATTAACAAGATGGTAAGCGGTCAAAATAATATTAGCTTCATTGAATTTCCTGGTGGAAAAATTGTTACTGCTTTTCATTACGGATCGTACGAAACCGTTTATAAATCGCATGAGCTTATTGAAAAGTTCCTGCAGAAGAATAAGTTCGTTGTAAAAGATATTCCCAGAGAGATCTATATCACCGATCCTGAAAAGGAACCTGATATGCGTAAATGGAAAACAGAGATCGTTTATCCTGTCAAATAACATCCAAAATGGAATAAAAAAAACAGCTGAACAAAATTCAGCTGTTTTTTTTTTGATCGATCCGCAACCCAAAATCCTAATAGCTTCCGCTTGAATTGGAAGGTGCAAATACTTCGTACTCGTATGTTACAGTTTTCTTATCCTTCGAACCACAGGGAATCTCCCAATTCACACTTTCATATGGATTCAGATAGCTATAACGGCCATTCTTTTCAATTTTTCCGTCATCGCTTACATTTATTACATTAGCCAGCAGCTCTTTTTTAATTTTAAGCGTGATCTTTTTATTCTGCAGATTTTCAATATATATTGTGCCTCTAATGGTTACTTTGTTATAAAATGTTTTGCCGATCTTTTTTACATTCTCTTCTTTCTTCACTTCCTCTTCTTTGTTCTTTACAACTACATCTCCTGCTTTAGAAAGTTGAACTGATACATTTGCCCCTGTAGGTGTATATTTTATTCTGTCCTGAGCTAAGGGCTGCAGATTTTCGTTCTGAACAAAAACAGGGGCCGTTGTGAATGGATAGGTTGTTGTGTTTTGCAACTGTAGTGAATGAAACACATCGAATCTCTTTTCAGGATCATTGCTGATATAACTGTAATAAGAATAGTTCACTATATCTCCTAAAGAAACTTCGTATACGTCTTTATAAGGCAACTTAACGGAAAATATTTGAAAACTGGTCTTACTCTGCTTCGGAAGGCTTACACTGCCCAATTTATACATGTATAGATCATTAGTCTTTTCGCCTTCAGTTGAATAATCATAATACTGCTCAATCTGATTGTTAGCTGCAGATGCATCGGTAGCTACATAAGAATTTTCATTTGAATACGTTTGCATTTGCTGCATTGGTGTGGAAGTCAACGTTGCTGTTTTTATATCGTATAAGGATGTCAGGTAATTGTTATAGATCGGGTCAAATGTCTGTCCATAAAAGAACTGAGGATTGCCAACAGTAAGTGTCAGTTCAGCATCATCGATATCTTCAGAATAGTTTTCAACCAGAGCTTTCATTTCCAACTGAACATCATTTTCGTTGATAACCTTCACATTGTATGAAGGAAACCACTGTATTCCGCTCTGCATATAAACCAAATGCAAATCCGTACTGTTTACATTTTTATCGAAATATATCTTGGCAACGCGAACCATAGAATCAACAGTTAGGGTTCCAACGCCTGCATCTTCAATGGTAAAATCGACCACAGAAGATACCGGACAATAGGTTGTTTTATTGTCGGCAAGTTTAATCTTAGCTATAGATGATGTTTCGTAATAATCGGATAACAAACCACTTATTTCTCTGGTATTTTTATCAGCCCCGTAGTAATAGGTAAACCTTACTTTCTTACCGATAGACCCTTTAAAGATATCGCTGAAGTTCTGAGGTGTCTTGGTTTTTTTAATGGTATCTGTCAAAAAGTATACTTTAGATATCTTGGCTTCTTTCGTAGTATTCAACCAATAGGTTCCCAACAAAGGGTCTTTGGGTAATTCAAGTTCGGCAAACCCTTTTCTGGCCGATACAGTTCCTTCTTTTGCAATAAAATAGGTGCCGTTCTTAAAAACATTCACCGAAACAGGTTTCAAGGCACTTTGCGCTGACAGCAAGGCTGAAACAGACAAAAGACAACATAACAGAATAATTTTTTTCATAAAATTAGTGGTTTTAATTTATATTTGTTTTTAGAAAAAGATGATATAGTACCAAATCTTATGCCAAAAGCAAGCAATCAAACTGTCTCAAAAATCAGTAAAGGAATACTTTACCTTATACCTTCTACTCTGGGAACCGAATCGGAACTTGCTGATGTGATCCCCGACAACAACCGAAAGATAGTAGAAAACCTAAGAATTTTCATTGTTGAAGAGTTGAAAACTGCCCGCCGTTTTTTGAAACGTTTGAACAAAGATACAGATATTGATGCAATAGAATTTTTAATCTTTAATGAGCATACTGTAAAAACTGAAATTGATCACTATATTCAGCCTTTGCTCCATGGTAATAATGTGGGGCTATTGTCCGAAGCGGGCCTGCCTTGCATTGCCGATCCCGGCAAAGAAATAGTGCATGAAGCCCACCAACATAATATTACCGTGAAACCATTGAGTGGTCCATCTTCCATCCTATTAGCACTGGTAGCTTCAGGATTCAACGGACAGAATTTTGCATTCAACGGCTATCTTCCCGTTGAAAAAATGCCGCGTATTAAAAAACTCAAACAACTTGAAGCCGCTATTGCCTCACAAGATCAAACCCAGATATTTATCGAAACACCTTACCGCAATAATCAAATGCTGCAATCTATTATCGAAAACTGCCGAAGCGAAACATGGTTATGTGTTGCGGCCGATCTGACCCTACCGACACAACAGATCATTTCTGCATCCGTAAGCCATTGGAAAAATATCAAATACGATTTCAACAAACGACCTGCAGTTTTTCTGTTATACCAATAAGTAATAAAACCAGTAATTATGTCGATCCTGCTTAAAAACACCACTTTTATAGATCATCAAAGCTTTGAATTCATTCCGTGTCATGTTTTTGTTTCAGATTCATTAAAAGGAAAACTCTCGATACTGAAATCAGTTACAAAAGAGTTGCCGAAAGCAGATACTGTTATCGATTGTTCGAAAAAATTTGTCACCAGATCGTTTGCCTGCGGGCATCATCATGCTTATTCGGCGCTGGCAACAGGAATGCCTTCACCCAAGAAGACACCTTTTGATTTTATGGATACTTTACGTTATATTTGGTGGACTTTGGATGTATGCCTTGATCAGGAACTGATAGAAATAAGCGCAATGGCCACTGCTATTGCTTGTGCCAGAAATGGCGTTACTTTTGTTATCGACCATCACTCCTCTCCGAAAGCAATTAAGGGTTCGCTCGATATCATTGCCAAAGCATTCGATAAGGTTGGCATTGCTCATCTGCTGTGTTATGAGAACAGCGATCGTAACGGAAGTAAAGGCATTATTGAAGGGTTTCAGGAAACCGAAGACTATCTGTCGCGCAAACAATCATTGATAGGCTTACATGCTTCATTCACACTAAGTGACAAAACATTGAATCAGGCAGCCGAGCTGATGCAGAAATATAAAACAGGAATCCATATTCATATAGCAGAAGATTCGGCCGACCAACGCGATTGTGTTAAGAAATACCATAAAAGAATAGTTGACCGGCTTGAAGATTTTGGTTTTTTAAGTTCTACCAAAACAATTTTGGGCCATTGTTTGCATATTAGCGAAATTGAACGGGAAATGATCGCCGAATCGGGTGTGTGGATCGCTCAGAATACAGAAAGCAACTTGAACAATAAGGTTGGATTTTTTAATTCCGGTCAAATTGCCCGGAATGTGATGCTCGGAACCGACGGCATGCACAGCGATATGATGAAGAGCGCCAAAGCAGCTTTTTTTGTAGGTCAGAACTTTGATACAACAAGCTATAGCGATACATACCGAAGGTTACGAAATGTGCATCGCTATATAGACGAAAATAATTTTGCAGGCGACGATGCAAACAATCTTGTGGTTTTGGATTACAACCCGCATACAGAATTCAATCAGCAAAACTTCTTAGGTCATTTTATGTTTAGTCTGGAATCGAAACATATTCAACATGTGATCGCAAACGGCAAGCTGATCGTTAACGACCGTAAAGTTGTTAATGTGAGCGAGGAAGATGTATTTGTACAAAGCCGTAAACTGAGCGTCAAGCTTTGGCAAAGAATGGAAAAGAAAAGCTAATTAATCCCTGAAATGAGATTACTTATAAAAGACTCCGTCATCGTAAACGCGAACGAAACCATTACCGGAGATATTTTGGTTGAAGACGGCCTTATTATCCGTATGGCTCCTGATATCGAAAAACCCGATCATTACACGGTTGTTATCGATGCCAAAGGTCTGTATGCTTTTCCGGGGGGTGTTGATCCGCACGTGCATTTGCAATTGCCAACTCCGGCAGGCAATTCAAGCGATGATTTCAGAAGCGGCAGTATTGCAGCACTGGCAGGTGGTACCACCACCATTATCGATTTTGTAACACCCGCCTCGCACAATCAATCCTTATCTGAAGCGCTCAAACTTCGTAAACAGGAAGCAGAAGCTTCGCTTATAGATCATAGCTTCCACATGAGCATTACATCGTTCAACGCGGAAACCGAGAACCAAATATTCCGTTGCATCACCGAAGAAGGTATTAACTCGTTTAAAACCTATCTGGCCTATCGCAACACCATCGGCATCGATTACGAGACACTGGGCAAGGTGATGCAGGTGGTTGGATATCATCAGGGATTGGTGACGGTGCATTGCGAAGACGGTGATGAGATAAGCCGTTTGCAGCATGAATTTGTTATGAATGGTCATACTTCGCCCGAATATCATGCATTATCGCGTCCCAACATGGTTGAAGCCGATGCAGTGGCCGAAGTACTGAAACGGTCGGAACAAAGCGGATGCCTGGCGTATCTGGTGCATGTGTCGGCAAAGGAATCTATTGAACTGATAGCCGCTTATAAAAAAAACTCTGTGGTTTTTGCCGAAACCTGCCCGCAATACCTTATGCTCGACGATGCGAACTACTGCAAACCCCTGACCGATTCGCTCAAATATGTTATGAGTCCGCCTTTGCGCAGCCAGGATAGTTTGGATGCTTTGTGGAAGCATATCGGAAACGGCACCGTGGATGTGGTGGCCACCGATCATTGTCCGTTCAACACTAAAGGGCAAAAGGATGCAGGCCTGAATGATTTCACCAAGATACCCAACGGTGCAGGCGGCATAGAATATCGTCTGCCTTTGCTTTATACCTACGGTGTAATGCAACGCAAGATATCGCTTCAGCGCTTTGTAGGGCTAACATCAACCCATGCAGCAAAGATCTTTGGATTGTATCCGCAAAAAGGGTTGATAGCTGAAGGCTCCGATGCCGACATCGTGTTGTGGAACCCGAACACAACTTCAACCATATCGCAAACAAGCCAGTTTCAGCAGTGCGATTCAAATATATACGAAGGAATAGCTGTTGCAGGTAGTCCCGAATATGTAATTTGCCGCGGTGAGATTGCTTTTAAAAGCGGAAAAGTGTTTCCCGACAAACTCAGAGGAAGATTTTTGAAGCGATAAAATTCTGAATCGCTATAAAAACTATATCAAAAAAAGACTTTAAAATATACTTACTTCCATTTCGCGGAAGTGTGTTACCGTGTTGCGAGTATCAATTTACAATTTGTGAACACGGGTTTATATATAGCGGCATGTGGCAAATGGAAAGTTGTAATAGAAATTATGAAGCGGAGGAAAAGGGGTAAAAATATGAAAGGGAAAAATTACAAGATAAAGATTAAAGAATAAGAGTCGTACATTGAGAATAAAAAAATGTTGGCACATTATAAGCTTGTGAAGACAGATATTGGCTTGTGAAGACACATTATAATCGTGTGAAGATACATTATAGGCTTGCGAAGACACATTATAATCGTGTGAAGGTTCATTATAATCATGTGAAGACACTTTATAAGAAAAAGTTGACACTTTATGAGGATGCGAAGACACTTTATGAGCATGTGAAGACACATTATAAGTTTGTGAAGACACATTATAAGCTTGTGAACACACATTATGATGATATGAAGGTACATTATCATCGTGTGAAGACACTTTATGAGCATGTGAAGACACATTATCATCATGCGAAGATACTTACAAGGATGTGAAGACACTTGCTAAGAAAAGGTTGTATGAATTAGATTGCGTAAACAATATTTTTTGATATTGATTTTTAAGTGAATAAATGAATTAAAAAAAAATAAAATTGTTTTAATTTTTTTTGTATCTTTAAACCTTCAAAATGAAAAAGAATATTAAATCGTTTGCTAAACGAAATCAGATTCTATTTGCATCGAGATTAATATTAACAATTCTGAAAAGAACTTATACGATTTGCCCATCGTTATAAGTTATTGATAAACCAGCTTCATAAGGGCTATGAAGCAACAAATAATTAAATGTATGAAGAAAATTTTACAAATTTTTGTTTTGCTTTCCTTTTTTGGTTTAAGCAATGTTTATGCACAAAATTATCCGTTATTTTGGTCAACCGGAATTCTCCAAGGTAACATTTATGTTCGCGGCACCCCCGTTGTTGTCGGACAAATCACTATCGTAGCACCTCTCGCCGGCACTGTACTGGTTCATTTCGACGGACAATGTACAGCAAGCTTGGGTGATAGAATTGTACTTGCTGCCAGCAGTACAACAAACTGGGTTGGAAATGACGGTTGTGTTGCAGTTTATGATAGCATAGGAAGCTTTTCACACAGCCGAACCTACATGGTTAGCGCGGGCAGCAATACTTTTTATGCAGTTGCTGAGAATTATATTGATGAGAGTGGAACAGGTTATGCCTCAATTTATGGAAATTTAAGTGTTGAGTTTTTCCCAAGTGGTGGCAATACATTTGTAACTCAAACCGGTATTGTTCAGACCAATATTAATGTTAGAGGCACTCCTGTTACAGTTGGACAAGTCACTATCAATGCGCCCAGTGCGGGCAATGTTTTGCTTCGTTTTGACGGACAATGTTTCCCAAGTAACGGTGATAATATTGTGCTTGCCGCAAGTAATACAACAAACTGGGGAGTTAACGATGGTAGTACTTCCGTTTTAAGCAATACTTCTTCTTTTTCACATACCAGATATTATGCTGTATCAGCCGGAAACAACATATTTTATGCTGTTGCACAAAATATTGGTGCCACAAGTGGCACCGGTTTTGCTGGATTTTATGGCAGTTTAACTGCTGAGTTTTTTCCTTCCGGAGTTAATGATTTCGTAGCATTTACAGGAGTTTCACAAAGCTACATAAATGTCCGTGTCACTCCTCCGTATAACTGCGGACAACTTTCTATAAATGCACCTACTACAGGCAAAGTACTGGTTACTTTTGATGGAAATTGTCATGCAAGCCATGGGGATGAAATTGTACTTGCAGCCAGTAATTCCCAAAATTGGGGTGTAAATGATGGAAATGTTTCAGTATCCAATACCGATAAAAATTTTTCTCATACCAGATCCTACGATGTTACTCCCGGAATCCATACTTATTATGCAGTTGCCCAGAATTATGTTTTAACAGGGGGCACCGGCATAACTTCAATTTATGGAAGTTTAAATGTAAAATTTACTCCAAATACCTTAACCGATGTTGATGAAATAAATAATATTAATGTGAGTGTTTATCCAAATCCGGCAAATGATGTAATCAATATTGAATTAGATAAAGATGCAAACATTGAAGTTTTAGATATACTGGGACAAATTATTAAAACTATCAATAACAACAATAAAGAAACAACAATTGATATAAAGAATTTGCCTAGTGGGGTTTATTTTGTAAGAATAACTACTGACAAAGAAATTATTACAAAAAAATTAATAAAAAATTAAATTGATTTGAATGATTTTGTTCAACCTCCTGACGGGGTTGGAAGGATTGGTGTGTGATATTTACCAGAGGCGTTGCTCCTGACTATCAATATATAGCCCATACAGGCTGAGAAATACAGAAAAGAATTTAGGGATGGTTGAGAAATTTTTTATTCCTAATAAATATTCTCTGTATAAAAAATCATTCCTTTTTATGGAATTTTTACGATATTGCATCTATATTGCAAATTCAAAAAATATCCCCAATTATGAGAACATTTAAAATTTTAGCTCTGGTGCTGATAGTATCGGTTTCGGCAGCTGCCGTTAAAACATTGATACCACTGTTTTCGCATCAGCGAAGCATCATGGAAATGGTATCAGTGAAAGACAGTTATAAGGAATTGTGGTCAAAAACCGATTCGCTGGTGGGCAAAGGCCTGACTCGGTCGGCCATAGAAGTAGTGAAGGTTATTTACGATAAGGCAAAAGCGGAAAATAATACGGATAATTTCATTAAATCGGTTATCTACAAATTGAAGCTTGAGTCGCAGATCAGCGAAGACGATTATGTGAAGGAGATCGGCGACCTGAACAAGGAAGCTGCCGAAGCGCATTTTCCGGCCAAACCCATTTTGCAATCGATGACAGCCGAAGTTTACTGGAAATATTATCAGACGAACCGCTATAAGTTTCTGAACCGAACGGAGACGGTTGATTTTGTTCCAGCCGACATACGCACGTGGGACCTGAGGAAGATAATTGAACAGGTTATTTTGAACTATAAGCTTTCGCTGGCCAATGCCGACAGCCTGAAGAAGACATCGGTGTACACGTACGAGGCTATTTTGGTGAATCAATATGCCAATTCGCTGGATATGCGCCCCACGCTGTATGATTTTCTGGCACACAGGGCCGTTGATTTTTTTATGAACGAAGAACCCGGGCTGGTGAGCCCCGTGAACCGTTTTGAACTGGACATGGACATGTTCTTTGAGCCTTACGATAAGTTTATGCAGGAAAAAATAGCCACTGCCGACAGTTTTTCGCTTATTTATTATGCAAGCACTATATATCAGGAACTGCTGAAGTTTCATGCCGCAGATGCCGACCCGAAGATCTTGATCGATAACGATCTGAAACGTCTGAAATTCGTGCATCAGAAATCGATAAATCCCGATAAGGATACTTTATACGTGAGCGCGCTGGAAAATCTGAACAAAAAGTTCGGCTCGTTTCCGGCTTCGTCGGAAGTGACCTACGACATAGCAAACTATTATTATCAGCAGGGCAGCACCTACCCTACCAATAAAGACGAAAACACCCGCTGGCTGCTGAAAAAGGCTTACGAAATGTGCAAAAACCCCATCGATAAGTTTCCCGATGCATTCGGCACCAAGAACTGCCAGTTTCTGCAGGGTAAAATATCCGAAAAATCGCTGTTGCTTACAACCGAAGAGATAAACACCCCGAACAAGCCCTTCCGCGGTTTGCTGACGTATAAGAATTTGAATCAGGTTTATGTGCGCATCTGCAAAGTGAACTACGAATGGAACGACCACCTGACGGAAGAAGATAATTATTATGGCGACAAACTGGTGAAACAATACCTGAAACTAAGCCCGATGACTCAGTTTACGGTTGATCTGACCAACCCGAACGATTATCAGAACCATACCACCGAAATAAAAATGCCCGAAACAGGTCCCGGTTTTTATATCGTTTTGGTTGGCACCGACAAGAACTTCTCGCTGGAAAGAAATGCAGTGTGTTATGCCGACTTCTGGGTTTCGAATATGGCCTATCTGCATCGCAACCTGAAGAACGGCAATGTGCAGTTTGTGGTAACCAACCGCGAAAACGGCAGCCCTCTGAACGGAGTTTCGGCGCAATTGTATCATCAAACCTATAACTACAGCACACGTAAATACGAATATCATAAGGCCGGGCATTATTATACCGATGCCAACGGCATATTTGAAACCGAACCCGCCACGGGCGATTATTACAACTCGTACGTGGAACTTTCGCTGAACAACGATGTGATAAACCACGATGAACTGAAGACCGCCAATTTTTATCAATACCGCAACTATAATTATCAAGCCAAAAAGTATCTGCACACGGTTTATTTTGCCGACAGGGCCATATACCGACCGGGACAAACCATTTATTTCAAGGGTATTTTGATGGAAACCGATGGCACCACCACCGAGATTAAGCCAGGAGTTGAAACCGATGTGGTATTGTATGATGTGAATTACCAGAAAGTTTCGGATGTAAAACTTACCAGCAACGAATACGGCACTTTCGACGGTTCGTTCGTGCTGCCTACAGGCTCATTGAACGGACAGATGCATATCGGCGACACCTGGGGCAACCTGTATTTTTCGGTTGAAGAATACAAACGTCCGAAGTTCGAAGTGGACTTTCAACCCGTGAAAGGGAGTTATAAACTGGGTGAAACAGTGACAGTGAAAGGCATCGCCAAAGCTTATGCCGGTTCGAATATCGACAACGCACAGGTGAGCTACAGGGTTGTGCGCACGGCTTCGTTCCCCTACTGGTGGTATTATTGGTACGGATATTATCCCAGTTCGCCACAGATGGAAATTGCCAACGGCAAAACCACTACCAACGATATGGGTGAATTTACTATCGATTTCAAAGCGGTGCCCGATTATAAGGTCAGCAAAAAAACCGAGCCCACCTTTAATTATCAGATCATAGCCGATGTTACCGATCTGAACGGAGAAACCCGCTCGTCGACCACCAATATTGCTGCTGCTTATAAAGCGCTGATGGTTAATGTTAATTTGCCTGAGGAAATAGAAAAAAGCTCGGACGAAAAATACGTGATATCCACCACCAACCTGAGCGGAACCTACGAATATGCCAAAGGCAAGATACACGTGTATAAGCTGAAACAACCCGAAAAGCCTTTCCGCAGCCGTCTGTGGAGCAAGCCCGATATGCCGCAGATATCAAAGGCCGATTATTATCAATTGTTCCCTTATGATCTGTATGCCGACGAGAACAACACCTCGAAATGGGAAAAAGAAAGCGAAACCCTGAACATGAACTTCGATACACAGAAAGATTCGTTGTTGAGCATCAAAAACCTTGCTTCGTGGCAATCGGGGCAATATATGCTTGAGATCACATCAACGGATAAATTCGGCGAAAATGTGCAGTCATATTCTTATTTCACTCTGTATTCGAACAACGACAAGAGCATTCCGTCGAACACCTTTGATTGGTTTACTGTGATAAAAGCCAAGGGCGAACCCGGCGAACAAACTTCATTCCTGATAGGTAGCAAAGAAACCAATGTGAGTGTGCTGATGGAAGTGGAAGTAAAAAATCAGATCGTTGAGAAACAACTCATCAAGATCAACGACGAACTGAAGAGAATTGATGTACCCATTAAAGAAGACTACAGGGGCAATTTTTCGGTTCATTTCACTTTTATTTGTCACGGCAGGGTTTATCAGCATGATGTCAATGTTGAAGTGCCCTATACCAACAAACAACTCGACATCAGTTTCGAGACTTTCAGAAACAAACTGCTGCCCGGACAAAAGGAAGAATGGAAGATAAAGATAAAAGGCAAGAACGGCGAAAAAGTAGCAGCCGAAATGCTGGCTACCATGTATGATGCTTCGCTGGATGCATTCCGCCCCAATTCGTGGCTGTTGAACTTATATAACGATTACTATATGCAACGCAGTTGGGAAGCTTATAACGGGTTTTCAGTAGTCAGTACGAGCATTTATTCCAATTTGTGGAATCCGTATGTGTATTATAATCCCCGCACCTATAATTATTTGAACTGGTTCGGATACGATGTTTATGATTATCGCTATAAATACTATTACGATGATATGGACGGCAACTACGATTTTGAACAAGCCGACCAATCTGTTGCACAATCGGAAGTAACCACCACCGCGAGCAGAGGTTTTTATGGCGGTAAAGAAAAAATGGCTCTAAAAAAAGCCGAAACTAAAGTTGTTGCAACGGGTGCAGCCGGTAAAGCTAGTGCAGGTGATTATCTGGAAGAAGATGAAAAGAATATCTCTGACATTGCTAAAGACAAAAGCAGAGCTTTGGGTCCTATGCACGAAAGCAGCGGTGAGAATTTTAATTTAGGAGATGTAAAAACACGCACTAATTTTAGCGAAACCGCCTTCTTCTACCCTCACCTGTTGACCGACGAAAACGGCGAGATAGTTATTTCATTCACGGTTCCGGAAGCTTTAACCAAATGGAAATTTATGGGATTGGCACAAACCAAGGATCTGAAATATTCCCAGATCCAAAAAGATATCGTAACGCAAAAAGATCTGATGGTAATGCCCAACCCACCACGTTTCTTCCGCGAAGGCGATAAGATCGTTTTCTCTTCGAAGATCACCAACCTTTCGACCGATTCGATCAACGGACAGGTTTCGCTGATGATGTTCAACGCCGAAACACAACAGCCCATCGATGTTTTAATGAAGAACAACGACCAGATAAAATGCTTCGCCATCCATAAAGGCGAAAGCACTTCGGTTGAATGGACTCTCAGTGTTCCAGAAGGAATGTCAGCAATTTCATATAAAGTGATTGCCAAAGCAGGCAATTTCTCCGATGGTGAAGAAATGATAATTCCGGTATTGACAAACCGTATGCTGGTTACGGAAACTATGCCTTTGCCGATCCGCGGAAACCAGGTGAAAGATTTTAATTTTGATAAGCTTATCAATGCTTATAAATCAAACACCCTGAAGAACTATAAGCTCACACTCGAGTTTACATCTAATCCTTCGTGGTATGCAGTTCAGGCGCTGCCCTATTTGGTTGAATACCCTTACGAATGCACCGAGCAGATCTTCAGCCGTTTTTATGCCAACAGTATTGCAACACATATTGTGAATTCAAATCCTAAAATAAAAGAAGTGTTCGAAAGCTGGAAGAATTTTACTCCTGATGCCTTATTATCGAATCTGGAAAAGAATCAGGATTTAAAATCGGTGATGTTGCAGGAAACTCCCTGGGTGATGGAAGCCAAAGACGAATCGCAGTCGAAACGTAATATCGCTGTGTTGTTCGAGAGTAAACGCATGCAAAACGAAATTGAGCGGGCATTGAAAAAGTTGCAAACATTGCAGGTATCGAATGGAGGCTGGACCTGGTTTCCCGGTATGCCCGACGATCGATATATTACACAATATATCATCACAGGAATGTGCCATCTCGATAAGTTGGGTGTTCGCGATATTCGCGAACAGCAGCGTGTTTGGTCGATGGTGAAACGGGGTTCGCATTATCTCGACGACCGCATACGCGAAGATTATGAATGGCTATTACGATACGACCCGTCGCACATGTTCGAGAACCACCTGAGCGGAATTGAGATCCAATATCTCTATGCACGCAGTTATTTTATCAAAGACATTCCTGTTGAAAGCCACAATAGTAAAGCATTTTCATACTATTTCGGACAGGCAAAAAAATACTGGCTGCCCAACAACTTCTATCTGCAGGGAATGATAGCTTTAGCATTAAACCGTCTGGACGACAAAGTCACAGCAGCAGATATCGTGAAATCGCTGAAAGAAAATGCCATCCACAGCGACGAAATGGGCATGTATTGGAAAAACTCCGATTATGGCTATTATTGGTATCAGGCTCCTGTCGAAACCCAGGCATTGCTTATCGAATGTTTTGATGAAGTTGCCAATGATCAGGCATCTGTTGAAGAAATGAAAGTATGGCTGCTGAAACAAAAGCAAACTCAGAACTGGAAGAGCACCAAAGCAACGGCCGAAGCATGCTATGCTTTATTGTTGCGCGGCACCGACTGGCTTTCAAAAGATCCTCAGGTTAATATCATGCTGGGCAATATGGTAGTCGATCCGAAACAAATGCCCGACGTAAAAGTTCAGGCAGGAACAGGGTATTTCCGCACTTCCTGGCTTGATGAAGCTATTAAGCCCGAAATGGGAAAAGTGAAGATTAGCAAAACAGACGACGGTGTCGCCTGGGGTGCTTTATACTGGCAGTATTTCGAGCAACTGGATAAGATAACCGCTGCTGAAACCCCATTGAAGATCGTGAAGAAATTATTTGTTGAACGTCACTCGGATCATGGACCGATTATTGAACCTGTTACTGATGAAACGAAACTGAAACTCGGCGATAAGATTAAGGTACGCATCGAACTGCGCGTTGACCGCGACATGGAATACGTTCAAATGAAAGATATGCGCGCTTCGGGTTTCGAACCGATAAACGTGATATCATCTTACAAATATCAGGGCGGATTGGGTTATTATGAAAGTACAGGCGATGCCGCCACCAACTTCTTTATCTCGAAACTTACAAAAGGCACCTACGTGTTTGAATATCCATTGAGAGTGTCACAAAAAGGCGACTTCTCCAATGGAGTTACAACAATTCAATGCATGTATGCCCCTGAATTTAGTGCACATTCAGAAGGTATCAGAGTAAAAGTTAGCGGGTAATTAAGTTCATTCAGGATAATGTAACACAGATTAATGAAAAACCTAATAAAATATATAAATATATTAGGTATTTCATTGGTTAAAATGCCATCCCAATTCGAATGCCGTTTCCCATTTTCGAATCGGGTGTAAAAGCCATCACCCAATCTATCCTGAAATAGATCGGTACTTTCATTCGTGGGATACCGATATGTTCAAGACCAAAATCACCTTCAAAATAGTTTGAGATCAAATCGTTGTGCAGATAATGTATCCCAACCACCTCATGAAGTCGGAGTTTGCGTATAACTGGTATTTTGTTTAGTAACCACCCGCAAAAATGCTGCTCGGCATGAGCTTCAACATAATAACAATTGGTACTATACTTGTAATAAGGCAATAAGTTAAAACCTGTTATTGCTTGTCCACCCATAACACCTCCAGTGCCAATCACAATGCTTTGATTTTCATCAGATGTTTCACGGTCTTTTTTCAGGAATATCGTTTGATTGCCATTACTATGGTGATAATCCATAAAATACATTTTGCGGTTGTTTAGAAAAACACCGTATTCGACTTTATACTTAAAATATCCCAGTATTTTTAGATCAACACGCTGGTTCATGCCCAGTTTTACGAAATCAAAATCTTCATCACCAAAACCCTTTTTATAATTAATACTAAATTGGGGATATTTGGAGCCTAAAACGGTTTTAGTACCGGGTTCCACCTCGTATTTCTGGTCGATCACAAAAACAAAACCAACGTCAACACTGGCCATTAGATGCGAAGGAAAATTAACTTCATAATCACCCGGTAACACAGGGTTATTGGAAGTGTATCTTCTAACGGTTTGTTTGTTGAAACAAAATGTATCGGAATTACTGAGCGGGTTGCGATATTCCAAACTCAAGCCTCCGTTGAAATAAATTCCGTTGCTCACTTCCTGCTTATATCTGGCCTTGAAAAAGATATTTTCGTAAAGTTTCTCATAATTCAGTTTCTCGAACAATGTATAATATGTACTCACCAATCCATCTATCGGATTGCTTGGATTAAACTGAAAAACATACTTCCCTGCTGTCACACTCAGTTCACTAAAATGCAATCTGTTTATGATTTTATTCCAACTTAAAATTCCATTCAAACGACCGTTCGAAAAGCCGTATCGTATCTTTGCCGCTATGGAATAATCATAATCTCCCTTATATCTTTTAATGACTGTAAAAGTAGAACTTAGCGCCACCCCTTCCACTGTATTGAATTCAATATTGTATAGTAAGGGTGATATACTAAAACTCCATTGTTTGTATGTATGCTCCGAGGTATATTTTTTATAAATAACCTGCCCAAACCTGAAACGGTTGTCTTTTCTGTCAATGGAATCTTTATAACTCTTGCTGTCGTATTTCACCTCCAGACTATCCTTTTTATGATAATCCTTTTGTTCCTCTGGAGTTAAAGCAATTGGTCTTACTTTGTTCCAATAGATACTGTCTTTGGTGTTTGCGCTGTCTTTTATTGCACTAACCTCGTTATTGAAAAAATTCTTTGGCAGATCGGGTTTTATCACATAATCAGACTGTGCCCCGATAAAATAGCCATAAATGTCAATACCTAATAGTTTGATCTGGTAATCATACACGTTTGAAATTGGCATCCAGGTATTGGTATCGATCTTTGCATACTGCTGCTTGATCTTAAGAGAATCAAAAAATTCAACCTGAGCATCTTTTGTAAGAAGCAGGTCAGTACTATGAATGTTCCATTCATTTTCGACGATATAAATATATCCTCTAAAAACAGGATCATTCTGCCTTTTGGGTATAATTTTTATTTTATTTATCAATTCACCGTTTTCAGTAAAAGTACCTTCCAACTTAAATTTGTAATAAAAAAAGGCTGAGTTCGATAAAGGCGAAATAATACCCCGTTTGCTAAATCCGTCAATAGAGTTTTCATATAGATTAAAAAGCATCATACTGGCTGTGTTAAAACTATAGGCACTTTTATCGCCGCTCACTTTCGACGAAACCATAATCTCTTTTATCTTATCGGGTTTCTGAACGTAAAGTTCGGTATACGACTCGGAAAAATAGATTACTCCCTTACCGACAGAATCAAGTATATCTTTTTCATTTGTTACGAGGTTGGAACGTTTAAAACCCAGAATCTTTTCCGGAAGTTTCATGCGAACCATGTTCTTGTTATATACATTACACTTGAAGGAATTCGGATTCTCAAGATAATAACTTTTCTTTTTTATTGCTTCACGAATGATACGATACGCAGGATCTTCATCATTACCATAGATCACCGCTTCTTTTAAAACAAGTTCATTCTGCTCAAGGCTTGCATTATATTTTGTGTCTTGCTTCACATGCAATGTGATCGTAAGCTGTTTATAGCCTATATATCTGAAAATAACCTCGTATATCCCCGGTTTGGGTACTTTAAGTTCATAGTATCCCTTTTCATTTGAATAACAGGCATTCGATGTATTTTTGATATATACGGTAACGAATGGCAACGCATTCTTCTCCTTATTTGTAATAAAACCCGAAATAGTTTGTGCCTTTAACCCGACCACCAAAAATGTTGTAACAATACTCAGGAATAGTCTTTTCATCATAATACAACATGTTCAAATTAATGTGTAAATGTACATAAATCCTTTACTAAAAATGAAAAACGCTTATCATTTGTCATCGCTTCTTTTTAATTTTTAAGTTTCATTACAAACCAGATATCGTAATTATTATAAAATTTTATTATATTTGCACTTACACAAAAATTAACAAGATGAAATTATACACCAAGATCAATCCTGAGCAATTTGCGACTCTGGCGAGTAAACTTCTCGTAACCAAGCTCGCTAAAAGAAAGCAAATCATTGAATTGCTTCTCCAAAACGGAAAGATGAATGTGACTCAAATTTTCAATAAAATAAATTTGATACAAGCCGAAACATCTCACCATTTGATGATGCTTCATGAATGCGGAGTTCTCAACAGGGTCAGAGAAGGAAAAAGTGTTATGTATTCTGTAAATGAAGAAAATCTTGAAAAGATATTGAAACTTTCGGAAAAACTTAAAAAAGAAATTAAAAGCGTATAAAGTATTTTCTCCTGATAATAATTATTAACCTAAAACAAATTCATCATGTTTGCATTTGGTAACAAACACCCCTATCACGAAGTTGTTTTGTCAACTCCGATCAAAAGCAGTTCATCGATTGCTATCGCTGTTCACGATCAAAGGCATTATGTTGTTGATGCTTCAAAATCTGCCACATTTTGCGGCAGTATGCGTTCAGGTGTCGGAATTCCGTATGATATAACCACAAAATCAGACAAACCCGTCGCAGACGATATGCTCGATATTATTTATCATGCATTGGCAAAGAACGGTAATAATGTCATTAAGGTTGCAACCCGTTCGGGTTTGCATAAAAAAGACATATTAGGCCTGCTTAGCGAATCTAAGGCGCAAAAACAGGTATATATCTGTATTCATGAGTGGAAAACGGATACATACATGAAAGCTGACCTGTATTGCTACCTGACGCTTGATGTTTATGATCAAAACGGGATCATTTTAGTTGAGAATGATGTTAAGGCCAGCGCAGAGTCATACGGTGGCAGCTTTTGGAATCCAAAAAAAGCTGCTCGTTTGGGCGCCCTGAAAGCCGTAAAACTTAAGCTCGACCTACTTCTGAATACCGAAAAAGTAGTTAAAGCTATTGAATAAATGATATCCGGTGTAATTCGCAAAAACAAGTACTGGCTTTTAGGGTTAGTACTTGTTTTCTTTTTTTATACAAATGGTTTTGCACAACAAACACATTTTCCGCCTAAAATTGATTCATCTTTTTATGCTTCTAAACTCGATTCCATAAAACATCATTTTCCCGATTGCTCGAACATTCCCCTTCAATTCGAGCTTCCATTCTATACCGCTCTTTCGAAATATCCGGAGTTACAGCTCACTCATATCGAATTCGCGGTTAAAAGCATACGGACAACAATGGCTGCACGCCCTGCAAAAGGATTATTTAAAAACAGAAGCAAACGTACCTACCGTGTTTACGCTAATAACAATAAAGACTTCAAAGGTGTGTATTTAAGTTCGCTCACTTTCAATCAGCAAACGGGTGTTATAGGCCATGAGCTGGCACATATTGTTGACTACTCGCATAAAAGCACCATGCGGTTGATCGGCAACGGTATTGCGTATATGTTTACCAGCTACCGCCGGACATTCGAGGCTAATACCGACAAACGAGCCATCAGTCATGGATTTGGTTGGCAATTGTTCGATTATGTGGATTTTTTGTTGAATCGTTCCAAAGCTTCCGAAAAGTATAAAAAAATGAAACGAAAGGTCTATCTCAACGAAAATGACATTAAGCAAATTATTATTTCTACATACTGAGATGCATGCTTTTCCGATTTTGTTTTATCTTTACATCAATTCTCTAGTATATTGGTAAATAAATATAATTAACCCTATTCTTATGATAAGAAATTTACATTTTATATTCGCTCTCTGGTTTGCTGTTATGGCATTTCCGTTCTTTACGTACGCTACCACCATCACCGTTACCAATGCCAGCGATACGGCGGCCGGTTCGTTGAGAAAAGCAATAAACTTCTCAAATACCCATTCGGGTGCCGATACTATTGTTTTTCACCTGCTCACCTCCGACCCTGCTTATAATGCAACGAACGGAACCTGGACGATAACCGTTGCATCAGTCCTTCCTTTTATTGCCGATAACAGCACCTTTATTAACGGAGCATCGCAAAGCTTGTACGGAAACACCAATCTGAACGGCCCAGAAGTATTTATTCACGGAAGCTACAGCATACTTGCAGGCTTTGTTTTAGCATCTTCCAATAATAGAATAAGCGGTTTGGGTATAAACGGCTTTCAAAATGGAATTGTAATTGTAGGCAGCACAGGCAATACAATTAGCGACAATTATATTGGTAATAACTTCGACGGAACCCTAAGCAGCCCGAATCAAAATGGAATTGTACTGACGAACGGAGCTACGGCAAACCATGTAATTAACGATCTTATTTCGGGTAATATCCAATATGGTGTTGCTATCAACGGTTCGAACGGGAACACTATTTCAGGTTGCCGGATTGGAACCGACCGGACCGGAACCCACAGGCTTCCCAATAACTATGGTATCGCTATCGACACTTCTGCCAACACCATTATCGGGGGAAGTACATCAGGAACTCAGAACCTGATCTCGGGTAATACCAGTGCCGGCATTGCTATCAACGGAACCAAATCAACAGGAACTCAGATCATGGGAAACCTAATCGGAACTAATGTTAGCGGAACCGACAGCGTTCCCAACGCCAACGGCATCATTCTTATCGGGGCCAACAGCACGGTTATCGGCGGAAACACCGCTCTGAAACGCAATGTCATTTCGGGCAACCTTCAGGCAGGCATTGTTATGAACGGAACCGGAACGCGAAATAACAGCGTTAAAGGAAATTATATAGGCACCAACATCACGGGCACTAATTATCTGAGCAATCATACCGGCATTATGCTGAAAAGCAAAAGCAATCACAATCTGATAGGCGGCACCGATTCAACTGTTCGCAATATCATTTCCGGTAATCTAGAGATCGGGGTATATTGCGAAGCCAGCGACAGCAACTATGTATACGGCAATTATATTGGTCCCGATATAACAGGTGTAAGCTCTTTCATGATCGGCGATTCGGCAGTTCAGGGCAACGGAATTGAACTGAACACCGTGTCGCAGCACAATATTGTTGGTGGCACCGGAAGCGGCGAACGTAACATCATTTCAGGCAACCGGGTTTATGGTCTGGTGTATTATGGCAACAGTTCATTTAACAACACTTCGGGCAACTATATCGGCACCGATGTCAGCGGTAATGTCAAATTATCCAATGCAACCGGCATTTGTGTTGACGGGGGTTCGAATCATAATATTATCAACAACAATGTTTTGTCGGGCAATAAAAGTTATGGCATTTTCTTTGTCACAACGGGCACCTATTATAATGTTTTCAAAGGCAATCGTGTGGGTACTAATGCTGCTGCTACCGACACCATTCCCAACTATATCGGGGTGATTGTTGCTGCAGGAACCAAATACAATACTATAGGCGGAACCGCCTCGGGCGAAGCCAACATCATTTCGGGAAACCAGTATGATGGTATTGAAATTGCCGACCTTGGCACCGACCACAATCAAATTGTCGGCAACCAGATAGGCTCCGTTATTGCAGGCATGCCGGGCAACTACAACGGCATCGGCATTGCCACCAACCCGAAGAACAACCTGATATCATACAACACCATTTGCAGCAACAAATACATAGGCATCATACTGTTCGAATCGGCCGACAGCAACCAGATACTCAACAATAATATCGGAACTACAGATGGAACCACGGATTTCGGTAACGGAGGTGCAGGTATTGTTATCTTGAAAGGTTCATCCTACAATGTCATTAAAACCAACAACATTGTTTATAACGACACTGCAGGCATCATCGTTATGGACAATGCCACCCTTTACAACACTATTTCTCAGAACGCCATTCATCATAACGGTATGATCGGTATCGATATTTTTCCCTTCGGTTTCAACACCAACGATACAGGCGATGGCGATACAGGTCCGAATTTATCGATGAACAGCCCCGTGTTCACTTCTACCATCTACAATCCCGCTGACGGAAATCTGTGGCTTAACGGAACCATCGACTACAGCTACATCAGCCCTGCCGGAATCATTGTCGAGATCTTTAAAAGCGTTGGCGACAGCTTAGGCTACGGACAAGCCTTGCAATATCTGGGCAATGCCACAGTTGATGCCACAGGTCATTGGTTTAATGCGTTCACAGGCGCTTCAGCAGGCGACAAACTCGTTGCCACGGTTACCGATATCTTTGGCAACACTTCGGAATTCTCGCCCAATTCGTCTGTTGTAGCCGGAATTGACGAAAACTCTTCAACAGCAAACAATTTCAGCATCTATCCGAATCCTGCCACCGACGAATGTTATTTTGAATACAGTGTACAATCACCACAGCAAATAACAGTAGAGCTATATTCCATCGACGGGCGCTTTATTGCAACGCTCTTCTCAGGAAACCTTTCTCAGGGCAATAATTCCGAAAAGATAGACCTTGAACCCTATACTGCAGGGCTGTATTTTATCACCCTTACTTCGGCTTCGGGTAGTAAAGTAACCCATAAACTAACCATCACAAAATAACGTATTATGAAACGATTATGCATTTTAGTTCTGTTAGCTAATTTGTTTTATAGCGCTTCGGCAAACACCTTCACGGTAACCAAAACCGGGGACGCCGGAACGGGTTCTTTGCGTGAAGCTATTAACAGTGCAAATGCATCTGTTGATGCCACCAACATCATCTCCTTCAACATCCCAACCACCGATGGCGGCTATAACGCAACAACAGGCGTCTGGACCATCACACCCTTATCAGACCTGCCTTACATTATCCGCGGCAACATCACCATCGACGGCAACACTCAAACCCTGGCTCACGGAGATACCAACCCCTACGGCCCCGAAATAATGCTCTACGGCGCAGGTACCATCGACTTTGCCTTCAACATCTACAATGTTTCGGGCATCGTTATCAACGGCTTTATCATCAGCAAGTTTATTTACGGCATACAGATAGCAGGCCTTCAGGCACGCAACAACACCATAACGGGCAACTACATCGGCACCAATTACAATGCCTCAGACACCCTCGGTAATTATATCGGCATCGAGATACTGGGCGGACCGAAACACACCCTTATAGGCGGAAACACTGCTGCTTTGCGCAATATCGTTTCGGGCAACAATCATATAGGTATTCGTCTGGCCAGTTGCGATTCCAATATCGTCGCGGGCAACTACGTGGGGGTTGACCGCACAGGCACTTATGCCCTGCGCAACTACGACGGCATTTCGGTTGAAGGCACTTCTAAATATAATATTATCGGAAGCTATACCGCGGGCGGGCGCAATCTGGTTTCGGGCAATGTAGCTTACGGCATACCCGTTTTTGGCGCCGGATGCGATAACAACACCATTATAGGCAATTATATCGGCACCGATATCAGCGGAAGCTTTGCCATTCCGAATACCTACGGGGTTTTGTTCGACGACGGAGCCGGTTATAATTTGCTCGGCGGACGCAAAACCGGCGCGGGCAACCTGCTTTCGGGCAACAGCGGCTACGGTGTGTTTATCTATAACAACTCTACCAACAGCGATACAGTTACCGGCAACCTTATCGGAACCAATGCCAGCGGTACTAATGCCGTTCCCAACACCAACGGGGTGGTTATTGACGGTATTCCGAAATACCATATTGTTGACAGCAACGTTGTTTCGGGCAACATCCAGCAAGGCATCGTGATACATGCCACCGGAACGGACTATAACCGCATTACCCGCAACAAGATCGGGACGGATATCAGCGGAAACAATGCTATCCCCAACGGGCTCGACGGCATCCGCATCGGCGAAGGACCGCAGCACAACATGATCGGGGGCGCTTTTATGGGAAACACCATTGCTTTCAACGGCGGAAACGGTATTACCATTATGGACGACGGCGATTATTACAACACGATATCGCAAAACTCCATCCATTATAACAGCCAGCTCGGCATCGACCTCTATCCTATTGGTGTTACGGCCAACGATGCCGGTGACGGCGACACGGGCCCCAATATGGGCATGAACTTTCCGGTTATCACTTCTGCTGCCTACAACAGCCTGTCGGGCAATTTCGATATCAATGGCACTATCGACAGTCCGAACCCGCAAACGCTTACTATAGAGTTGTTCAGGTCGGATAACTGCGCGGCGGGCTACGGGCAGGGCGAATTGTATCTGACTTCGGCCACTCCCGATGCTACGGGCAATTTTAATGCGGTGGTGGTTGCAGGTGTTTGGGGCGGCGATCGTATTACAGCCACTGCCACCGATGCCGCAGGCAACACTTCGGAATTTTCGGCCAACACGATAATAACGGGTATAGAAGAAATGCCTGCAAACGAATTTATTGCGGTGTATCCGAACCCTGCCAGCGAGTTTATTACTTTGAACTTAGCAGGTACAGGCAACAACTATCAACTTAATATCGTTAGCCTGACGGGCCAGATATTGCTATCGCAAACGCTGGCAGCCCATACCACGCCGGCAGAGTATACTATTGACATTGCAGGGCTTGCCTGTGGAATTTATCTGGTGAAAGTGAGTAATGAGAAACAGATACGATTGGGAAAGTTTGTGAAGGAGTAAGGGATTATTTTGATTTTTATTAATTCAAGAAGTTATTTCAGAATTCAGAAGTAAGAAGTCAGAATGGAGATTAACGTGACGAAAAAGCGCTACTCAATTGCTTATTTTTGATGTTCAATCTGAAATTTTTGGTTGACATTTGGAAATTTATGAGGGTTGAGGGTGAATTTATGACTCTTTAGGATAAATTTATGGGGGTTTAAGGCAAATTTATATGCCTTGAGGTTAAATTTACGTGTCCGGCTTGTAAATTAACGTGTTCCGATTGTGAATTAAGATGTCCGGAGCTTAAATTTACGTGTTCGAAATGTGAATTAACGTGTTCTTTTTGTGAATTGATGAGTTCTTTTTGTGAATTGACGTGTTCCGATTGTAAATTGATGTATTCGAAAGGTGAATTGATGTTTTCTTTTTGTGAATTGATGTTTTCGAAAAGTGAATTGATGATGCTCGATTGTAAATTGAAAATATCGGATAGTAAATTCAAGAAATACAAAATTGAATTCGTTATTAATTAGCTTTAATAAATAAAGTAGAAAAGGACAATTATTGGAACAAAATTTATTTTTATTTTTTCGAATGGTAGATTAGTTATGTTGTAATGCTAATTTGCGTTGAATTGCTACAAAATAGATATGTTGAGAGGTAATGTTATAAGGTTAAGAGTATTGTTTTTTTTTGTTGCTAAACTATTTTTTAAAATTATTTTCTATTTTTTTGCATTTTATTAAAAAATAATTTTATACTTTTACGATTAATTAGTTTCTGCCGATATTAGATTTAGATAGAAAACAAATTATTAATCTTTAAAAAATCGTTGTCATGGAAAATTATTATCAAAATTTGCTGCTGAGTTTGGTTGATGTGAAAGCTTTTAATGATGAAAATGCTACTGAAACCGGCGCCATACCAGAATATGCAGATGAAGTTGCAGACCTTGATGCCGCTTTTGTAGATATTGAGGCTGCGGAAGTGAAACAGAGCGTGGATTCGAAAGGTGTGACCACCAGTACAAAGGATTTGAAGAGAACTATGGCTGAAACGGTGATACAGTATGCACATAAACCTTTGGCACTGGCAAAAAGAGCCAAGGATAAGAATTTGGTTGAACAATTATCGAAAGAAATTTCGTATATTATGCAGGCATCGAAGGTGGATGCCGTTACACGTTCGAAAATTATACTGAAAGTGCTTACGGATAATCCGACAGTTTTGACAAATATTAAGCCAGCGGATCTGGCGAAAGTTGCATTGAGCATAAAAAATTATGATGATGCTAAAATTGACCCGAGAAAAGCACGGGAAGCTAAGAAGAATGACGGAACCGATGCTATGATAGATGCTTTTAAGAGAGGTGTTGCGGCAGCTGAAAATATGTATACTTATATTTATGGTTATTATCAGGACACGAAGCCTGCCCTGGTGAAAAAACTGGCAGATTGTTTGGAAATTGAGAAAAGTGGTATACGGCATACCGGAATTTTAGGTTTTTGTGAAGATGCTACTCCCGGCGCTTTGACAGTTTTGCTGGCAGGCGTGATAATGAAAATAGTGGAGTTAGGTTTTATTGCTACTAGTAATGCTTATGGTTTGTGCGGGATATCGAAAATAGTGCCGGGAACTTATAATGTTGAGTTTTCGAAAGAAGGTTATGTTACACAAACGATGGTAATTTTTATAAGACGCGGACGGACTGTGCAGGTTGAGGTTAAGATGGTGAAAGCTACTGTTTAAGACATAGAGAATAGTTATAAAAAAACCGGCTTACGCCGGTTTTTTTTTTGTTTTTATATAGTTATGAACAAAAATTGTTTATAAAAAAATCAAGACCTACCTAAAAATAGGTAGATAGATAGCTAATTTTTAGTATATTTTTGTAAATACTAATTTT
>CAIWKO010000060.1 GCA_903913285.1 uncultured Bacteroidales bacterium | reverse complement strand
GTTGTTAGTTGTTCCAACACAAAACGGAGTGGCACCTGTTATTTTACCTACCGGTGGTGCGTTCACCGTAACCACGGTAGCAGCCGAAGCTGTGCTTCCGCAACCGTTGGTAACCCGAACGGTGTAGCTTCCCGAAGTATCAACCGTGATACTGGCACCTGTTACCCCGTTCGACCACAGATAGGTGGTTCCGCCACTTGCAGTAAGGGTAACAGATGAAGGAGTTCCCCCTTTACAGATTGTCGTCACACCACCGCTTGCCGAAACTGTGGGAGCCGAAATAGCCACACTTACTGTAAGGGTTTTTGTTGCCGTTTTTGAACAAGTTCCATTAATTACAGTATAAGTTATTATGGAAGTGCCGTTTGTCAGTGCCGTAACTTTTCCGGTCAGGGCATCAACCGAGGCAACACTTGGTGTTCCGCTCGTCCAGCTTCCACCTGCATCGCCTGCTGTGATGCTGTATTGGCCTGTAGCTCCTATACATAAAGTGGCAGGCGAAGCAGCGCTTACCGTGCCTGCATTGGGGCCTTCAACCGTCAAAGGATCAGAAGGAAAACTGGCACATATAGTGCCGCTTATTTGGGCTGTAATGCTATTGCCTGCTATCAGGGCGGGTGTAACCGCCACCAGCCAATTAGATTGTCCTGCCGGCACCGAAACGTATCCAAGTGAAGTAGCGTCATCATAAACCGTTATGGTATGCGCCCCGTGTTCGGATGTGTTGCCAAAAACTGAAGTAGCTCCGCACAACAGGGTAGAGGTGATGACAGGTTTTAGCGAATTGGAGATCACTGTAACACTAACCGCTTGAGTTGCCGTGCATCCATAAGTGGTTGTAATTGTCATTGTTCCGTCAAAGTCGCCCGAAGCAGTATAGTCAGGAATATTAATAGTCGATATTGTTCCGCTTCCGGGAGCAAATGTATTTGTAGTTAAAGTTTGGTCGATCAAACCGGCTGTATTGGCTGCCGCATCCCAATCAATAGAATACGATATCGGTGTATTGCTTGTTCCTCCATAAGCCAAAGATGTAGATTGAATAATAGTATTATAACATACTGCTGTGGCAATACCGCTGGTTGTTATGCCTGGCAGAGGACGCACTGTTATAGTTCTGTCGGAGGTAGCTGTAGAACAAGTGGAAAGATTATCGGATGTCAGGCGCAGGGTAACCGAGCCATTATAGTTAGCCACCGGAGTATAGGTTACTGAGCCGGGTGATGCAGTTTGTGATGTTGAACTTAATGAACCCCCGCCCGAAATAATGGACCATGCTCCTGTTGTGGCACCGCCGCCAAAGCTTGCACCGCTTAATGTAATTGCGGCAGGTGTGGCCGACTGGCAAACCTCATTCGGGCCGCCGGCTGTTGCCGTAGAAGCTAAATTATAAGTTATTATTCCCGAAATAGTTGCTGCTGCACAAGGTGAAGTATGGCCGCTTGTTGTTATGGTGTAGGTGCCGCCTGCTGTTGCTGTGCCGCTTATCGTTACTGTTTTGGCCGTGGTGTTTACATTTGAACTCAATCCGGCAGGCAAATTGGTTACATTGGCGTTTGTTGCGCTGCCACCGAAAGTGTAAACTGTGCTTACGATACCCCCACTGCTCGAACAAACAGTTTGGTTTTGGGTTCCGCTGGTCAGTGCGATGGTTGATGCAGTGTTAAAGGTAATAATACCCTGAATTGTTGCTGCAGTACAAGGTGATGTATTACCGCTCGTGGTAATGGTATAAGTGCCGGTTGCTGTAGGCGAACCACTAATGGTAACGGTTTTGGCACCTCCATCAACATTTGAGTTTAATCCTGCAGGTAAATTGGTAACAGAGGCATAGGTGGCGCTTCCGCCAAAGGTATATACCGTCTGAGCAATAGCAGGATTATCAGAACAAACAGCCTGATTTTGAGTCCCGCTGGTCAACGATATGGTTGAAGCAGTATAAAGTGTTATGGTACCCTGAATTGTTGCCGCCGTACACGGAGATGTATGGCCGCTTGTTGTGATAGTATAGGTGCCGCTTGCTGTTGGTGAGCCGCTGATAGTAACTGTTTTATTGGTTGTATTTACATTAGAATTTAAACCGGCAGGTAGAGTTGTTACACTGGCATTCGTAGCACTACCGCTAAAAGTATAAACAGTGGTAGCAATGGCCGGATTATCGGTACATACAGCCTGATTTTGTGTACCACTGGTTAGAGATATGGCAGAAGCAGTATTAACCGTTAATGTTAGAGTTGAGAAAGAAGCCGTGCAGGGTGTATTACTAATGGTCCACCGCAGCGTATAAGCACCTGCAACTGCACCTGAAGCTACAATTGCTGTTGTATTGCCCGTTGTATTGGATGTAAATGTAATATCAGAGGTCTGCCCACCAACAGGCGCTGCCGTACACGTCCACAAACCAGAACCAACAGAGGGAGTATTACCTCCTAATGCCGCACTGGTTGATCCCTGACAAGCGGATAAAGCTCCACCATTTGTTGATGTAGTTGGATTTTGATTTACTGTTGCAGTTACATCCAATCGTGATGAACTTTCACATCCTAAACCCGTGATGGTTTGACTTGCAAAATAATGAGTATTGTTAACCAATGCAGTTGTTGACACGAGCGGACTTCCACCGCTTGAAGCAGCATACCATTGAATTCCGGAGCCGCTTGCTGCTAAGTTAGCTACAGTAGCGCCGGTACAGAATGTTTGAGATGCACTGCCTGTGGGTGCTGATGGAAGAGCAGTTGTAACTACATTATTAGGATTGTTTGTAGCAGTTGAAGTAAAGTACTTGATGTTTGTACCACTGCAATTATATTCACAAACATGAACACGATAAGTTGAATTGGGTGTTAAATTGGTAACGGCAATAGATGTCCCTGTTCCGCTGTAAACACAGTACCATCCTGTTGAACCAATTTGAGTGCCTGTAGTTCCAAATGCAGCATTGGCTGTATAATCAGTATTGTTAGCAGGAGCTGCAGTTCCGGTTGAACCCAGATACATAAATACTTTGCAACCGCTACCATTGCCTCGGGTCCACGAAACGGTAGTACCTGTACAACCTGTACTGGCAAAACCCACACTGTAGGCTTGAGTAACAGGTGCTCTGCACCCTGTAGCCATAACAAAATAACCCAAAGTTGATACATCGTCAGATGTATTAATTGATGTTCCGCTGGGTAGCCCATTTATGGATGAATACGCTCCACCTACAGAACCACTTTGCCCGATCATGTTTTCAGTTGTTAGCGCCGATTGACGTGTAAGTGATATCTTTCCTGTGAAACTTCCGGAGTTAAGAGTTCCGTTCCAATATTCTGTGTGGCTTATCCCTGTAAGCGGTGAATTAAAAGTAGCGCTGGCACCTGCATCACTATTATATGCCTGAAGGGTAATAATAGGGCTGGACGATGCAGAAGTAACCAATGTAAATGGAAGATAGGAGGTATTCCCTACTGGAAATATATACGAACCTGTGCCTATTGCCCATTTTAATTGACCATTCATAAAAGATGTTGTACCGATAACAGTAACTGCTGTATTTGCTGTAGCTGTGACAGATATAAGTTTTGAATTAGTTATACCGTTTACAATACCACTCTGGAAAGCGAGAATTCCATTTACAGTAGGACTGGTAGTAGCCAATGTAACCCCTCCTGATTTATTGAAGGTAAGATTATTCAAAACACCTGATGCAGTTGGCATTTCGGGTCCTGTGGATACTGCAGTTGTACCAATATAAGTAAGGTTTGCTGTTCCTGTAAAAGTTGGAGCTGCTGATAAAGTACCAACATCACGTATGATGTTGCCACCGCTGGCAATAGTTAAGGTTTGAGAATTCAGATTGTGGTCTCCCGTTGTAAGGGAAAGTGTGCCTCTGACACCTGTGGCTGCTGTTTGAGTTGTCCCGCCCGGGCCGCTGCCCGAAGTTGCAATTGTTAAATTGCCATAAAAGGTACTTCCTGTACCTTCATAAACATTTTGTGCTGTTGAAGATGCACCATTATAAACAACTGTACTGGTAGCACTAAGACTATAAGTAGTAAAGCCCGATGGCATATTACTTCCCAGTCCGGCATCATCTGTTGTTCCTGCAAGTTTTAATGTTGCTGTGCCGGCAAGGGTAAGCGTTCCGGAGGTTGTAGTATTTTGTTCGTAATAATTATTATCTATTATTTCTCCTGTAGGAATAATTAAGGTAGAGCTACCATTTACAGTAAGATTTGTATAAGGTTCTATACTTCCCCAGCCGCTTCCTAAAGTAAAAGTAACAGTTGGGTTATTGGAACTTCCTATTTGGATAGTCCCGGGATTACTGTAATAATTTTGAGCATTATCGGTAACAGTTTGGCTTCCTGTGCCATCAAATAAAAGTATCCCTGAATAAAAATAATCATCTGTAAAAGACCACGGTCCAAAAGTAATATTGTTTTTTATAACAAATTTTCCGGTAACATCTAAAGCCCTGCCTCCAAGGCCAACACTATTATCAGTTACTGTTGTCCCGCCATCTAAGGTAACATCTCCATTAAAAGTAGTGGTTGCAGGTGAGTTTCCAACCAAAAAAGCTATTGTACTTGCAGTACTCGTATTTAATGAATTCGCTACCGTAGTTCCTGTAATAGTCATATTACCTTGATTATCAAAATATATATAGCTATCAGAAGATGAAGTATTACTGTTTGAACATGTTAAATTACCTCCAATATTAAATGTTCCCGAAGCTCCTATTGTGTATTTAAAGTAAAAATATAAGAAATACCAGTTTGAGCATTGGTATAACTTACATTTCCAGTAGTAGTGAGTGTATAATTTCCTATTGCTATTGTACAAGTTTTATCAGCATTTGAAGTTGCTGTAGTAACATTAACTGTTAATGACTTTACAGTAACCGATGCACTGAGACTAATTGTAGTAATGTTATTTTTAGTATAAGTAATAACTAAATCATCAGTCGAGAGCAGCGCTCCAGAACCATCCCAATTAGCTGTAGTATTAAAATCAGTACCTGTTCCACCTCCAGCAGATCCTCTTCCTATCCAATTCCGGGTTGCAGCATTCGCATTTAAACTCATCATCCAAAAAATAAAAAAAAGCAATAATGTGGTAAATATTTTTTTACTTTTATGTTTAGCGTCGATACTATTAAGATGTTTTTTCATAACATTGTTGTTAAAATGAAAAGTCGGAAATGAAAAAAGAAAATTTGCGGTGTGTATGTTTTTCATAATATCGTGATTTTACTCTTGTTCTTATTTAATGTTTTTTATTAGCATCCATTCTTGGTTCTGGGCTTATGGCTACTTTTATTTATTCTGTTTAATTATTGTTTTGTTTTTTATACTCAAAAAGCTTATCTGTCAATCAACTCCCTTTACTACCTGTCAAAAAATGCAATAGTAACAGGTAAAAAGACCTGTTCGCAGAAAAAAAAGCAAAAAAAATATTCATAAAAAATTTTTTTATTCAGTAATATCAGCGGTTTCGGAATATTCTTAATCAAAAGAACTCTTGTAGGATGTTCGCTGAAAAATGCAAAAAAAACCTAAGGGGTTTTTTTGCAACTTACAAAAATATACATAAAAACTTTAAAAAAACTTAAAATAATGTTAAATATAGTAAAAATAATTTGAAAGGAAAATTATGAATATAATTTTCAACAAGTGTATGTTAATAAACAAAGTTTGATTTTATTTAAAATCGGATAATTATAATGGTTTATATTTCTTTTTTTTCGTTTCAGCTTATATTATTTGTAAGTACTCTTTTTTTTAAAACAGTTTATATCCAATAATCGTAGTTCATTGCAATAATTTTTTAGCTCCTAAATTTAAATTATCAAAAAACAAACTTTATTCAAAAACAACATTCAATAACGCTTACCCCTTAACAACAAACAACTCAACAACAAACGCCAAACAACTAAACGCTAAACAATCGTCAATGCGAGCGTAACGAAGCGATCTCCTAAAGTAAACCAAATTTAAATTAGCCAAAAACCAAATACCAACCAAAATGTGAATCTCTTTGCGTTCTTTGCGTAATTTCCTTTGCGAACTTTGCGGTTAACAGCACCATCCCCAAACCCTCAACTCCAAACACACAACCAGCATATTATAATTTCATTATCATTATTTCTTATAGCTCTGATTCAGAAATTTCATTTAATAATTATAGCTACTTACAAAAACCTTTGTAATCGCATTACATTTTTTTTCGCAATTCACTGTCAAAATAAAAAGCGTCACTCTCACACATCAAAGCGTCACTCTCAACTGACATTGTGTCAGTCTCACCTGACAAAGCGTCAGTCGCACACATCTGCGCGACACCTTCACACATCTTCGCGTCACTCTCACACATTAAAGCGTCACTTCAAATATGACTATACGCCACTCCCACCTGACAAAGCGTCAGTCCCACCTGACAAAGCGTCAGTCGCAAACAGTTGCGCGTCACCTTCACACATCTTCGCGCCACCTTCAACGGTCTGCGCGACACCTTTCACATATATTTCAGCGTTTTTAGTTAACAAAAATTCCCTAACCCTAAACAACAAAAAACTCAACTAATAACTTTGCGTTCTCTGCGTGTTTTCTCTTCGCGGACTCTGCGGTTAAATTTCAATGTTAAAAACCGAACTATAAACTGATAGATGGTATTATAAAATTAGTAACTTGAAATTGTAACTAATAAAAATCAATTCTTCACAATTTTAGCAGAAGAAACGTAAGCATCGGATTGGAAAACTATCGTATAAATACCTATCGCCAGATCTCCCAGATCTATAGTAAATGATTGATTCTCCAGTTCCGTTCGGCTGATTTTTTTCGAAACCATCTTATTTCCCAAAAGGTTATAAATTGTTAGCTCACCTTTATCAGAGCTGACGTTCATAACCTCTACCTTCAGATCGGAAGTGAATGGGTTTGGATAATAAGTAACCAAAGCTTGTGCATCTGCAGTACAACTTACCGCAACAGGGTAAAAGGTTTTTGATTTACCGTCAAAATCGGTTTGTTTCAAACGATAATACGAAACACCTTGCAATGAGTTTGCATCTGTTGCAGAATATTTCAATACCTCATTGCTGTTTCCTGCTCCTTTTATGGTTGATATATCCTGCCAGTTTAATACATCTGTGCTGCGCTGGATGGTGAAGTGATCGTTATTTAATTCTGTGGCTGTTGTCCAACTCAGATCAACACCATTGATTCCGCAGCTTGCATCAAAACTCAGCAAGCCTATGGGTAAAGGGTTCGATTTGTTTCTCGAACCTAAAGTTATTAAACTAAATGAACCGAAAGACATCTTACTGGTAATATGTCCGGTACCGTTTAGGTTATCAACTGCATGACCACCTTTACTAACCCATTTGCCTATACCGCTGCAATCTTCCCGATGTGCTACCACGATATCGGCAGGAACATATATTCCGCTTCTGACCGCATTTTCCCAATATGGTGTAACGGAAGGATGAGCATTAGTGCTTGTCATCTCCCAATATTCAATGTCGCTGGTATGGTCGAGTGAATCCAGATCGCACATATACGTCGAATCAAGATTGTTGGGTGAGGCTGAAAAATTATACTTAGCTGTGATGACCGATGAAGAAGATGGCTTTTCAATACCGATTGGTGCCCAAATTAAATTGATACCTGAAACAACACCTACAGGAAATTTAAAAGCATCGCTGCCTGTTTTCTTAACACTTCCGTTCACAAAGCTTGTTAAGGTGCCTCCATTGGTGGTGGCACTGTCGGTAAAGGTCAAAGTATTTCCATAATTATTGACAACACCGTTGGTAAAAATGCAGGAGTGAGTAATGGTCAAAGAGTCCGTCAAACTTATTGCAGAGCCTCCTGATGAATTATTTATAGTAATACCATAAAATGTACTTCCTCCTGATCTTATGGATTGAGTTACCAAGCCTTTACTGGGTGTTGCTTTACCGATAAAATTTACCATCCCGCTTCCGGCATTAAAAGTACCTGTATTGGTAAAATTTCCGGAAACATTTAATACAGATGTATTGACCATCGTCAGTTGCGATTCAATGGTAAGGCTATTACAGCTTGCTGTACCATTAATAAAAGCATAATTTGATGCACAACCACTGGTAGTGCGGATATACACGTTTTTAGAACTATCGGGTAACGCTGATGCCATTGCATAAATACTATCGTTGAATATGAGCCAGTTTGAAACAGTGAACCAGTCGTTGCTAATGTTTCCTGCCCATTCATAGTCACCATTGGATAAATATGCAGATGATGGGGAGTTTATAGTTACTGTTGCCGTTGTTGAATATTGAGAAGAACATACCCCACTGGTGACAATTGCTCTGAATGAAGTGGTTGTTGCAAGATTCGGCGTTGCATATGTTGCAGAGGTCTCTCCGTTTATGTTTGCCCAAGTTCCTGAAGCATCAGATTGCCATTGTATTGTCCCTGTATACCCGGTCAAGGTGATAGTTGTGTTTGTTCCGGCACATATTGTTGAAGTTGTAGCGGAAGCAGTTCCTCCCACTGAAGTTGAATCAATGGATACATATTCTGAAGTACTTGATGAGCAAATCTGTTGAAAAGTAATATCATCCAAGGCAAAATCATTCCCGTTGGCAATAATGTTTTGATTAATTAACGATAAGGTCGCTGTTGTATTAGTTCCGGAATTCCAGTTGTAAGTGAATTGTGACCACAAACAGGTTGATGATAATGCAATAAAAATAGGTTCTGCTGCAACACAACTGCCATTGACATAAAGTTGAAGTTGAGAGGGATTATCGGGATAAACACTTTGAATAAAATAGGTAAACTGATAATCTGTTCCAGGTTCAACATTTAAAAGTTGCGACCATACTTTAACTCCGGCAATGGTTGCTCCGTTTATTACCATTTGCAAAGTACCTGAAGGTGTATGATCAGAACAACTTGAAAAGTTTGGATGTACAGAATGGGGGTCTGCAACCACATCGTAGGTTCCTTCGCTCCAGAGGCTGGTATTATCATATAAATAATCGCTAGAGAATCCGGTATTCCCTTCTTCAAAATCACCATTAATAGCCAGATTGACACCGCTTAAAGCACTCCCTGTTACTGTATAAGTGCCCGACATGGCAGAAGTAACATTGCTTAAAACGGGATTTTGCTCTAAAGTATAAAAATTATTCGGACCTTGCCAATATTGATTGATAAGATTTGTTCCTGAACTTGTCAGGTGAACATCAGAACCTTGGCAATAAGTACCTCCGCCTCCTGCCGAGATACTGCTTGGTGCAATAATTGCTGCTATTGCTGAACTTCTTGGAGTAGAAATACAATTTCCATCCGTGGCATCAGCATAATATGTTGTAGTAGATGAAAGACTTGGAGTTGTATAGGTTGTCCCGGTACCCAATGATGTCCCGCCACTGAGGGTTGGGTACCAATTTATAGTTCCTGCTGATGCTGATGCGCTTATAACCACGATGCCTTCACCGCATCTGCTTCCGGAATATGCAGATATGGTTGGCGTTGAATTAATAGTTAAATTACTTCCGTTGTTTGAGCCTGTGATTGAAGGTGTACTGCTAATTACGCGTATCCTGTAGGCTGATCCGGCAATTGTATTTACCGGAATAACTCCACTGATTATTCCGGCAGTAGTGGAAGATAAAGTTCCTATTGCGACAGGAACTGTAAAACTACCACTGGCATCAGACAGTTGTGCTGTGAATATATTCCCCGATACAAATGTTCCGGTGATAGTATAAGGTACCGATACACTTGCCCCAGAACAAAAAGGTGATCCGGCAATTGTACCGGTAGAAATAGTTTGCTTTTTTCCGCCTAAAACAAAATACTTGTTTGAGCCTATTTGATTTGAATTAGTAACTCCATAAACACCTGTTGTACCTGCTAGAGTTGTATAGGTGCCGCTCAATGTTGTAGAGCCGGCAACAACATCCAAAGGTGTGATGGCAGTTTGCCTTATTAATGAAACAGAACTGTTTGTATAATTGCCGGTAGTTGTCAATGCCCAGTATTCAGAACTGCTTATCGAAGCTAAAGTTGCGTCATACGTTCCTCCAGTAGTTGTAGTATAGGATTGAACCTGCGCGGTGATACTTCCGCTTCCCGTTGTTGGATTCACCAATGCAAAGGGCAGATAAATTGTCCCTGTACCCACGGGGAAATTATAGGTAGAACCGGATACTAAATTGGATGGTAAGGTCCATACAACAGGTCCATTAATAAATGAACTTGTTGAACCACCGGTTATGGCAGATGTTGCGGTGTTTGTTATTGTAAGCTTATTTGAAGACGTGGTTGTTAGTATTCCATTCGTAAGTGTAAAAGTTCCATTAACTGTTGTAGCAGCCCCTAAGGTACCTGTTTGTCCCGATTTGTCAATAATTAGTTTACTATAAGTTGTTCCCTTTATCGATTGTGCCCCGGTTGAACTGTTGTAATCAACTGTATTTCCTGAGGCTGTTGCTGTAAGTGTTGTAATTGTGGGAACAGGAGATGCGCTGATATTAAGTGTGCTTGTTGAGGAAGCATTATTAAAGCTGGTGATTGTTCCCGAACTGATAAGGTTTACAATACCTGCTGCATTGTTTGTAATACCTGTAATTGCGCCTGATCCACCCAGATTAATTGTTCCGGTATTGGTAAACCCTGCAACAAGCGTGGTAATGTTTCCTGAACCTGTGACTACTATAGTACCTGAATTACTTAACCCTCCGGATGTACTGCCAATGGAACAAGTTCCTCCTAGATTTAATGTGCTGCTATTTGTTAATGTTCCGGATGCTCCCGTCAAAGCTGCATTAACAGTTAATGTTCCGTTATTGGTAATAGTTCCTGTAATTGCTACACTTGGTATTGACATAGTTCCATTTAAAGTTTTTCCTGGTCCTGAAAATGTATGTACACCAGTGCTGGCAGTGAATGTACTAGCTCCATTGTTGGTGAAATTACCTGCAAAAGTATACGTATGTGCTGCTGCACTTGCAACCCAGGAACTTCCGGAGTTAAGAGTTACATTGCCTGTAAAAGTGTTAGCCCGGACTGAAGCACTGCTAAAGGTTAATGATCCTGAGATATTCGTAGTACCGGTCACAGTGAATGGACGTGCCATATTAATAGAAGAACCGTTGTTGACAGTAAAGTTCCCATTAATTACAAATGATGACGATGTGCTTTGCGTGATTGTGCCCGTGTTAGCAATAATCAAATTGCCGGCTAATGTTGACTGCCATTCGCCGCCGGTGGTAAATGATGCTGATTTATTATATTTGAGTGTCGAAGATGCCCCCATGGTAGGAGTTGTGGAATATGTTAATGTTGCCGTGCCGTCCATTGAGAGAATACCGTTTATTGTAACAGCATTACTGAAAGTCTTAGCATTAGAGCCTGCAAGTGTCAGGTTATTAAACGTTGTTGTTGATGAGGCCGAAATGGTTTGGGCAGCACCACCCAAAACCACTGTTCCTGTTCCAGCTGAGAAATTGGCTCCAGTTCCACCAAATGCAGTCGCACTTGTTGCATTTTCGTTTAGGATGCTGGATCCTCCGTTTAATGTTCCGGCTGTAAGAGTTATAACACCGGTAAATGTATGTGTCAAACCAACACCAAGGTTAAGCGTTCCGCCCGAACCATTTATGTTTAGTGCTGCACCATTCACATTTCCTGTTATTGTTGCTGTACCGGCTGTCTTTGTGAAAGTCGTTGTGCCGGTTGTAGTGTACCCTCCAATAGTATTAGCTGCTAATGATCCGGAAATAGTAACTCCCCCTGATCCTGAATATGCCCCAGAATTGCTAAAATTACAACTTGCCAGTGTCAATAAATAGGTACTCATAGCTAAAGTACCACCATTATTAATTTGAAGTAAAGAAGCTGTGGTGCCGGCAGCGCCAATAGTCCATACTGAAGTGGCGGTCATTATTGTGCCATTCTCTATAATAAATACATCACCTGCTGTCGTATAATTTGAAGGATTTGATCCGCTCCCCCCGGAGTTAGTTCCCCAATTAGTAGTAGTATTAGGAGTAGTGCCGTTCTTTCCGTAATAAGTTGTCGCTTGAACAAACCCTGCCATAAATAATGAACAAACCAATACCAACAACCTAAGCATCCTTAGGTTAGTATTCTTACCAATTATATTGATTAATTGATGCATTTTATTTCAATTACTACTTGTATACAATAAACGCTATTAATAATAGATAAATTGGTTTTTGTACAAAGATAATCATTTTACGTCAGATAAAAAAGCTTTTATGTATAAATTTAAGATTTTTTATGAATTCTATCTGTTTTTAACACAAATTAAACATTAGAAGTTTGAGACTTAATACTTCAGTTTGCTTGCCATGACATTATTGTCGGAAGTGTCGGGGCGTGTCCCTGCCCGACCCTTGGCGGAGAAGTGGGGCACATCAGAAATTTTTAGTAAAAAAATAATAGATCTGCAATTAGTAATATAAACTTGTCATTATTAGCAGTCGTTCCCTTTCAGTCAGGCTGAGCAGATTCAAAAATCAGAGTCACACTGAGACGTCGTTACATACGAATACTAATTATAGTTATCATCATTGAACGGCGTGTCCCTATCCGCCCTTTGGCGGAGAAGTGCGACTGAAAGAACAGCTTGTCCCTGTCCGCCCCTTGGCGGAGAAGTGAGGCCCAGCACATCGAAAAAAGAAGTAGAAATAATCAGGCATACAAAACAACCAACAACAAACAATAAAAAGAGTGCCTAAAGTGAACTAAAGTGCCTAAAGTTAAAAGTAAAAAAAGTAAAATAATTCTTAGTGCAACTTGTGCCTTAGTGCCTTTGTGGCTATAAAGGTAATAGGTATCATGGCTAAAGTAGCTGGTAAATGAAACTTTTAACTTTAAATTAATAAATAACAACTAATGACAACCAATGATAATAAAAAGAATGACCACTAATGACAATAAAAGAATAACAACAAACGCCTCAACAACAAACATCTCAACAAATAACTTTGCGTTCTCTGCGTTTTTTCTCTTCGCGAACTTTGCGGTAAAAAATGAAATAAAATTTATGGAGTTAAAACTTTCAAAAAAAAAACAACTCAATAACCAACAACAACCGTCTCAACAACAAAATCAGTTTTTTACTATTTTTCTGAATGCAGAGAAAGTGTCTGTTTGGAATACGATGGTATATATTCCTGTAGCCAAATTGCTCAGATTCATTGAAAATGTCTGGCTTTCCAATTCATCACGGTTGATGGTTTTGGAATATATTTTATTCCCGCTTAGATCGAAAATATTGACTATGCCGTTATCAGAACTTATGTTTTTAACATCTACTGTCAGGTCGGTTGCAAACGGATTAGGATAGTAAGAAACAGAAGCCTGATTTGCACCTATAGAACAGCTTACTGAAACAGGACTGAATGTTTCTGATTTTCCATCGAAATCAGTTTGTTTCAAACGATAATAAGTAACACCTTGTAGTGAGTTCTCATCTGTTATAGAATAATTCATGATCATATTACTGTTTCCTGCACCTTTCACGGTTTTTGCAACTTGCCAGTTCGTTACATCCGAACTGCGTTCGATAGTGAAATGATCATTATTTAGCTCGGTGGCTGTTGTCCAGCTTAGGTCAACACCATTGCTTCCACATGTTGCATCAAAACGTAGTAATTCTATTGGTAATGGGTTATTACCATTTTTTGTGCCAAAAGTAATAGGTTTATTACTGGTAAAACCAGAACCTGTAACATAGCCTGTTATCCCATTTGGTATACCAACGCCTCCCAAAGATGTCCAGCAACTTCCGTTATACTGAGCTGCAACAATATCTGATGGAACAATTATTCCACTGCGTGAACTATTTTCCCAGTTTAAAGTTACAGCAGGAGTGGCATTTGTGCTTGATAGTATCCAGTACTCGGCTTCGCTGGCATGATAAAGTACACTTGGATCGCATGAATTATAACTATTTGCCGGTGTTTGGTAAAAATATTGTGCTGTTATTGTTGATAATGCAGCAGCAGCAATACCTACCGGAGCCCATACACTGTTTTTGCCTGAAACATTACCAACGGGAAATGTGAATGCAGTGGTTCCTGTTCTTGACATAGGTCCGTTAACAAAGCTGCTCGCAGACCCTGGTGTAGTATTTGTGCCATCAGTTGATACACTGGCACTGGTAACTAAAGACAAAATATTTGTTGCATCAGTATTTAAAATACCATTAGCTAAGATTAATTGATTTGTTATTGTAACTGGTTTAATCAGTGTTACTCCAGATTTACTCGAATTGTTTATTTCCAGTTTGTTAAAGCTTGGATTATTGTTACCTCCAATAGTCTGAGCACTTGAACCGTTGAAAGTTATTGTTCCGGTTGAAGTTAAAAAGCCTCCATTAAATATCCAGTTTCCATTAACGATATGACTAAAAGATCCGGCAGCAAAAGTTCCTGATGTAATTGTAATGTCTCCTGTAATATTCAGGGCTATACTGGCAGTGGTGGTTCCACCATTAATGGTTAAATTATTAAATGTAGTAAAAATAATAGAAGGTAAAGTATTGTTTGCTGTAAGAACAACTGTTCCTTTTCCGGGAATAAATACAGAATAAGTATTTGCTGCAACCCCCTGACATATTAATGTGCCACCATTAGTCATATCAAGATTAGCAGTTTTATTTGTAGATGCGCTGTTCAATGTAACAATACCAGTAACGGATAGTTGTTGGTTAGCATTAAAATTTAATGTTGTTGAACCAACAGCTCCAGCCGGATCTCTTTGAATAGTCAGATTTAAACATGATGCATTTGATACATCAACTGTTACGGTATAACTTTTATTAATGGTAACTGCATCACCAGAACCAACACCTTGGGAATTGTAAGCAATTGCTGTGTTCTTTGAAGCGGCTTTTGCTGTTAAGGTTAAATGAGTATCATCAGTAACCGATAATACCGTTCCAATAACAACATTTGTTGTTGTTTTAATAATATTACCAACACTAATTTCAGTTAAAAATTTTGTACTTGTTCCAGTAACTGCTGCTGATGATGTTGAAGTTGTTATATTCCCGGTCCTTGAAGTGTTGGGCCATGCGGTAGCACTCCAATTACTGTAACAGAACCGCTTAATGTAAAATTTCTACTGATTGCAGTTGTTCCGGTTTGTAAAGTTTTTGTGCTACTACCTGAAAGAGTTAAATTATAATAATTTGCATTTTTAATAGTTTGAGCTGCTCCATAATATTCAACAGTTCCTGTTGAAACAGCAATACCATTTGATGTCCCTGAAAACCGAATTGTTGCTCCTGTATTTTCAATTGTTGCTGCCGAAAGAGTATTCCCTGCCATATCCAAAATAGCAGCAACATTACTCGCCCCGCCATTATCCAGTGTTGTAGCTGTAATATTACCACCTGCGGTCTTAGTTCCTGTAGTCGTAATATTTAATGTTGCATAAGTTCCGGATGCTACGGTTTGAGTAGTTCCATAATACTCAACAGTTCCTGTTGAAACAGCAATACCATTTGATGTTCCTGAAAACCGAATTATTGCTCCTGTATTTTCAATTGTTGTTACCGATAGAGTATTCCCTGCCATATCCAAAATAGCGGCAACATTACTTGCCCCGCCGTTATCAAGTGTTGTAGTTGTAATATTATTTCCTGCTGTAACTACTGCTGTTGAATTAGTATTGCTAAGAGTCTTGAATGTCGTAGCAGTAGTTCCACCGATTGTTTGGGCAGTAGTTCCATTAAAAATTACTGTTCCGCTATTGTGAATGAAATTTGCATTATTTGTAAAACTACCTGCCAGATTCATAGTTCCACTTGTCGAAGTGAGTGCTCCTGCGCTTATAGTAAGTCCACCTAATGTTACAGTGCTGCTACCTAAACTTAAAGTTCCTGTACCCGATTTTGTTATACTATGTGAAGCTGCTGAAACAGCGCCTCCAATTGTCAGAGTATTTGCCGTTATAGTAATTTGTCGATCTGCATTAAGTGTAATTGCACCTGTGCTTAAATTTAAATTGTTCGTGCCTTTGAATGTAAAATCTCCATTCAGGGCTAAAGGATAGGCAACAGTTGTGATACCTGAAACAATTGCGTCAATTGTTCCTCCTGCAATAGTAAATGTACCTGCTGCTGTACCCAATGCTTGACTATTATTAATATTAAGTGTGCCTGAATTAAGGGTAGTCCCGCCAGTAAATGTATTTGTTCCCGAAAGAGTCCATGTTCCTGTACCTTCTTTACTGAGTGTCCGACCTCCGGCAATAACTGTTGATATACTACCTCCTGCTGAACCTCCTATAGTAATAGCAGTAGTTCCACTAACGGGTGTCCCTGTAATGGCAATAGTGCCTCCTTCTCCAACTATACTGGCGGCAGATGCAATTGTTATCGCACCTATATAAGTAGCAGCAGTTGAAGAACTATTGGTTAATGCACCTAAACCACTAACTCCTGTTCCATTTAAAGTAAGTGCTTCGGTTGCTGAACTTGTCAAAGAGAAACCATTCAAATCAAGAGCGGCTCCAGAGGCAACAGTTGTTCCGCCTGCTGTTGTACCTAATGGCCCACTTGTTGAAGCACTTGATGATACCCCAAGTTTTAATATTCCTGCACTGATGGTTGTTGCTCCTGAGTATGTATTTGCTCCAGAAAGTTTTAATGTTCCAATTCCTGTTTTAACTAAACTACCTGTAGTGCTTATTACACCTGAAATTGTCAAATCAACTGCCGAAGTTCCGTCGTCGGCAACAGTATAGGTACGGGTTGCCCCGGCAGTTAATGAAACAGGACAAGCAACTGAGGCTCCGCTAGTTCCGGTTGCGACATTATTTACTGTAACATTTCCGCCTAAAGTTAATAAACCTGTGCCTGTTATTGAAGATCCCGCGGTGGCTCCGCATTCCAATACTAAACTTATTGGAGCAGTTGTTGCACCTAATGCATAAGTTAAAAGTGCAAGCGTGGTGCCTGCTTTTACGGTTAATGTTCCATTCACAGTTGTTAATGCTGCTCCTAAAGATTTTGTACCGTTACCTGATAATGTTAGATTTGTATACGGTACATTACGTATAGCTTGTGACCCTGCATAACTATAATTAACTGTTGCTCCTGTCCCGTTTAAGGTAGTAGTAGTAGTTCCCGTTCCGGAAATAGTAAACGGTGTAGCACCGCCAAGAATAAGGGTTGGGCTTGAAGCACCCATGGTATATATTGCTGTATTGCTGGCATAAGGCATTGAAGTTGTTAACGAACCGTTTACAGTGATTGTGCCGCTGGTATGTGTAAGAATAGGATTATTATAAACACTTCCGGATCTATATGCTGTGAGCGTTAAATTACCTGAAATTGTAAGACTGGTAATTGTAGATGTCATCGTTGTTGTTCGTGTTGTTGTTGCAGGTGATACTGTTGAACCAACACTAAGAGATGCGCAGGTTAACGAACCATCCCCGGTAATTGTACAAGCAGTATTGTTAGCAACTGCTGAATTTAATATAACAGCTCCGGTTACTGCTATTGTATTACCTGAACTAACTGACAATGTAGAAGTCGTTGCTGATGCTCCTGCAAATGTAATTGAACCACATGTGGCGCTTGCAACATCAACTGTAAGTGTATAGCCTGCATTTATAGTTATAGCATCAGAAGAATTTGGTTGTCCACCCACACCTGCTCCTGTTGTGATGGCCGACCAGTTTGTATTTGCAGTAATAGTAATTGTGTTTGCCTGAGCAAATGGTACAATAAATAATAAACAAGCAAAAATTATACTACCAACTATTGTTGATTTGATAATCTGAAAGCTTGATTTGTTTTGTTTTTTCATTTTATATTATTTTTTGTTTTTTATTTTTCATTTTATTGATTTATTCTTTCTACTAATTATGTCGTTTTTTGTTACTCTGACAAAAGACTTGGTTTCTACGGTAAAAGACTCGAATTGTTTCCAAGTTAAAAACCCCTTTTCAAACCAGGTCTTTTAACCTGTATTAATATTAACGCGCACAAAAGTACTAATAAATAATGAACTATAAGAAAAATAATTTAAAATAAAATTAAAAAACGAGATAAACAACCTGTTTTAGCCGATAAAAAGACCTAAATTATTGGCGCATCTTTGAAATATTACCAACAAAAGATAATAAGTGTACAAGTAATTGATTAAGTAAACATCTGGAAATAATCAAAAAAATGATTAGTTGGAAATAGAATGTAGCACTTATACTATATTAATTCTAAACAACTATAATTGAGCTATCCCTGAAACTTATAATATCGTTGCCTGACATTTATGCAACTTTAACAAACATTATTGGAAACAGAAAAGCATTACACTTGTGTCACCAATCGAAATAGTTTTATTAGTTTGTAATGGAGAATTGTTTAGAGAAAAAAAGTGTCCGGATATTCAAATCCGTTATAGCGTTCTGCCGAATTGATATAGGCTCCGGCAGGAAATACCAGCATTTTGTCTCCGGTTTTCACCTGTTCAGGCAAAGCTGTATTTTTTAAAAAAACATCATGACTGTCACATGTAGGACCTGTAATAATAAACTTCTTTAACGTCGTGTCAGCTGAAGTTTTGTATGGAAAGATAACCTTATACATGATCCCGCTCAATATCCATTGAAATCCCTGATTTATACCGCTATCCAAAAAGATCCAGCTTTTGTTTTTACGCTTAATTACATCTACCACTGAACATATTAATACTGATGTGTCAGCAGTCAGAAAAGATCCTGGTTCAGCAATGATTCTGATTCCAAATTGTTTTTTCAAAAATTCAAGATCTGGGTTTATTTCACTTGCAATTTTTTGCAGCAGGGGATAAGGATCACCATCATGTGCAGGGAATCCGCCTCCAATATTCATGAATTCTAAACTAATACCGTTTTGTTTCAACTCATGGAAAATATCTGTTGCTTTCCGGATGGCTTCTAAATATGTATCGGTGTTTTTATTATTCCAACCCACATGAAATGCTATGCCAACTGGTTTTAAATTCAATTCGATAGATCTTTTCATAAGCCCGACAACATTATTTTCTGGGACACCAAATTTTTGATTCAAAGTCCACTGTGCTCCCGCATTCGATATACTTATTCGGGCATAAACTGAGGATTGCGGTGCATATTGAGCAATTTTCTGTAACTCGGTTTCTGTATCAAATGCGAAATTCTGCACACCATATTTATATGCACACCTAATATGGTCAGGTATTTTTACCGGATTCGAAAATATAATACGATCTGCAGGTATTTTTAATTTCTCCAGAATTGAAAGTTCTCCAACAGATGCAATTTCAAAATTCGTCCCTGCATCATTAAAAAAATTCAGTATTGCCGGTGTATGATTTACTTTAACCGGGAAATAAATATCCGAACACTTCAGTTTTAAATGCTGAAGAAAAAAACTAAGATTCGTTACTATTTGATCTTTGCTGCATATAATTATAGGTGTCTGAACGTTTTTTTTCATAAACACCTTGAGACTTTTTTGAAGGTGTTGTGGTAACACAGAAAAGTCAAACATAGAAACTAAATTAAACAGAGGCGCTTACCGCCTCTGTTGTTAGTACTTAAAGTAAACCACCATTTTTGTAGATCTGATATTGAGCATCATAAAACTTATTGATGCGTGCTGATTTATTATTCTGCAAATTAGTGATCTCGCCACTTAAAAAATCAATTTTAACAGTATCTCCATCATTTAGTCCGATCTGCTCAATAATTTCAGGCTGGTAAGTTAGTATTGGAAAGGCTGCGTTGATAGCATTGCGTTCATAAATAGCTCCGTATGATTCTGCCATAATACAAGAAATCCCCAAAGATATAAAGCAATCAACTGCCTGCTGTCGCGAACTTCCGGCACCAAAGTTCTTGGATGTGATAATAATATCACCGGCTTTTGCTTTTTTAGCAAAATCTTCATAGTCTTTAAGGTTGTCAAAAGAGTATTGTCCCATTTCCTTAATATCAGTGATCGTCAGATAGCGGTTATGGTATATCATGTCGGTATCAATATCATCTTTTTTTATGATCCAAACCTTGCCTTGCACTACTGATGGTTTTTCAGTTTTTGTTCCTGATCCGCTTTTTATTGATGGTTTCAAAATACCAAGTTTCCCAAAGGTTGCCGGCTCTGAAGGTAATTGATCCGGAGTGGTAATAAAACCTGCCACAGCAGAAGCTGCGACAATAGATGGTGATGCCAGATATACAAATCCTTTTCCTTGTTTTCCTTCGAAATTGCGGTTACCGGTGCTGATAGTTACTTCCTGTGGCCCGTTTTGTCCAAGCTGACCGGCAGCGCATCCTGCACATCCTGCATTTGAAACCATCGCACCTGAATCTTTAAAGATCTTTATCAATCCCTCATCCATCGCTTGGTTCCAAATTGCATTAGTTGCCGGAACGACTTTTAAAACAACTCCCGGAGCAATTTTTTTACCTTTTAATACAGTTGCTGCAATTCGTAGATCATCTATACGACCATTGGTACAACTGCCTATAAATGCAGAATCTATTTTTGTTCCTTTTACCGAAGCGACGGAAGTATCATCATGCGGATGACCTGGTTTTGCAACCATCGGCTCAAATTTGCTGATATTGATATCAAATACACGTTCGTAAACAGCATCAACATCAGCTTTTATAAGTTCAATTGGTTTTTCAGTAATTATTTCAAAACGATTGATAATTTCTGCTGTTGGAGTGAAGAAAATGATAATGGCTCCCATTTCTGTGGCCATCGATGATATGGTAATGCGTTCGTCAAGTGTTAGTCTGTCGGCTTCTTCACCATAAATTTCTACAGAAGTACCTAATAGTTTATTTGCACCAAAAATACCCAGTAAATTCAGCACTATGTCTTTTGCAGAAACATTAACCGGACGTTTACCCGTAAAATTAATTTTTACCGATTGGGGAACTTTAAACCATACAAATCCCTTTGCCCATGCCGCAGCAATATCCTGATCGCCCATGCCCTGACCGAATGAACCGATTGCACCCATTATATTGGCATGTGAATCGGTTGAAACAAATGTACTGCCGGGCCAAACAAGACCACTATCAATAGCAAGGTGTGTTCCGATACCGGAATCAACATCATAAACCTTAATATCATTTTCACGGGCATACTGTCTGCAATAATGCTGGTTGGCAGCATATTTTTGATCTGAACCTCCCGGGTTACAATCAAAAGTAAACACTGTTTTAGCAGGATCATTAATGCTTAGACCATTATCCAAAAGGTTTTTTACTACATTGGCACCTCCGAAATCGCGGGCTGCACGTGTATCTATAAATACATCAATAATGTCGTCGGGTTTAACAGTTTCCAGATTTGCATGTTTTGCAAGGATTTTTTCTATAATTGTCATGCTTATAATTTTCTAAGTTAATAGTATAGTAATTTATTTCAGTCTGTCTTTAAACGGTTCAAATGTCATAAAATCGGCATGGTGAACTACAAAAGCTTCTGTTGTCCTTTTAACCATATCTCCTTCACCTGCATGTGTGGCAATTATATGACATACTTCTGCGGGAACTCCGCATTGTTCTGCCAAAGAAACCCCACTAAACGGATGCCGAAGATATTTACCATATTTCCCCTGAACTGATTTTCCGTCTTTTAATTCGTATTCCAACAGTTTTCCAACATCTGCTAATATAGCACCTGCAATAAGCACATCCATATTAACCGGAAGATCTTCCTTGAAGAATTTATTCATTTGTTCGCCGCAATCCTTTGCTATATGAACAACTGCTCGTTTATGTCCCATAAATGTAACTTTCAGATCGGGTCCGCATAGCAACGTAAAAGGAATTGTGTTTAGGTCGTTAATGGTAAGTACACTTTTTTCGAGTGCTGCTTCCCATGTTTTTGCTGTTTTTTCTCTGAGCGATTCATCTTTGATCCACAAAAGCTCAGGCCATAATTCTAATACTTGTGCATTCATAGTTTATAGTTTAGTAATTTAATATTTTTTTAATATTTTCTATTTTTCACCAACAGTTTGGTTTGTACGGAAAAAATTCATCTAATTCACCTGAATAATAGAATTCATAAGCCAAAGCTCCAAATGTATAATGTTTTTCGTTAATTTCAACTCTTGAACCTCCAACAGATGGATTCGATTTTGGAATTGACATATAATATCCTACGTTATATAATGTGGCCAAAATTTCAGGACGATTGGAAATATCAAAACCTGACCGTTTCCATTGCTGTCTGAATTCTTTTAACATTACAGCCGCATATAAATAAGAGTAATAATGGTTTCGGTAATCAACAAGCCTGTCATAACGTTCCTTAGTTGGATCTTCTGTATAAAAATCCAAAAGATGAACATATTTTTTCCCCGGATAATAAGCAGATAAAGAATCTTTCAGATATTTCTCTGCGATAATTGCTGATTCTTCCTTTATTCCGGTTACTCCCAATGAAAAATTTGATTCAACTGACAATATCTTTAAGGGACGGATGACCGTTTTAAACATTTCTCGCGATGAATTGAATAAACGCATTTGTTCACCAAGTAGAACCGAAACAATTAACCGTGGTTCAATATCCATAACTTTTGCAGCACTATCTATCAAAGTAGTATCTTTAATTACGGCAATTTTAAAATCAGACCATTCAGGGACATTCATCCATTCAAACAAGTTGCATTTTTTTTGGAATGAAGTGGTTTTTTGATTGAATAACAGCTCACAATCTTTGATCTTGGAATTGTATTCATTACTGTCTATCATGCTCAGATTTATGGCATCAATCATTCGTTCGGCTAGATTAATATTATTGTGTTGAAGATACGCCTTATGAATTAATTGCGCGTTTACCGGATAATATTCATTTAATATATCAAGTTTTGAATAAAATCTGGCAATTCTGGAAACTTCATTTTTCGATGTGTCACTTTGAAAGGTAGAATGATCGTCACTTATTTTCTGAAAAAAGCGGTCGTTATAATCTACAGCACCGGGGTCGTTGAATAAATGTAATTTGATACCGATAAAAGCGGTCGTCAACACAAACCCATTTAAGGCAAACAACAATATCAGTGTTGTTGTCGTGTATCTTATGGTTTTATTCGATTTGAGTTTTTTTAACATTTCTCTCGTGTTAGATCTATTGTTTTTTACGGATACCAAGTAAATTTGGCATTTTCCGCAATTCTACATTATCATCAGTCGGATGTGTACGCGACACGTAACTGCCAAATTTAATAATTTCAGCATCGGCAGTTTTTGCATACAACGAAGCTTCAGGACCTCCTTCCAGATACATCGCTGTTTGAATATCGAGCGGAGATTTCAACATTAGATCAATGATCTCATTGACACTGTAGGGTGAACGGGTGAATAAAAACAAAACATTACCCGAATTATCCGTTGCAAGAACCGTCATACTGCATCTCAAAACCGGTTTGTGCTGCCAATACACTGGAGTTCCTGTATTATCGATCATCCGGATTGATTGAAAACAACTGTTATAATTTTGCAGTATAGCTTTCCAGTCCTGATTTGCCATATCTACTATTTGAAAAGCCGGAGATGATACATTCTTTGGGTTAAAAACAGCCAGAGCATTAAAATCGTTTTTAACTTTAGGGTTATTAATATGATCATAATTTTGCATATATCCCATTCCCGAAATATGGTCCTTTAGTGAGTACATCCCGGCGTTTATGGCTCCTTCTAGTTTTTGCAGATCACACCAATCTTTTATTGTTCTGAGAATACTATCGTGTTGGGTTGAAACAACCAGTTCGAAATTAAAATAAGATGGGTTGATTTTAAGTAAACTGACCTTTGAATCTGAATATTTTGAAACATGAGGCCCATCAATTTCTGCCGCGTATAGTCCTGTATCTATTTGCTTCCATAATATTTCTGTTGACTGGGATCTTTTTGCGCCAACAAATAAAACCAGTACAAAAAAACCTGTTACAATTTTTTTTAATGAGCCCGGTAGTAATTTTTGTAGCATAAGATATTTTTAATTTTATAAAGCAAAACAGATTGAAGTAAGTTAACTGTATTCAAACTACAACAATCTGTTTTGCTGGTGCTATAAATAGCGGAGGATCGTTTATAAATATGCAATAATAGCGTCAGCCATAGCTTTTGTTGAAGCTGCACCATGATTAACAACGTCAGCAGTGCCTTTCATTTTCATCATGTCGTATGCTTTCACTTTGCCTTCGGCAACTACTTTCGAAACTGCATTTTTGATGCGTGTTGCTTTTTCGTTTTCGCCAATATGTTCGAGCATCATCACGGCTGAAAGTATCATAGCGATCGGGTTCACGATAGAAACAGGATAATCCGCATACTTTGGTGCTGAACCATGGGTGGGTTCAAATACCGAAACTTTTTCACCGATATTTGCACTGCATGCAAATCCAAGTCCACCTACTAATCCTGCAAAACCATCTGAAATAATATCGCCGAACATATTGCTGGCAACTACCACATTATAATTTTCAGGATTCTTGGTCAACCACATCATCATGGCATCTATGTTCACGTCTTCAACCCAAATGTTTGGATATTCAGCTTTCGACATTTCCTGAGCAATTTTCAGCATCATACCTGATGTTTCGCGTATTACATTGGGCTTTTCACAAACAGTTATTTTTGTAAATCCACGTTTTTTGGCATATTCAAAAGCTGCTTTTATGATGCGTGAAGTATATTTCTTGGTTAAAATACGTGTAGAAACGGCCAATTCAGGACGTGGGCACCATGCAAAATTCAATTTGAATTTGGGGTGTGTCATCAAAGCATCATACACCTGATCACTTGGGTTGGTCCATTCAACTCCGCCATAAAGTCCTTCAGTGTTCTGACGGAAGATCATCACATCTACTACAGGTTCTTCTATAGAGTTTACTGCACCACGACGAACAAAATTCAGAGGGTTTCCTTTAAAAGTCATACAAGGTCTCATGCAGATATCCAGATCGAAATGCTGACGCATGGCTACGATCGGACTGTAATACTGAATACCTTTGCCCTGAAGTTCGGGTGCAAGTTCTGCAGCTGCTTTGTCTTTTGGTTTGGAAGTGATAGCACCGAACAAACCGATTTTGTGTTCTTCTAAAAGTTTGATAGTTCTGTCGGGAAGTGGATTGCCTTCCTTGCACCAAAATTCCCAGCCAATATCACCGTTTACATAATTAGCTTCAAATCCAGCTGCATCTAAAACGCGGATACATTCATCCAGTACAGGTTTTCCTATGCCATCACCGGGCATTGCTACGATAGTTCTTTTTGCCATAAATATTTGTTTTATTGAGATTTGTTTCTTTTAAATTTCTCGGCAAAATTAGAATAAAAAATCATGTAAAAAAGCAACTTCATAAAAAAAGATTTTATACGATTAGAAGAATTTATTTTTTTTGTTTTGCAACATACAACACTGATAAAGTTCCCGATAGTCCTGTAATTTACAATTGTGAAGAGCTAAATACACCGTTTGAAAAAAAACCTGTTTTTTATTTGATGCCTGTTAATAATTCGTAATTTTGCCGCGCATTTTTTATTGAATATTTTATAACTCTTCAATGCTATGGATAAAACAAGTATCGGCGAAAAACTTTTTAACGAATTTCCGGCAATAACTACTCAGCAATGGGAAGCAAAAATTCAGGAAGATCTGAAAGGTGCTGACTATGAGAAAAAACTGATCTGGAAAACTTACGAAGGAATTAATGTAAAACCGTATTATCGTGCCGAAAACCTCCGGCAATTGGATTATCAGCAAGCTATGCCGGGCGAATATCCTTATGTTCGCGGATACAACAACTCATCCAACGTATGGCGTATTCGTGAAGAGATTTTGGTAAAAGATGTGGCCAAAGCTAATGCCGAAGCACTGAATGCCATTTCGCGGGGGGCCACTGCCATTAGCTTTAAAGTTAAAGAACTCGCTTTTAAAGAAGAAATGGCGAAATTGTTGAAAGGTATCAATCTGGAAGAAATAGCGGTTCATTTCTTTTCTTCTCATTCCTATTCAATTCTTGCCGACCTGTTGATCGAATATGTGAAGAAATCTGGGTTTGATGCAAAAAATATACGGGGAACGTTCAACTTCGATTCAATAGCTTATTATCTGCTACACGGAGAATTCTATAACAGCAAAGGCGATAATTTCAACGAAGCTGCAACCCTGATTAAACTCATGAAGCAACATCTTCCTGCCTTCAGAGTGCTGAATGTTAACGGTACACATTTCTTCAACGCTGGTGCCACTGCAGTTCAGGAATTGGCTTATGTACTTGCTTCGGCCAACGAATATTTGGTTCAGATGACCGATAGGGGCGTAGATATTGATGATGTATGTTCCGAAATTCAGCTAACTTTTGCCGTCGGTTCTAATTATTTCATGGAAATAGCCAAACTTCGTGCTGCACGTATGCTGTGGACACGTATGACCGAACAATATCTCCCGAAAAGCACTGATTCGTTAAAGGTGGCAATTCATGTTACCAGCGGCTTGTGGAATAAAACCGTTTACGATCCATACGTGAATGTACTTCGTTTGACAACCGAATGTATGTCGGCTGCTATCGGAGGTGCCAATGCAATTACAATTCTGCCGTTCAATAATACCTATAAAGATACGGACGAATTCAGCGCACGCATTGCCCGCAACATTCAGATCATATTAAAAGAAGAATCGTATCTCGATAAAGTGATCGATCCTGCTGCAGGTTCATATTATATCGAATCGCTGACGGATGAGATAGCTCAACTGGCCTGGGATCAGTTTAAAAGGATCGAAGAAGCAGGAGGGATGCTGACAGTTTTGGAAAACGGAAGCGTGAAACAGGACATTGAAAAAACAGCTGCCCTGCGCAACATGGATATTGCTATGCGGAAAACGCCGATACTCGGCACAAATATTTTTCCAAACCTGAACGAAACCATGCTCGGCGAGTTTCAGCCTAAAGCAATAAATGATGAAGATGCCTGTCTGAAAATATACCGCGGTTCAGAAGCCTTCGAAGAACTGAGATTAGCCACCGAAAAATACATTCAAAAAGGAAGTGCCCGTCCTAAAGTGTTTTTGGCTACCTATGGCAATTTAGCCATGCGCAAGGCAAGAGCCACTTTTGCTATCAACTTTTTCGGTTGTGCAGGCTACGAAATTATTGATGAATATGTATCGAAAGATGTGGATGCAACAGTTGATGAAATAATAAAAACTAAAGCAAACATTGTAGTGATCTGCAGTTCGGATGATGAATATGCCCAGTACGCTTCCGATATTGCCGCTGCCGTTAAACAGAATGATAAAACCATTCAGGTCTTTATTGCAGGCTTTCCGAAAGAAATTGTTGATACATTAAAAGCAAGCGGTGTGGACGATTTTATTCATGTTCGCGTGAATGTGATCGAAGCATTGACAAAACTTCAAAAACAACTCGGAATAATCAACTAATCACCAATCGCAAATCACTAATCACTAATAGCAACCTTGAACTTGTAACTTGAAACTAATATATGAGACCGGATTTTAAAAATATCGACTACAAACCTACTCCAAAAGCAGGTGGAGAGGTTAAGACCGAAAATAAGGCGACTCAAAACATGCTTACACCGGAGTTAATTCCCCTGAAGCCTGTTTACACCGCAAACGACCTTGCCGGGATGGAACATCTCAACTATGCCGCAGGTATAGCTCCTTTTTTGAGAGGACCCTATTCCACCATGTATGTCATGCAACCCTGGACCGTTCGTCAGTATGCTGGGTTTTCAACGGCCGAAGAATCGAATGCATTTTACCGACGCAATCTGGCTGCCGGACAAAAAGGTTTATCCGTGGCTTTCGATCTGGCTACGCATCGCGGATACGACTCCGACCACGAACGTGTCGTGGGTGATGTTGGTAAAGCAGGAGTTGCCATCGATTCCATTCTCGATATGAAGATACTCTTCGACAGTATTCCACTCGATAAAATGTCGGTTTCTATGACCATGAATGGAGCCGTTTTGCCTGTTCTGGCATTCTATATCGTGGCTGCCGAAGAACAGGGCGTACCCATGGAAAAACTCAGCGGTACCATCCAAAACGACATTCTGAAAGAGTTTATGGTGCGCAACACATACATCTATCCTCCTTTGCCTTCGATGAAGATCATTGCCGACATCTTCGAATTCACTTCGAAGAATATGCCGAAGTTCAATTCTATCAGCATCAGCGGCTATCACATGCAGGAAGCCGGTGCAACCGCCGATATCGAATTGGCCTACACGCTTGCCGATGGACTTGAATATCTGAGAGCCGGTGTAAATGCAGGCATGGACATCGATTCCTTTGCTCCGCGTTTGTCGTTCTTCTGGGGTGTAGGCATGAATCATTTTATGGAAATTGCCAAACTGCGCGCCGCTCGTATGTTGTGGGCCAAGTTGGTGAAGACTTTTAATCCGAAAAATCCCAAATCACTCGCACTGCGCACACACTGCCAAACTTCGGGATGGAGCCTCACCGAACAAGACCCCTTCAACAATATAGCCCGCACCTGTGTCGAAGCTTTGGGCGCTGCTTTGGGTCACACACAATCGTTGCATACCAACGCCCTCGACGAAGCCATCGCTTTGCCAACCGATTTTTCGGCTCGTATCGCACGCAACACTCAAATTTATCTGCAGGAAGAAACCAACATCTGCAAAGTGGTCGACCCCTGGGCAGGCTCATATTATGTGGAATACCTCACCAACGAACTGGCTCATAAAGCCTGGGCGCTCATTCAGGAAGTAGAAGAACTGGGCGGCATGGCAAAAGCCATCGAAACGGGTTTACCTAAGATGAGGATCGAAGAAGCTGCTGCACGCAAACAGGCACGCATCGATTCGGGAAAAGATACCATTGTGGGTGTCAACAAATTTCGCCTCGACAAAGAAGCGCCCATCGATACACTGGAAGTTGATAACACAGCCGTGCGCGATTCGCAGATCAAAAGGCTCGATCAACTCAAAGCAAACCGCAATAATCAGGAAGTTCAACAGGCATTAGATGCAATAACCAAAGCATGCGAAAGCGGCACGGGCAATTTGCTCGCTCTGGCAGTGGATGCCACACGCAAACGCGCCACCCTGGGTGAGATTTCATCCGCATGCGAAAAAATATTTGGGAGGTACAAAGCTGTGATACGTTCAATTTCGGGAGTTTATTCGTCTGAATCGAGAGACGACGAAAGCTACAAAAAAGCATGCGAACTGGCTGACAAGTTTGCTGCTGCAGAAGGCCGCAGGCCTCGCATCATGATAGCAAAAATGGGACAGGATGGTCACGACCGTGGCGCCAAAGTAGTAGCAACGGGCTATGCCGATATCGGCTTTGATGTGGATATAGGTCCTTTGTTCCAAACTCCTGCCGAAGCTGCCAAACAAGCTGTTGAAAATGATGTGCATGTGCTGGGTGTTTCGAGTCTAGCTGCCGGTCATAAAACTTTAGTTCCGCAAGTTATCGGAGAACTGAAAAAACTCGGCAGGGAAGATATCATGGTGATCGTGGGCGGAGTCATCCCGTCGCAGGACTATGATTTTCTCTATAAAGCGGGCGCTATGGCCATCTTCGGACCGGGTACCAAGATCCCCGAAGCAGCCATCAAGATGCTCAACCTGATGCTCGAAGCAAGAAAGTAAGAAGGTCTATGGTATATAGTATAAGGTCAATGGTACCAGATACCATATACCAAATACCAAATACCAAATACCAAATACCAAATACCAAATACCAAATACCAAATACCTAATCATAATACGGATAATTTTTTTCGAAAAAGGCGATCTTCACCAAAAATGCATATTCGCCCTTGCCACCCATAAAGGTGAATTCAACTTTTAGTTTCTCGCCCTTATAGTCTTTCCAGCGCACCTCCATCACATCATAGCCCCAGTGGCGTTTCAAGGCGGGGTCCTTAAAGGTAGTGTCGCCTATCATAGTGGTGTCGGGTTTGCCAAATAGCTTGGTGTAATCCTCTATCAGGTTTTTGGTAGCCGAAAGGCATTTATCGAAGTTCTTTCCGTTAATTTCGTGTATATAGTTGTCGTAAAGCATCCATTCGAGTTTTCCGCTATCGAAATTATAGGCCCAGCCTCCGTCGAGGCCATAGATCTTTTCTTTTCGTCCCCACTGTCCTGTGAGGCCCACTCCGTTCGGAAATAGTGAAGGAAATGCTTTGGCAAAGTCGTCTACATTCTCGCCCAGATAAAATCGTCCTACCGCTTCGGCAGGCAGCTTGTTTTCGTATAGATACGAATATTTTATAATGAAACAATAGCTGTACCATTCGTTTGGGCCGTTGGGCAGGCCTTCCTGAAATTCTTCATAATAGTTGCTGCGGAAATCGCAAATGAGTTTTATTTTCATGGTTTTGGTTTGCCATACGGCTTCTTCAAATACTTCGCGTTTCCCTATTTTGTTTTCGTATTCAACCGTGTTGCGGTCGACCCATTTATTGGTTCCCTGTTGGTATGATGTTGGCTCGCCATAAGTTTTGGTGTAATCGGCAATGATGAGTTCCGCACTGTTCACCCACGTGGTGAATTCGGCTTCAGAGTTTAAACGAACCTCGTTGCTGAAAGATGCCGAATTCAGACTGTTGTTGTAAAAACCGAATGACCATCGACCGTCAATGGATTGTAGTTTTTCGTTTAGATATAAATTGCGGTTGTAGATGAATTCGGAAGGCAAAATGTCGGGCACAATTTTGTTGAACTCGGCGGGTGTCATGCCGATGGTGGGAAGTTTCTGAGCCTGCAGGCTTCCCGTTAGGGCGAACAGTATCGCCGGCAGAAGTGTCCGTATGCTTTTCATGATTTCGGGGCATTGGTTTTCATTTCCTGTATCATGGCAATGATCTTATCGAGTTTTTCGACTTCGAGCGATTTTAGGAGTATGGCCAAAGCTTCTATTTCGCGTTTTGCATCGATGTTGGTTTGATAGTCGGCCTGGGCCTGAATGCGGTCGCGGTCGCTCTGGCGGTTTTGGGCCATCATGATGATGGGGGCGGCGTAAGCTGCCTGCGTCGAGAACACCAGGTTGAGCAATATAAAGGGGTAAGTATCCCAATGGTTGATAAAACCAACTACATTAAAACCCATCCAAATTATAACGAACAAGGATTGGATAATGATGAAGCGCCACGAGCCCATGCCTTTGGCCACCGTATCGGCCAGATGTGCCCCGAAGCTTAATGATTCGTGATGTTTTTGATGCCAGTTTTTTGAGTTATGGTTTTCCATGATGATTGGTGGTTAGTTTGTGTAAAATTAATAATCTTTTTGGATTTGCGATTGGAAAAATTGAACCACGGAGACATAGAGAACAGAGGGTCACAGAGAGGTTTTTTATTGGTTTGCTTCGGGAATGGTACTTTTGGTTGCGGGAATGCTATTTTTGGCTGCGGTGACATATTGGCAGAAAAAAGCTTGCAAAGCGACCTTCCGCGGTTGCGTGGCGAGCTTCCGCGATTACTATTTTGGGTTGCGCGGTTGCATGGCGAGCTTCCGGGGAAGCACGGAGTCTTGTCCGGTGGCCGAGTGAGCTTCCGCGGTTGCTTATTCAGCTTGCGCGGACACTAAGAAAGCTTCCGCGATTGCATGGTTTTGTTCCGATTTCAAAAAGAGGCCTTTCTCGGTTACAAATCTGTCATACCCGATTGCAAATTTGCCTTCCGCGATTGCTAAGAGGGCTTTCGGGGTTGCAAAGAGACCTTATGAGAATGCAAAGAGGGCTTATGATTTTACTTAGAGAGCTTCCGCGATTACTAATTTTCCTTCCGCGATTACAAATTTTGCTTTAGGGATTGCTATTTTTTGTTCCGGGATTGCTAATTGATGAATTACGGTTGTTATTAACTTATTGTTTTACTGTATTGTATTTTATTTTTTGAAAATTTTAGGTAAAAAGGAAGAAATTTAGGTGGAAAAAGAAGCAATTTAAGGGGGTTTGTTATAGACAGGAAAGTTGTATTGTATGACAAAATGGCAGATGGTGGAATGATTTAAGTTTTAAGGGTAAATTTTTGTTGTCATTTGTGGTTTTAGTCGGGGCGCGACTTGGAGTCGCACTCCGACTGCTTTTATTAATTTTTATTTTTTTTGGTCATTTATGAAAAAAAATAAGAAAAAGCTTGCATTATTCGAAAAAGAAATTATACCTTTATGCCAGCATTTTATAAAAATTTTTAACAAGATTCTAGAGCTATTGATCATAAAAAAAATTAATCATGGATGATGTAAAAAAAATTGGTATCAGATCGGCACTAGTTACATGCAGCGCCTGCGATGCAAACCCAACAGCAGTGGCAAAAGTTCCCATATTTGCAGCAAGAGTTACTACCGCCAAAGGTTTAATACAAGCTGTTTTGGATGCCGACCAAATTGTGATTATTAACCAAACAGGGCTTGCAGCTCAGAAAGAAGTTACCAAAGTTAAAGTGCTGGCCGAAATTTTGTTTGGTTATGATGTTTTGGATTCGTATGCCAGCGAAACTAAAGACGAAGTGCTGAAGAAAAAAGTTCATTTTCCGCAGTCGGACCTGGAAAAACTGGCAGGTTCGGAATTGCTTGAGGTGGGAAATAATCTTGAAGGAATATTAGCAGATGTAGTTATTACAAACCTAACTCCTCATGGTTATGAAGCAAGCGACCTGGTCGATTTGCATGATAATTTGGTTTTGTATGATAAGCAATTGAATACACCGGAAGCGGAAATTAAATTGCACGCTACGCAGGTAGCCGACCGTGATGAAAAGTATCATAATCTGATCGTTTATATGAAAACGATGCTTGACACGGCAGCGAAACCTTTCAGGAAAAAAGATGCTGCTTTTTTTAAGTTATACAAAAAATGCCGTAAGCTGCATTTGCAGGGGCATAGAAAAAGAAAACCGGGCGACAGCGGCGCACCCGGAGAGTTTGATAAAGTTATACCGATGCTGAAAATTGTGCCTATGGGATTTCAGATTGCAGCAGGAAAAATTTATTTATTCAGCAACCTGGGAAATCCTGACCTGAAATACTGGACACAGGCAACCCCGGATGCTCCGACCACGATACCGGCAGGTTTCAAACTTATAACAGGAGGCGATGAAGCTACACAGAGTTCGGTGGATTTGGGATTTCCGGATAAGACGTATTTGTTTGTAGCCAATGAAAGTAATACGGAGGATGGGGAGATAGGGATTGATGAAGTGGTGTAGAGGAAAGATATAAGAGTATTAAAAACTCCCGGAATTTGAAAAGTTTTGGGAGTTTTTTTATGATACTAAACGAATAATTATATATTTGTAGTTGGAAATAAAGTAAAATGAATTTTAAATTGAAAACTAAATGCGAGAAGAAATAAAAATTATTTTTCAATATTATTTACCTAATGATATCATTCAGGGATTTAAAAATCTTGAACTTGACACCAAGACGAATTTGAAATTTCAGTTAGAAATTGAAGAAGAATCTGAATGGCTTAATTTTTCGGGCAATGAAATGTTTGATATTGTTGTTGTTTTACAGCTACATGCTTTGAAAATTATAACCGATGGATTATTTTGGGATGGATTGAAATTCTTATGGAACAGTTTATTAAAAATACCAATAAATAAACTTGAAGAAAAAGGAAAAAATGATGATACCCCCAAAAGCATTAGCTTAAAACTAATAAATAAAGAAAAAATTGCGGAAATCGTATTTGAAGGGGGTATTCAGGAAGGGGAAATGGATAAAATAATTAAAAAAGCAATTGACTTTGTTAATTCTGAAAAATTAGAAACCGCTTTTAAAACACCTGACAATTGGCCAAATATTAATGAAGCCAACAATATTCGATTAATTTATAATAACGAAAAGAATATTTGGGAGTTTTTTAATTATGGTGATTGTAGAAGAGAAATTGAACAGTTAATGAAATTTGCGGATGAGAATTTGTCAGATTAAATTTGAATATTGCATTATATTAATGATAAAATATTAACAATGAAATGGAAAAAACTTTTATAAATCATGGTCAAAATGAAGTTAAAGAGAATTCTTATTGGATGATTAATGATGGCGATATTATTATTACTATTGGAGATATTAAGTATGATGCTTATGATAAGGAAATTGAGGTAATTACAGTACAAGTTAATTCTTCATTGGGGCCGATTATTGAATCGAGAGATAATTATGGTAATGGTATGAAAAGTGGGCAATTAATAAAAGTAAAGACAGTAGAACGCATTATTGTTTGTACTATTATAGAAATTAATCCTGATTCTGTTACTATATTACTTACTGAAAATAAATTAAATTAGAAATAAAATATAAGAATGAATCAATAGGAGGTTATGAATGGAAATTTTAACTTTTAAAACATCAGGAGATTGGACGGTTGAGGAATGGAACACCTGTCTTGCTAGTATTTCAAAAATTTATAATGTTTTTTTGGCGATTGAAATCATTAAAGTATATGAAAAGGGAATTCCAGATTCTTTTGCATCAAATAAACTTTCCATTACTAAAGTACTAAATAACCTATCAGATTATGCGGACGAAAGTGCAAAACTGAGAATACATAAGATAAAAATGGCATCCCCTGGAAGTTTTAGCTTAGAAGGTAGCGGCGAACCTATTGAAGCAACTTCTAAATTCATCATAAAAATTCTCGAGCTTTTAAATATTACGACTCGAACAAAAAAAATTACAGATAAAATATTGATTGAAAAATTAGAAGAAATGAAACTCAAAAATGAAAGGTATAAGGAAGAAACTGAAAGAATAAGATTGGAAAATACAGAGAAGATTATTAGTAATGAATTAATAGAAGGACAAATTATTATTAATGCAGTTATAGAGCTATTAATCAATAATAATGAAAATAGGAAAGGGAATAAAAAAAGTTTAAAAATAGATGATGATGGAGACGATCAAATTGATAAGGAAACGATAACAACAGAATTCTATGAAGGTATAATAAATGGAATACTAAAACTAATACGAAATGGTAAATTGGTTGATTTACAAAAAAGTCTAAATTTAATTACAAAATAAAATTGCAACATGATTATTGATAAAGAAGAATTATTTTTCTTAACCTTTGAAGAAGATTTATCTAAAAAAATAATTTATGCTCCTTTAAGAAGTTATTTAGCGTTAGCGAAGAATGATGTTATTGAAAAAATTAAATCAAGAGAAGATTCTACTATTAAACAGCAATTTTTAGACATGCTGATTAAAAGACCATTACTAGACATGAATGGTATTATTGACAACTTACATAAGACTAATCCCGAACTATCTTTAGCGATAACTGATAATTGCAATTTGCGTTGTATCTATTGTCATGCTTCTGCTGGAGAGTCTCACAAATTGGTGACGATGTCATATAAAATGATTGAAGCAATAATTAAAAAGTATTTTGAATTTATTAATGATACAGAAACTGTTCAAATATCTTTTAATGGTGGTGGAGAACCTACATTTGATTTTAAAAAACTTGAATTTGCTGTTAGTAAAGTGAAAGAATATGCCTCTAAAAGGAATATTAAATTTAAACTTTCGATGGCGACTAATGGAGTATATAATGACCATGTAAGAAAATTCATTGTGAAAGAATTTTATGATGTATCGCTTTCATTTGATGGGCCTGCTCATATTCAAAATTTACATAGACCTATGAAAAATGGAGAAGAATCCTTTTCCAAAGTTTACGAAACAGCAGAATTTTTTCGTAATTCTAATTTTAATTATGCTTTTAGGGCTACTGTTTCGGATTATAGTATAAATTTTCTAGATCAAACTATAGATTTTTTTGCAGAAAACTTTCCAAATCGATCGATTGGATTAGAAAATTTGAATCCTTTCGGAAGAGGTAAAATTTGCGTTCAAGTTAAACCACCAGATAAAAAAGTGTTTAGCGATAAAATTGTTCATTTGCTAAATTACATAAAAGGAAAACCCATTTCAATAATAAACTCTGCAACGACTGATTATGATTTAATAAGGCCTGTATTTTGTACAAATGTTGGTATTCCAAGTTGGACGGTAGATGTCAATGGAATAATCTATGCCTGCCATAGAGATGGAGCACCTGAGGATTTTGTCTTTGGTAAATACGACATAAATTCGGATGAATTGATACTTGATTCTAAAAAAATAGAGTCTATTAGAAATATGGTTGTTTTTAATTATAGTGAGTGTTCGGATTGTTTTTGTAAATATCATTGTTCAGGAGACTGTCCTGACAGAAGACTAACAGATAAACTTAATTGTACATCAACTCAAAATATTGGATTAAACATTCTAAATAATAAGATTACAAACAATAATAAAAATTCAAAGTATGCAAACACATTTAGTTCAAGAAACAATCAAAGAAGTGAAGACATCATGTGAAAATCAAAATGACATTGATGTTGAACAATTAGAATTCATTGAAAAAGAAGTTGACATGGGATTTTATGATCAACATAGTTTTGAGGTGAAAGATGGTATTGTTGTTAACATGTCATGTCAACGTATAAGCAGATGTAGCTGCAATTGTAATAAATGCTCTACGATGCTTTTCTAAAGAAATTTCAGATATATTAGTATCACAATAGTTTGGGATTTTTTAAATAATTGGTAGGGAAGAAGAGGTATTTTCTCAATCATATCTATTCTTTTATGCTAAAAGAATGGGGCATCTGAGATGCCAAAACCTAATATAAGTTTTTAATCTTGTATAGTGGTTAATTTACCATTTTCAAAATACAAATATTTTTCATCGTAAACCCATTGCTCATATATAGTATTCTGTGTTTCGGTTCTGTTGATTTTATTAGGAAAACCTTCTATTAATTTAGCCATTCTTGAATTCATTCCTATTTTTAATTCATGCTTTAATACTAAATCAAAATAATAATTCCCAAAATCTTTTTTATAATCTTCAGCTTCTTCTTTTGAATACACTCTACCAAAGATTTTTCCAGAAAAAATTAAATCATATGCATAAGGCACATTATTTTTAAGATCATTTTCTAAAATTACATTCAACCTGCCATGGACAGTATCAATTATTAAATCAGAAACCGTCATTATTTGGCCTAATTTAAAATTATCTGTCGAAATACTTTTGTTCAATCTCTCAGTAATATAATTATCAAAAACAAATTTCTGGCCAATTAATTTTTGCTTTTGTTTAATATAAAATCCTGAAACAATAAAAGGAAAATCGGAAGCATCAATTGCCTTGTACCGATAATAAACAGTATCATTATTTGATTTATTTACTAATTTTAGGAAAATATCTTCGGAATTATATGACTTTTCCAATGTTAAAACATCATAATATCTATCTTCAATTTCGGTTTTTAATGGATTCCAAAATCTATCGCATTTATAGACATTATCCTTTTCATAAGCACTCTTATTAAAATCTTTTACAAATTGAACAGTTGTACTCCATCGGGATTTAGGGAGATAGAATTCTTGCCCAATATATTTTAATGCGGCTAAATTAGGACCAACAAAATTTTTAGAACTATCATAATCCTGTTTTGAAAAATGGGATGAATAACTTTGACAAAAAGCTGTTGAATTAATTAGAATAAAAATTAGAACAAGATTTTTTTTCATTTTAATAATATTATTTGCACTATTTTGGACAAATATAGGCATAATGTGATTTTAAAGTTGAATTATTTGTTTTTTTAATTAAATGGTAAGAATGATTGATAGGCGATGTGAAGTTGATTAAATGGAAGGCTGTTTGCCCCCGCGCCAAGGATGGTAGCGGATAGCCCGCAGTGCCGCCAACCCGAAGAGTTTGAAAAGGACAAAAGTTGGAAATAATGAGCTGATTCAAAAGAATAAAAACACAAGCGGCGCGAGGACTATGAGCGGACAGCCTGGCCCGACGAAGGAGGGGGCGCCCAAATAAATAGTTAAAAGTTACAACTAGAAAGATACAAGTTGGCCTCAGCCTATTTTCTCCCCACAGGCGCTTCCGGTATTTTGTCCGTCACAATGCTGTGATAAATAAAATAGATGCCGAGCAGTATAAAGGGTATGCTGAACCATTGGCCCAGATCGAGCAGCATGTGGCGTTCGAAATCTTCCTGCACTTCTTTAAAAAACTCGATGAGGAAACGGGCGGAAAACATGATGGTGAGAAACAGCCCTACAAATAAACCCGGGCGGATGACGGCCTTTTTCTTACGGTAGAGGATGAGCAGCAAGGCGGTTATAGCAAGATAGCTGATAGCTTCGTAGAGTTCGGTGGGATGGCGCGGAAGCAGGCCGGCTGCTTTGTCGCGCATGTACACAAACCCCCAGGGCATGGAAGTTACATGGCCGTATATCTCGGAGTTCATCAGGTTGCCCAGGCGCACGAAGGCGGCGGCGATGGGAATGACGATGGCCACCCTGTCGAACAGCCACCAAAGGTTTACCTTGAACTGCCTCACATAGATGAAGAGCACGATGACGATGGCAATGGCAGCTCCGTGGCTTGCCAGCCCGCCTTTCCAAACCTCGAATATTTCGGAGAGATGGTTTTTGTAATAGTCCCATTCGTAGAAGAAGCAATGGCCGAGGCGTGCACCTACCAAAACGGCGAGAAAGAAATAGCCCGTGAGCCAATCGAGCAAACGAAAAGGAACTTTCTCTTTTTTGAAGACGAAATACAGCACGGTGTATGACAGGAAAAACCCCAGCGCGAACAGCAGGCCATACCAGCGCACTTCGAGGCTGCCCAAATGCATCACGGGATTGGTGTTCCAAACGATCTCGAGAAGTTTCATGGTAAGTTGTTTGCGGTGTACGAAATGGTGTTGCCTTTCACGATATGATATTTATCGGTAAAGCCCCCGTTTACCTCAACCACATACATGGCATCTTTGCCCGAGGGTATGGAGGTTTCGGAAAAAGGAACGGCGTTTTTGGCGATGCTGACGATAGAGAACTTGTCGTCGATATAAATGATGTCGAGCGGCAAGGCGGTGTTCTTCATCCAGAAGTCGAGGGGTTGCATTTCGTCGAAAATAAAGAGCATTCCGCAGCTATCGGGCATAGCTTTGCGATACATCAGGCCCTGTTCGCGTGTGGCGTCGGTTCGGGCAATTTCGATACTGATGATCTTGAGCACTTTGGTGTTGCTTGAAAAGATCAGGTCGCCATCGTACCTGAATTTAGGTTCGGCAACTTGTTGCGGTTGGGCAGTAAATTGTTCTTTACGGTAGGAGCGTTCGGCAGGTTTTTTGACGGCGATAATTATCAATCCAATAGTGATGACCACGATCAAAACTATGATGATATAACGCCGTACCTGATTTTTCGCAGCCATTTAGTTCAGATAGAAGATCATGAAAATAATAGCCAACACGAAGGTCATGAACATGATGCCGCGCCCTGAGCGGTCGGCTTTGAGGCTCACAAGATAATAGCGTAGCGTGAGCGCGTTTGGCACGATACCCAAAACCACCACGGTTGAGAGTTTGAAGATGCGTTTGCCGGTATCGGGATTCGGAAAGGTGACATTGATAAAATATAAAATGCCAAACACCACCAGAGGCAGCACCGTGCCGACTATCAAACCGAGCCAGAACGAATCTTTTTTCAGGAATTTAAACATCGATTTTCCATTTTTTAATGAGCGGAATAACAGTATGGGCGGTCAGGTCGTATTGAACAGGAACAACAGAAACATAATGGTTTTCGATGGCCCACACATCGGTATCTTTTCCTTCATCGGGGTTTTCGAACACACCTTTCATCCAGTAATAATCGCGTCCGTGGGGGTCGGTGCGGGCGCTGAATTCTTCTTTCCAGTAAGCATTAGCCTGACGGCATATTTTAATTCCTTTGATCTTGCCGTCGTTCAATGGAAAGTTGACATTAAGGCAGATGCTTTCGGGAAGCTTGTTGTTGAGCACACTCTGACAGATACTTTTGATGTAAGGAGCCGTGTGACTGAAGTCGGCATCGTAGGCATAGTCGTTGAGCGAAAAGCCTATAGAGGGTATATGCCCCATAGCGCCTTCGATAACCGCTGACATGGTTCCCGAATAAATGATGTTTACGGAAGCATTCGAGCCATGGTTAATGCCCGAAACCAAAAGGTCGGGTTTACGGTGCAACACTTTATCGACGGCTAGTTTAACACAGTCGACAGGGGTGCCGTTGCAAAAATATTCTTTATAATTCTTTTCCGAACTAAGTTTTTGTAAGCGCAGGGGAGTATGAACCGTTATAGCGTGTCCCATGCCCGATTGGGGCTTGTCGGGGGCCACCACCACCACATCGCCAAGCTGGCGCATAACTGTAATCAAAAACCGAATGCCCGGAGCCGAATAACTATCGTCGTTGGTTATCAGAATTAAAGGCTTTTCCATTCAGTTTTTTTGCAAAAGTAGTAATTTTGAGCGAGATTTTGGGAGGATATAAGTTTTATAGTTGAAATAATCGGGTTATGATGTAAAGATGAATTAATTTTGCAGCGGTATAATTAAAAAACAAAAGCCATGTCAGTAATTGTAGAATTTTCGATGTTCCCAACCGATAAAGGCGACAGTGTGAGCCCTTATGTGAGCCGGATCATAAAAATGATGATAGAATCGGGGATCGCGTATAAACTCACCCCGATGGGAACGGTGTTTGAAGTTTCGGAGATGCACGATGCACTAACTGTGGTTGGCAAAGCATATCGTCAGCTCGAAATGGATTGCGGCAGAGTGTTTGCCATTGCAAAGTTCGATATCCGCAAAGGAAAAGAAAACAGGATGGATGATAAGATCAGATCTATAGAAGATAAGATCGGAAACGTGAGCAAATAATTTTAAACGTAGCAAAAAAAAAGGAGCAATTTACATTGCTCCTTTTTTTATTTTAAGTTGTAATACCTATTTAACAGCATCAACAACAGCTTTAAAAGCTTCAGGATTGTTCATCGCCAGATCGGCAAGGGTTTTACGGTTGAGTTCGATGCCTTTAGCATGGATCTTACCAATAAAAACAGAATAGCTCATACCATACTGGCGAACTCCTGCATTGATACGATTGATCCAAAGACCTCTGAAATCGCGTTTTTTGTTACGTCTGTCGCGATAAGCATATTGCATACTTCTTTCGTAAGCATTTTTAGCTACGGTCCAAACATTTTTTCTTCTACCGAATTGTCCTTTAACTCTGCTTAAGAGTTTTTTCTTTTTGTGACGTGATGCTACTGAATTAACTGAACGTGGCATAATTGTTTGTTTTTTTTGCTTTAGCGTCTCCCTTTATATGAGAACTTGAATGCTAAGTGCAAGGTTAATACTAAATTTTTAGCAAGCTAACATTTGTTTCACTCTTTTTTCATCTGTCTTATCTACTGTAGCAGAATAAGTAAGATTTCTTTTCCTTTTAATGGACTTTTTAGTAAGAATGTGACTTTTGTATGCGTGCTTTCTTTTGATTTTCCCGGTTCCTGTGAAGTCTAACCTTTTTTTAGCACCGGAAATTGATTTCATTTTTGGCATTTTACAAATTGTTTATGTGTGATTATTGATTATTTTTTTGGTGACATTATCATGATCATTCGTTTTCCTTCGAGTCGGGGCAATTGTTCTGGTTTGCCATAATCTATCAGTTCCTGAGCGAACTTCAACAATATGATCTCGCCTTGTTCTTTGTAAACAATTGAACGACCTCTGAAAAATACATCTACTTTTACTTTACATCCGTCCTGCAAAAACTTGATGGCATGTTTTAATTTGAAATTAAAATCGTGGTCATCGGTGTTGGGTCCAAGCCTGATCTCTTTAACGATCACTTTTGCGGCTTTGGCTTTCATTTCTTTTTGCTTGCGTTTTTGTTCGTAAAGGAATTTTTTGTAATCAACCACTTTACAAACAGGTGGATTTGCGGTAGGCGAAATTTCAACAAGGTCTAAACCTTGTTCTTCAGCAATTGCTAAAGCTTCTTTGATCGGGTAAATTCCCATTTGAATGTCTTCGCCAACAACGCGAACAACCGGAGCTAAAATCCGTTGGTTTATTTTATGCAGGTCTTCTTTTTTAACAAATCCTCTTCCGCGTTGGAAATTAGTATTAGTAGCTATAGCTTATCCTCCTTATTTAGTTAATAAAATATTTAATTTATTCCATCATTGTTTTGATCTCATCATTGATAAGTGCCGAAAAAGCTTCTATGGTAAATGAACCAATATCGCCTGTTCCTTGTTTTCTAACGGAAATAGTTCCTTCAGCTTCTTCTTTCTCGCCAACTATAAGCATATAAGGGATACGCTCCAGTTCGGCATCACGAATTTTCTTACCGGCTTTTTCGTTACGGTTATCAATTTTGCTGCGAATATCGTAATTATTTAGCAATTGAGAAACTTTTTTTGCATAATTTTCAAATTTCTCGCTGATTGGCAAAATAGTAACTTGTTCAGGAGCAAGCCACAGAGGGAATTTTCCGGCACAATGCTCTATCAAAACTGCCACAAAGCGTTCCATTGAACCAAAAGGTGCACGATGTATCATCACCGGACGGTGCTTTTGATTGTCGTTGCCAATATATTCCAGTTCAAAACGTTCAGGGAGATTATAGTCAACCTGAATGGTTCCCAACTGCCATTTTCTGCCAATAGCATCGCGAACCATAAAATCGAGTTTTGGCCCGTAAAAAGCAGCTTCACCAATTTCTATCACAGCATAGATACCATTTTCTTTGGTAACGTCAATGATAGCTTGTTCGGCTTTATCCCAGTTTTCGTCGCTGCCGATATATTTTTCCTTATTATTAGGGTCGCGCAGCGAAATTTGAGCTGTAAAATCTTTAAAATCGAGAGCTTTGAAAATGATCATTACGATATTAATAACGCCAACAAATTCTTCTTTAACCTGATCGGGGGTACAGAAAATGTGAGCGTCATCTTGTGTAAAACCTCTAACGCGGGTCAACCCGTGTAATTCGCCGCTTTGTTCATAGCGATAAACAGTGCCGAATTCGGCTATTCGTAGTGGAAGATCTTTGTATGAGCGGGGTTTGAATTTGTAAATTTCGCAATGATGAGGGCAGTTCATTGGTTTCAACATAAACTGTTCGCCTTCGATAGGTGTTGAGATAGGCTGAAACGAATCCTGACCGTATTTTTGAAAGTGGCCTGAGGTTTTATACAAATTCACATCGCCGATATGGGGAGTCATCACCTGAACATAGCCGGCATCCCGTTGCACTTTTTTCAGGAATGCTTCCAAACGTTCGCGTATGGCAGTTCCTTTTGGCAGCCACAAAGGCAATCCCAATCCAACGTTTTGCGAAAACGTGAAGAGTTCAAGGTCTTTTCCCAATCTGCGATGATCGCGTTTTTTTGCTTCTTCAAGCAAAACGAGATAATCCTGCAGGTCTTTTTGTTTTGGGAAAGTGATGCCATAAACGCGTGTAAGTTGTTTGCGTTTAATATCGCCACGCCAGTATGCCCCGGCAACACTCATGATCTTAACTGCTTTGATGAATCCTGTATTTGGAATGTGCGGACCTCTGCAGAGATCAGTAAACCGACCGCTTTCATATAGTGTTATTTCTCCATCGGTGAGTTCGTTGATCAGTTCAAGTTTATATTCATCACCTTTTTTGGTAAAATAATCGATAGCATCTTGCTTAGAAATTTCTTTGCGAACCAAAAGTTGATTTTCTCTCGAAAGTTCTATCATTTTATCTTCAATGGCTTTAAAATCTGACTCGGTGAGCATACGTTCACCCATATCGATATCATAATAAAAACCATTTTCGATATCAGGGCCAATTCCGAATTTTGTACCGGGGAAAAGCATTTCAATAGCCTCAGCCATAATATGTGCCGATGTATGCCAAAAAGTTGCTTTTCCTTCAGTATCATTCCATGTGAGCAGTTTTATCTTAGCATCGGAAAGTAAGGGACGGTTTGATTCCCATATCACATCATTCACCTGAATTGCCAAAACATTACGGGCCAGTCCTTCGCTGATACTTAATGCGATCTCGTGTCCGGTTACACCTTCAGGGTATTGTCTTACCGAATTATCCGGTAATGTTATATTTATCATTGTATTGATATTCAAAAAAATTGGGTGCAAAATTACACAATCTTGTTGGATCAGCAATGATAAATTTGGGGAAAAATTATATTTATGATCAAGTAATGGCGGATCAGTTTGTTTTATAGATTTTGATATGAATATCTTTGATCAAAAAATTGTCCAGACCTTTGTTCCAGATATAGAACTTCAATTGATAGTTTTCACTTTGAATCGCAGGAAGAATGATCCTATAATCCAGTTGTTCCCATTTGTTTGATAAATGTATAGGCAAATAATCAAGCGGGAAGGATCTGTAAAAAGTGTTGTGGTTGTCGTTATATTTGATAGATACAACCAATAGGTCGTCTGAGAATTTGCATGGTGAAAGTTCTCGTTTTTTTAAAGCTATTTCAGCAAACAATTTGTTTGAATTTATTAAGCTAGTATCGTTATCGAATTGAAGTAAAAAGTTGACAGGAATCTTATGGTTATAAATAAAGGCCATTTCTGTTTCCCCCTTTGGAATGATGGTATTTGACGTGTCAACAGCTGACGCTTCAGGATAAGCTATACTTTCATAGATAAGATTTTTTTTATATTTATTATAAGGAACAATATCATTGGAGCCACCAATTCGGTTAATATATGCATTGGATGTTTTCAGAAAAACATAACGATAAGCGGATAAATTCATATAATCGGGATGGATAATACCTTTGGTGTATTGGTATGTTTGTATAAGATTCAATGAAATGGGAAATAAAACACAAATAATAAAAAAGTAGCGTAACCATTTTTGGATATTATTAAAAAGGAATGCAAGAAAAAGTGCAAGAACTCCATAGAAATCAATAAACGGTCTCATTCCAAAACCATCAAAATACGACCAGCACCACCATGAAGAAATTAGGTAAACAAGAATAAGTATAAAAAACAGACCAATAAGGGCTTTAAATTTATTCATCTTGAAAATACTGATCAGTCCTAGCAAGCTAAAAAATACGGCAGGGGAGTAAATAAAAAGACCTTTACGAAAACTGAACAACACCTTGAATATTTCGGGGTGCAACCAGTAAAATCCTTCGTGAGGATATACATCAATTAGGAAACTCCCGCATTGCAGAAACCATAAGATATTTTGAAGAAAACATAAGAGGATGAATATGCCAAGGAAAATCAAAATGTGTTTTATCCTTGTTTTCAAAAACAAAAACATCTCGGACAGGTCTGAAAAGAAAAAAGGAACAAACGCAACAATAATAATATTGACCGGTCTGATCAAATATACAATTCCCAATATTACCGAACTAATTAAAAGAAATATATTTCTGCCTGTAATGATATTTTGATTTATTGCCCATAAGAATCCACTTATGGCACAAAATGAATATACATGAGACATTGCCGGATGAAAGATGGAATAGGTTAGAAGATTGGTCGCAAATAGAATTAGCAACAATGAAATAAAACTATTAATTCGTTTTATGTTCAATGATCTGCAAAGTCTGATCAGAAACCAAAAACCAAGAAATAAATAAAATAATGCTGCAATGCTTACCGATTTTTGAAATGTTTCTGCATAAGCCTGAGCAGGGAGGTGGAAAATTGTTGCAATGATTTTTGCTGACAGAAAAAAGGGAGAGATCAGCAATGCAGTTCCACTGAAAAATTTTATGACGCTATGGTTGTTTACAAAATATATCTGGTCGTTATCAGTGACAGAGGACCCGAAATTATGGTTAATGAAAATTTCTTCAAGATAAGCATAATACCCTTTGCCATCTCCGTCTATTATAGATTGCCATTCATGACCATTATTCCCGACCCATCGGTATTTAACCATCAGGAGGGTAATAACTATTGCCAGAATAATAAAGAATAGTAATGTGTATCTTTTAATAATTGACATTAATGAATAATGATTTTTTATTCAAAAGTACACAAAGCTACAAAACCGGATAAAATAATTATCTCAAAAGTGTTACGGTTCCATTGACATTAAATGTCTTTCCGTCTCCGGCACCCTTAGCAGTATATATATAGAAGTAGGTTCCGTCAGCAGCTTTACTATTGCCGTCGTTTCCATCCCAGCTACCGCCTACTTTATCCCAACTAAAGATCTTTTTACCCCAGCGGTTGTATATGACCATTTCTTCTGAGCCAAGTCCGGTTGATTTAACTTTAAATTCATCATTTACTCCATCTCCGTTTGGTGTGAAGATATTCGGGATTTCGATGGTTGAAGGCACGTAAATAGTAATTGTTAATGTTGTAACATCTTCACAATTATCCGGCTCTCCGCTCGAAATTGTCAGCGTTACGGTATAAGTTCCGTCTGTAGTATAAACATGAACAGGATTTTGAAGTGTGGAACTTGTACCGTCGCCAAAATTCCAGGAGTATGAACTTGTTGTTGAACCTGTATAATAAAAGTTCACATTCTGGTCGATAGCAGTATTGGTTGGATTTGCATAACCTGCAGCATTAAGTATGTTGGTTGTTATTATGGTCATTTGATCGTTAACATTGCAATTGTTCGAATCGGTAATTGTTACTGAATATATCCCAGCACAGAGATTGCTCAGAACATTTGTTATTGAGCCAACATTACTCCAATGATAAACATAAGGTGTGGTCCCACCGGTGACAGTTGCAGTAATACTACCATTACAACTATTAACACAAGTTTCGTCTATACCTGATAAGTTTAAAGCTAATACAGCCGGTTGGTTGATCGTAAACGAGATGATCGTATCGCAGGAGTGACTATCGGAAACAGTAACCGAATAAGTTCCATGGCTCAATCCTGTTACCGTATTCCCCGAACCTGTTCCTCCCGACCAATTATAGGTGTAACCAGGTGTTCCACCGCTGGTTGCAACAGAAGCGCTTCCGTTATTTCCGTTAAAACAACTTACATTGTGTATTGCAGACATGTTTGCAACCAATATGGTGGGCTGAGTTATTGTTACTGTATCTGTTGCAGTACAATTAACACTATCGGTAACAGTTACGATATATGTTCCAGCTGCTAAGTTCCCGGCATTTTGTGTGTTTTGAACAGGTGTCGTGTTCCAATGATAAGTGTAAGGAGATATTGCATTTGAAGGTATAACGGTTGCTGTTCCGTCAGAAAGTCCGTGACAAGTTACATTAGCTGTTGTTGATGCATTTAATTTTAGATTGCTGATAATAACTTTATGAGAAGTTGTGGTGGATGTACAGCCGTTTTGAACAACTGTCAGTGTGACATAGTATTCTCCTGAAGCAGACCATTGCACGTTGTAGTTCTGCAGTCCGCTTATTGCTGTGGCATTTCCTCCATTAAAATTCCAGTTATAGGTGGCTGTGGATAATCCATTGCCTGTATAATTGACAACAGAATTAGCAAGTGAACATATGGGTGAGGTGGCAGTGAATGTGGATGTAGGAATTACATTAACTGTAACAGTGTAAGTAGATGGGGTTCCAACACAATTATTTGCCGTTGGTGTTACTGTGATTGTTGCTGTGATCGGACCTGTGGTTGTGTTGGTGGCAGTGAATCCCGGAACGTTTCCAGTTCCGCTGGCAGCTAAACCGCTGGCTGTGTTGGAGTTTGTCCAGGCGTATGTAGTTCCGGCGACCGGCCCGGAAAAGTTTGTCGGGGTTACTACAACTCCATTGCATACAACTATATTAGCAGGGACTGTTACTGTTGGTGTTGGATTTACGGTTATGGTATAGGTTGAAGGAACACCCACACAAGTATTCACAGTTGGTGTTACTGAAATTGTAGCAGTTATGGGTGCAGTGGTTGTATTGGTTGCAGTGAATCCTGCAATATTTCCGCTGCCATTTGCTGCAATACCAATAGCGGTGTTAGAGTTTGTCCAGTTAAATGTTCCTCCAGCTGGGTTGCTTACAAAGTTTGTAGCAGCTATAGTGCCTGTGTTGCAAACAATAATATTTGTCGGCACGGTTACTGTGGGCGACGAATTTACAGTAATAGTATAACTTGAAGGAGTGCCTTGGCAGCCATTTGCTGTTGGTGTTATGGTAATCGTGGCAGTGATATTTCCAGTGGTAGTATTCGTAGCTGTAAAAGCAGGAATATTCCCCGACCCGCTAGCAGCTAATCCAATGGATGTATTGGAATTGGTCCAGGTGAATGTTCCTCCGGTGGGTGAACTGATAAAATTAGTTGCCCCAACAGTACCATTATTACAGACGGTAATATTTGAAGGAACGGTTACGGTGGGCACCGGATATATAGACACGGATACTGTTGCTGATCCCGTGCATCCGGAGGCTGTTCCGGTTACGGTATATGTAGTGTTTGAATTCGGCGAAACAGTAACTGGGCTTCCGGTCAAACTGCCGGGCATCCAGGAGTAGGTGGTTCCTGGAATAGTACTGGTAGCTGATAATGACGATGATGCACCCGTGCATATGGATGCTGGCGTTGCTGTGGGCGTTATGACAGGATTGGGATTTACTGTAACGGCGACTGTGGTTGAACTGGTACACCCTCCAGCACCGGTGACGGTGAGTGAGTATGTTCCCGTGGCCGAAGGTGTTGCGTTGATGATCATTGGATTTTGCAGTGTGCTGCTAAAGCCGCCCGGCCCGGTCCAGCTGTATCCTAAACTACTGTTTGAGGTTAATTTGAGCGTATCAAGTCTGCAGATCGGACTATTGCTTCCTGCGATGGGCGCTGAATTTGTATTTACTATAATAGCTACGATAGCTGTAGTGGTGCATCCGCTGGAGTTATCAATACCTGTAACACTGTATACTGTTGAACTTGTTGGTGTGGCAACAGGGTTAGGGCAAGTAGTGCAGGATAATCCGCTGGTTGGTGACCAGGAATATGAACTGGCTGTGGATGCATTTAACTGAACACTCTGGTTGGAGCAGATTGTATCATGGGCCGGAGTTGCACTGAAAGAAAAGCTTCCATTATAATTTACTGTTACGGAATCGGTAACAATTACATCGTTGCCGGAACATACATCATAATCAACTTGAGCCTGGTAGGTAGTCGTGGATGTAGGGCATACATGTATTGTAGGGCCTGTTCCTATTTGACTGCCACCTTGCCACCAGCTAATCGTGTAATTCGGAGTTCCCGAAGGTGTAAACCGCCAGGCTTCGGGTGTTGTTACTGTCCAAACACCGGAATTACGTCCGGGAGGTGTACAACCAACCGTACCATCCGAATTTTGGATGCCGATACATGCCAAATTTCCATTCCAGGTTGCGCAATTGGGTTTAGCAAGTATATACGTTTCTATTACGTTGGTGCTTTCGTATAACACAGTCATTTGAGTGCCTATTTTTGCATTGCAACTAAACATGGGGATATGATCCCAACTAACAACTAAAGTGCGACACGGATATTGGCCAAGAATAGCATAATACATATTACCGCTGCCAGTAACTGCAGGGTCGATGTCGTAATATGGTCCGAAAATAGTATTGAAAAAGTGATGAACAGCACCGAAATTGAATTGAGTAGAAGGTATTGAGATGACAGGAGAATAATACGACCAGGCGCAATATCCCTGACCGTTTAAACTACCTGTGGTATCGAATGAGATAACTCCGTTTGAGCCGGCAATAATCTGGTTAAAAGAATGTCCATAAAAACAAAAATTAAAAGGAAGCGTTATTGGTGCGCTCCATCTGTCGTCGATATGTACCAGAATGGGTGTGCCCCCATTGTATGGATAAGGTGGGGCATAAGGAATAGAAGTGCAGGTATAAGTGGTAGTTGCTCCTGTGGCTAAAACCGTTGCTGTTAGATCGGTGCAATTACTGCTGCATGTAATAGTTTGATTATTACCAGCATCAATACTTGGGCAGCCGGGCTGCGCATATAGGCTTTTAATGCTTAATAAGCAGATGATAAAAAATAATCCTGTTTTGAGTTTGAAAGTCTTCATAATTTTTATTGATTATGTGTATCGCAAATAATAATTGACTATTGCTAAATTTTCTTCAAATGTAAAAAAATTATTCGATTCGAATAACAAATTAACAGTTTGTCGCTTATAATTTTAAACATACAACAGTAAAGACAAGTATTTTGAAATAATAGTTGCTTTTTCGGAGATGTTCCCGAACTTATATTTTAATAGATAATTAAAAAGCCCTGCAAGCCATTTTTGTATCTTTACACCAAAAATTATGCAACAGCAGTTACAAATAGTTGTTCCGCCCGAAATAGTCGATGATAAAGCGGCACTTTTAAAGATCGTGATGGACAAGACCGGTATTGATGCCGGCGAGATCCGTCATATCGAAATAATGAGATCGTCGGTGGATGCGCGGCAACGCTATATCAAGGTGAATTTGCAGGTGAATGTATTTGTGAACGAGGATTTTGAAGACCTGCCCGTTTCGTTGCCCGATTATAAGGATGTTTCGAAGGCGAGGAGCATTATCATCATAGGAGCTGGTCCTGCCGGGCTGTTTGCAGCTTTGCATTGTCTGGAAAAGGGAATTAAGCCCATCATACTCGAAAGAGGTAAGGATGTGCGCGAACGTGTTGCCGACCTGAAAGCCCTCAACATGGAGCACATCGTTAATGAAGATTCGAACTATTGCTTTGGCGAAGGCGGCGCGGGCACTTATTCGGACGGCAAATTGTATACCCGCTCGAAAAAACGGGGAGATGTGGAGGAGATCATTCAATTGTTGGTGGCATTTGGCGCCGACAGGAAGATCAGGGTGGAGGCGCATCCTCACATTGGAACGAACAAGTTGCCCGATATCATTAAAAATATACGCGAATGCATCGTGGAGCACGGAGGCGAAATTCGTTTCAACACGCGGGTTGTAAATATCCTGGTGAAAAACAACAGGGTTGCCGGAGTTGAAACTCTGGCCGGCGAACGCTTCGAAACTGAAAAGCTGCTGCTGGCTACAGGGCATTCGGCTCGCGACATATACGAGCTGCTGTATCGCATCAACATTGAAATTGAGTTGAAAGCTTTTGCCATGGGAGTGAGGGTGGAGCATCCGCAAAGCCTGATCGATGCCATACAATATCACCGCGACGACCGCGGAGCGTATTTGCCGCCGGCAGCGTATAATATTGTGAGGCAAGTGAACGGCCGGGGTGTGTATTCGTTTTGCATGTGCCCGGGCGGAGTGATAGCACCCTGCGCAACACGACCCGGCGAGGTGGTTACCAACGGCTGGTCGCCTTCGCGACGCGATATGCCTATGGCCAATTCTGGCATAGTGGTTGAGCTGCAGCCCGATGATTTTAAGGGTTTTGGCGAGTATGGCGCGCTGGCTGCCATGGAGTTTCAGCGATCGGTTGAGCAAAAAGCATGGCTTGAGGCCGGAAGCTCGCAAAAAGTCCCCGCGCAGAGGCTTCAGGATTTTGTTGATGGAAAACCTTCGGCCGACCTGCCGATAACTTCATATAAGCCCGGTGTGGTTTCGGTTGATATGAAAGCCGTGTTTCCCAAATTTATTTACAAGCGTTTGCAGGATGGGTTTAAGGAATTCGGCCTTGCCATGAAAGGTTTTTTGACCAACGATGCTGTGGTGCATGCTCCCGAGTCGAGAACTTCGTCGCCGGTTCGTATTCCGCGCGATGCCGACACGCTTGAGCATACGCGTGTTAAAGGTTTATATCCCTGCGGCGAGGGTGCAGGCTATGCAGGTGGAATTATTTCAGCAGCAATTGATGGCAGAAAGTGCGCGGATAAATGTTGCGAATCTTTTTAAGTTTTTTTTTGAATAATGAAGTTGAATAATTAACTTTATTTTTAAAGTAACTAAAAAAGGAAGAAGGAAATTTTTGTGTATGTATTAATTCTGAATGATTTTTGATATTGATACAGACAAATGTTGCTTTTTTATCTGTCGATGAAATATACATTAATATGGTACACCGTTTTTTTTTAACGTATTACTTTTATAGAATTGCTTAGGGAAAGCTTTTTTTATATTTTTTGTAAAGTTTTTTTGTAAAGAAATGCAATTATACACCTATTTATCAGCATTTTGCATCATAACATTCAAATTATGACAGGCAACATTCAAATTTTGCCTCACAACATTCAAATTATGCCTACTAACATCCAAATTATGGCAAGTAACATTTAAATTATGACAGTCAACATTCAAATTATGCCTCCTAACATCCAAATTATGGCAAGTAACATTCAAATTATGCCAAGTAACATTCAAATTATGCCAAGTAACATTCAAATTATGGCGAGCAACATTCAAATTATTACAGGCAACATTCAAATTATGCCAAGTAACATCCAAATGAAGGTTTATGGCATCAGAAGCCTTTGTCGTTAATCATTCAGGCAAAATAATATCTCCGCAAGCAATGCTACCAGAAAGTTCTGCTTTTATTTAGAATTTATTCTCAGTTGTAATTTTTATTTTGAATTATTTCTTGCATTTTTGCAGCAGTTCGTCCATCAGTTTGGTATCGTAGTCGGCATTCAGGCTTTTTACTTTCATCAGGTCGTGAAGCGCCTGCTCGTAGTCGCCTTTTGAATAGTAAGCAATGGCTCGGTTTTGATAGCCTGTAGCATCTGTAGAATCGAGCCGGATGGCTTTTTCGAAATAGCCGATGGCAATCCCGTAGGCCTGATGATTGAAAAAGGCCGAGCCAGCCTCGTTATTTTGTTTCGGGGTGTTGTAAAACGTTTCGGGATGATAGTTTTTGATGCAAAAAACGGTGTTCTGCAGCCATGTGGTTAGTGTGGAGTTTTTTGGGTCGTAGCGCAAACCCGTTCGAAAATCGGAGCGGGCGGTGGTAAAATTGTTTTGTGCAAATTCGGTCATACCGGCATACAGATAGTAAAATTCGATGTTGAAGGGCTTGAAACTTAAACCGTGGCTGATGTTTTGCAGCGCAGCATCGAAACGTTCGGTTTTATACTGAAAAACCCCCAGATTGTAATAATATTTTGCATTATAAGGATACAATTCGATGGCTTTTTTATACGAAGCCTCTATCTGCACCCCGTCTTTTTTCAGATCGCCATACAAAAACAGAATGTTCGCCTGATTTTCGTACACTTCCGAAGAGCGTGGCTTCAGATGCCTCACGTAGTCCAGATCGTGTTGTGCGGCCACGCTGTCTTTCATTTGTTTCAGTGCATCAAGACGGGCGATCAGCGCCAGAAGATTCTGAGGGTCGTTCTGCAGGGCACGGTTTAAATCTGCCAATCCCTGAGAAACTTTATGCTGTTTGATATGAATATATCCCACGTTTTGCAGCACATAAGTGTTGTCGGGATATTTTTCGTAGGCATCAAGCCAAACCGTTTCGCCCGAGCGCCAAATAGGGCAGCGCAGAAAGGTGAGTATCAACAGCAGCACCAGATATGCGCCCAGCCCGTATCCCGCCATAGCTGAATACGAGGGCTTATACTTTTTCAGCCAGTTATTACCACTGTAGATCAAGATGAAGAACCCAATGGAAGGCACGTAGTTGTATCGGTCGGGCATAATGTTCTCGGCAACGGGTATGATACGCAGCATCATGAACACGTTTGCTACATAGAATAACAAGCCGAAGAAGGCCATTTTGTTTTTTCGGTAAAAGTAAACAGCTGCTGCAATAAGTACGACGAAAACCAGCAGATAGAGCCACATATAGGCCGGAACCGCCTGTCCGATGATGTTCGGATAAGGGTAGAGCGCCGAAAGCCCAACGGGCAGTGCCATGCGCCCGAGATAGTGCGTAAGCACATAGGCCGAATCCAGAAAAGGCTCGTAGAAAGCCATGCTCTTGTAATCGAGCAAATAGCCCGTGTATTTTTGTGCTTCTAGATTCAGATAACCGAAAACAAGCGCCAGTAGCAAAAAAGGCAGCTTTTCGAGCAGCACCTGATTATCTTTTAGGTTTCTTCCCAGCCAATAGTCGATCAGAACCACCGTTATGAACAGCGAAACAGCCTGCCCCTTCGAAAGTAGCGACAGCACGAACAACACTACCGAATACACGTACAATTTTATGCGTTTCTGTTCCGCATATTTCACGTAGGCAATGGCCGAAAGCAGGTAAAAGCAGGTGTAGAGCATGTCCTTGCGTTCGGTAATGCGTGCTACCGATTCAACATGCAGCGTGTGCAGCCCAAAAAGCATTGCCACCACGAAAGCCATCTCCTGATTTTTGAACAGTGCCCTGACGAACCAAAACACCAATAGGGTGTTGACCAAATGAAACAGCAGGTTGGTGGCCTGATACCACACCGCGTTCGTTCCACCCATGGCATAAGTGATACCCAGAGAGAGCATGGTGAGCGGATGGTAGTGCCCGTCGAAATACGAACTGAACATAAATCGGATGTTGTGCAGGTTGAGGTTTTGAATGATGGTGTTGTTCAAAACATAATCGTCGTCGCTGAAATACGTGAACCCATTGTTCAGCATCCGGCAATAGGCCGCAAAGGTCAATACCAACAGGAGCACAGCCTGCACATTGAGCGATAATTTTAAGCCGAACACCGTATCGCCTTCCGGTATCTGGAATTTAGTTGTACGTGCCATAGATCTTTTGAGTCAAATTCAAAAAAGATGTATCAATCAGCTCCAAGCAATACCCTAAAACACTCATGCAATATTAATAAAAAAATGAATAGGAATTTGAAATTAAGAGAATCGAATTATGATCTTAGGTTCGTTTCAACACCTGTATGAGCTTTATCGGGCAGAATACCCAACTCACCCCATGACGGTGGTATTTTACCGATTTTGTTTGGCTGTCTGTACAATATTTCTTAATATTGATGCCTGAAATCAAAATCAACTAAACAAACCAATAATGAAAAAACGAGTATTAATTTTAACCCTAAGCATTATATGCTTTACAAGTATTATGGGATACGCACAAACCATCACCCACGGATTTAAGCTCATCGAAAAGCGATTTGTGAAAGAAGTGAACGCTGATTGCTACTTATACGAACATGTGAAAAGCGGCGCACGTTTGCTCAAAATTGCATCAACCGACGATAACAAGACCTTCGGAATTGCTTTTAAAACCGTTCCCTATTCTGATAACGGTATAGCTCATGTGATGGAGCATTCGGTGCTCGACGGTTCCAAGAATTTCCCGGTTAAGAGCCCCTTCGATGTATTGATGAAAGGCTCGCTTAAAACCTTTATCAACGCATTTACTTCTAAGGATTTTACCATGTTTCCCTGTGCCAGCATGAACGATAAAGATTATTTCAACCTAATGCACATATACATGGATGCGGTTTTCAACCCGCTGGTAGTGACCGATCCGACCATTATGAAGCAGGAAGGCTGGCACTACGAACTCACCGATAAAGATGCCGACATCACTTATAAAGGTGTGGTTTATAACGAAATGAAGGGGGCTTATTCCACTCCATCCCGCGAGTTATCTTATCAGATCTATAAGAATCTTTTCCCCGACAACCTCTATGGTTTCGAGTCGGGCGGCTATCCATCGCAAATACCTACACTCACCTACGACGAATTTGTAAAATTCCATCAAAAATTCTATACACCCGAAAACTCCTATATTTTCCTATACGGGAATGCCGATATGGATAAGGAACTTGAATTTTTGGATAAAGAATACTTGTCGAGTTACACCCGTACAGGCAATCTTCCGGTGATCGAAGACCAAAAACCGTTCACGGCTATGAAAAACGTTTCGGAATACTATCCCGTTCTCGAAGGTTCCGGCACGAAAGATCAGACATTCCTGTCGCTTAATTTTGTTTCAGGCCACGGTACCGATAACGAATTGAGCATGGCTTTGGATATTATCTGCGATGTGTTGTTTAATCAGGATAACGCTCCGGTTCGTTTGGCACTGCAAAAGGCCGGCATCGGAAAAGATATCAACGCGGGCAATTCGGGTATGAAGCAAAACGTGATCACCATCACGGTTCAGAATGCGAATATTGAAGACAAACAAAAATTCTATGATCTCGTGATGAGCACCTTGAAGGATGTAGTAGCTAAGGGCATCGATATGCAGGAGGTTCAGGGCATATTAAACCGTATGGAGTTCAGGATGCGCGAAGGCAACGATGCGCAGAAAGGCATTAGCTATATGCAGCAAATTCAGCCCTCTTGGTTCTTTGATAACGACCCCTTCCCGGGCCTTGAATACGAAAAAACACTAACAAAATTCAAAGAGCTATTGAAGACCAAATACCTCGAAACTACCATCACCAAATGCTTCCTCGAAAACAAACATGCCCTGCTCATTTCCATGGAACCCAAACCCGGTATGGAAAAAGAACGCACTCAAAAGATGGAGTCGGAGCTAAAGCAATACAAAGCCTCACTGACGGGCCCTAAGATCGACGAACTGGTTAAAGAAACCAACGATCTTATAGCTTTCCAGAAACGCGATGATACTCCCCAGGCATTGGCTACCATTCCCTTGCTGAAACTTAGCGACATCAATCCCAAAGCAGTTTGGTATGGCTGCGACGAAAAGCAGGCCACAGGAACCAAAGTTCTTTTCCACGAAGAATTTACCAATAACATCGTGTATACCGATATGTACTTCGACCTACATGTGCTTCCCGCAGAGCTGCTTCCTTATGCATCCTTATTATCAAACATGCTAACATCGCTCGATACCAAGAACTACAAATACGGCGATCTGAACCGCGAAATGAATACCTGGCTGGGCGGGTTCCGCACCAATCTCGATACCTATCTTGAAAATCAGGACGACAATAATATGATATCGAAGTTTACAGTTACCACCAAAGTGATGAATGATAAACTGGATAAGATGTATTCATTAACTTCCGAGATATTGAATAATACTATTTTCACAGATACGGCCCGGCTCCATTCGCTGTTAGTTCGCCACCAGTCGCAACTCGATGGGCAGATGAAACGCGATGGCCGAGGTGTTGCAACTAACCGTCTGGCCTCATATTTCAGCAACCGCGGTATGTTCACCGAGCTCACCAGCGGTTTGGAATACTATTGGTTCGTTTCCCGTTTGCTCCGCGATTTCGACAAGAACTCTACCGAAATTGTAAACAACCTTAAGAAAACAGCCGCATTGCTTTTCACAAAAGACAACATGATCGTTGCCACCACATGCAGTAAGACCGATATCGATGCATTTACCAAATCAACAGCAACATTTGGCAAGGCTCTACCAACCTCGAAACCTGAATTCAAGATATGGAAGTTCAACCTCGAAAAAAAGAACGAAGGAATACAAACCACTTCAAAGGTTCAATATGTTATTGATGGATACGATTTCAAAAAGTTAGGCTACACCTGGAACGGGAAGATGCGTGTTTTGAACCAGATTGTTTCCAGAGAATGGCTAACCAATCAGATCCGGGTTATTGGCGGTGCGTATGGCGGATATTCCAACATTTCTCCCACTGGTACATTCATGCTTAGCTCTTATCGCGACCCGAATTTAAAATTAACCATCGATAACTACAATGCAACTCCCGATTACCTGACAAAATTCAACGTCGACAACGATGCTATGACTCGTTTCATCATCGGAACCATTTCGGGCATTGATATGCCTCAAACTCCGCAGCAAAAAGGTTCTTCGGCTGTGGTATATTATTTTTCGAAACGTTCGTTGGCCGATATTCAAAAAGACCGTGATGATATTTTGTCAACCAAAGTTGCCGACATAAACGGATTTGCCAAAATGGTGAAAGATGTGCTCGATCAGAAAGCAATTTGTGTATACGGAAGCAAGGATAAGATAAGTGCAGAAAAGGACAGTTTTAACGGAAAGCTGATAGAGATCAATCTGCCAAAATAAATTCAATTGAATTCAGAAACAAAAAGGGGAGCTCATTGCTCCCCTTTTTGTTTATCCTCCGGATTTTTTTGCTTTATAGCCTTTTGAGATCAGCATCTCGAGAATTTTTTCGCGCATATCTCCCTGAATTATGATCTCGCCGTCTTTAACCGAACCACCGGTTCCACATTTTGTTTTCAGCAATTTACCAAGTTCTTCCATGTCTTCACTCTTCCCCACAAAGCCTTTTATGATTGATGCAGTTTTGCCGCCGCGGTGTTTCTTCTCTAAAAATATACGCAGAACCTGTTGCTGAGGTGGCAAAGTTTCGGGTTCGGAATCGCTGTTATAGGTATAGTCAAAATCAGGGTTGGTTGAATAAACCACACCCGTTACATTCTTCTTTTTTTGCATAGCCAACGCTCTATTAATTTCGATTAGAAAAAGACAATTTTATTAAAGTTTCCGGATCTTTTTCCAGTTGCTTTTCTCTTTCGGAAAAACAATATCGCTATCTTTAAAGTTCTTGTACCATGCTTTTATTTTTGCCCTGAAAGTCATAGCATTGTCACCCGTGTATGATTCTTCTATTTTAGAGCGAAACACATCCAGTGCCATCTCGGTTTTTTCAACCGACCACAAAAGAAAACCCTTACTGAGATAAAGATTCAGCATATCGTTGCTTGGTGGTTTTTTCTTGGCTAGTTTGTCAAGATAGAGTATACCTTTTTCAGTGATATCCGGTTGTTGTAGTTTTAAGCAATAAAAGGTGAGGTGTTGCTGATACCATTCCTGATTATCAAATGGGTTTGCATAATCGATCTTCTGAAAGATCAGCTTCATTGCCTCGGTTTTGCTGCTGCCTGTCCACTGCCATTCTATATCATTTTCGTTGATAGCGTTTGCTAATATGGCTATTTTGCGCGTTGCAGTATCTTTAAAGGCAGCTGTTGAGCTATTGCTGATAAAGTTTTCGTATGCTTCGATGCTATTTTGTTTTGCTGCGATACTATAATTCAAACTATCGGCTTTATACATCTTAATTTCCTGAATACGCGATTTAGCTTTGGCAACTAAAGCATCATCCGGAAATCTGTCGATGAAGGCCTGATAAGCCTCTATTGTTTTGCAATGATTAAAAATACCTTCGCGGGCCCTACTCAGCAGTGGTTCGTTAGGATAGCGTTTTTCAAGTGAATTATAGGTGTAATAATTCGAACATGATTCGAACAGATCAACCATTTTTTCGTGGAGTTGCTCGGTTTGTATCTGATATGCCTTGTCAATGGTAATTTTGTTAAACGTAAAACTATAAAAGATATCAATTGACGACTGGTTTTCGGGGGAATAGGTCTCTTTGCTGCCGTTTTTTTCGAGCCAATCTTTCAATCCGCCTTTCGCAACGTATGGTTCGATAGAATTACGGAGCAATTTAATATCCAGATTATTGTTGATAACAGTGCTCATTTTTAAGAAAGCGAATGTTTCGCCCATATTGATATTCAGGTAGTGGCTGTTGTTTATGTCGCTCATAAAAGCTTCTACAACCACATTTTCTTTATCGAGTTCAACAGATAGAAAGGTCAATTGATACGTAAATTTATCTTTTTCGGAAATAATAACCGGAAGCGAATTGTAAACATATCCGCCTAGCAATTGATTATCGACAGGAATAGATTTTTTCCCAAGGGGCTCTGCAGTTTGATATCCGTATCGTTCGATAGCTTTAAAAAAATCAGTTATTTCTTTGCCACACGATGTTGTGATTAAAAAAAGCGAAAGAAATAAAATAAAAATTCCTGAAAATCTTAATAAGTTCTTTTTTAGAATCATGATAAAGGATTTTTTTGATGACAAATGTAAAAATAATTTACAGCCTGCTGATATCTTTAATCAATTTCACGATTAAAAAAACAAAACACAATCAGTGTTAAGAAGTTACATTCTGAAAAAATGCTTACGCTTTCAGAAAGCCCTTTTCTCACTTCAGAATATCATTTTCAGGGTTCTGAAAGTCTCTTTCAGGGTAAAGAAAAACATTTTTATGACTCGGAAAACTATTGATTGAATTCTCGGGGAATTATTTCTTCGAAATATTCGACAACTCTGCAGGTAAGCCATGAGCGCATCCTGCAGGGTTCTTTATTTTTAAGAGTCGATAATTAAAATACAGCTCCCAACCATCTTTATCGAATTCTTTTGCAATAGCATTTATAGGAATCAAAACCAAAGGATTGTCTTTATCATCGTTTTTTACGATAATAACCGTATTGCATCCCGTATTGGCATATTGATGCGATACCTTACCCACAATTCGTGTGTCGGCAATAACCTGAGTTGTGCTTTCATCTTTTTGTTTGTTTTCAGTTTTAGTTTTGCACGAAATTGAAAACACAAGCAAAGCTGATATTAAAATGATATAATATTTCATAAGCATAATATTAAAAAAAACACTCAAACTTAATTTTCGTTTGAGTGTTTTTCGATAGAAATTAATAAGTTTTATTGAAGAACAACTTTAACAACTTTTTGGAAGTTTGTGTTTGGTTCGCCAACTCTGACCAGATATGTACCAGCAGCCAAACCTGTAACATTAAAAGAAGTTTCAAAAGCATTAGCATTCGGAACAATAGTTTTTCCTGATATTTTTTGACCATTAATATCAAAAAGGTCAACTACCATTTGATTGTTCGAAGGCAAATAATTAGCTTTAACATTTAAATTGAAATCCGTTCTGTAAACAGTAACTCCGGGAGTATTTTGAGGCTGATTTTCATCTAAACCCACATACAATGGTATTTGGAATGTGTAGATGCGAGTGCCATAACCACCAGATCCACCACTCAATCCATATTCGCCTGTATGCCAAAACGTAATTCCATCCGAAGGGTCAAGAGATGTGTGCGAATAATCGCCAAAACGATTCGAATTGCAACTGTTGATAGCCCCAGTTCCTGCTTGAGCAATAGTTTCTGTAAATGTCATCGTACTTAAAGGATCATTGGATCTGCGACCAGTATAACGAAGACTAGGATAAATATTTCCACCAGTGCCGGTTCCAGCACAAGCATAAGCCAACCCAATTGAACCATTATCGTCCATTGCAATGCTACCCACCCAACGATTTAAACCATCAGCCGGAGCATAAGTACTTTGTTGATATATGCTCCAAGTGCCACCAGTGTTACGCAGTTCATACCATCTGATACTTCTTTGTGTGCCAACACCTGTTTTTACTCCCATACAAATTACTACTGAATTATACCCCGTCCAAACTCTATGTGGTGCTCTATAGGTTAAAACGCCGCCAATACCATCTAACATTTGTGTGCTTCCATATTGTGAAATATCATCCCAAGATGAACTATAAGAAGCATCAAAAGCGTTACTGACTAAATGCTGAGAGGTAATCGTTGCTGTGGGAGTTGCGGGGGTCCAATCAACTGTAAAACTATACACATTAATGGCATCAGTATGGGTTCCTCCCCAGCCATTATCTTCGTAGCTAAAAACGGGGCAAGGTGTTCCGGCAGGAGGCAATTGACCGTCTGCATCTGCAGCTAATGGGCAGAAGAATCCAGTTCCCACAGAAGGAGAAAAAGTTTTGTAAAAGGCTTTAGGTGTACCGCCAGTTAACATGACCGATCTTTGAAGAATATATACACCCTGGCTAGATTCATTTGAAGTTACATAATATCCGTCCTGCCAAATAGAAAATTTAGGGTAATCAGGACTATTCGGTGTAGTAAAGGAATAGGTATAATAAGTGCCTGTTGGATTATTGGTTGTTGAAATTGCAACATAAATTAGTTTTGCATTCCATCCCATTTCGCTGATAAGCCATCTGTCAGCAAATTTATCGTATAACACAATGGGGTCGCCATCATCTCCGAGGGCTGGACTCCATAAGCTGCCAATATTACGTACGGTGCCAACCAGAGCACCAGAAGTTTTGTTGAATACTTTAAAAGGGGTGGCATTAACAGATTGAACATAATAATTCGTACCGCAGGCTCCTGTTGGATCTGGAGGGCAGCTTCCATCGGTTTGACCAGCCCAGTTTATCAAAGTTTTTGCTTGAAAAGTGCCTTGTTCTGTTTGAACAACAGGGTCAACTTCATTTGTTTCAACAAAAGTTTGTGGCATGCGTCTTTCGCGGTCTCTTGACTCTTTTCCACCATCATGTTCAATGAAATTTGTGCTGACAGGTTGGTTTTCTTCAAACAAACTGCTCAAAGGTTTTGAGATACCATTGAACTCACATTTTATCATCGTTACTTTGCCGTCATCTTGTTGTTGATTGTTTTGCGCCGAAAGCCCATAAAAGGACAATGAGGCTGCTAAAAGAAAGAAAATTTTTTTCATATTATTTTTTAGGTTGGTGTATTTCTTTGCAAAATTAAGAAGATATTTTTGATTAAAAACGTTTTTTAATAAGATTTTCAACTTGTTCAAGTTAATGTTTTGCTAAATTAAAAAACACTTTGTTTAGGATACACTCAATAATAATTTTACCCTGATACCATATTGAAAATAATCTTTCAAAGGTGAATTTAAAATGATTTTAATTTCTTTTAATTATGAAATGCTTAATTTTGTTTAAATAAAAAAAGATGAATTATGAAAACTGATATAGAAATTGCACGTGAAGCGAAAACGAAACATATCCGTGTTATAGCTTCAATGCTTGGCGTAGAAGAAGACGATCTGCAATATTACGGAAAATACAAAGCAAAACTCCCCTTAAAACTTATTAATAAAACAAAAGCGGCAAAGAACAAGCTCATTTTAGTGTCAGCAATATCGCCAACTCCTGCCGGTGAAGGAAAAACTACTGTTTCAATTGGGTTGTCACAGGGGTTAAACCGAATCGGGAAGAAAACCACAGTAGTTTTGCGCGAACCTTCTCTGGGACCAGTTTTTGGTATCAAAGGTGGCGCTGCAGGGGGGGGGTATTCTCAGGTTTTACCTATGGAGGATATCAATTTGCATTTTACAGGAGATTTTGCTGCTATTGAAAAAGCTAATAATTTGCTTGCTGCTCTTATTGATAACAATATTCAAAACAAAAAAAACAACCTGGGTATTGATCCGAGAACTGTTTCCTGGCGTCGTGTGATGGATATGAACGACCGCTCACTTCGTAAAATAATTGTTGGTTTAGGTGGAACAATGTCTGGAGTTCCTCGTGAAACAGGATTTGATATTATTGCTGCATCCGAAATAATGGCCATACTTTGCCTTGCTGACGACCTACTACATTTAAAAGAAAAAATGGGGAATATTTTTATCGGATATACTTTCGATAAAAAGCCTGTTTTTGCAAGAGATTTAAAAGCAAATGGTGCAATGGCCGCATTGATGAAAGATGCCATCATGCCGAATTTAGTTCAAACTATTGAAAACACTCCGGCAATTATTCATGGAGGGCCTTTTGCCAATATTGCACAAGGCACAAATTCTGTTATAGCTACCAGAATGGGACTTACGTTATCAGATTATGTTGTTACTGAAGCTGGATTTGGGTTTGATTTGGGTGCTGAAAAATTTATGGATATCAAATGCCGTTATGCCGGGTTAGAGCCTAGTGCAGTAGTACTTGTTGCCACAGTAAGAGCATTGAAGTATCACGGAGGAGCAGACCTGAAAACTCTTAAAGAACCTAATATTGATGCATTACGAAAAGGCTTGCCGAATCTTGAAAAGCATATTGAAAATATGGGGCTATTTAATATCTGCCCGGTTATTGCCATTAATAAGTTTGATACCGATACTCCGGAAGAACTTGTTTTGATCAAATCACGCTGCAAAGAACTCGGGATTCCGGTTTGTGTTGCCGATGTATGGGCAAATGGAGGAGAGGGAGCTCTTGAACTTGCAGAAACAGTTGGGAAAATTGCTGATCAATGCAAATCGCACTTTAAACCTCTTTATGAATTAGATTGGCCGGTTGAACAGAAAATAGAAACCATTGCTAAAAAAATATATGGTGCCGAGCATGTTGACTATACACCGAAAGCTAAAAAAGACCTTCAAAAAGTATACAGCCTCGGATTTGATAAAATGGCTGTTTGTATTGCAAAAACTCAAAAATCACTTTCTGATAATCCCGAATTGCTTGGTCGACCAAAAGATTTTGTTGTTACTGTACGTGAGATTGAGATTGCTTCAGGGGCAGGCTTTATAATTCCGATCACGGGTGAGATAATGCGTATGCCTGGTTTGCCCGAAGTCCCTGCTGCAGAGCATATAGATATCGACAACGACGGAAATATTATCGGCTTATCTTAAATATTATCATCAGCAAACCATTCTGCTGAAGAAGTTACTGTTTCGCAAAGTTTCAAACTGAATAAACTGATGTGTGATGGTAATTTCTTTATAATACGGGACGCAAAGTCAATGAGCATATTTTCGCATGTTGGTTGATAAGGCAGGAGTACAAGGTTGTCAAATGATTTTAACGAATTAATGATCTCTTTGGGAGTATTCTCATTTAATGCCAAAGCATGATCAAGCCGGTCGGTTATTTCAGTTTTTACTATTTCTTTTAATTCTGTAAAATCCATGACCATACCATTTTGAGATGAGTTATTATTAACAATTGTATTTCCAATCACCGTAACATAAAGGTAGTAGGAATGTCCGTGTATATTTTTGCAGGGGCCATCATAACCTAATAATGCATGAGCCATTTCGAATTTAAATTCTTTCGTTAATCGAATTTTTGCCATAATCTATGAAATAAGATGTTCAATTAATATTTTTGTTCCAATACCAATCAGCACAATTCCTCCGATTAGTTCTGCTCTTTTTCCAAAAACAGAACCAAGGCTCATGCCCATTCGAAAGCCAACCATTGAGATGAAAAGTGTTATAATTCCAATAATAATCACTGCTTCAGTAATGTTAACTTTCAGAAAAGCAAAGCTGACGCCAATGATTAGGGCATCTAAACTTGTGGCTATTGAAAGACTGATGATCAACCAGAAATTTGTAATTTGAATTTGTTTTTTATTTGTTTTTTTTAATGATTCAACTAACATTTTAACACCGATAGTTCCCAGTATACCGAATGCGATCCAATGATCGAACTCCTGAATATATTCTTTAAAGGTTAAACTTAATAACCACCCTAAAACAGGCATTATAGCCTGAAATATCCCAAAGAATATAGCAATCTTTAAAGCTTCGAAAAATTTGATTTCCTTTTTGATAACACTGAATGAAATTGAAACTGCAAAGCAATCCATTGCTAACCCAATGCCTATCAATATGATTTCTAGTAAGCTCAATTTTTTTTGCAAAATTAACGATTATTACCAAAGTTTATAATGAAAAATTCGTTTAACAATATAAATCTGACTTCAAGTAATCATAAATAATATTTTTTGCATAAAAATTATTGTTAACGAACAACCATTTTTTTGTTTTTCATGTCATAATATTATATTTTTGTACCAAATTAAAAAAATAATAATTTTGAAAAAAAGTTTCCTTTTTGCTATACTATTATTGCTGATTAAGACATCTTTTGGCCAGGTGCCTGTAGCTAATTTTTCTGCTAATGTAACTTCAGGTTGTGGATCATTAATTGTGACTTTTCAAAACCTTTCAACTAATTCTCCTACAAGTTATTTATGGACATTTGGAGATGGATTTACTTCCACGGTACTAAATCCTACACATACTTATTCCTCTGCAGGGACATATACTGTTACACTGAAGGCTACTAATGCTTCAGGTTCAAATACGTGCACAAAGACTGCCTATATTAAAATTTATGCGTATCCTACCCCTGTTTTTACGGGCGTACCATTGAATGGATGCACACCGGCCAGCGTATGCTTTACAAATGCATCCACAGCAGGATCAGGACTTATTACATCTTATAATTGGAGTTTTGGAGATGGTGGAAGCAGTTCAGCAACCAACCCATGCCATGTATACAGCGCTCCTGGAACCTATCAGGTTATGTTAACAGTTAACGATCAAAATTCATGTTCAAAAAGTTTAACAAAACCTAATTATATTACCATACTACCATCTCCATCAGCCGGTTTTACATATACGAGTTCTGTGCCATGTAATCCGCCTGTGACTTATACTTTTACAAACACTTCTGTCCCTTCTTCATCAACATCCTCTTGGATTTTTGGTGATGGTGGAACTTCAACACAACAAAATCCAGTTCACAATTACAATACTGCAGGAACATATACAGTAATATTGATAGTTTCAAATAATGGATGTTCGGATACAGTAACACATACAATAAATGTTTCTTCTGGTATATTTAATGCCAATTTCAATGCAAATGTTACCTCTGGCTGCGCACCATTGACGGTTAACTTTTTGGATATTTCGGGTCCTAATGAAAATAGTTGGCATTGGAATTTCGGTGATGGAACTCCTGTCTCAACTATTTATAATCCATCTCATACATACACAACTCCTGGAGTTTATACAGTTACATTGATTGCCTCAGGAACCAGCGGATGTATTGATACAATTGTTAAAACCAATTACATTACAGTTTATGGGTTACCTACTGTGACATTTTCAGGTACTCCTTTGTTTTCATGTACTGCTCCGTTAAATGTACATTTTACTTGTCCTGTTGCAGGTTCTACTGCCTGGAGTTGGAATTTTGGAGATGGAGGAACTGCCACAACTCAAAATCCTTCTCATACTTATACAACAAGCGGGATTTATTCTGTTACACTTACACTTACTGATAGTCATGGCTGTATAAGTACTCTGACAAAACCTAATTATGTTGTAATTAGTCCACCTAATGTACATTTCACGGAAACTCCGCGAGAAGGTTGTTTCCCTCTACCTGTTCATTTTACTGATAATACTACATCTATTAGTTATCTTACCAATCATTTATGGAATTTTGGTGATGGAACACCGACAAGCAACCTTGTAAATCCAAATCATACCTATGCTGATACAGGAGTTTATGTTGTTACCTTAACTGTGGTTGATTCTGCAGGATGTTCAAAAACAGGTACTGATACGGTTAAAGTAGGGCAGAAGCCCATTGCGAACTTTGTAGCTGATGATACTGTTGGTTGCCATAAGTTTTTAGTTCATTTTACTGATTTGTCTAGCAGCTACGCTAATGAATGGGAATGGGATTTTGGCGGAAATGGTACGTCTACTCTAGAAAATCCACCACATCTTTTTACGGATACCGGGTATTTTTATGTACAGCTTATTGTTAAACATAATGGTTGTGCCGACACCTTAAGAAAGAACAATTATATATTTGTGAAACCTCCAATGCCGGAATTTACAGCAACACCTACAATAGGCTGTTCGGTTCCATTCAATGTTCAGTTTACTGATCAATCAGTTTTAGCTGATACATGGTATTGGATTTTTGGTGATGGTACAACTTCTACTTTGCAAAATCCATCGCATATCTATACTACAGCTAAATTCGACACAGTCAGATTGGTAGTTACTAATGTCAATGGATGCCGAGATACGATTATTAAGCCTGACTTTATAAAAATTTCAAATACAACACCCAATTTTATTCAAGGGAATAATTCAATTTGTGAATATGGTACTATCGCCTTTATGAGTACATCAACCACGAACACAACTATTACTTCGTATTATTGGAATTTTGGTGATGGTGGTACCGGAACAGGGGTTGGAGTGAATCATACTTTTAATGTTCCAGGTGTCTATTCAATTAAACTTAGGACTACTGATGCTTTGGGTTGCATCGATAGTATAACAAAAAACAATTTGATTACTGTTTATGCCTTGCCTTCTCCTAATTTTACGATTAATTCAACCCTTGGTTGTTCTCCGATGCATGTGCAGTTTACCAATCAATCTACTGCTGTTACCCCTGCAACTCTAAGTACATATTTATGGAATTTTGGGGATGGGTATACTTCTACATTACAAAACCCTGCTCACACATATACAGTCCCTGGAGTTTATACAGTAACACTTACAGTTACGGATTCTAAGGGATGCGACAGTACCAAAGTAAAACCTCTATATGTTACCGTTACCAGCCCGATTGCTAATTTTACTTGCGATTCGGTGAAGTGTAATCTTGAAACTGTAAACTTCACTAATTTGTCTACAGGAGGAAATATTTCGTATCTATGGAATTTTGGCGATGGTAGTCCAACAACAACAGCGACAAATACATCTCATGCTTATAATGTTGCTTCTACAACGGTTTTTAATGTATCACTGACGGTGGTGGATTCGAATGGGTGCGATAGTGTGATGATCAGACAAGTGAGGATTGCAAGACCTACAGCCAATTTTTATTCAAATCAGTTAATAGCAAATTGCCCTCCATTAGGTATCAACTTTACTGACTCATCTACTTCTGATGTTTCTCAGTGGTTTTGGTCATTTGGGGAACCTTCCGGAGGTAGCGACAATAATTCGGTTATTGCCGACCCTCAGCATATTTATAATAATCCGGGAGTTTACGATGTTCAGTTGATTGTTACTGCTTATGGCTGTTCCGATACGATTACAAAACCGGGTTATATAACCGTGAATGGTCCTTCAGGAACCTTTTCATTTGTTCCAACATCAGGTTGTTCTCCTTTAGATGTTAATTTTACAGCTAATGCTCAAAGTACAACAAGCTATTTTTGGGTTTTTGGAGATGATAATGGAGTTACTACTACTAATAATACCGTTACACATACTTATCAAAACGGGGGAGTTTATCAGCCAATTTTGATTCTCAACGATTCTATCCATAATTGTACTCTTGATATTTTTGCCACTGATAGTGTGAATGTTATTTCGGGAGTACCTGATTTTACCTTTACAGGTTCTTCTGCATGTTCTGATACGGCAACTATTCATTTTACTGATATTTCTACTGCAACAAATCCAATAACTTCTTGGCATTGGGATTTTGGTGACGGCGCAAGTTCTAATTCTCAGAACCCTTCGCATTTTTATTATACTAACGGTACTTTCGCGGTAACACTTACCATTACTGTGGGCCCGTGCACTTATTCAGTAACGTATGATAGCGTGGTTACTATTTTTGTTGTGCCAAACTTAGTGTATAATTTTACGAGTACTTCAACCTGCACACCTCCATTAGTGACACAAATGGTAGTAAATAACGCGTCGATTAAGGATAGTGTGGCTACTTGGAGTTGGAATTTTGGAGATGGAACTCCTACTTCAAGTTTGAAAAATCCACCTCATACTTATACGACCACTGGAACGTATACTGTGACTTTATCGGTATTATTCACCAATGGTTGTACTCATGTTTATTCGAGCAATTTCAATATTCAGGTTTATAATTTCCCTATAGCAAGTTTTACCAGCGATACTAATAACGTGATGGCGGGCGTTCCAATAACTTTTACAAGCACCAGCACGGGTACGAATATTGTTTGGAACTGGAATTTTGGAGACGGTGGCAGTTCTACGGTTGAAAATCCTGTGTATACATATACCCTTGCCGGAACCTATAATGTGATTTTGATCGTTTCGACTCCTAACGGATGTTCGGACACGGCAACCAAGACTATGAATATTCTGGAAGATGTGAAAGTGCCCAATGTTTTTACTCCTAATGGCGATGGTCACAACGATTTCTTCGAAATTATTGCACGCGGATATACTGACTATTCGTTGATCGTATACGACCGTTGGGGAAAGGAAGTTTATAAAACAACCAACGAAACCGAATTTTGGGATGGGACTGCAAAAGGTAAACCGGCTGCTGCAGGCACTTATTTCTGGACTCTGGATGTGAAAAGCTCGGTGAAAGAAAAACATCTCAGCGGAACTGTTACTTTGATTCGATAAATTGAGTAAGCAAAGCGGTTATTTGACCGTTTCAGCATGATACTAAAGAAGAATTGCAATGCAGTTCTTCTTTTTTGTTTCAGGGTTTTGAGGTTTTAACTCTTAATATTGAGTTATACAACTCGCTCAACCGAGTGGAGTAACTCGTTTCAGTGAGTAGAGTAACTCGCTTCACTGAGTAATACAACTCGGTTCACTGAGTGATACAACTCAGTTCACTGAGTAATGCAACTCGGTTCACTGATTTCATTTCAATTTTATACCTTTTCCATTTCAACGGTGAAATGGCGCATGATTGGGGCTTCGTATTTTATGGCAAACCCATGACGGATTTCGAGACGGCGTTCGTAAACATTTCCAAGCGAAGCGGCAATATAATCCATGTGGTTGTTGGTATAAACTCTTCGTGGTATGGCAAGACGGAGTAACTCGAGTGCAGGATAACGGTTCACGCGGGTAATAGGGTCGCGGTCGGCAAGTATGGCACCTATTTCTACGCTGCGCACTCCGCCTTCAATATAAAGTTCAATACCTAATGTTTGCGCCTGGAATTCTTCTTTGGGTATGTGGCTTAAAAATTTTTTCGCATCGACAAAAATGGCATGACCTCCAAAAGGTTCCTGCAAAGGAACTCCATAACTTTTTATTTTTTCGCCCAAGTATTCTACTTGTTTGATACGGGTTTCCAAATAATCAAACTCGGTGCCTTCGTCCAAACCTTGTGCCAGTGCGTTCATATCGCGTCCCGACATGCCGCCGTAAGTTATATAGCCTTCGAACATGATGTTGAAAACACTTGCCTGACGGAACAGTTCCTTGTCGCGCATGGCAATAAATCCGCCCATGTTCACGATAGCATCTTTCTTGGCGCTCATGGTCATAGCATCGGCATACGAAAACATTTCAGCCACAATTTCTTTGATGGTTTTGTTTTCATAACCTTTTTCGCGAAGCTTAATAAAATAGGCATTTTCGGCGAAACGGGCAGCATCGAAAATGACAGGGATGCCATATTTTTTTGCCATTGCGCTCACTTCTTTCAGGTTGTTCATCGAAACGGGTTGTCCTCCCGAGCTGTTGCAGGTTACGGTAACTATTATGAATGGGATTTTTTCTTTGGGATTGTTTTTTAAAACGGTTTCGAGTTTATTTAAATCCACATTTCCTTTAAAAGGATGAAGCACTGTTGTGTCAAAAGCTTCGTCTATCGTGCAATCAATGGCTTTAGCCTTACGAAATTCAATATGTCCTTTGGTAGTATCGAAATGTGAATTGCCCGGTACCAGATTTCCTTCTTTAACCAGCACCGAAAACAAAACATTTTCGGCTGCTCTGCCCTGGTGGGTAGGCAGAAAATATTCAAAACCTAAAATACTTTTTATGGCATTTTTCATTTTAAAATACGAACTTGCACCGGCATAACTTTCGTCGCCAATCATCATAGCAGCCCATTGGCGGTCGCTCATAGCACCTGTTCCTGAATCAGTGAGCAAATCAATAAAAACCTGGTCGCTTCTCAGGTTAAACAAATTGTACTTGGCATCTTTTATCCAGCCAATACGTTCTTCTCTGGTGCTTTTACGTATGGGTTCAACCATTTTTATTTTAAACGATTCGGCAAAGGGCAGTTTCATATTTTTCTATTTATTTTAAATTTGGGGGTTCAAATTTAACCATACTTTTATATAAAAAAAATAAATTCTCAAAAAAATGCAAAATATTAGTGAGTTTTCAAACAATCTCTTGTTTGTATTTTTCTCGCATTGTATCATTTTTTTATTTTTTTTCAATTAGGTTTGCAATCAGGAAGATAAAATGGAAATATAAATTACAAATAACTGAGGACAACTTCATGAAAATACATTTTATTGCAATCGGAGGAAGCGTGATGCATAACATGGCAATTGCCATGCACGAAAACGGTCACACGGTTACCGGATCAGATGATGAAATTTTTGATCCTGCCAAAGGCCGCCTGGCAGCACGAAATATTTTACCTGAAACTACTGGCTGGTATGCCGCTAAAATTACAGCCGATTTGGATGCTATTATTCTGGGCATGCATGCTCGCGAGGATAACCCAGAGCTTATTGAAGCAAAAAAACTGGGGGTGAAAATTTATTCTTTCCCGGAATACATTTACGAACAATCGAAAAACAAAATCCGAGTTGTGATTGGCGGAAGCCACGGCAAAACCACTATTACTGCCATGGTAATGCATGTGCTGAAATTGCTCGGAAGAGATTTTGATTATATGGTTGGGGCACAGCTCGAAGGTTTCGAAACGATGTTCCGTTTATCAAATGCACCACTCATTATACTTGAAGGCGACGAATATCTCACTTCTACTCTCGATAAGCGACCTAAATTTCACTTGTATAAACCGCACATAGCATTGATAAGCGGAATTGCCTGGGACCATATCAATGTGTTCCCGACATTCGAAATGTATGTCGATCAGTTTCGTGTTTTTATTCAACTAATCGAACCAAATGGAACCTTGATCTATTGCGCGAATGATGAAAATGTCAAAAACATTTCCAACGGAGCCCGTCAAGATATCATTTCAAAACCTTATGGGGTTCCAGAATATTCAATTCGCAATGGAATCACTAAGGTCGTTTTCGATGAAAAACCCACCGATATCATGGTTTTTGGCAAACACAACCTGATGAACCTGAATGGTGCCCGTTTGATTTGCGAGAGTCTGGGTATTTCGACTGTATCATTCATGCAGGCAATTGCTTCTTTTAAGGGTGCTGCCAAACGTCTGGAACTTATTAGCAAAAATGAGACAACGGCTTGCTATAAAGACTTTGCGCATTCGCCTTCAAAATTGCAGGCCACTATCAATGCTGCGAAGGAGCAATATCCCGAACGCCAACTTATTGCCTGCATGGAATTACATACCTATAGCAGCCTGAACAGCGATTTTCTTAAACAATATAAAGATGCCATGAAAGATGCTGACGTTGCTGTGGTTTTCTATAGTTCGCATGCTTTGGAAATAAAAAAGATGCCGCCTTTGGCTGCCGAATTGGTTAAGAGTTCATTTGGAAGAAGCGATTTACATGTTTTTAACGTTAAAGATGAATTGATAGCTTTTTTGGAAGCTATAGAATGGAAAAACAAAAACCTCCTGATGATGAGTTCGGGAGGTTTCGATAATCTTGATTTTAAAGAATTGGCTATAAACCTGCAAATTGTTTAATACATAAGCTGCTTTTTTGCGTTGTTATTCCAACCTGCATCGTATTTACTATCCACAAAAAAAATAACCAGGTCGGCATCATACTTACTATCTACGAAAAATATTTTTTTAATAGCATCATATTTACTGTCGACAAAGAACCATAAACCCTCATTCCCAGTGGCATCATATTGGCTCGAACATTTGTAAACACTAAGGTCTGCATCGTATTTACTGTCGGCAACATAAACCTTCACGTCGGCATCGTATTTACTATCGCACGAATAAACTTTTTGAGCTTCTGCTTTTGCAATGAATAGAATTGTGCAGAAAATAACGGAAACAAGTACAGCTATTTTTTTCATGATAAGATTTTTTATAATTTTAAGTCAAATTTAGCAATAATTATACCATCTGCTTTAAAAATTTAAATAGAAGTCACGGGTTAAATCAATAAACTCATTTGAAAATGAGTTATCTCTGTTTTTAATATACAGCAAAGTCGTTTCGGTTTTTTCTGGAATTTGTTTCGAAAAACAATAAATGATTCGGATAGTATCTTTATCCGGATTGTCAATGATGTTGATTGCTTTTTTACAAAATAGTTCGGCATTTGCAAAAATATTTAGGAAGTGTTGTTTTTCAGAAACAGGTATGATAACCCAGAAATGGCCTGTATCTGACAGTAATTTCTTCACAAAGACACTCAATTCTTCGAAGCTAAGATTCGTATCATGTTTAGAAGTATTCCTATGTTGAAAGGTACTTTTCAATTGGTTGTGAAAATAGGGTGGGTTACAAACGATAGTATCGTAGGTTTGATTTCCTGAGTTTGCAAAATGCTGAATTGAATCGTGAAATAACCTAAGTTGGTTAGCCCACTTGCTGATTGCGAAATTTTCTGACGCCTGTTTTTCTGAATCTTCATCAATTTCGACTGCGTCAATTATGGCATCTGATCTTTGAGCCAACATCAATGCAATAATACCTGAACCGGTTCCGATATCAAGAATTGAACTTGATGTGGTTACATCTGCAAAGGCTCCCAATAAAACAGCATCAGTACTGATCTTCATGCAGCATTGCGAATCAGAAATAGTAAACTCTTTAAATCGAAAAGGGGATTTCATGCCAGATAAAAGTCTATAAGGCCTTCCGGAGCAATAATATGAAGGATTTTCTTTTTATTATCGATTTTTGTAATAAAATCAGCATTCAACGGAATAAGAATTTCTTTTTCATCAAAAAAAATTTGCATGATTAATTGTTGGGGTAAGTCAAGAATTTTATGAATAGATCCGATTTTACCAAATTGGTTATCAATAACCAGATACCCTTCTAAATTTCGAATATTACTATCTTTCGGATTATCTTCTATTTTTTCCGCTTCCGGAATAAATAATGCACTGCCGGTAATTTCTTGTACAGCGTCCAAACTATCAATATAATCGAGTTTAATGATTGCAGTATCGTTTTTTTGTAATTCAAATTCTGCAATAAAAAAAGGAACTTGCTCGTGTTTTATTTCAACAAAAACAAATTCCAGTTTTCTGTATTTTTCAGGATTGTCAATTTCAAATGAAGCTATAAACTGACCTTTGTAGCCAAAAGGCTTTAAGATTTTTCCGAGACAGAAAAACCGTTTATTATCCATTAGTGAAATCTAAAACAAGTGTTATTAAACACGAAACTATTCAGCTTTCTCTTCAGTAGGTTCTTCTGCTGGTTTATCAGTTTCAGGAGTTGCTTCTTCAATAACTGTTGGTTCTTCCGAAACAACAACTTCGTCAATTGGAGCAGCGTCTTCTGCAACAACAACTTCATCTTCAACAACTGCTACTTCTTCTGTTGCTTCTGCTTCAAGTTCTTGCTGCTTTTCTTTTGCTAATTCCTGTGCTCTTTTTTTGGCAACTGCTTCAGCTTTGGCAATATTAACTTTTACCTCAGCTTCCATACGTTTTTTATGAGCTTCTTTTTTCGTTAAAACTACCTGATTTTTTTTGTTGATAACTTTTGCTTCTTTTTCTTCCAACCACAATTGGAATTTGGCTTCAGCCTGTTCCATTGTTAAAGCGCCTTTAGCTACTCCTTTTAAAAGGTGATTTTTGAAAATTACACCTTTGTACATCAAAATAGCTTTGGCTGTATCTGAAGGTTGAGCACCTTTTTGGAGCCAATTTAGAGCTTTTTCGAAATCCAGGTTAATTTCTGCTGGTATTGCGAGAGGGTTGTAAGTGCCAATTCTTTCAATAAATTTTCCATCACGTGGTGCACGACCATCCGCAATTACAATATGATAATAAGGCATACCTTTTTTACCATGACGTTGTAATCTGATTCTTGCTGGCATAAATGTTAGATTTTTTTAATTTATAATTATTTTTTTAAATAGGGGTGCAAAGTTGCGATTATTTTTTGGAATACGAAAACTATTTTTTATTTATTTTGCTTAATATCAATAATATTTTCACAATCAGGATACTCTTCTTTCTTTAAATTCGAACAAATTATCGTAATTTTCTGTTTTGAAAATTGTTTTAACGAGGAACGATACCATTCTGCATTGGTGTCATCAAGATTGCTTAAAGGCTCATCAAGCAGAAGTATAGGTGTATTACTATATAATGCTAAAGCAAGTTTAACTTTTTGTTTCATACCGGAGGAGTAGCTACGCAAGGTTTGATTGGAAAATTCTTCCATCGACATCATTTGAACCGCATTCTCAATGCTAATATCTTTAATAAAAGGTTTTAATTTAACATGAAAATTCAAGCTTTCCAATAAAGTAAATTCTTCAATCAATTCCATATAGGGCGCGGCAATAGCAATATCCCTGAATATTCTTTCAACAGGGATTTCCCTTCCTGATTTTTGATAAGAAATTTTCCCTAATGACGGAGTGACCATGCCGGCAATAATTTTAAGCAAAGTTGTTTTTCCGGAACCGTTGGAGCCTGTTATTGCGTATGTAATTCCAGATTCAAAATTGAAACTGAAATTATTGAAAATCTCGTGATGTGAATATTGTTTGGAAACGTTTTGAAGAATGATCTTCATACTAGGTTATTAATATAAAGGAATCAGAATTAGAGAATGTCCTTTTTCTCTTTCCCATTGCTGTTACGGGTGTAACCTCTCATGATTCCGCGCTTTGAAGTCATAATAAATGAAATAATATCATCGCGTTCGGGAGTTGCAGGTAATTCAGCTTCAATGTAACTAATAGCTTGTGATACATTTAACCCATTAATGAAAATAATCCGATAAATATCTTGGATTTCCTTTATTTTTTCTGACGAAAAACCTCTGCGGCGCAATCCAATTGAGTTAATACCAGAATATGAAAGAGGTTCCCTTGCTGCTTTACAAAAAGGAGGAACATCTTTACGAACCAAACATCCTCCCGAAACCATTGAATGTGCTCCAATATTTACAAACTGATGGACGGCAACCATTCCGCCAATGATAGCCCAATCGTCGATTTTAATATGTCCTGCAAGAGCTGCTGAATTTGCCAAAATAACATTATTTCCTATTATACAGTCATGAGCTATATGGACATAAGCCATTAGAAGGCAATTATTCCCAATTATTGTTTCAAAATTTGCTTTTGTACCCCGATTTATTGTAGCAAATTCTCTTATAATAACATTATCCCCAATTTTTACAATAGTATCTTCACCAGCATACTTTAAATCCTGTGGTACTGCTGAGATAACTGCTCCGGGAAATATTTTACAGTTTTTCCCAATACGTGCTCCTTCAAGTATTGTGACATTTGGGCCAATCCATGTTCCTTCTCCGATTTCAACGTTCTTATCAATACTGACAAAAGGTTCAATTACAACATTGCCGGCAATTTTAGCCTGAGGATGGACGTAAGCTAAGGGTTGATTCATTTTTTGTCTTTTTTAACAAGTTGAGCTAATAAATCAGCTTCCATCACAATTTGATTATTAACATAGGCATAGCCACTCATCTGACAAATACCTCTACGAATAGGAGCAGTTAGTATGATTTTAAAAATAAGAGTATCGCCGGGGACAACCTTATGCTTAAATCTGGCACTTTCGATTTTTAGGAAAAGAGTTAAATAATTTTCCGGATCAGGAACTGTTTTTAATGCAAAAATACCTCCACATTGTGCCATAGCTTCAATTTGTAGAACACCAGGCATCAAAGGTTCATCAGGAAAATGTCCAACAAAAAAACTCTCATTCATAGTAACATTTTTCAATCCGATAATACCCTTTTCATCCATTTCTAAAATCTTATCTATTAATAAGAATGGAGGACGATGTGGTAATATTTTCTGAATCTGAATAATGTCGTATAATGGTGGTTTTGTTAAATCAAAAGATTCAATTTGTCCTCTTTTGTTTTTGTTCTTATTTTCAACAAAATCAGCAATTTTTTTAGCAAAATTGATATTTGAATAATGCCCGGGACGTTTTGCAAAAATGTGCGCTTTCAATGTGCCGCCGAGCAATGCTAAATCTCCAATAATATCTAGAAGTTTGTGTCGGGCAGATTCATTTGGGAAGTGTAATTCTAAATTGTTTAATATTCCTTCTTTCAATACTGTGACTTTCGGTTTGTTAAATACTACTGCTAAATGATCCAGTTCGGTTTGAGAGATAATACGGTTTACAAATACAATAGCATTATCCAGATCACCGCCTTTAATTAAATTATTTTCAAGTAAATATTCCAGTTCATGTAAAAAAACAAATGTTCTGCAGTTTGCGATTTCATCTTTGAAAAGACTGATATCGTCGAGCAATGCAAATTGAGTTCCCAACACATCAGTATTATAATCGATCATGGTTGTAATTCTGAATTTATCGCTAGGAATTGCAATAATTTCAACATTACGTTCTGCATCAAAATATTCGAAATTTGATTTTAATTCAATGAATTTTTTTGGAGCATCCTGTTCTACAATTCCTGCTGAAAGGAGGGCTTCAACAAAACGTATCGAACTTCCGTCGAGAATAGGAGTTTCAGAACTGTTCAATTCTATAAGAATATTGTCAAGTTCAAGACCTGCAAAAGCAGCTAAAGTATGTTCAATTGTACACACCCGAACACCGTTTTCTTCAATGGTAGTTCCCCTGGATGTATCTACTACATTTTCCAGACAGGCACGAACTAAAGGTTGATTTTCTAAATCAATTCTCTTAAATACAAAACCATGATCTTCGGGAGCAGGTTTAAATGTCAGAATTACTTCTTCGCCGGTATGCAAGCCTTTGCCTGCAATGCTTACCGGTTGGCCAATTGTTTGCTGTTTAATCATAACGGTCGGCAAAGTTAATAATTTCTTTATTCTCAACAAATAAAAAAAAAATTTACGTTATAAATAATAAGTATTGCCTATTGCCTAAAGCTGAATATTGTTATAAACGAAGAAAATAGCATTGTTAAAAAATGCGAATTAACGACAGGATAAATTAATGAAGCGGGAACATTAACAAATCTATATCCTGAAAAGGAATAGTGAATAAATCGCTGATATATTTGTTAGTTAAAACTCCATTATAAAGATAAGTTCCTCTTCTTACCCCCTGATTGTTTTTTAAGAAATTATTAATTCCTCCTTCATCTGCTATTTGCAGAATAATAGGTGCAAAGAAGTTGCTTAAGGCATATGACGCAGTGTGCGGAACTTTTGAGGAAATGTTTGGAATGCAATAATGTGTGACTCCATGTTTCTTAAAAACAGGATGCGTGTGATTCGTTACGTGCGATGTTTCGCAACAGCCGCCATTTACAATACTTACATCAATTATTATTGATCCATAAGGCATTTCTTTTACCATATCTTCGGATATTACACATGGTGCCTGATCATTGACCGAATGAATAGCGCAAATAACAACATCAGCTGTTCTTAAGGCTTTGGCGAGAATTTTTTGTTGAATGATTGAAGTATATAATCTTTCGTTCAACTTATTTTGAATGCTGCGTAATTTGAAGATAGAATTATCAAAAACTTTCACAAAAGCTCCCATACCTAAAGCTGCTCTGGTCGCAAATTCGCCAATAGTACCGGCTCCAATAATAACAACCTCGGCTGGTGTTATACCGGAAAAACCACCCAGGCTTTTCCCTTTCCCATATTCTACGCTGCTTAAATATTCAGCAGCAATAAGAACGGCAGTATTTCCGACAATTTCGCTCAGTGAACGAATCACCGGAAATGAATTTGTTTTGTCTTTAATATGCTCGTACGAAATTGCCGTTATTTTTTTTTGAATTAATCGTTTAAAGTACTCCTCCGACTGACCCGGTAAATTTAAAGCAGAGAACAGTGTTGATCTGTTTTTGAGTTTTTCTAATTCCGAAAGGATAGGCGGTGCAACTTTGATGATGATATCCGATTGGTAGACTTCCGCCGATGAATATACTATCTGAGCTCCTGCATCTATATATTCGTTGTCGGGAAAATGAGCAGCTTTGCCGGCATTTGATTCGATAATAATTTTATGACCATTGTTCACAAGCATTGCAACAGCTTCGGGAACCAAACCGATGCGGGTTTCCTGAAATGAGATCTCTTTCGGAACTCCAATGGAAAATTGTGCTCGTTGTTTCTTTATTTCAAGCGTTTCGGGTTGCGTGACGAACTGTTCGGAATACGAAAATTTTATAAAATTCTTTTTTGAATCCATGATAGAATTTTGATACTATAAAATTAGTAAAAAATTTAATCCGCTGTCATTTTTTTGCAAAAGAAATGTTTCGGGTATCATCAATCAGGTTCCATTCTATTTCGATCTCAACATACGATTCGGGTAGGATGTCCATAACCAGCTCCGGCCATTCAATAAAACAATAATCACCGCTGTAAAAGTACTCTTCATAGCCAATGTCATATGCTTCTTCAAGTTTTTTCAACCGGTAAAAATCGAAATGGAAAAGTTTTAGTCCTGCTTTGGTGTCGTATTCGTTCACAATGGCAAACGAGGGGCTGTTGGTTGGGTCGCTTACCTGCAAATCTCTGCAAAAGGCTTTGATGAGCGTTGTTTTGCCGGCTCCAAGTTCTCCTTTGAAAATAAAGATACGTTCATCGGGAAATTGGGTGAGAATTGTTTCGGCAATCTGTTGTAATTCGTTAACAGTTTTACAGACCATTTTACCGGACATTTATTTCGGGTTTAAGAAAATTATGGGAATCAATATTTCTTCCATCGAAATACCGCCATGCTGAAACGTGTTTTTATAATAATTCACATAATAGTGGAAGTTGTTAGGATACGCGAAAAAATCGTTCGAACGGCAGAAAACATACGAAGTGCTTACATTAAATCTCGGCAGAAAAATTTCTTCGGGATTGCGGGCTTCAAAAACATCTTTTTTGCTATAGCTTAATGCCCGCCCGAATTTATATCTAAGATTGGTGTTCGTGTTTTTGTCTCCAACGATCTTAACGGGATTGGTCACTTTCACACTTCCGTGGTCGGTGGTGATAATGAGATTGGCTTTCAACTCTGAAATGTATTTGATAACTTCGAGCAAAGGCGAATGTTTGATCCACGATAAGGTAATGGAACGATAAGCCGATTCGTCGTCGGCCAGCTCGCGTATCACTTCCATTTCGGTTCGGGCGTGCGATAACATATCCACGAAATTATACACCAGCACATTCAATTTATTCGAAGCTATATTCGGCAAATTCTCCACGTATTTCTTCCCGGCAGCGATGTTTAATATTTTCGTGTAGTTAAATTTTATGTCTTTGCCATAACGTTTCAAAAGTTCGGTCAACAGTTCGCCTTCGAATTGGTTTTTGGTGCCTTCGTCGTCTTCGTCTACCCAAAGTTTCGGATATTTTCGTGCAATTTCAGATGGCAGTAATCCCCCAAATATTCCATTGCGCGAATATTGCGTGGCCGAAGGCAAAATGCTGTAAAATAAATCGTCGTCCTGAACCCTGTAATATTCTTCTATCACGGGTTGTATCATCTTCCACTGGTCGTAGCGCAGGTTATCGATAAGTATTACGAATAATGGGGTTTCATTATCCATATTCGGAAATATCTTTTCTTTAAACAAGGTATGCGAAAGCACAGGGGCATCGGTGTTTTTGCCGTTTATCCAGTTGATGTAGTTGTTTTCGTAAAATTTCGCGAACATGCTGTTGGCTTCCGATTTTTGAATCAGCAACACATCATTCATCGACTGGTCGTCCGATTTTTCGAGTTCGAGTTCCCAACGCGTGAGTTTTTTATAGATATCTTTCCATTCAGTGTGCGATAAGCGGTTCGACAGTTCCATGCCGATACTGCGGAATTCCTGCTGATAAGCCTGAGTTGTTTTTTCGCTCACCAGACGTTTGTTCTCCAGGTTCTTTTTCAGGCACAACAATATCTGGTTGGGGTTAACGGGTTTTATCAGGTAGTCCGAAATGCTCGACCCGATGGCATCTTCCATGGTATGTTCCTGGTCGTTTTTGGTGATCATCACCACGGGCAAATTCGGGAAGTTGTTGCGTATCTGTGTGAGGGTTTCCAGACCCGAAATGCCGGGCATGTTCTCGTCGAGAAATATAATATCAAAATTGCTTTCGTTTATCAGGTCGAGGCCCTCGTCGCCATTGTTTGAAGTAACAACTTCGTAACCTTTTTCCTGCAGAAATAAAATATGTGGTTTCAACAGATCAATTTCATCGTCCACCCACAAAATTCGAACTTTACTCATAATCGCCTTATTTTTTTAAAGTTTATTGCGCAAAAAATGCGTAATATTGAACTCATAATTTAATACAAAGATACACATAATACAGCCTTTTTGTGGTTCATAATAAAAGAAAAATCATTAACGACCCCGTGCATGGTTTTATTACCATCCCCAACGATTTCATTTTCGATATCATCGAACATCCCTATTTTCAACGCCTGCGCTATATAAAACAACTTGGCCTTACCTATATGGTTTATCCCGGTGCAAGCCATTCGCGCTTTCAGCATGCTTTGGGAGCCATGCATCTGATGAGCCAGGCGGTTGAAATGCTTAAGCTGAAAGAAATCGCCATCAGCGACGACGAACAGCAGAGCCTCCTGCTCGCCATTTTGTTGCACGATATCGGTCACGGGCCTTTTTCTCACGCTTTGGAGCATACCCTGGTTTCGGCCATTTCCCACGAGCGCCTTTCCCTGTTTTTCATCGAGCGCCTCAACGCCATCTATGGCGACCGCCTGCTGATGGCCGCCGATATTTTCGACAACCGCCATCCCAAAAAGTTTCTCCATCAGTTGGTGGCTTCGCAACTCGATGTCGACAGGCTCGACTACCTGATGCGCGACAGCTTTTTCACGGGCGTTTCCGAAGGCGTAATTTCAACCGACCGCATCATCAAAATGCTCAACGTGCACCGCGACGAGGTGGTGGTCGACATCAAAGGCATCTATTCCATCGAAAAATTTATCGTGGCGCGCAGGCTCATGTATTGGCAGGTCTATCTCCACAAAACCGTGCTCTCGGCCGAACATCTGCTCATCCGCATCCTCAATCGCGCCAAACTTCTGGCCGAACGCGGCGAAAACGTTTTTGCCAGCCCCGCCCTCGAAACCTTTTTGAAAAACCGTTTCGTGGAACACGATTTCATCGAAAGGCCCGATTTGCTCGGTGTGTTTGCCCAACTGGACGACTACGACGTGTTTTTTGCCGTCAAGATGTGGATGCGCTCCACAGACAAGGTGCTGAGGCTGCTCAGCCAAAAGCTGGTGAACCGCAACCTGATGAAAATAGAAATTCAGAGTATGCCCTTCGATGCGGGCTATATCGGCGACCTAAAATCGAAAACCATGAAGTTTTATGACCTCACCACGGACGAAGCCGAAAGTTTCGTGTTTTCGGACGAGGTGGCCAACAATGCCTACAACCCCGCATTCGACAAAATTTCGATGCTGCACCGCGACGGCCGAACGGAAGATATCACCCAAAGCTCGGATCAGATCAACACGGAACTGCTTTCGAGAATCATCAGGAAGTATTTTTTGTGCTACCCGAAAGAGGTGGCGGGAAAGTGGTGAAAGGTAATAGGTAAGAGGTAAGGGAAAAAAAAGCCTGCCGGATTGGACAGACTTTTTGGTTAATTATTTTATTCTGAATTCTCTTCGATAACTATTTCTTTATGCAAATTGGCTTTATAAATTATATTACAAATAAAACTAACAATTGTTGCCAAACAAAAGCCGCCTATAGCACCCCAGTAACCATAATTGATCTCTATCTCAAAGACATTAAATAATTCTCCTTGCTTTTGTTTTAAACCATCACCTAGAAAATAATGTAATAAAAACAAACCTATAATGCCAATTATGCCAAGAAATATTAATACTCCATAGTATTTCTTTTTACTACCCATAGCTATCGATAAAATTATGCCTAATATAGCAGCACCAGCAGCAATAATAGCCCAATAATTAGGTTTTACTTCCTCATTGTCAGTTTGCAATTTGCTTTCAGTAGTACTTTTATTTTCATCTTGTTTAAATAAATCAGGATAAATTCCTTTATCAACTTTTTCTTTCATGTTTACCCCTGTAATAAATTCATATCCCTTTATTGTTACAATATCTTGCCTTGAGCATTTAAGAGTAAAAAAAGAACAGAAAAAAAATACACCAACAAAAATGAATGAAACCGAGATTAAATGATCAAATTGATTTAAAATTATTATTGCTTTGTTTTTTGACGAAGGTGATTGATAGTTCATAATATTTTTTGTTAGTGTAAATTAATTAATAATTTATATTTTCGAGGATTGCGACCCGAACCATCTGTGGATGTTATGATTTTTCATTTTTAAATACATTATTCATGATTGATAATAAAGATTAACCTTTCGAATAGAAACCAACTCTGGCTTCAGCCATTATTTTTATTAATAAAATTTAATGGCGAATCCGTGATGTTTCCTGTATTCCCGTATTTTCGGGAACAAACTCCAGTGAAGGTATTCCAACCCACATTCCGGTATTAACTCCGCATCGCAGATAATAGGTGTTGCCCGCAACCAGATTTATGGTTTGGGTGATTTTTTGGTCGGTTTGGGCCGTAAATGTTACAACGCCTTCATCTAACTGAGTTGAAAAGTAAGTGTTATTCGACACATCGGTCAGATACTTTTCGTTGGCAAATACATCGTAGGTTACGAACACTCCCACGCGCGTATTTTTGCGATAAATAATAACAGTTACTTTTTGCGGAGTTGTCGGTTGAGCCGGGGTAACAATAGTGCTTGTTGGTGTATTTGTGGTTACCTGTGAATTGATAACTTCTTTTGTGCCGTTTTCGAATTTGATCATGAACACATCTGTTTTCATTATCGAAAAAAGAGGCCCGTCGGGATTATCGGCCTTTTTGTATTTAATTTCGGTGACTCCCACTTCCTGAATCTTTGCACTGATCTCATCCCCGTTCTTTTTAAAAATCACATCCTGCGCATGGAGTGTATTCAGAATTAAAAATCCGACCAGAACTAAAAATATTTTTTTCATAGGGTTTGTGTTTTAATTAATAACTAATGTTAAAAAGAACGAACTGCACGAAACCTTTTCGGTTTTAGCAGTATTAAAAGATATTCATACGGACTTTTTTACTTTTATTGCCAAATATAATTTACTGTAACACTCCCTCCGCTATATTTTCCTGCAGTAAACTTCACAGAATGCCCATCTACATAATTGCAAATATATCCATGTCCCTCCACATACGCAACGTATGTGGCAGATGATGGTGTTCCGGAAATTAAAGAAGGACAACTTTGTTCACCTACATCCATAATAGCACCTATTACAGTAGAATAACCCCAAGATGATGCCTCATGAGTATAGGGGCTACTACAAGAAAAATTAAGAGTTGTATTATCAAAATTTAAATTATCATAATATTGCTGATACGTTTGATCATCAAAAGTACATTTTAAGAAGGGACTAACACCTACATTAAAAGCTCCACCTACTGTACTTCCGATATTAACAGCGGTTCCGATATTTGAGCAAGCTGCTTCTTTTTTCTTGCACGACTGAATCATTAAAACACTAAATGCTAAAAATAGCGACATAATTGTAATTTTTTTCATATTTTTATTGTCAATGATTATCGTGCTGACACTGCACTTTTAAGTTTTTTTTTTCGTTTTTTTAAGTGGTTTCTGGTCTCCACATTATTTTATTTCAATAATATCAATCAGGATAATTAATCTTTCACAAACTTTATAACCTCAACACCCTCTCCATTGAAGACCTTTATTATATAAACACCTTTTGCCAGGCTGTTTATGTCTATTTCTGTTTTTTGCTGATATATTGTTTGCATAATAAGAAGCTGCCCTTGCAGGTTAAATAAACATACGTTGGATTCACTTCTTAATTCAGGCAATTCAACTGTAAAAATATCTTTTACCGGATTGGGATAAACTCTGGCAATAAGATTGCCTGAGTTGGTGGCAATGGCAGCAAAGGGATCATAATAGAAACTAAAATCATCGAAATAGGCATAGGTGTGGTTTTGCACGGTATGCGAAGCCAGTAAAATTAGATTCATCGAATCGGGCGACCCGCTATAAGAGGTATTCCATTGTATAGGCATATCAAACATGGTATATGTATTGATGGTGGCAGAATTGCTAAAAGTTGCTTTGCCCATGGTATCTTTTCTTTGAAGCACTGCATTATAACGCCAGAAATAAATAAATACACTCATTGTATCGGTGTTTATGGGCCTATATTTATAATATCCTATGAAATCATCGGGCTTGTCGGTGAATGGAATTCCTTCATCAATGGACAATTGGGATAAATTGCTTCCGCTCAACCTTGGCCTACCAAGAGTTGCTATTCCAGGAAGCTTTATATGCAGAGTAATAAGGATAGTCGTGTCAAGCGATCTAAGCTTTGCAGCAAAAGTGCCTCCATGCATGTCGGTAGACTTAAAACAGCTATGTAAGCCCAGGGTGTCGACAGTAAAATAGTTAAGCGGCCTATAAGCAGAAATACTTGATACCCAATTTTCAAAATCCGGATTGGGCAACTGGGTTTGTGCTTTGAGGCTGATAATGCCTGTTAGAAAAAATAACAAAAACAAAAAGTAGATTTTTTTCATGGCTTTTTAGTTTTAAATTTTTTTCGTTTTTTAAAGTGGTATCTGGTTTCCACATTTACTTTTATAAAGTGATAGCTTCACTCAAAGTGAAACTATCACTCTGTTCATCCGAGTGGTTTCTGGTCTCCACTTTTATTTTTATAAAGTGATAGCTTCACTCAAAGTGAAACTATCACTATCGTTTTTTTCTAAAAGTCTACAGCCTATAGCCTAAAAGCCTATCAACTCCCCGGCGTTCCGCTCGGAGCCACATTAGCCACTTCCAGCAAAAACTGCAACGCTGTAGTTTTTCCTGCTTCTATCGTAAAATCAAACTCAATATCCTTATAGCCGTCCATCGAAATCTTTCCATGATACGTTCCGGGCTTCAACTCGTCATTATAGCCTTCCCCGTCTTCATCCGTCGTATCCGAAATACCCAGTGCCGTAACCACATAACTGGCTCCTGCTGCCGGGTCCATCGATGCTTTGAACAGCAGCATCAACTCCAGTATTCCCGTAATAGTTTCCGGGTCTGGCACAACCGCTTTTCGTTTCAAATGATGATGCCGCACCTTCCGCGCCGCCAGATAAGCCAAAAACAAACCCATATCTGTAATTTTATAAATTTTCATATAAGGGTCCATCTCCTTATCATAAAATTTCTTCGAAGTATTCTCCATATCCTCATACTGAACCTTATCATTGGCATGTTGCTTCACCACGTCCAGCGGCAATTTTGTCTGCAGGTCAAGATCCTTGTTCAGCGTAACAAGCTTGGCCGTAAAAGCTGCATCTATCTTATAATCTGCCAGTGCAACTTTATTAGCATCTATCAAACCCAAAATATAATTATTATCAGCAATTTGTGCAGTAACACTTTCCTTATGCAATTTCGAAAATGTCAGCAATTTCAGGCCTATCAAATCGGCATCACCAATTTTTTCGCCATACGATTTCATTACCGATGCCGTAATACTAAAAGTCTGGGCGGCTTCCTCTTTCTTTGCCTCGCCTGCTTTCGTATACGCTTTCGACGATTTTTCCAATTTCTGTTGCCAGCTCACCTTATCGTTAAAATAGCCTTCAGCTCGTGTAAAAAAATCCAATGTTGCAACCGTTCCGGTTATTTCTGCCGAATACAATGGGTTACTTTTCAACCCAACAATTCTTTTTTCCATTTCGCTCCAATAAATGTTTTGATCTTCCATAACTTTATTTTTTTTTAAAGTGAATAATATTGTTTATAAATAATTAGCATTCAATAAACAAGAACTACATCCCTCCATCCAATCAAAGTATATATCCAACCCTGCGAACCCTTTCCCGGCTCGTGCGAACCCTTTCCTCAGCCGTGCGAACCCTTTCCCCGGTCGTGCGGAGGCATCCCAACTCGTGCGAACCCTTTCCTTGGCCGTGCGAACCCTTTCCTCAGTCGTGCGAACTCTTTCCTTGGTCGTGCGGAGGTCTCCCAAGTCGTGCGAACCCTTTCCTGAGTCGTGCGAACCCTTTCCCCGGTCGTGCGAACGGTATCGTTCTACGAGCGAACCATATCGTCCCGTGAGCGAACCATTTCCCCGGCCGTGCGAACCATTTCTCTGGCCGTGCGAACCCTTTCCCCGGCCGTGCGAACCCTTTCCTTGGCCGTGCGAACCCTTTCCCAACTCGTGCGAATAGTTTTCACTTCCAGTCGAAAATGGACTATAAATAAATTTTAAAGAAATTTCTTGAAATAAAAACGAACTAAAACAAAAAGATTTGGAATCTAAAACCATAAAATACCCCCCCCCCTACGGAAATAGGCCTTTCGGAACATGATATATCAGAACGATAGATCATCGGGTTTATATGGTTTAATTTATGATACACAAAGAACGTAAATTATTTTAAGTGATGCAAGTTTTTTGTTAAAAAAATAAAATAATTTTTTTGAATGCAAAATAAATTCTCTGTGTATCTCCGTGTTCTCCGTATTTCCGTGGTTAAAAAAGTAGGAAGTAATGGCTTTTAGCTAATTCAATCCTTCTGAATTCTTACTTCTGAATTCTGAATTCTCTAAAAATTTCTCCATCAAAAATAAATCCTCCCACTTGTCGTTGTTTTTATAACTTTGTTTTCTGAAAAAAATATAGCTGAAATGAAATTTACCGCGCAACAACTGGCCGAAGTATTGAACGGCACCGTAGAAGGCAAGCCCGAAACAGCCGTTTCGAAACTGGCCAAAATAGAAGAAGGCGATGAGGATTCGCTCACATTTTTGGCCAACCCTGCCTACACGCATTTTATATACACCACCCGGGCCGCCATTGTTATAGTGAACCGCGATTTTGTGCCCGAACACCCCGTTGAGGCTACCCTGGTGCGCGTTGACAACGCGTATGCTGCTTTCGCCACCTTGCTGGAGCTATACAATCAGATGAAACTCAACAAAACGGGCATTTCGGACAAGGCTTACATTTCGCCTTCGGCCAAAATAGGCAGCAACGTGTATATAGGTGCACAGGCTTTCGTGGGCGAAAATGCCGTTATAGGCAACAACGCCAAACTCTACCCGCTGAGCTACGTGGGCGACAACGTTAGCATAGGCGACAACACCACGCTGTATGCACAGGTGAGCGTTTATTCGGACAGCGTGGTGGGGCGCAACTGCATTTTGCATTCGGGGGTGGTGATAGGCGCCGACGGCTTCGGTTTTACCCAGCAAGCCGACCTGACTCATAAAAAAGTGGCCCAAATAGGCAACGTTATTATTGAAGATGATGTTGAAATTGGCGCCAACACCTGCATCGACCGTGCCACCCTGGGCTCGACCATCATACACAAAGGCTGCAAACTCGATAACCTGATACAGATAGCTCATAATGTTGAAGTGGGCGAAAATTCCATCATCGTGGCTCAGGTGGGTGTGGCAGGCTCGGTGAAGATCGGCAAAAACTGCATGATAGGCGGGCAGGTTGGCATAGTGGGGCATATTTCGATAGCCGATAATGTGAAAGTTCAGGCACGCTCGGGAGTTGCCAAAACCGTGACCGAAGAAGGAGCGCTGTTGCAGGGCTATATAGCTTTCGATATTAAAGATTTTTTACGCTCGTATGTGCTGTTCCGCAAACTCCCAAACCTCGCCGACCGCATTTTATCGCTGGAGAAAGAATTGGAAGAGTTGAAGAAGTGAACTAAAGTGACTAAAGTACTTAAAGCCCGCCTGAACGGCTTCAGTCGGGCAGGTGCCTAAAGTGAACTAAAGTACTTAAAGCCCGCCTGAACGGCTTCAGTCGGGCAGGTGCCTAAAGTGCCTAAAGTTAAAAGTTAGGAGTTAGAAGTTGGAAGACCGAAGACTATAACTATTACTTGTTACCTATTACCTAAAAGTCTACACACCTAAAAGACTAAAAGGCTAATCAAGCAGCCAGTTAAAATATTGCGGTATAAAGAACAGCAGGGCTATGTTCAGCAAAGTGTATATCAAAATCAGGATATTGTTCAGGCCGGGTTTGTTTCGGCGCACTATCACCACGATGAACCTGACAAGGCTGAACACCAGATAAACCAAAACCAAAGGATGCATAACAAGTATGGGCAGTCGCCATGCTTCGCCTAAGATGGTCATGGGCAGCAGGGCTTTCGGGTCGAAGGTGGTTGAAGCGCCCTTGCCGAAAACATGAAGCAAACCGTTGGTCCAATACGGGACGCTCATCCAATCAACGTAAAACACCAGAATAAAAATACTCAGGTTGGCTAGTTTGGCATCAATTGCGTGATGGCGCAAAAAGAAACTGATGCAGGTCACCACCAAAGCTATAGCGGCAAGAGCCAAACCCGAAAAGATAATGGCCACCCGATAGGCATACAAAGGGTCGGAGGCGGGGTTGATGTTCCACACGTCGGCCGAAGGGCTGAACGAAAACGAATAGGGCAAAAACAAATTGGCAACAATAATGAGCAACAACGTGATTATTGAAACAATACATAATATGCGTGTGCTGGTTTTCATGGGTTATTTGCGGTGGAATATCTTTTGTTTTTCGGTTATTTTAGGCCAAGTTGGCTGGCATTTAATCACCAGTTCCCTATCCACGTTCATATCTCCGTTGCATTTTATTTGTTCGCAGTTTCGCCCGTCGGTAAAGAACATTTGCCCGTCGATGGCCACTATCAGGTATTTGCTTTTGCCCATGTCGGCTTGGTTGGGTTTGGTGCTGTTAAACTCGGTGTAATAGTCGAACGATTGCCCGGGTGCGAGTTTCTTCAGCGCGTTATCAGCAAACTTTTTATCGATCTCGGCTGTTTTTTTTGCATTCATTTCTGCAGGTACGATCTGCCTTTCGTCGATAACCTGCCGCATGGTGGTATCCGAAAACTGCCATTGGTTGGGATACAATACATACCACGAATTGCTCAGGTCGATACCGATATCTTTTTTCGAAATGTTTTTTACACTTACGTGAATATAGAAATAATCGGAGGTGTCGGAAACATACAATTGTTTATCAACGCTGATGCTAACCAACCTGCCGAAGCAGAACAACTGTTGTTCGGGTTGAGTTAATTTCTGGGCACGGGCGTATGTGAGCGATAAGGATACCAGTATGGCAAGCAGCAGGCATTTTGTTTTTTGCATCATAAAAAAATTGTTGAATAAAATTAAACAAAATAACGCTTCCCTGCTGCGAATAATTGCAGATCTTCGGCCAAAAGATCTATTGTTCCGCAACGATCAGCTTCAGGCATTCTTTCAGGCTGTCCTGCCATAAAGGGATTTCGATCTTGAAATCGTGTTTTATCTTTTCTTTGCTCAGCAAACTGAATTGCGGGCGTGTGGCAGCGGTTGGATATTCTTTGGTGGTGATAGGGTGCACAACGATATTGCGGTTTGTCAGTTCCATGATCTCCAATGCAAACTCATACCAGGTGGTTATGCCTTCATCCGAAAAATGATAGATCTCGGGTTTTGAAGGCAGTTTATGATGGGTGATAATATCGAGTATCACTTTGGCAAGGTCGGCAGCATAAGTTGGGGTTCCGATCTGGTCGGAGATGATGTTCAGTCGGTTGTTTTCTTTCGACAAACGCAAAATGGTTTTCACAAAATTGCTTCCAAATGCAGAATATAACCACGATGTGCGGATGATCAAAGCCGGAAGTTTTGATTTGAGGATGATCTCTTCGCCTTTCAGTTTGCTTTTGCCGTAAACAGATATCGGGTTCGTCGGAAAGTATTCAAGATAGGGGTTATCTTTTTTTCCGTCGAACACATAATCCGTCGAGATGTGAACCAAAAAAACTTTTTGTTTAAGAGCAGCATTGCAAAGGTTTTCGACGGCTTCGGCATTGATCTTAAATGCCAGTTCGGGTTCCTGTTCAGCTTTATCCACGCCGGTATAAGCCGCACAATTGATGATGCATTTGATCTGATTCCCGCAGATGAATGCCTCGACAGCATTTTTGTCGCAGATATCCAATTCTTCCACATCGGTAAAAAAATACTTGTGTTGTGGAAATTGTTCAGAAATCACCCGGATCTCATTCCCAAGTTGTCCTTTGCTTCCAGTTACCAGTATGTTCATTGTTTTTTATGTGATTTGATTTAGCCAAAAGCCACTAGCCAATAGCCATGATTACTTGCTATTAAAATATTGTATCGTTTTCATTAAGCCTTCTCTCAATTGCACTTTCGGTTCCCAGTTCAGTTTGTTCTTTGCTAAAGTGATATCGGGTTTACGCTGCAAGGGGTCGTCGGAAGGCAAGGGTTCGTATATTATTTTCGATTTCGAACCGGTCAAATTTATCACCTGTTGCGCCAGTTCCAGTATGGTGAATTCAACGGGGTTTCCAACATTTACCGGACCGATAAAATCATCTGCTGTGTTCATCATGCGTATCATTCCGTCAACAAGGTCATCAACATAACAGAAACTCCGCGTTTGCGAACCGTCGCCATAAACCGTAATATCTTCGTTATTCAATGCCTGCATAATAAAATTCGACACCACACGACCGTCGTTGGGGTGCATACGCGGACCGTAAGTATTAAAAATTCTGATGATCTTTATATTCACATTGTTCTGACGGTAATAATTGATGAACAATGATTCGGCGCAACGTTTACCTTCGTCGTAGCAGGCACGGTAACCTATCGGGTTCACGTTTCCCCAATAGCTTTCTGTTTGCGGATGTTCTTTCGGGTCGCCGTAAACTTCGCTGGTTGATGCCTGCAGTATCTTTGCACGTATGCGTTTTGCCAAACCCAGCATATTGATGGCACCCATCACCGATGTTTTGATGGTTTTGATAGGGTTATATTGATAATGGATAGGTGAAGCAGGGCAGGCGAGGTTATAGATCTCGTCAACTTCTATAAAAAAAGGCATGGTTACATCGTGCCGTATCAACTCAAAGAAAGGGTTGTCGAGCAGATGTACTATGTTTTGTTTTTGTCCGGTAAAATAATTATCCAGACAAATGACTTCGTTGCCTTCGTTCAGAAGCCGTTCGCACAAATGCGAACCTAAAAACCCGGCACCACCGGTTACCAATATTTTTTTCTTCATAAATTATTTTGAAGTGTCAATTCCAATGCAAAAATAATCGAAGCCTTCTTCTTTCATACTTGCCATATCGTAAATGTTGCGACCGTCGAATATCACATGTTTCTTTAAAAGTTTCTTGATCACCGGGAAGTTTGGAGCTCTGAATTCGGTCCATTCGGTAACAATAAGCAAACAATCCGCATCGATCAGAGCCTCGTACTGGTCTTTAACAAACGTAATCTTGTTTCCCAGTCTGCGTTCGGCTTCTTCCATAGCGGCAGGGTCGTATGCTTTAACTTTTGCACCTGCAGCCAGAAACTTTTCGATGAGCACCAAAGCAGGAGCTTCGCGCATATCGTCAGTTTCGGGTTTAAACGAAAGTCCCCACATACCGATGGTTTTATCTTTTAGCTGACCGTTGAAATACTGGACAACTTTATTGAACAGAACACTTTTTTGATCGTCGTTCACGTCTTCAACCGATTTCAGCACACGCATATTGTAGCCGTTTTCGTTGGCAGTTTTTATCAATGCTTTTACATCTTTCGGGAAACATGAGCCCCCGTAACCAATACCCGGGTATATAAATTTGTTCCCGATGCGCGTATCGCTGCCAATACCTCTGCGAACCTGATTGACATTTGCTCCCATGATCTCACAAAGATTTGCAATGTCGTTCATGAAACTGATCTTGGTTGCCAGCATAGAATTGGCTGCATATTTGGTCATTTCGGCACTGGGAATATCCATAAAAATGATAGGATGCCCGTTCAATGTGAAAGGTTTGTAAAGTTGTTTCATCAAAGTTTCGGCACGATCCGATTCCAAGCCTACTACAATGCGGTCGGGTTTCATAAAATCATCCAGAGCAGCACCTTCTTTTAAAAATTCGGGATTGGATGCCACATCAAAAGGAATATTAGCTCCGCGGGCATTCAGTTCGTCGGTGATGGCTTTTTTAACTTTTACAGCTGTTCCGACCGGCACAGTGCTTTTGGTTACAACCAGGGTGTAATCTTCAATATATTTACCCACTTCTTTAGCCACAGCGATCACATGCTTGAGGTCGGCACTTCCGTCTTCATCGGGAGGTGTTCCAACAGCAATAAAAACAACTTCTGCATCGGGCAGAACCGATTTCAGATCGGTAGAAAAATGCAGACGGTTTTTCTCAACATTCCGGTGGATCATAGTATCCAACCCCGGTTCGTAGATGGGTAAAATTCCTTTTTTAAGGTTTTCGATCTTGTTAATATCAATGTCAACACAAACGGTTTCGATACCCACTTCAGCGAAACAAGTACCGGTAACCAAACCGACATAACCCGTTCCAACAACAACAATTTTCATAAAATATTAAATTAAAGTTTAATAAGTTTTCTAAATAGTACGCAAAAATAATCATAAAGATTTAATGTTGGCAAAACATAAAAATTTAATCCAGCTTTATTTGCTAAGTTCTTCAATATTGTTGCCCCGTGTTCCCTGCATCCGTTCTCTGAAGTTTTCCCGATGACGAAGAGCTTTGAATTCGGGAATAAATGCCTGTTGAGCGTCAATGTTCGGGTCAATATAGTTTTTTTCGTTTTGTCTCAATATACCATAAACGATGGGCAGCAAATAAATTTCTTTGCTCACTTTTGTATGAATGAATTTTCGCAGAAGCTTTGTTTGAAAAGGGTCGGAGGCAACTGCTATTTTACGGAACCCCATTTCGAGCGCTTTGGTATACGAGAAAAAAACATTCTCGGTGCTGTGTTCGGCTTTATCTTCAATAAATATTTTGCTTGCAGGAATCCCGATGGCTTCGGCATATAGAGCCATTATTTTGCTTTCAACCCAGGGTGAATGAACCGCTGCACCCGAAAACATGATGTTTTTGGCGATGCCTTCGTCGAATAAATATTTTGCCCAGTATATCCTTCCTTTCATCACCATATCCCATTTGTTGTTCTTGAAAGGTATGCCCGGAACGATTATGATATCAAAAGACATGGCTGAAGCCGAATGCAGGAGTTTTCGGCATTGCCGCGAAGTGAACGACAGTCCTGTAGATGTCAGAAATAAATTCAGGATATCGAGCAGCGTCTGAATTATTATTTTTTTCAATGCAATCAATTTATGTTAAACCATGAATTAATGAGCCAGTCTTAAACCCAACACCCCCATAATTATCAGCGTTACGGAAGCAATGCGTATGAGCGATGCCGTGTCTTTGAAATAAATAACCCCGATGATAAAGGTGCCTGCAGCGCCTATGCCGGTCCAAACGGAATAAGCCGTTCCGATGGGGATCTCTTTTTGTGCTATCCACAAGAATAAGCCGCTGAGCGCCATCGAAACTCCAGCAACAACGATCCAGAGTATTTTTTGTTGGGTATAGGTTTGCGATAATTTAAATCCCAGCGGCCAGCCGATCTCGAAGACAGCCGCACACAGTAAATAGATCCATGCCATAAAAATGATATTAGATTATACAATAACTTTCAGCAAATTATCAACCAAACGGCTTGCCCCGATACGGAAAAGTTCCTTAGTAAGCCATTCTGTTCCCAGAATTTCATTTACGATGTTATAGTAACGCAGGGCTATTTCGGGTTCGGATATGCCACCCGCCGGTTTGAACCCGATACGGATGCCGGTTACATTATAATATTCCAGAATGGTATCGCACATCACCACGGCTGCAAGTTCGGTGGCTGCGGGTTGCATTTTTCCCGTCGAGGTTTTGATGAAATCTGCTCCTGCATTAATGGCAATTTCGCTGGCTTTGCGGATATTCCCGGGCGTTTGCAATTCGCCTGTTTCGAGTATTACTTTTAAATGCACGTTTTTACAAACGGCTCTGATGGCAGCTATTTCGTTGAATACAGTTTGATGATCGCCTTCCAGAAATTTGCCGCGGGATATCACCATATCGATCTCGTCGGCGCCTTCTTCAACAGCAAATTCTATTTCTTTGAGCTTCACAGGCAGAGGCGATTGTCCCGAAGGAAAAGCACCAGCCACGGAGGCTACGTTAATGTTTTTTCCATTTAGTGCGGCTTTGCATTGTTTTACGAAAGGCGGATATACACAAACTGCTGCAACCTGCGGTATCTTTTTGGTTTTGTTCGCGAGGGTATATGCTTTGTTGCAAAGTTTCGAAACCCGTTCGGTGGTGTCGCTTCCTTCAAGGGTTGTCAGATCGACAAATGAAAGAATTTCGCGGTAGATATGTTGTAACGATTTTGCATCGTGAGTTTTTCCTGCAACAGATTCAACTCTTTTACGCCATGCGGCTTCGGTGAGCTCTTTGTATTTTGAAAATATGATCATCTTTATAAATTTCTTTTAGATCTGATTATAGAACGTAGTAATAGTTTAGGATGTGGTTTGCGTGACAAAATTAATACATTCACCGCATTATGGGCGGAAAAACTTCAAGGGACTGGAATAGATTATTATTCTTTTTTCCCCACAAAAACATTCCCTATGCTACCGCACATCAATTCCGTTGGCTTTTTTACGGTTGAAAGAGGTTCGACTTTTATTTTAACGTGGTCGTTCTCTTTATACTCGTAATGAATGTATGGATTCAATAACACATTGTATGTTTTTCCTGTCCGGTCTTCTTTAATGACGATCAATCCCTGATGTTCGCCATAATCGAGGCTCAGCCCGTTGCAGAACTTGACGACGATTCCTTTAATAGAGGTTCTTTTGGGTATAGTTTGTGTTGAATCGCCCGTGTTTTGCCCAAACGAAACATAGCTGAGGATACAAAAGAAAATAATCAGAGCTGTTGTTTTCATTCGTAAAGGTGTAAAAGTCGCGTTGAGGACAAAGAAAGTGAATCTGCTATTGTTTGTTCTTCGCTATAAATGTGATGATAGGCCTGAAACCTACCGTGGGCGATACCTGATACAATTCTTCGGAATAGATCTTAAGTTCGTTGGCTCCGCTGTTCCAGCTTCCGCCTTTCACCATGTCTGCATCGCCGATTATTTCGGCCACATTACCTGCCATGCCGTAGAGTTTATAACCGTTTTCGTTATATTGCATCACATTGCAGGGGCCGGTCGGTTGTTTTAGTGTGTTGTTATATTGTGCCGGAAATCTGCTTACATCGGTATACTTTGAACTTTCCCACGGATAATCGCTGCTTCCAATTCCGCCAAGGGCTGCCCATTCCCATTCGGCTTTGGTGGGCAAACGCACTTCGAAAATAAGATCTTTGTTCTCATTCTCAAGTTTTGCTGTCAGCCATTTGCAATATAAAAGGGCTGCTTCTTTACTGATGTTCACCACGGGATAGTCTTTCAGCAATTGATAGTTAATGGCTATTGGTAGTTGATACGATTTCCAGTTCTCGTTCCTGCAATTTGCAATGGCATAATCGGCAGTGTTGTTTTGTTTTTTCAGGTCGGCCAGATAAGCGTTGTATTGTCCGTTGGTGATCTCGGTGCTTGCGATAAAAAATGCCTGAACAGCAATAGCTTTGCCGTTTTCCATGCGCGAACCGCTTGGAATGAAGGTATAGCCTTTCGGGGTTTTTAGATAAAAGTCCTGCCCATTAGTGGTGAATGCATTGGCAATAAACATAACAGCAACGATAGCTGATGCGAACAATAGTTTTGTTTTCATGGTTTTGTTCTTTTTACGAATGTCAAATTTAAATAAAATTTTGGTTGCAGCATACATATTGATTATTTTTGAAAATTTCGCTACGTGACCAAACTGCCAATTATGTTTATTATTCTTTTGTATTCCACTTTTTTAGATTTTCTTAAGAATCTATTTTACATTCCGGTTAAACAAATAATACAGTTCAATACCGTAGTCCATATTATATAATTTGTATAACGAATGAATTGTAAACAGTGAATATGAATACCGAAGCCCAAGCACTAACTTCTCATTTTTTAGAATAGGATATTTGAGAGCGGCCACCCACGAAATGTCGTTGCGTTTGAAATTATTGATCTTTGCCGAACAGTCCCAATAATTTGAAGGACTCAACATCATTTTTGAAATGATCATTCGGGCATAAGCAAGCCCTGATTCGAAATAAAGTTGTTTCTTTTTTAATTTGATCTTAAGTCCGACAGATAAAGGGACTTCAATATAGCCGAGATGAATGGCTTCCCACGATTGGCTTCCTGCGTAGGTTATGATAGTATTGATGCTTCCTTTCTGGATATAGCGCATTTCAAGAGCACCGTAAAACTTTTTAGAAAAGTCGCGTTTTACATTAAACCCAAAAGAAAATCCGCCTTTCCCTGAAATTTTTCCGGGAGAATACATATCTTTTATCTGGCCCTTGATCTCAATTCCGTAAAACCCAATAAATGCACCGGCAATAAATGCTTTGTTCTGCGATTTGACGGGAGGTGTCGCCAAAAAGAATAACAGAAACAACAGGCAAAACGTTTTCAACGGAGTATAGTTTTGATTTGGCAATTATTTAATAAAAGTTATGGCGTTTATTCTTTTAGAAAACGCACAAAATTGAATATTATTTTCCTGAAAGTAAGGAATTTGATGCCGGGTTTGTTTATTTGTAGCCACAAGCCACGGATGGCATAAATAAGCCAAAGGAGGCGGAGCTTGCTGCCGAATGGGGTTGTAATAGTAACTAAAATCGTCGAAGTCGTATTTCTTATTCACACAGTCGTATTTCTTATTCACGATGTCATAATTCTTATTCACGATGTTATAATTCTTATTCACGATGTTATAATTCTTATTCACGATGTTATATTTCTTATTCACGATGTCATATTTCTTATTCACGATGTCATATTTCTTATTCACGATGTCGTAATTTTTATTCACGATGTCATAATTCTTATTCACGAAGTCGTATTTCTTATTCACACAGTCGTATTTCTTATTCACGATGTCATAATTCTTATTCACGATGTTATAATTCTTATTCACGATGTTATATTTCTTATTCACGATGTCGTAATTCTTATTCACGATGTCATATTTCTTATTCACGATGTCATATTTCTTATTCACGATGTTATATTTCTTATTCACGATGTCGTAATTCTTATTCACGATGTCATATTTCTCGTTCACGATGAATAAATATTGACAAAAGGCTTTAGAGTTTGGATGTAAATAGTAATTTGGATGATGTACGATAGGATAATCACGATATTCGTGTTGTAAAAATAGTAATACGACAGAGAATCGTGCCATGACTTGTGAATTGTAGGTTAATTTGTTGAATGGTGTTATTAAGTAGATAATTAGTGATTTAATTGATTTTTTTTGTTTTGATTTTTTTTATTTTAATTGTCGTTGACTTCATTTTGTACTTCATTGTCGATATTTTGTACTTGGTTGTTCAGATTTTGTACTTCGTTGTTCTAAATTTGACTTTAGCGTTTTTTTAGTTTTTATGGTTGCTTTTGATTCAAAATTGTTATTGTAAAATGATTTATGTTTTTCTGAAAGCTATTGTCGTTGACATTAAAACATACTTCACACTGCTCGCTTGCGTATCCCGTTGCGTGCAATTAATTAAAATCATGTTACCTCAACCCAAATAATAAATTATTAAGGATTTGTTTTTGAAAAAATTATATCTTTGTTATAACCAAGTTCTAATTGATAATTTTTGGTTGTTAAGTAATTTATAAGCAAATCATGAAGAAGTTACTTGTGCTATTGTTGTTAATGCAATCGATCGGAACTACCAAAGCAAACCCGATTCCTGTTCCTCCAGTAATAAGCGAGTTTTATATGGTGAACGATTCTACATGGTATCTTGAATTGGTTTTTCCTCAAAGTCCATATTTTGGATCAAATTTCGATGGGTTCAGACTTGAATCATCGGGTGGGAGTTGTTTGTTTAAAAATGGTATTACAATTACTGCAGACAGCATCATCATTATTACACAGGATAGTTTGCAAAGTTTGTTGCATTTTAACCGGAGTGGCGATTATATTGCAATTAAAAACGAATCTGATTACTTGATAGAGGAGATTTATTTTGGCAATATTTCCAATTCTATGATCGCTGCTCCTTTAATCGGGCAGTCGCTGGTGCGGATGGCTTATTCGTGCTATAGTGTGAGTTATGGATTTGAAACAGATTATTATCTGGTGAAAGATAATAATCCCACAATTGGATATGATCCTTTTCAGGTATCTTCGGCCAAAGGTATTTTTACAGGAAAAGTTTTTGATCTGGCGCATAACCCTGTTCCAGGGATCAAGGTGGGCAACATATACTATATAACAGGTCCGGGGCCATCAGTTTGTGAGAATTTCTATAAATATTTTATAACCGATTCGACCGGGAGTTTTTCATCCGAGGAATTCAGTTCGCAACGTACAGTTGATGTTTTCGCTTCGTTTTCAACTGATCTTTTAGATACATTGATCACTATAGAGCCCGATTCAATAAACTATTATGAATTTACAATTGACACACTTCTAACAGGCATTGAATCTAATTCGTTTCAAGGGGCGGTCAGTTTATCATGCTACCCCAATCCTTCAACAGGCGAAACGTATTTTACGTTTGCCATGAAATCCAATAAACATTATTCGAAAGCGCTCATAAAAATATATGATCCGAATGGAGAAATAGTACGCATGTTGCCTGTTAATATTAGTGATAAACAAGATACATATACTGTGAAATGGGATGGAATATGCTATTATAATGCTGCGGCTTCAGGCATGTATTATTGTAAACTGGAATTAGACGGAAAAGAAGCGGCCACCCAAAAAATCATAATTGCAAAGTAATAATTATGAAGGCATTCATAGTATTTTGCTCTCTCTTTTTGACTCCAAACCTTTTTCCTCAAAATCTACAATTTTATCGCGAGGACCTGACCTTTGAAATAAAGAACGGTTATTTTCGTGTAGATGGTATCTATAACTTTTGCAATAACGGTAATAAAGAAATACAGCAACTATTGTTTTATCCTTTTCCTCTGGATAGTCTTTATGGTGACGTTGATTCAATTTGTGCTACCGATTGTAATGTAAAATCGAAAGACATTATTATAAGTAAAACGGAGAAAGGTTTCTATTTTAAAGTTGATATCGATGCATATGGAGTTGGGAAATACAAAATATCGTACAGGCAAAAACTATTAAAAAATAAGGCAGAATATATATTGCTCACCACGCAGAAATGGGGAATTCCGTTCGAAAATTCCTGTTATAAGTTAATAACTCCCAAAAACCTGAATATCATTTCAATTTCGTATACTCCCGACAGTATAAAGCAACTAAATACCATGAGGGTTTTTTACTGGAGCAAAAAGAACTTTATGCCGGATAAAAATTTTATTGTAGAATATATTGAGAAGTAATATTATGCATAGCATCACCTTGCTTCGAGTAAAAACCACCTAAAATAAAAGTAGTATCTTTGAAAACTCGCTACAAAGAGGTAGAATGGTAGTATCCATTCGTATTAATTACTTCACTATTAAATTAAAAAAACAATGAAAAGAAAATTATGTCTTTTAAGCTTCAGCATTTTTATTCTAAGTGCTTTTGTGCAAAACGGTTATTCGCAGGATATAAGCACAGCGTTCAAACAAGGGCTTGCCTATTATAAAGATGGTAATTATAAATCGGCTATTGAACAATATAATAAGGTGCTTTTGAGTGATCCGAAGGATGAAAATACTTTATACAATAGAGGTCTGGCCTATTTCAAGCTTGCTAATTATGAATCGGCTATAAAAGATTATACCGATGCTATAAAGATAAACCCTAAATATGAGGATGCTTATTTTAATCGAGGGCTGGCATATTATTATCAGGAAAGCTATTCTACTGCAATAGCTGATTTTAATACGGCTCTGATTTTAAATCCCGGAGATGCTCAAGCAATTTATAACTGCGGGCTTTGCTACCGTAAAAAAGGTGATTACGAAACTGCAATAGCCGATTATAATAAGGCCATAAGAATAAATCCTCAATACACAGATGCCTATTACAGCAGGGGTTTAGCAAATTATTACAAAGGTGAATATCAAACTGCCATAGCCGATTATACTCTTGCCATAAAGCTCGACCCGAATTATACAGATGCATTTTACAACAGAGGTCTGGCTTATTATAAGCTAAATGATAATAATCATGCCATTGAAGATTATACCGCATCGTTAAAAATAAACCCTGATAATTCAGATGCTTATTATAACCGAGGACTTGTTTATTATCACCAGCAAAATTACGACCTTGCCATGAACGATTATAATGCTTCGTTGAAAATAAAATCGCAGCAAGCAGACGTATATGTTTCTATTGGGCTCTGTTATCGCAAGCTTGAGAAATATGATCTGGCAATTGCTGATTTTACGAAAGCAATAAGCATCGATCCAAAATATGCAATTGCATACAACAACCGGGGAAGCGTATATTGGATACAGAAAAAAAAGGATTTATGTATAGCTGATTGGAAAAAAGCAGCCGATTTGGGCGATGCAACTTCGAAAAAATACCTGAAAGATTATTATAATATTGACTATTAAAATGGGAAACCCATAGCAAGCAATTAGTTCTTATATAGACCTATAAAAAGTATTAACTTTGAGAGCAGGCAGCAAGACTGCATGCTATATAGAAGAATCCAAACAGAAAAGGATTTTATGAAAAAGATCTTTTATTTCTTCGTAGTGTTCAATATTACGATATCGGTTTTTGCACAAACAGATCCGACGATAAAATGTCGGCTATGGAACCCTTTTAGTTTTTGCCAATTACCCGACTCTATTAAATTACCTGATGTGATCTATTTTGCATCGGTGTCGATGCGCCCGATATCATGTCGTCAAATAGATACGAGTAAAAATATTACCGGAGTGTGGGTGACATTTCAAAGCAATAAGTCAACAGAATTGCACCTGAAAGGTAATTTTAAGAATATAAGTCTTATTAATAGTGTGGATAAGGATACAATTCACCCCATAGCATTCTTGCGAAAACAAAGGTTCATGAATTCTGACGAACCCATTTATGACTATTACGACTTTATTACGGAGGATCACTATTTTGTATTCGAACCAAGGCAGAAATATGATTTGTTTTTGGTTTTCGGTAAAAGTAATAAAGGTGACAAGCTTGTTATTGAGAATTTATTGGAAGGGATTATAGAGAAATAAACTAATATATACCAATAACATAAGGCTGGAAGGATGCAACTACAATCAAAAGTAAAACTCGAACTCCGGATCGACTGGAGCGAAATGGATCTGTTCGGGCATGTGAACAATATCTCGATTATGAAATATGTGCAGGCCGCACGTGTAAATTATCTGGAATTGATAGGCCTGATGCCTATACCTGCCGAAATCAGAACAGGACCTATTTTGGCCTCTTCGGCATGTCAGTTTCGCAAACCATTGTTCTATCCCGGACAGCTTACGATCTATAGCAAAGTAGCTGACATCAAAAGCACTAGTTTTGTGATGCAGCATTTGATCGTCAACCATAAGAACGAAACCATAGCCGAAGCACAGGATGTCTTGGTTTTGTATGATTTTGATAAAAACACCAAACTGATATTGCCTGAGAGTGTAAAAGCTAAGATAAGGGAGTTGGAGAAAGGTGATTGATAAAGTATAATACTAAAAAAGCCTGTTGAGATCATCAACAGGCTTTTAATGTTGTAAAGGAGCTATTTATTCAGGAATATTAAAATGACTGCATACTTGTTTGTATGACATCGCTTTTAATTGTTCCGAAGATATTTCTGAATTTTTAGCCGGACTTTTTGAAGGAGTTCCACCGGGTATTATTATATATCTATATGCATTTTCTGAGGCTGTTCCTGAAAAAGTTCCGGGATCATTGGTGTCATCCAGATCGTAGTAGGCTATGTTAATTGTATCTGGTTCTAATCGGAATCCTATGTATTTATTTCCCACGTCATATACTGTTATTGGTAAGGCCATTGGGGTCGGAATTCCTACAAATTTAGCATAAACCATTACCGTACCTTGATCAATAATATTTTGGGTTAGGTCATTAGCAACGGCTGGATAAAATCTGATAGTTCGTCCATATTCATTAATAGTAGGTTTCCATAATGCTGCATCAAAACCTGTCCAGGGTGAATAGATGACATTGGCTGTGCCTGTTGCTCCCGTTGCTCCCGTTGCACCTGCAGGACCGGTTTCTTTTTTACACGAAACAGCTATGATTCCTATTAAAAGAATCATCGCTAATAATTTAAATGTTCTCATAAATTTTGGTTTTTAATTGATAAAAAGACTCTTTTAATGATGATATAATAATAATTTATTTGGTTTTAAAATAATTGTTCACGGCTTTATAATTTTTATAATCGAGATTATTGCGATTTGCAATTTTATAAATGTTTGCAGGAACAACGAATATCCTAATAGAATCCCAGGTGACATCGCTTCCTGTATAGGCCGTTCCGTCTGCATTTCTGAGATAAATACTGACAAAAGGAGTCCCACCGCCATAGGTGTACTGAATTGTAGCGTAATTGGCTGCCGGTCCGAGACCGTTTGCCATGTTCCATTCATTTGCCCCAACCTGGTAGTAGGAAACTACGGTGCTGGAGTCGATCATCCCACTGGTTAATCCGGCCGGGTAAAAATATCCGTAATAGCCATTACCGGAATTAAGTGTTATTGAACTAAAGCCGTAAACGGTGACATTAGCATTTCCATTGGTGCCATTAGTACCATTAGTTCCGGAAGGTCCTTGTGGTCCTGTGGGGCCGGTTTCTTTTTTACACGAAACAGCAACAATTCCGATAATCAGTATCATTGCCAGAAGTTTTAATGTTTTCATAAATTTTGGGTTTTAATTAATAAATGTTTGAACAAAGATAAAATTAATAAACAAAAAATTATGATTTGCATTCGGGAAATAAAAAGATTTTGAAAGTGATTGTTATTTAACAATCACTTTCAAAATGCTTCTTTAAATGCTAATTTAATTATAATTTATTTGGCTTTAAAATAATCATTCACGGCTTTATAATTATTATAATTGAGCTTATCGTGTTTGGCAATTTTATAGATGTTTGCCGGAACTACAAATATCCTGACAGAATCCCAGATAACATCAACTCCTGTATAACCTGTGCCGTCGACATTTCTAAGATAAACAGAAACTAAAGCAGGTGTAGAGCCTCCATATGTATATTGAATGGTGGCATATTGTCCACTTGGGCCATAGCCGTTTGCCATATTCCATTCTCCTGGATAAGCGCTATAATATGTTACTATTATGCTTGAATCGACCAAACCACTGGTTAATCCGGCAGGATAGTAATTTGCAGCATAGTTATTACTAGCTTTAAGCGTATCGGTGCCATAGCCATATACGGTTACATTAGCATTACCATTAGTACCATTAGTCCCATTTGTACCGGCCGCTCCTTGTGGTCCGGCGGGGCCTTCTTTTTTGCACGAAACAGCAACAATACCGGTAATCATAATCATTGCTAAAAGTTTTAATGTTTTCATTGATTTTGGTTTTTTAATTAATAATATGTTTGAACAAAGATAAATTAAAAAAAAGCAGATTACTAATTATTCAACAAAAATTTAATTCATTTATGAAATAAATCAAGTTTTAAAAAAGTAAAATAAAAAAATCATAACTTTGGTGATGTAAAGTTCGAAAATTATTTTATAACTAATAAACCCTAATCCATGGAAGAACCGCGCGTCAGACTCTCAAGAAAGATCAGGCTGGTTGGCAAACGTCTTAAAATGAATTTTGCCAACGACAAAACCGTCGAGTTATGGAAAAGCTTTATGCCCGAACGGAAAAAGATCAGTAACATCAAAGGCGAAGACCTTTATTGTGTTCAGATATACGATTATCAGGATGATGAAGAAATTTTCTCGTTCGAGATGCCCTTTGAGAAATGGGCAGCAGTGGAAGTGAGCAGCTTCGATAATATACCCGAAGGCATGGAAACCATGACCATCGAATGCGACTGGTATGCCGTATACACACATAAAGGCCCTGCAAGTGCTTTTCGCGAGCAGTATGACGCTATATTCGAACCGTGGTATGAATATGCGTTGTACGAAATAGTAAGCCGACCATTTTTTCAGGTGATGGGCAAAAAATACAAGAACGACAGTCCCGATTCGGAAGAAGAAATATGGATACCCGTTAAACGATTGGACCTAAAAAAGTACGTCAAAATAGAATGGATACCTAAAAAGTAGTTTTTCTTATCAATAAGTAGGGTTTCAACTCAAGGTCACTCAAGGCGTTCTGGCTCACTCAAGCTCACTCCAAAATCCTAGTATTTGAGCCATTTCCAGATCTCTTTGTAGCTGATCTTTTTGCCGTACATCAATATTCCGGTACGATAGATCTTTGCTGCCAGCCAGGTAGCTCCCAAGAATCCCAGTACCAGTAATCCCATCGAAAGCACCATGTCAAAAACAGGAACACCGAATGGAAGTCGTATCATCATCACAATAGGAGAGGTAAGCGGTATGATAGAGAACCAAAATGCCAGCGGACCCTGTGGGTTATTGATGATGGATTGTGACATAACAAAAGCAAGAATCAGTGGAATCGTGATCGGCAACATGAACTGCTGAGTATCAGCTTCGTTGTCGACAGCCGAACCGATGGCTGCAAACAAGGCTCCGTATAATAAATAACCGAAGATGAAGAAAAAGAGGAACATCAATATGATGGCAACAAAGTCGTAATGAGAAACAGAACTCATGACAGAATTCATCATATCGCTGTCATCGCTTTTATGCGTTTGTGGTTGTGCGTTTTCGGGAAACAAAGTGTTTTTCTGAACCGGAAAATCCTGTTGAACGGTTTTATCGTGTTTGGGATTGGAAACGGATGTTGCCACCGAAGCCTGAAAAACTGTTACAATGCCGAGTGTGAGAACTATCCATAACAGAAATTGCGTTAGTCCTACCAATGCTATTCCGATTATCTTTCCCATCAGCAACTGAAAAGGTTTTACGGATGAAACGATCACTTCTATGATGCGGCTGGTTTTTTCTTCAATAACGCCGCGCATTACCTGCGAGCCAAACATGAAAATAGAGAAATAGATCAGTATACCTGCAAACAAACCAATGAAAGTGGTGAGCTCGGGTGAAGAATTTTCGCCGGTTTGAACGTTCTCCATTTGCAGGTTGATATTGGTTTTAGCTGCGTCGAGGTCTTTTTTATCCAAACCGAACTGATCGTGAAGGGTTTTGTTCTCGAGCACGTATTCCATTTTCTCTTCAATGTAGCTTGTAACGCTTATGCCCGGTTGTTTGCTCGAATAGAAAAGCAAAGCATAGTTCGGTTTGGTAAGCGATGGCTTTGGAATATATAACAGGCAGTAGCTGTCTGATTTTAACAGGTCGGCTTTGGCGGTATTAATATCCGACATCACATAGTTGAACTGAACGGATTTGTTGCTGGCAAGATGTCCGTAATAGATGCCTGTTTCGTCCACTACATCCACCTTTTTAACTTCTTCACCCCACTTGGAAATAAAGAACGGAACGATCATCAAAGAGGCCATGAGTATTGGCCCCAAAATGGTCATGATGATGAACGATCTTTTTTTAACTCTGGATAAATATTCGCGTTTGATTATGATGAGCGTCTTTTTCATAACGGCTTATTCTGTTAAATTTGAATTTGAAGAGGTGTTGAGATGAATGGAATCATTGTTAACCTTCGCGATAAAAATGTCATTCATGGTAGGGATGATTTCCTGAATGGCATGAATATTCCCAAATTTCATAAGAGTTTGAATCATATCGTTGGTTGAACTGCTATTCAATATTCTGATCTTTGCTTTCAGCAGTTCATCATCATGAATTTCTTCTTCAATCAGATAATCGTGGTTAAGATGTTCTTTCAGTATCTGGTTGTATCCTGCGAGTTCAACGTGATACACATTGTTCTTATACGTGTTCTTGATCTCTTTTACTTTGCCTTCCAGGATTTTATTTGCTTTGTTTATCAGTGCAATATTATCGCAAAGTTCTTCAACCGACGACATATTGTGGGTGGAAAAGATAATGGTAGCTCCGTTCTCTCTGAGGCGGAATATTTCGTCTTTTATAATGTTGGCGTTAATGGGGTCGAATCCGCTGAACGGTTCGTCGAAAATCAACAATTTGGGTTCGTGCAGCACAGTAACAATAAACTGAACTTTTTGCTGCATGCCTTTCGAAAGTTCTTCAACCTTGCGGTTCCACCATGCTGCGATCTCAAACTTTTCGAACCAGAATTTAAGTTTTTTAAGGGCATCTGTTCTCGATAAGCCTTTCAATTGTGCAAAATACAAAGCCTGTTCGCCAACTTTCATCTTTTTGTACAAGCCTCTTTCTTCGGGCAGATATCCGATCTGTTCGATATGATTCTGAAGAAGTTTTTCTCCGTTCAAAAATATCTCGCCTTCGTCGTGGGAGGTTATCATATTGATGATGCGGATGAGGGTGGTCTTTCCAGCACCATTCGGGCCCAGCAAACCATAAATACTTTGGGGAGGAACACTGATGGAAACGTTGTTTAAGGCAAGATGATTCGCGTATCGTTTGGTGATGTTCCTGGTTTCTAATAGATTCATTTTTGTGTTGATTATTGGAAAAATTCTCTCATTTTTTCAAAGAAGTTCTTGTCTTTGGCTCCCGGATGAGGTTTAATGTTTTCAGAAGTCATCAGGTTTGTGATGATGTGCTTTTCTTCTTTCGTGAGGGTTTGTGGTGTCCAGACGTTGATACCTATCAACAGATCGCCGCGCCCGTATGAATTCAGTGAAGGTAATCCTTTGTTTTTTAGTTTAAGAATTTTGCCCGATTGTGTACCTGCTTCAATCTTTACTCGTGCTTTTCCTTCCAGGGTGGGTATTTCAACCGAAGTTCCCATTACTGCATCGGGGAAGCTGATATATTGGGTATACAATAAATTATTTCCATCGCGAATCAGCTCGGCGTGTTCCATTTCTTCAATCAGTACGATCAGATCGCCGGGTTGCCCGCCGCGTGCTGCTGCATTTCCTTTTCCGCTAAGCGAAAGCTGCATGCCATCAGCAACTCCTGCGGGAATTTTTATACTGATCACTTCATCGCCTTTTACAATGCCGTTGCCGAAACACGAAGTGCATTTTTCAGTGATGGATTGACCTTCGCCGCCGCATGTAGGGCAAGCAGAGGTTGTCTGCATCTGGCCGAGGAATGTATTGGTAACACGGCTCACCTGTCCGCGTCCTCCGCAGGTTGAACATGTTTTGAACGAGCTTCCGTTCTTTGCACCTGTTCCGCTGCATTCTTTACAGCTAACATTTTTATTGACATTGATCTTTTTTTCTACTCCTGCAGAAATCTCTTCCAGTGTCATTTTTATTTTAACACGTAAGTTGCTACCGTAATTTACTTTCCTGCGTTGCGATTGTCCTCCGCCGAATCCGCCAAAATTTCCGAATGCCCCTCCGAAGATATCGCCAAAATGGCTGAAAATATCATCCATGCTCATACCGCCTCCGCCAAATCCTGAAGAATTTCCAAGTCCCTGATGACCGTAACGGTCATAACGACTCTTTTTTTCAGGGTTACTCAATACATCATAAGCTTCGGCAGCTTCTTTAAATTTTTCTTCAGCTGCACTATCGTCCGGGTTTTTATCGGGATGGTATTTTAAGGCTAACTGCCGATAGGCTTTTTTGATCTCAGAATCTTCTGCATTTTTCGAAACTCCAAGTATTTCGTAGTAGTCACGTTTGGTCATCTATTTTGGTATCTGGTATTACAATTTAATTATATTTCTTATCGGGTATTTTTGATCAACAAGTATTTGGAGTCTACCAAATTTGGACTTTAATTAGCTACAACCACTTTAGCAAAACGGAGCATAGTTCCGTTCAGGTAATATCCTTTTTCAACCTGATCAATGATTCTGCCTTTCATCTTTTCATTTTCTGCAGGTACATTTGCAATAGCCTCATGGATATCTGTATTGAACACTTCGCCAATTGACTTAATCTCTTCCAGTCCGTTTTTTGTTAAAATGGATTTGTATTTGTTGTAGATCAGTACAATGCCTTCTTTCAGAGCTTTGTTAGCTTCCTCATCGGGCATGGCATTAATGGCGCGTTCCAAATCATCCAAAACCGGAAGCATGGATGAAATAACATCGGCTGCGGCAGTTTTGCTCATTTCTAAACGCTCTTTTATCGTTCGTTTGCGATAGTTGTCGAACTCGGCATATAAGCGTAAATATTTGTCATTGAGTTCGTCGATCTTGGCTTTTTGTATCAGGATCAATTCGTCTTTTTCAGTGCCGTCGCATGGGAAATCATCTGTTGAAGTCACTTCTTCTTTTCCTTCGGCTTTGCTTTCTGCATGTTTCTTTTCTTCGTGTTCCTTCGACATAGTTTTCTTTGTTTTCATAATCAAATTGAATTTGGGGTAATCAAATTTTTTGCCAGTATTACTTATGCGACATTTTGTCAGAATAATGTGGTTTTAAACTCTTCCTGTTTTTCAGCCATTTCATAATTCTCAATATCTTCTTCAACATCAAACAGGCATAACTGATTTTCGCTGATATAGTCTTCTTCAGGTAACGAATCGGCAAATTTACGGATATAATCTTTGATAGCGGACTTTATCATCTTATTCGGGCTAACTTTTTTTGCCCTGCAGAACTTATCGATGAGATTTTTTTGTTTTACTGAAAGTTTAAACTCAAACTTTTTGTATTTTATTTTTTTCTTCTTTTTGTTGTTTGGCATGTCAGAAATTTTAAAATCTAAGTTTCAGGGTGTAAAAGTAGTAATTTGCTGTTTTCAAAAAAAGCCCGGCTATTTTTGTTTTCAACATAGTATCTTGTTAAAAAGTATTTTTTTACCTTAGCGCACTAAAATTTAAGAAGAATGGTGAACAATTTTCTGATAAATCCCCGTAGCATTGTGGTTGTGGGTGGCTCGAACGAAATAACCAAACCGGGCGGAAAAGTATTAAAGAATTTGATAGACGGACATTTTGCCGGTCATTTGTATGTTACAAATCTGAAAGAACCCGAAGTTCAGGGAATAAAAAGTTTTCAGGATATCAACGAAATGCCTCAGGTTGATCTGGCAATTATTGCCATTGCTGCGAAATTAATACCCGAGACGGTCGAGATTCTTGCCCGAAAAAAAGAAACAAAAGCATTTATCATACTTTCAGCAGGTTTCAGTGAAGAAAGCAAAGAAGGTGCGGAACTCGAAAAACAAATTGTAGACACCATAAACAGTACCGGTGGATGCCTGATAGGACCCAATTGCACTGGAATCCTCACACCCTCGCATCACAGCATCTTTACGTATCCTATTCCCAAACTCGAACCCCAGGGATGTGATTTTATTTCAGGTTCGGGCGCTACGGCTTGTTTTATTATGGAAGCGGGTATCCCCAACGGGCTTACGTTTGCAAATGTGTTTTCTGTTGGGAACAGTGCTCAGCTTGGCGTGGAAGAATTGCTCGAATATCTCGACAATTCATTCGACCCTGCAACAAGTTCACGGGTGAAACTGCTGTATATCGAGAACATTTCAAAACCTCAGAAGCTATTGAAACATGCTTCGTCGCTGATCCGGAAAGGATGCAGGATAGCGGCCATAAAAGCCGGTTCGTCTGATGCAGGTTCGCGGGCGGCTTCTTCACATACTGGTGCTTTGGCAAGTTCTGATGTGGCAGTAGATGCATTGTTCCGCAAGGCAGGTATAGTTCGTTGCATCGGGCGCGAAGATCTTATCAGTGTTGCTTCGGTGTTCATGCATCCCGAACTGAAGGGCAAACGTCTTGCTATTATTACCCATGCCGGCGGACCCGCTGTGATGTGTACCGATGCCCTATCGAATGGAGGATTAGACGTTCCCCATATTGATTCTCCTGCAAGCAAAGAACTGCTCACCAAGTTGTTTCCGGGTTCATCGGTAGCAAATCCTATCGATTTTCTGGCAACAGGAACTGCAGAACAACTGGGAACCATAATCGATTATGTTGACCAAAGATTTGATGATATAGATGCCATGATCGTCATTTTCGGAACACCCGGCTTGTTCAAACTTTTTGATGTTTATACTGTGCTGGATGCAAAAATGAAAACGGCCTTAAAACCTATATTCCCTGTATTGCCATCTACTTTAACTGCCGGTGAAGAGGTGAACGATTTTCTATCCAAAGACCGCATCAACTTCCCCGATGAAGTGGTGTTGGCTAAGGCTTTGGTGAAGGTGTTTTATACAGCCAAACCTTTCGAAGAAGTTCCTACATTACCTCAGGTTGATACTGTGAAGATCCGTTCGATTATCGATGGAACTGCCGAAGGATATATTTCTCCGGCAGAGATCCAGTCATTGTTGGATGCTGCGGGCATTCCCCGTACAGGCGAAGCTGTGGTAACCGATAAAGAAACGGCAAAAGCAGAAGCGCAACGTTTGGGATTCCCGGTGGTGATGAAAGTGGTTGGTCCGGTTCATAAATCGGATGTGGGTGGAGTGGTGCTGAATGTGAAAAACATTGAAACAGTGGAACGCGAATTCGAACGCATGATACAGATAAAAGAAACTACTGCCATATTGATACAGCCTATGCTGAGCGGAACGGAACTTTTTGTGGGAGCCAACTTCGAAGCTAAATTCGGGCACATGATATTGTTTGGTTTGGGAGGTATTTTTATCGAAGTGTTGAAAGATGTTTCGGCAGGTTTGTCGCCAATTGGGAAAGCCGAAGCCATGACGATGATCAAAAGCCTGAAAAGCTATAAAATTATTGAAGGCGTTCGCGGACAAAAAGGCATCGACCAAAATATACTTGCCGATATTATCATGCGTTTATCTGCTTTGTTGCAGGTTGCTCCTGAAATAAGGGAACTTGATCTGAATCCTTTGCTGGGTAATGCCGATAAAGTGGTGGCTGTTGATGCACGTATACGGATCGAGAAATAGTTTCTCAGACTCCTAATCTGCATTAAAACTAAAACTATGATAAAATATTTCAGTCTTACATTTTTCTTTCTGTTTATCTCCGTTGGGCTTTTTGCTCAAACTGCAGAAGAACTGTTGCGAACAAAAGTTTCGGAGAACAGCCCTGATATCATTCATAAACTGTTGGAAAAAAAACTGATGTCGAAATATGATTCTCAGCTTATGGGTGAATATATCGTGGGCAAGATGCAAGATAATGTAAAAATTGAAGACTGGACTTTTGCACAACTTATCGATAGCCTGAAAGTGTATAAACAATACATGAACAGCGAGGTCGTCAGGTATCATAATTATGGAAACGACTCTGTGTTTATGCGTTCGCCCGACGGTGAGAAACATTTGATAGGGTTGGGAGAGATGTCGGTCGAGAAACTTGTGGCCCGCGAATCGAAAAACCTTCCGAGAGATTATTCCGATCCCAAACTGAACGTTCGGTTTACGTCGATAGAACAAATTTCAAAAATTATTGTTGATCTCAACCTGGATGATGACCTGTCGATGTTGTTTGGCAATGTGATACTGATAAAGCTTGAACTTAAGGAGAACCTTGAGATGTATCGGATAGGCGATTTTATTGAAATTGCCCGACGTGTCAAGGAGTCGAAAGAGTTCAGGCCGTTTTTGAGCAGGGAGTAGGAGCAACAGTTCCAAAAAAAACAGCCACACATTACTGTATGGCTGTTCGAACAATGAAAAAAGCAAGATCATTTATTTTTTAGGCAGAAGTCTTTTTTGCACCGGTTTTTTTGCAGGTACGCTGTCTGTTTTAACTGGCAATTGTCTGTCTTCAACCAAAATGCCGTTGTGCATCGTCATCTTTTTGCCAATCATATCCGTGTTCCAGCTTCCGTCGAGGTAATTGCTGTCGTAAACCAGATTTTCTACGTTGCCGGTCAGGAAAATACTCTTCCCTTCGGGCACTTCGAGCAGGAGTTTCACCGATTGGTTGCGCCATTTTTCGTTGAACGGGAGCACAAAATAATTGTTGATGAACAAAGTTGAATCGGGTGTGGCAACATCTGCTTTTATTGCTTCGGCTCTATGGCGTGCGCTCAACAGGCTGGTGCCCCGTGCGAATTTTATCACCGTAAGTTTATATTCTCCGCCGGAAGCAGCAACGATCTTAAGTTTTGGGAAACCGTAAGCGATGAGTTTGTCATTGTGTTCAGAAAAGAAGCAGTTGTTGAAGATAAAATGCTGATGGTTCTGCACATTGCTTTCATCGTTTTCTTCGTCGTTCACAGTTGTTGTGCGTATGCCCGGCAAATTATCGGTTATATCGATGGTGAGGGTTTTCCGGGGCTGTGGCAAAACGACCTCTGTCTTTACAAAAGTCTTTTCGTTGAAATTGCCGACGATGTTAATGGTGAGAAAAATGGCTATGATCAAACCCGTGAGCCACATAAGCGAGGCGGTTATGGAGATGATACGATGCTTGGTCTTGAATCCGATTATCATACGGATGCTGTTGAAGATGAGCATCAGCAAAGGAACGCCTATCAGCAGCAGAAGGGTGATAACAGTAAGTTGCTGCTGCCATTGGTTTTCGAAAAACAGGTTAGAAAGAGCAGGAACAGAAACCGACGATATGCCCCATTTGGTGAACAGCACGAAACTATCGGATGCCGTGAGCGAAAGCACAAGCGAACCCGTTAAAATAATAGCAACGATGAGCAGAACAATGCCAGCAAATATCAGCAGGGCGCGAAGCAGATAGTAAAATATTTCGCCAAACACGCTTCCAAAGCCATGATGATGCATGTGTTCGGGTTTTTTGCCTGCTGCCACTGCTGAAGCTACATAGCACTGACGATATGAATACTTGGCTTCGTGTTTTGCCTGATGTATCTTGCGTTTTAGTTCGTGCATTTCTCTGCGTGTGCGTCTTCGGGTGTGGCCGCGCATGTCGTGGAAACGGGTTTTCAGATCTTCGAACTCCTCTTTGATATTGTTTTCTATTTCCTTGATGGTCATCGGTGCGCCCTTCATGTGCATTTTATCTTCGGTGCTGTCGGCTTTGGGGATGATGATCCACAACACCAGGTATATTAATATACTCGAGCCGAAAAACAAGAGGGCTATAACAAACCCCAGACGAAACCAAACGGGGTCGACATCAAGATAATGTCCCAATCCGGAACATACACCGCCCAGCACCCGGTTGTCCTCGTCGCGGAACAAACGTTTCTGTGAAAAGCGTTTGTGTTCTTTTTTGGTTTCTTTTTCGGGGCTGTTGTTGTCGATATCGCCCGGGTTGCCCAGTATCTTTATGGTTTCTTCCACGTGTTCGAGGGTAATCATAACGTTTCCGGCTTCGATGCGGGTTTGAAATATTTCGGCTATACGAGATTCGATGTCCTGAATGATCTCTTCGCTGCCTTCGGTGCCTGCGAAATGTTTTTTTAGGGAGTCAAGATAGTTTTCCAGGATGATGTATGCTTGTTCATCGATCTGAAAAAATAAACCGCCTATGTTAATTGATATTGTTTTGTTCATGGCTATGATGTTTTATGAATTATTTTTTTGAGTGATATGTTTAACCGAATCAACCAACTCGTTCCAGCTTTCGTCGAGATCGGAGAGGCATTTGCGTCCGTCGTCGGTGAGTTGATAATATTTGCGCGGGGGGCCACTTTTTGATTCTTCCCAGCGATAGTTGAGCAAGCCGTCGTTCTTCAGGCGTGTCATCAAGGGATAGAGCGTGCCTTCCACCACGATGAGTTTGGCTTCTTTCAGTTTTTCCATGATGTCGGATGCGTAGGCATCCTTTTCGGATATGATGGAGAGTATGCAATACTCCAACACACCTTTTCGCATCTGGGCCTTTGAGTTTTCGATATCCATTTTGTTGTTGTTTGTTTGTCGTTTGTTGTTTGTTGTTCTTTCCAAATGACTTTTAATTGATTTTCAACGTCTTTTTTCCCCTTCCCTAAAGGGTGAAGCCGCTGAAAATCATCCTATCCTCTGAGATAAGGCGCAGATGATTCTCAACACGTTTCACTTTATTACCAACACTATTAAAAATTAAACTTAGAGCCATTTTAAAATTTTGATCTGAAGATCGTTTTATCATTTCGGGGACAAAGATAATACATTTTTAGTACTATGCAATACAAAGTACTAAAATAATTTCATTAATCTGTTTCGCACAGTAGTGAATAATCATAAAAACAACGATTTAAGCGGTGAAAAGTTTTTTAATTATTTTTAAAAGATGATAGCCAGGGATGTTTTTTTATAAAAACAATCCTATAGTGTGTTAAGAAACGGCAAGATGATAAGGAATAAGATAATCGGGCAGAATATTCGGCGAAGGGCTACAGAAAATGATAAGAGTTTAGAGATGTATTCCGGTGGTTACGGGATAAAAAGCTATGAGCGAGGTGATATAAAGGATGACCCGGAAGATGTTTGATGTTGTTTGAAAAAGGTTTGATGTAGTCTGAAAAAGGTGCAGAGTCGTTCGGACGAGTGACAGAGTCGTTCGGAGAAGGGATAGTGTCGTCCGGAAGAGGGATAGTGTCGTCCGGAGAAGGGATAGTGTCGTCCGGAGAAGGGATAGTGTTGTCCGGAGAAGGAATAGTGCGGTTCGGAAGAGGAACAGAGTCGTCCGGAGAAGGAATAGTGTCGTTCGGACGAGAAACGTAGTCGTTCCGACGAGGTGAAGTGTCGTTCGGACGAGGTAGTGTGTTGTTATTTTTGTTTTAGGGGTGTGATTTTTGAGTTCGTTGGTTAATTTGTTAAGAAGTAAATTGGTTGACTTATTTATTATTATATTGATAATTAACAACTTGATTTGTTTTTTTGTTTTGATTTTTTACATTTTGATTGTCGTTGACTCCATTTTGTCATCCATTGTCGTAATTTTGATTGTCGTTGTTCAGAATTTGATCGTCGTTGACTCCATTTTGTCATCCATTGTCATAATTTTGTCATCCATTGTCATAATTTTGATTGTCGTTGTTCAGATTTTGTCATCCATTGTCATATTTTTGTCATCCATAGTCATAATTTTGATTGTCGTTGTTCAGATTTTGTAATCCATTGTTCAGATTTTGATAATCGTTGTTTTCAATTTGACTTTTATGTTTTTTAAAGCTTTAATCGTTGTTTTTTTTTGAGAAAATAATATGATTTTTTTTGAAAAAATAATTTTCAATCGAATAAATTTATATATTTGAGGTGAAATTTGTATGTGATTGGAAACTAAAGAATATTTTTGTGGGAAGTTTGGAAACTTGGCCAATGGATACATGGATTGCACCTACTGAATAGGTAGAATAAAAATTATATCAATGTTTCATACAAATTTTGCCTACAAGCTAAAAATCAATAACTATTCGAAATGGAAATAGAAATTCTAGACAAAAAGGAAATCCAACATAGGACTTGGTATCTATGTAAAGGGAAATTAATAGATTACTTAGAAGGTTTGAAAATAGATTTCTACGAGTATGCAATTCAGAGAAGGATTGTCAAAAATCAATATTTAGACAAACTCTACTCAACAATACAGATAGGCGACCCTATCCCTACTATTACACTTACATATAAAAAATCAAAACTTAATGAAATAGATTATAATCAAGTCTCTTTTGATTTGTCTGAAACTGAAATTTTAGATGGACTTCAACGGTCTTTCCGCTTATGGGCTCATCTCGCCACATCAAAGCAATATTCTAAGACAAAATCTGATTATAGAACTTTTGCAAAAGAGTTGAAGGAAATAAATCCATTATTTTTTGATTCAGGAGTCATGTCAACTCGTTTAATAAAATCATTAATTGAAACAAATGAAATAGAGAAAATACCATCAAGATTTAGCAATTATGATGTTTATTTTACCATTTGGACTGGGTTAAATGAGAAAGAAGTAATTCAAAAAATGCTACTCTTAAATGCAGGACAAAAATCTGTATCAAAGACCCACCAATTTGAGCTGTTATTTCTTCATTATTTTGAAACAATAAATAATTCTGATACCCCAATACAACTTTTTAGAGAAAAAAATATAAATGCTAACGATATAAAAAGGGGAATCAGAGAATTAGGTCAGTTTATGTTTTCTTCCGTTATAGTAGCTCTACAATCGCTAGTGGAAGGCAAACCACTAAGAGTATCAACTGACAAATTAATTGAAAACGAATTTATTGATAGTGAAGAAACACCAGAGAAAGTATATGATATAGTTTTTAGTAAAGAATACCTAGACTTGTTTTTAAATAAGTTATTTGAGCTGGATAAATTGATTTCTATAAATGACGCGAAAGGGAAAGAATGGTTTTCTAAGGATACTTCTCTTAGCGGTATATTCGCAGCAATTGGTAGGAAAATTAACCTCCAAGACCCAGAAAATGTTTTCAGTCAAACTAATGATGTTTTCGAAAAGTTGAATAATTCTATTACAAAAAATGGACTTAACTTAACTCAGTTCACGAACGAATATAATGTGCTTTCCAGTAGGTCGGTAAATATTGGTTCTTTCATTAGAAAAGTTGTAATGGAATATACTCAATCATTGCTCGAAGAAAAGCAATTGACTTGGAGTGAAATATTTAATCAAATAAGAGAAAAATAGATAGCTATGACAGGTAACGAACTTTTATCAAAGGTCATCCTATCTTTAAATACTTACTTGGGATTTAATGATCAAGACCTAATTGATATTATTGATATTGATGATAATCTTGAAGAAGGGCTACAATGGTTATTACTATTGAACCCACCTCCTATTTTTCAGAAATTCATAAAATCACTTGAACAAATAAGGAAAGATAATAAAGGTGGATTTTTAAGTTTACCTTACACAATAATCGGAAATCCAACAAAGATTGATTTTTCCCAACCTAAATTTCAAAATAGAAACAGAAGGTTCGCATATTCAAACACTGACTATGGATTTGTATCGTCATCAACGCTTTTTGATAGTGGCGACATAATTGATTTATCAAAGCCAAATTTCGAAATAATTTGGAAGCAAATTGAAGAGTATTTAGAAAGATGCTACTCAATTGTAAATAATGTTTTTATAAATGAATTCTTCGACATTATTTCAAACCTAGATTTAAATAAAGGACTAGTAATTAACAAGTCAGCTATTCCTTTTGATGAAGACAAACACTACCCATTTATTTATTTGTCTTTTTTAAATGATGCCAAGTCGATACTTCTTCAAAGTGATCTAAAGTATTCAAAAACATTAATTTATCCAGGTTTATCTTTTGATTCAACTAAAGATTATGAACAGTATTTTGATATTTATGATGTAATAAACGAACTAAATCAATCTCCAGACATCTTGAATCGTTTTTTAAGACTTTATCACACTTTTGAATATTTAGTCTATCGGGTTTATTTAGTTGATTTAGTAAATCGCGTTGGGTCAAGTAGAATTTTTGTGAGAGAATTTATTAATTCAGCAGAAAGTATGAAAAAGGGAGAAAAAGAATCTTTTATCAGAAATTTTTCGAAAATATTCACACCTGACCTTGTATCAATAATAAAGCCTGCATTGACACCAGTGGCTAATGCGAATGAAATAACTTTTTTAAGAGACAAAAAAATTGTTGATGGTTTCAGTCCAAGTTCAATACGCAAAGTAGCAGAGTTTATTTATGGATTAAGATGCTGTATTGTTCATAATAAAGAAAGTGAATATCATATTTCATTATCGAATACAAACGACTTTCAAACTATTATTCCCCTAATCAGGAAGTCTTTAGAAGTATTTGAATATTTGGTAATTAAAAAAATATCTGACAACTATACTGATATCAAATATGGGCAGAAAACTGTTCAACTTTATTAATAAGTTAACAGGTAATATTTTAAGTTATGCAAAGTTTCAAGCTTCGCATTTTGTAATTGTAGTTTGTAACTACACCAATTGACCAAGTTTTGTAAAAAGGATTTTAAATAGTACGCTGCTTTTTGAAACGACATCAATTATAAAAAAATGACAGAATCAGTTTTTAGTAAAATATATTCATACAGGGAAAGAGAAAACACCAATTCCAAAGAAAATTTCTTAATAGAAATTTTCGCAAATTGTTTACAGGCAGACAAATTATTTCGTGACAACTTTCTTGAAAAACTTGACTTGCAGGCTGACAGCGAAACGACTATCAAAACACAAAAAAGCTATGAGTTTGGCAGACCTGATATTGAAATAAATATTCCGACAAAAAAAACTTGTATTTTAATTGAATGTAAAATAGAACACTTTGAGAGACCAAACCAACTGGACGACTATAAAAAGATTTTACTAAGTAAATCTATCACAAAGAGACATCTTGTATACCTAACAAAATATTACAACTTAAAAGAAATATATGACAAATCAGTTCTTTTCCACTTGATGAAGTGGGCTGATATTTTTCAAATAATAGATAAAAAAAACACCCAATTAACGAACGAATTCAAATCATTTTTAAAAGAAGAAAACATGGCAGACTCAAAAAATTTTAATTATTCCGACCTAAACGTATTAACCAAAATAACTGATACAATAAGCAAAATGAATGAAGTTATTGATGGGATCACTGAATATTATGAAAATAAAATTTGCGGATTGGCTAAGCAATCATCAAGAAGTACTAAAATTGAAAGAGAATTTTCTTATGCTACCTATCATTATGTAGATGTTAAAAGCAAATTTAAGTCATTTGTAAATATAGGATTCTTTTGGTGGTCTAATGAAGAAGTTTACATTGGAACAGAAATTGAATTGACAATTTCAGATAAGTATAAAGAAACAGATAACTTGTTTAATGTATTAAAGAAAAATTTAAAAAATTGGGAGACCGTTGACTCGGATGGTGTTTTGACAATTGGTCGTTATGAAAAATTAGCTAAGTTTATAATTGAAAATGAAGAACAAATTCCAGAAATGGTAAGCTATTTAAAAAAGACAATTGATGACCTTGTTGTACTGAAAAAGATAGAAAAGAGAATTTTTCAATAGGACAGATCATAGATAAAATAAGCCAGCAGCTCACTTTCATCAGCAGTCTCTGCCTCAGTATTACTATCATTGATCAATAAAAAATTCGAAGCAATAGAATAGCCTTTTATTGAAGTTTCGTTGAAAGGATTTTAAATAGTAGTCGTAGCACGACTTCAAGTCGTACTACGACTTGGAAAAATAAAAAAAACCATTACATGAAAAGAGCCGGAATCGTTATTTTAATTTGTTTTTGCGCACTATGGTGTCGTGCGCAGGATAGTGATATTACATATTTAAAGACCGATCCTGCGATATTAAAAAAGTATCCTTCATTATATGATGCTGCCAATTACTTTTTTAACCATTATAATAAAGTTGATGATAATATAGAATTATGCCGAAAACCTGATGGCTGGTATGCTTCGAAATCAGTATATGAGACGGATGAGTTTGTTGGTCGTGATGTTGAAAAGTTCTGGGATCTTGAAACCGCTAAGTTTATTCCTCTTACCCACTATACAAAAGGCAAAACCGATAGCAGTTATATAAGAGCCTATCTGGCAAGTTGTAATTCTGACGACTGGAGATTTAATCCCTATTATGGTTATAATGGCTGGGATCGGGATGTGATAAGTGCTTTTGGGAAGAACAGGAATTTGCCGGATTCGGTACTTTACGGGCTGGGAAGGGCGTATACTAATTATGCCGAAGCATTTTTGCGCGGTCAGTACATGTATCATACACAAAAAAAGAAAATTCTCGGATATGAAAAAGCAAGCAAGGAACAAGTTGATAATTATGTGTTCTTTGAAAAAAAATGTATTGCAACAATTAAAGAGTTAGCCGAGCGCAATCCGTATTTTCAAACCATCGTGGGTTATGCTCCTGAGAAATTATCGAACGATTATGTTGATGCATGGATGAATCTTGTAAGTATTAAAGAAGATAAGCTGGCCAAAGAGTTTATGATTCCCGGCCTTTATAACGATGCAGCAATTAACATTGCAAAAAATTATCTGAACTCTTGTCCGCCCAATGCTATTCTGATAACGAACGGTGATAACGATACCTACCCCGTCTTGTATGTGCAGGAAGCTGAAGGATACAGAACAGACGTGAGGGTTTTAAATTTCACTCTGGCATTCTCCGAGTGGTATATCGCGCAATTATACCTTAAACACAATCTCTCGGAACCAGTATTAACGACCATACCTTTTAATAAATATAAAACCGGGAGCAACGAGTGGGTTGAATATTCACAAAACCCATCGGTGAAAAGTTTAAATGTAAAAACATTTATTGATTCGGTTAACAGCGATGATATAGCAAGTAAATTGATGATGGCAAACGGGAAATATATAAGTTATTACCCAAGCAAGAATTTCTTTTTGACTGCTGATAAAGAAGCTTTGATAAAAAAGAACATGATTCCTGCATCGATGAGAAGCCGTTTGTGTGACACCGTTTTTTGGAAAGTGAATGAAGAGAATCTATACAAAAATGACCTGCTGTTGCTCGATATTATTGCTTCCAACCACTGGGAGCGCCCTATCTGTTTTGCAAGTCCATCTAGCCTGATGGATTTTCTTGATGTTGAAAAATACTGTTATCTGGAAGGGATAGTTTACCGTTTTATGCCGGTCAAACGGGATAGTTTGCCAGGGGGAGATGTGCTGAAAGAACGATCGTATGATCTGTTAATGAACGTATTTAAATACGGTACTCAAATTGACAAACATACCGGAAGCGATAATTTTACCCGTGATATGTTTGTTTGGTATCGTATTCTTTATGCCAAGTTGGCTGTGGCCTTATTGACAGATGGAGATACAAACAGGGCCATTGCATTTTTGAATAAAGGACTGGAAATAGTGCCGGATTCTTTGATAGCGTTTGATAAGTACATCCTGAATTATGGTACACTTTATATTAACAGCGGGGAACTAAAAAAAGGCGACATTATTTTGGAACGTATTGCAGATATCTATGAAGAGAAAATGAAATACTATAATTCGCTTGATAATAAGAGCCGGCAAACTGTGAAAGATGATCTGGATGAAGCCATAAAAGTGCTTCAATATATCTCAGATTTCGCCGAAAAAAATAATCGCTTGGAATTAACGGAAAAGATGAAAGGTATAACTAAGAATTTGCCAAAATGAAATGGGCTAAAAACAAACCCCAAACAAAAAACTTATGGTGTGTTGATAGCGGGTTTCGTTTGTTAAGTATGACTCCCAATAACTGGAATAAGGATGGTCAAAGTGCTGCATTTCATAATTTAATCCCAAATTGATAGCAAAATTTGGTTTGAGTTTAACGCTCACACCAAAAGTGGGCGACAGCATAAAACCGCTTATTCTATGATTCGATGGGCATAATCCATAGCCGGCATCGAGTGAAATATAAGGTGATGAACGTTTGTTGAAAAAATTGGTTCGCACATCAATAAATACAGGCATATACATTTCGTTGCCCGGGTTGATCCGTATTCCCCAACCACCGCCAACAGCAAACCACGGATTCACTCTGTATCCGCTTATGATGTTTAGCTTTGTACACAGTATGCTGGTATTATATCCAAAACTCACTCCCAATCCCGACTCTATTACCCCGTAATATCCACGTTTCATTCCGGTGGTGTCTTTTGCAACGTAATGCATTGATTGAGGCTGTGGTCTGTAGGCAGGTTCTTTCACATATTTTTCAATTTCGCTCATCTGATACACGAACACATTGCCATCTACCGTTTGAATTTTTATGTGCTGGTCGGGTACCAGTTCGATGAGGGTTCCGCGGGTGATGCCGCCGTTCTTCAGGTAAACTACATCCTGCAGATCGTTTTGAGCAAAAGCACCACAAGCTATAAATAACATTGTGAAGAAAAGGATAATGGTTTTTGTTTTCATTTTATTACACTTTAGTTATACAATATGAACCGTTAAACGAAAATTATGATAACAAAGTTAAGATAAAAACAATATAGAAGTCAAATAAAATTTTGTATTGAATGCATATTCTGGCTGAAATAAAAAAAGCCATCCTTGCGGACGGCTTTTTTTAGAAAAATGGATTATAGTTTATCCTTTATAGAACGGGAATTTCACCACTTTAGCTTTGATAAGTTTATCGCGTATCTTGATATAGATTTCGGTATCAACTTTCGAATAAGCTGTTTTTACATAACCCATACCGATGTTTATTTGAAGTGAAGGAGCCATGGTTCCTGAGGTTACTTCGCCTATCTTGTTGCCATCGGCATCGCAAATTTCGTAATAATGACGTGGTATGCCGCGGTCGATCATTTCGAAACCTACCAGTTTGCGACTTACACCTTCGTTCTTATGTTTCAGGTTGAGTTCTTTATCAATAAAATTCTTTTCGTCGGTGAATTTGGTGATCCATCCCAAACCGGCTTCGATAGGAGAGGTGGTGTCGTTGATATCGTTTCCGTACAAACAGAATCCCATTTCGAGGCGCAGGGTGTCGCGTGCTGCCAAACCGATAGGTTTTATTCCGTATTCTTTACCGGCATCCATCACTGCTTTCCACATCAGGTCGGCATATTTGTTAGGGAAATAGATCTCGCATCCGCCCGAACCGGTGTAACCTGTGGTAGAAAACAAAACATCATCCACACCTGCAAATTTCAACACTTTAAAGGTATAATATTCCATATCCGTCACGGTGGTGTCGGTTAGTTTCTGCATGGCTTTCAATGCCAGCGGACCCTGAATGGCCAGTTGTGAAGTTTCGTCGGATGCATTGGTAAGTTTTACACCAAATTTGTTGTTCTGGTTCACCCAGGCCCAGTCCTTGTCGATGTTGGCTGCATTAACAACCAGTAAGAACTTTTCGGGTCCGAAACGATATACCAGCAGGTCGTCGACAATGCCGCCTTTGCCGTTGGGGTAGCATGAATACTGAACTTTACCGTCCCAGAGTTTGGAGGCGTCGTTGGAGGTAACATATTGCACAAAGTCGAGCGCTTTGGGTCCTTCAACCCAGAATTCGCCCATGTGCGAAACATCGAAAACTCCTAATGCTTTGCGAACCGTTTCGTGCTCAATGATCAATCCTTCGTATTGAATGGGCATATAAAAACCGGCAAACTCAACCATTTTGGCGCCGTTTGCCTCGTGAATACTACGAAATGCTGTACTTTTCATTCTCTTATGTTTTTAAAGATGTTATAATAAATGGATAAATTACGTTGCGGCACAAAAAACCGGCCGGCAAACTTGACAAAAATATAAATTAATAAGGTATGGTTCGGGATAATGACAGAAAAAATTATTGATAAGTGTTAAAACTCCGGATATCATTGGGATTATTTCAATTTGCGATGTTCTGCATTCGTTGCATGAACCATTATAATCAAATAATAATCTGTGCTTGAAACAGACTTAAAGAAATTGAGTTGTAACAAAAAATTTAGTTTTATCTTTGAACTCTTTTTTAAAAGAACATTATGCCGTCAACAAAATTAAATCTTCCGCGTTGGTTAATTTATTTTATTGACCTGTTGATATGTGCCTGTTCGATAGTGCTAGCATATTGCCTGCGCTTTAATTTCGATCTGCCTGCCAAAGACCTTGCCGCCTTGCCAAAAGTACTGGCGTTTGTGGTTTGCTTTCGGGGTCTTACATTTATAATTGCAAAAACTTATAAAGGAATTATACAATATACCAGCACAGGCGATGCAATTCGCATCGTTATTGTGTCTATAGCGGGAACGGTGTTTTTTGTTTTAACTGATGTGCTTACAGATTACGTACTCCAAATCGGGAATTTTATTCCCATTTCTATCATCATTATCGATTTTATAACAACAACATTTGTTTTGGTTGCATTTCGTATTTTGGTCAAGATCACCTATATGGAGATGAACAACCCTTCGAAGAATAAAACGAATGTATTGATATACGGAGCAGGCGAAAGCGGTGTTATTGCCAAGCGTTCGCTTGACCGCGATGCGGGAACCAAATATAAAGTATTGGCTTTTATTGACGACGATCCTAAAAAGACCGGTATGAAAATAGAAGACGTTACGATATACAGTGCCGACAAACTTGAAAAATTATTGCAAACCAACACGATAGAGCATCTTATTATTTCGATTCAAAATATCAAGCCGGCCAAAAAACAAGAGATCATTGAACAATGCCTGACATACAACACCAAAGTGCTGAACGTGCCACCCGTGCGGAAATGGATAAACGGAGAACTGAGCTTTAAGCAGATCAAAAAGATTAATATCGAAGACCTGCTGGAACGTGAAGAAATTAAGCTGGATGAGAAACGCATCAGTCATGATATATTAGGCAAATGTGTGATGGTTACCGGAGCAGCGGGTTCCATTGGCAGTGAGTTGGTGAGACAGATCGCAAGTTTTTCGCCCGCCAGGATCATTTTGATCGATCAGGCCGAATCGCCTTTATATCATCTGGAACTTGAACTGAAAGAGTCGTTCAAAAAAGTGGATTTCGAGGTTATTGTATGCGATGTAACCAACAAGGTAAGGATGCGGAAGATCATCGAATTCTTTAGTCCGCAGATCATTTATCATGCTGCAGCTTATAAGCATGTGCCGATGATGGAGAATAATCCTGTGGAAGCAATTCATACCAATATAGAAGGTACCAAAACCATTGCTGATCTGGCTGTAGAATATGGTGTGGATAAGTTTGTGATGGTGTCGACCGACAAAGCAGTGAATCCTACCAATGTGATGGGCGCCAGCAAACGCATAGCAGAAATGTACACCCAATCGCTGAACCAAAAGAACAAAACACGCTTTATCACCACGAGGTTTGGCAATGTGTTGGGATCGAACGGATCGGTGATACCCTTGTTTCGCGAACAGATCGAAAAAGGCGGACCTGTAACTATTACCGATGCAGAAGTTACCCGCTATTTTATGACCATACCCGAAGCCAGCCAACTGGTGCTCGAAGCAGGGGCTTTTGGCAACGGAGGTGAGATCATGATCTTTGATATGGGCAAATCGGTTAAGATATTGGATCTGGCAAAGAAGATGATAAAACTATCACGCCTTACTTTGGGCAAAGACATTCAGATAGCCTACACCGGGCTGCGTCCCGGCGAGAAACTCTATGAAGAATTATTGAACGATACAGAAAATACCCTGCCTACGCATAACCCTCAAATCATGATCGCTAAAGTAGATACACCGGATTTTCAGCAGGTGGCTGCTTTGGTAGATGAATTAATATCGTTGCTCAGTTTGCACGATAACATGCTTCTGGTTAAAAAGATGAAAGAGATAGTACCTGAATTCAAGAGTCAGAATTCGGTATATTCACAACTGGATAAATAATTCAAATTATAGCGGAACTTGATTGAGAAGCACCAATCGCCAATCACAATTCGTAAATCACAGATATTAATACTAATTCTTTAAAAGATCTGTCACCAGATCAGCAGCATCCTTCAGGTCGATGGCCGAATAAACTTTCAAACCCGATTGGTCGATAATATTTTTTGCTTCGATGGCATTGGTGCCTTGCAAACGAACAATGATCGGAACGGGTATTTCACCTATCTCGTGATAGGCATCTACGATACCCTGCGCCACTCTGTCGCAGCGAACAATACCTCCAAATATATTGACCAGTATGGCTTTCACGTTTGTATCGGTCAAAATGATCCGGAAAGCTTCTTCCACTCGTTTGGCATTGGCTGTACCTCCCACATCCAGAAAATTAGCAGGTGCACCCCCTGAAAGTTTAATGATATCCATGGTTGCCATGGCTAATCCGGCTCCGTTCACCATGCAGCCTACATTGCCATCGAGTTTTACGAAATTCAAACCAAACTTTCCGGCTTCCACTTCAGTAGGGTCTTCTTCATAGATATCCCGCATGTTAGCTATGTTGGGGTGGCGGAACAGTGCATTATTATCGACAACCACTTTGGCATCGGCTGCAAATATTTTGTTGTCGGCGGCTTTTATTACAGGGTTGATCTCGAGCAGGGATGCATCGGAACCGATATAAGCGTTATAAAGGTTTTCGATAAAGGGCAGCATATTTTTATATGCTTCGCCTTCCAATCCCAGATTGAAGGCAATGCGGCGGCACTGAAAAGTTTGTATGCCCAAGGCAGGATGTATCTCTTCTTTAAAAATCTGCTCAGGGGTTTCTTCGGCAACCTTTTCAATGTCCATACCTCCACGCGGAGAATACATGATAATATTCCTTCCTGTGGGGCGGTTCAGCAATATACTGATATAAAATTCCTTTATAGGTGATGGTCCTTCGTAATAAATATTTTGTTCAACGAGTACCTTATGTACTTTTTTACCTTCGGCTTTGGTTTGCGGAGTGATGAGCATCATGCCGAGAATTTGCTTTGCATAGTCGTAAACCTCCTGATAGGATTTTGCAATTTTTACTCCGCCTCCTTTGCCGCGTCCACCTGCATGTATCTGGGCTTTTACAGCAAACTTTTCGGAGCCTGAACCGGCATTGATAATATAAGCTGCATCTTTGGCTTCGTCGGGAGTGACGGCAATAATACCCTGAGGTACATTTACATTGAAATGCTTGAGGATCTCTTTGGCCTGAAATTCGTGCAAATTCATTTTGTTTCTTTTTTCTGTGAGGTTTCAAATTTAGATAAAAAATAAAATATAGGGCAAAGAAATTTTAAATAGGGGTGTTTTTCTATGTTAAATTGACAAATGGTATAGTTACATGTACCTTAAGCTATTATTTAAAAGTTTATGGTTGGGAGTTTATTAATTCATAAATAATGCAACAAAAAAGAAATTCACTCGTCATATATCCAAGCATCAAAAAGTGTTAATTTCGCACAACTTAATTTATGTTTAAAAACATCGCTATATTTTTTTTGTTGTTGTTCTGCGGAGCCTCATTCACTATGGCTCAAACCAAAAAAGCTATGGCGGTCCGCTTAAGCATTCCTCCTAAGATCGATGGCATGTTGAACGATTCATGCTGGAAGAAGTGTGTACCCATAACTGATTTTATTCAGGACGACCCGCATTATAAAGCTGCTACAACTCAGAAAACCGAGGTCAGAATTTGCTTTGACGATGATGCAATTTATATAGGTGCAATGATGTTTGATACAGCCCCTGACAGTATCATGACCGAGTTGGGCAACCGCGATGATGAGCCGAATGCGGATATGTTTGGGGTGGAGTTCGACACATACAACCTGCAATCGGATGCATACGCATTTTTGGTGTTTGCTTCGGGAGTTCAAATGGATTATAGGACGAACGATGCAAGCTATAACGGGGTTTGGCAGAGCGCAGTGAAACGACTAAAAAATGGCTGGACGTGCGAGATGAAAATTAATTATTCGGCCATCCGATTTGCAAAAGTGAAAGATCAGGTTTGGGGTTTGCAGTTGGCAAGACATATAAGGCGCAATCGCGAAAGAGATTTGTGGGCAACTGAAGCTAAGGGTTCGGGAAATATTCTGGCCGATTGGGGTAAACTGGAAGGTATCAGCAATATTCAATCGCCGCTTCGTCTTTCGCTCACTCCATTTATTTCGCTCTCGGGAGACCATTATCCGTATAATACGAAAGGAGAGAAGAATTTGTCGGGATCGATCAGCGGAGGTATGGATCTGAAATACGGCATCAACGAGAGTTTTACGTTAGATGTGACTCTTTTGCCCGATTTCAGTCAGGTTCATTCAGACTATCAGGTGAAGAATCTTTCGGCCTTTGAAACGGTTTATACGGATTACCGTCCGTTTTTTAATGAAGCAATCGATCTGTTTAAGGAAGGCAACTTGTTTTATACGCGCAGGATTGGCCGGCAGCCCATGGACTACAACAACGTGTATGACTCGGTAGGAGCGAACGAATTTGTGGAGAAAAATCCGGAACAAGCCAAACTGATCAATGCCATAAAGTTTTCAGGACGGAACAAAAACGGAACGGCGATAGGCATTTTTAATGCAATCACGAACGATATGTATGCTACGATAAGTGATTCAGCGGGGCATCGGAGACGTATACTAACAGAACCGCTAACGAATTATAATATTTTTGTGTTCGACCAGATACTGAAAAACAATTCGAAGATCTATTTTGTGAACTCCAATACTATACGCACCAAAGGTTTTGATGATAGCAATGTTTCGCTGTTGGGTCTGAAATTAGATGACAAAAAAAACAGGTTTCAGTTTAGCGGCACCGCTGCTTTAAGCCAGAAGTTTCATCGCTTTGATTCGACAAGCACAAATTATTCGGATACGATGGGCTATAAGTATTCTGTTTCGTTCAACAAGATCAGCGGAAAATTTCAGTTCACGATTTACCGAACTGAAATGAACCAAAAGTGGGATGCCAACGATCTGGGTCTTACACTAACAAACAACCAAACCGACAACGGAGTGGTTGTGTATTATAATATTTATAAACCTTTTGGGAATATTAAAAATATGTCGACCTCGTTTCAGGTGGATTATATGGAAAACTTTTTGACGAAATATGTGGAGAATTTTACGGTGGGACTTTCGAATAATTTTACTACAAAAAAATATCTTACGATTTGGGAGGGCATTACAGTGCAGCCCTTGAAAAACAACGATTTTTATGAACCCAGAATGCCGGGCAGGTTTTATGTGAATGATGAATTTTATTATTTTACAGGAGGATTTTCTTCGGATTACAGGAGAAGGGTCTCGCTGGATTTTCAGGGTGAGTTTTACAGGAAAATGTTTAAGAATGCGACGTATTTTTCGGCAGTGCTATCGCCTATTGTGAGGTGCAGCAATCATTTTATGTTCAACATTTCTTCGAAATATTCGAGAGACATCAACGCTATCGGCTTTGCAGATATTGATGACTTGAATAACATACTTTTTGGGCAAAGAGATGTGAATGTGGTGGAAAACCAACTCACGGCGCGTTATATTTTCAGGAACAATTTGTCGCTAAGTATTGCAGTACGTCACTATTGGTCGGATGGGGTTTATGACCAATTATTTTACCTGAATAATGACGGAGAATTGGTAGGAAATACATCGGTAACGGATTTCACTCCCTACAATTTCAATTACAACGTTTTCAATATTGATCTGTTGTTCTATTGGGAGTTTGCACCCGGCAGCAGCCTGAATGTTGCGTATAAAAATTATATTTCGGATGAAAAAAATATCGTGAACCCTTCATATTTTGATAACTTTGGGAAAATTTTTGCGGAGAAGCAACTCAATTCGCTTTCTGTAAAAGTTATTTATTATCTGGATTACCAGAACATCAGACGATGGGCTGCAAAAAAGAAAAAGTAAGAAATGAGTATGATAAAAGTTAAGAACATACAAAAATCGTATAATACGCTTCAGGTGCTTAAAGGCATCAATTTAGAGATCGGGCGTGGTGAAATTGTTTCTATAGTGGGTGCTTCGGGAGCAGGAAAGACTACCTTGCTGCATATCATTGGTACACTTGACAGGCCTGATGCTGGCACGATAGAAATAAACAATACGCAGATACAGAAGATGAACGAAAAAAAACTGGCTGCGTTTCGTAACAAACATATCGGTTTCGTGTTTCAGTTCCATCATCTGCTTCCTGAGTTTACGGCTTTAGAAAATGTCTGCATTCCTGCATTTATAGCAAAAGTTTCGAAAAAAGAAGCTGAGCATAGTGCAGGAGAGATACTCAATTTTTTGGGTTTGCACGACCGGCTGACTCACAAACCATCGCAACTATCAGGCGGGGAACAGCAACGGGTGGCAGTGGCACGTGCACTGATCAATAACCCTGATGTGATCTTAGCTGACGAACCTTCAGGCAATCTGGATTCGGCTAATGCACATGAATTGCATAAACTCTTTTTTGATCTGCGCGAAAAATTCAACCAGACATTTGTAATAGTTACACATAATGAAGAATTTGCTGCCATGTCGGACCGCAAACTGGTGATGAAAGACGGTCAGATAGTGTAATAAAAACGGCCGCACATTTCTGTGCAGCCGCTTCAATAAATCAAGAATATTACTTCAATAAGATATCGTTGATTGCTTGCGCAAACTGAGGCTTTGGCATAGCACCTGCCGACATTTGTGGTTCAGCTCCAAGCGGACAGAATAAAATGCTGGGAATGCTTCTGATGCCAAAAATAGCAGCAAGCTCTTGCTCTGCTTCGGTATCAACTTTATAGATATTGACCTTGCCGGCAAAATCTTTCGATAACTCTTCCATGATGGGAGCTACCATTTTGCAGGGACCGCACCAATCGGCATAAAAATCGATCACACACGGTAATTCTCCTTTGAATTTCCATTCTTTTTCAGTTTCAAAATCGAAAACTTTCTCTTTAAAGGTTTCCTTAGTTAAGTGTTCCATATTATTTGATTTTAGATTTTTAGAATTACTTTTACTAAACCGCCAGACACTTATTTGCCAGTAGGTTTCAATAGCAGATCATTTATTATTTTTACATAATCTTCTTTTTGATAGAGTCCCACCATCACTTGTGGTTTATCGTTCATTGGACAGAAAAATACAGCCGGTATACTTTGAATTGAAAAATATGCCGAAACATTAGGATTCTGGTCGGTGTTCACTTTATAAACATAGATCTGGTCTTTGTATTCCTGAGCCAGCTCTTCTAAAACAGGTCCAAGACGGCGACAAGGTGAGCACCAATCGGCATAAAAATCAATAATGCAAGGCTTGTCACCAATATATTTCCATTCTTTACCCGAGGTATAATCAAAAACTTTTTTTCGAAAAGCATCTTCGTTCAAATGTTCTGGTTTAACCACAACAGCTCCGGATTGATTCGTATTGGCAGCAGCATCCTTATTTGTATTGCCTGAATTATTGCAAGAAACAAACACTATAGATATTAGTAACAGTAAAAAGAGTTTCTTCATCATCTGATTTTTTTGCAAAGATACAACATTTTATTTTAATATCGCATTAGTATCACTTATTTTTTATAAATTTGCATAAAAAAATATCATGAACAAAGTTTTTGAAGGAATAAAACCTGAAGAATTCTTTTCAAAATATGGGGATGCTGATAGTTGTTATCGTTTTCTGGAAGAAGGAAAATGGAGCAAGGGATTTGTTTGTAACAAGTGTGGCAACACGAATTATTGCAGCGGCAAAAAACCGTTTTCACGACGTTGCACAAGATGCAAACACGAAGAATCGGTTACAGCACATACCTTATTTCATAATTGCAAACTACCAATAACCGATGCATTCAGAATATTGTTCTCTATTTGCTGTAATCCGCAGATTTCGGCGTATAAGATTTCCAAGGATGAATGTATCCGGCAGATGACATGCTGGAAATTACGAAAGAAAATAATGGAATGGATGCAGGAAAAAGGAAGTATCTTTGAAAATCGATAGACTATAAAAAATGAATGATTTAAATGCAACTGATTTAATTAATAAACGGTTTAGCCCGTTAGCTTTTTCTAACAAAAATGTTGAAGAAGAAAAAATAATAAAATTTTTTGAAGCGGCCCGATGGGCTCCATCAGCTTTTAATGAGCAACCCTGGCGATTTATTTATGCTCATAAAATAGATACAGAACGTTTCGAGAAAATCCGAACCACTATGGTCGAAGGAAACAACGAATGGGCACAGAAAGCTGCAGTGCTGATGCTTGTAATGGCAAAAAAAACCTTTACGCATAATGCTAATCCAAACCCCTATCATCAATTTGATACTGGAATGGCTATGGAGAATTTCATTATTTCCGCCTTGGAGTCGGGCGTATACGTGCATCAGATGGCTGGTTTTGATCATGAATTGGCACGCAGAAATTTTGAGGTTTCGGATGATTATACTATTATCTCTATTGCAGCAATAGGATTTCCCGGTGAAACGGCGAGCCTGCCTGAAAATCTTCAAATAAGAGCTGCAAGACCGCGAACGCGGAAAAAGATCAGTGAATTGTTGCTTGGTTAAGAATACAGTTTTTTAAAAGCTTTCCCCAGCATATTGATGATCTCAATGGCTGTTGTGGCTTCATAGCCCTGCATTTTAGCCGAGCAATCTCCGGCAAGTCCGTGTACAAATACACCCAGAATACAAGTTTCGAAAGCAGTGTAGCCTTGCGCCAATAATCCTGTGAGGATGCCTGTCAGTAAATCGCCGCTTCCGGCAGTTGCCATTCCCGGATTACCTGATGAATTGAAATAACAATCTCCTGCAGGAGTGCTGACGCAGGTGAAAGCTCCTTTTAATACGATGTAAACACCATATTTCTTAGAAAACTCAATTTGTAGATTTTGTCGTTCAAATTCGTTTGTGCTTTTACCCACCAATCGTTCGAATTCTTTTGGATGAGGCGTAAAGATTGAGTTTTTCGGAACAAATGATATCCATGTTTTGTTTTCGGCAAGTATATTGATGGCATCGGCATCGAAAACCATCGGATTCCCCGAATTCTGTATCAGCAATTTCAATGCTTTCTGAGTTTTTTCATCTGTTCCTATTCCCGAACCAACACCAACAGAATTATAAACAGAGATATCCAGATTATCAGAAAAAATATTTTTATCACTATCTACCTGACACATAATTTCAGGTGCTGCAGTCTGCATCACCATGTATCCGCATTCAGGAATGTGCGCGCTAACCAATCCTGCTCCTGATTTAATGCATGCTTTTGCTGCCAATACAGCTGCTCCCATTTTACCGTACGAACCACAAACCAACAATGCATGTCCGTAGGTTCCTTTATGAGAAAACCTGTTTCGCGGCTTCAGAATATTTTTGCAATCTTCTGCTTCAACAAAATAATTCTTTGTAATAACATCCTGAATGAATTTCGGATGTAAACCTATTGGCAATATTTGCCACGACCCGACAAATTTTTCATTTCCTGCAAACAAAAAAGCAAGTTTTGGAAATTGGAATGTCAGCGTGTGATTAGCCTGAATTATTTCACCACTATTTTCCGAATTATCTTCCCCGAAAAGTCCTGACGGTATGTCGATAGCAACAACCGTGGCTTTGCTTTTATTGATATGCTTGATGACTTCAGCGGCTATACCTTGACTCACAGGTTTCGATAATCCCGAGCCAAAAACAGCATCGATAATAATATCGGACTCCTTGATTTCGGGAAGGTCGGATGCCGTATTAATATCCGTGACCTTAATTTTTTTAAGTTTTATTAATTCTTTGTAATTAGTGGCAAAATCGTCGGAACTTTTTTCGCTGAACCGCACAACAAATGTCTCGACACTAATATTTTTGCCTGCCATCATACGGGCTATCGCTAATCCGTCTCCGCCATTATTTCCGGTGCCGCAAAATATTTTGTAGGACTTATTTCTGCCGATATTTCTTTGGATCCATGAAAAGCAATTATTTGCCGCACGTTCCATCAAATCGATTGAGGCAATGGGCTCATTTGCGATCGTAAATGCATCGGCTTCTTTTATTTGGCTGACAGCAAGAATTTTCATTATCTATCGGTTAGTAATAATAAGGATGGGAAGTATGGGTCGTCATTGCTACGATAAAAACGATATACAGGATGTAAAATACTGTAGTAACAATTGAAACAATCAAACCGATTATACCGCAGATTTTAGCCGCGTTGAGCATTTTTAATGATGCATCTTTATAATCAGGGGGATTCTCGTTATATATTTTCATGGCCTTATTCCTCAAAACAAGGGCAACGATGGCAGCAACCCATCCAAAATAGCACATTACAGCAATTGATACGATACCAAACACCATTGCCGTTATGGCATGAGGAACCATTTTCTGACGCAGTACTGTTCTGTGAAACTGTTGATCTTGTATTTCTTCCATAGTATATTTGTTTAATATTAAAGTCTTAAGTTAAGTGCAAAATTAATCTATAAATGTAGTTAATTGTTATCAGCGAAGCATTAATTATAAATGTTATTTTCAAAACTGTTATCCCGTTTTTAAATCTGAATTTCAAAAATAGCAGTAAATAGACCATCATAAACATCACGGGTAAGAGGGGTGGCCAGGCATGAAAACTTTCCTGAAAATTACCTCGTAAAAGCTCAATAATGGCTCTTTGTGTTCCGCATCCCGGACATTCAATGCCAAATAACTTTTCGTAAAGACAAGGCAATTGATGATTTTCAAGCCAGTTTATGATATTGATAAGCATGAAGGTTTTGCTTTGTTCAAAATTAAGATTTTTTACGGAATCGAAATTGAAAAAAAGTATTTTTGAGGTCTAATAACATTCCAGAATAGGAAAATTTATTCTTTTGGAATACAATTTGCCCGCAAAATGTCGTTTCTTTAAAAATGGTATCATGAAAAAAATCATAATAATTTCTGTTTTAATGCTCTTTTCCTTTCAAATACTACAAGCTCAAGTGAAGGCTATCAGTAAGGAAGAAGTTGAAAAATTTTTGCATTCCAAAACTTATGTTGTGCTTGAGGATGATCCCTTTTCGGTTTTCAACGGATTTGTTTCGGCTCAGTTAAAAAATATCTGGAAGGTGACTCCTTTTGAAATTATCAGCAACGATGAATTTGAAAAAAACATGGGCGACCCGAAAAATTCCTTCATGTTTATGTCGCAGGCACGGTTCGGAAAAACAAAAACATCATTATTCAAGTCGGAAGGTTCGCAGGGTGATGATGCATTCGATTATACGATTCTCAATTTGGTGATGGGCGATGCTTCAAAAAACCTGAACAAATTGCCCGATTTGTGTATCGTGCCGGTTGCTTACGCTGAAGTAGATGAAGATACATATGAATACAAACTCCCGGTCCTAATAAAATTCATCCAGTATTATATCGATTATTCGCAAAAAAATCCGGGAAAAGACATACAGCAAGTGGTGAAAGAAAATTCTTCGGATTTAAAGAACTATGAACTCTGGTTCTTGGAATCGGATTTGGCTCCTGATGTGAAGACTCTTGCCAAGATCAAAAACTTTTATCCCTATCCGGTCAAGATTGTTACCGAAGAAGAAATTACCAAAGCTATCAGCGAAAACGATCCTAAAGTTGCATTCCTCCACAAAGTGGGTCCTGAAGGAACTGCCGGCGACGGTTCGTCGTGCTGGAAATTTATCGTCACAGCCAAAGAAGGGAAACCTTTGTATTTCGATAATCACAAGATCAGCTCTTCCAACCCCGATGCTTTTCTGAGTGATGATTTCAAAAACATGGCCAAATAGATGCCCGGAGTGCTTTAATTTTGCGTGTTTTATGCTGAAAGAATTCTTTCATCTGTTTACTCTTTATAAAAATACCGAATAGGATAATCCCGCCAAAATTGTTTAATTTTGTAAAATCACAAATCACAAATTACTAATTTTACCCTGAGCGTAGTCGAAGGGCGCTAATCATATTCTCAAATAATGGCCGACGATAAAAAAATAATTTTCTCGATGGTGAACGTCAGCAAGACGTATCCGCCAAACAAACAGGTTCTCAAAGATATTTATCTCTCATTTTATTATGGTGCCAAAATTGGGGTCATCGGTCTCAACGGTTCCGGTAAATCAACCCTGCTTAAGATCATTGCAGGCATCGAAACCTCTTTCAACGGCGAAGTGGTTTTTTCGCCCGGCTATTCCGTTGGTTATCTCGAACAGGAACCCAAACTCGATAATTCAAAAACCGTTAAAGAGATCGTTCAGGAAGGCGTTCAGCCCATTGTCGACATGCTGAAAGAATACGAAGAAGTGAATAACAAGTTTGCCGAACCCATGACCGACGATGAAATGAGCAAGCTTATCGACCGTCAGGGGCAACTCACCGAATTGCTCGACCAGCACGAAGCCTGGGAACTCGATACCAAACTCGAACGTGCCCTCGATGCCTTGCGCTGTCCCGAAAGCGATGTAAATATTGCAAATCTTTCCGGTGGCGAGCGTCGCCGGGTGGCTTTGTGCCGCCTCCTGCTTTCCGAGCCCGACATTTTGCTGCTCGATGAGCCAACCAACCATTTGGATGCCGAATCGGTCGAATGGCTCGAACATCATTTGCAGCAGTATAAAGGAACCGTGATTGCTGTTACCCACGACCGCTATTTTCTCGATAATGTTGCCGGTTGGATTCTCGAACTCGACCGCGGCGAAGGTATTCCCTGGAAAGGAAACTATACTTCGTGGCTCGAACAAAAAACCAAACGCCTGCAGCAGGAAGAAAAAACCGAAAGCAAACGTGCCAAAACCCTCGCCCGCGAACTCGAATGGGTTCGCATGGCGCCCAAAGCACGTCATGCCAAAGGCAAGGCACGTTTGAATTCCTACGAAAGCATGTTGAACGAAGATGTAAAACAAAAAGAAGAAAAACTCGAGATATTTATCCCCAACGGCCCTCGTTTGGGCGATGTGGTCATCGATGCTCAAAAAGTTTCCAAGGCTTATGGCGATAAACTCTTGTACGAAAACCTATCCTTCATGCTTCCTCCGGGAGGTATCGTCGGTGTTATAGGTCCGAACGGCGCCGGCAAAACCACGCTCTTCCGCATGATGATGGGCTTGGAAAAGCCCGATTCCGGAACCTTTAAAATTGGCGAAACCGTTAAAATAGCCTATGTCGACCAGGCCCATGTTGAGATCGATCCCGAAAAAAACGTTTGGGAAATAATTTCCGATGGCCTCGATAACATCATACTTGGCAACCGCACCATGAACTCAAGGGCCTATGTGTCGCGTTTCAACTTCAGCGGCACCGACCAGGGCAAAAAAGCCGGTGTGTTGTCGGGTGGCGAGCGCAACCGCTTGCATCTGGCGCTCACGCTCAAACAGGAAGCCAACGTCCTCCTGCTCGATGAACCTACCAACGATATCGATGTAAACACCCTTCGCGCTTTGGAAGAAGGTCTCGAAAATTTCGCCGGTTGTGCCGTCGTAATTTCCCACGACCGTTGGTTTCTCGACCGCATCGCAACCCATATTCTCGCTTTCGAGGGCGACTCTCAGGTATACTTTTTCGAAGGCTCCTATTCCGAATACGAAGAAAACAAAAAGAAACGCTTGGGCGATGTGGGGCCGGGCAGAATCAAATACCGCAAACTAAAAGGATAATAAGAATTCAGAAGTAAGAATTCAGAAGAAAAAAATCGACAGTTTAAACTCTCAATCTTAAACCTAAAATCTAATAGTCTAAACTGCTAAACTGCTAAACCGCTAAACCCCTAAACAATGGCAAAGATCTTAGTAATCGACGACGAAAAAAGCATCCGCAACACCCTACGCGAAATTCTCGAATACGAAAAATACCAGGTAGATGATGCCTGCGACGGAAGTGAAGGGTTGCAGTTCGTCGAAAAAGAAAAATACGACGTCATACTTTGCGACATCAAAATGCCGAAAATGGACGGCATCGAGGTGTTGAAAGCCATAATGCTAAAAACAGACACCCCGGTCATCATGATCTCGGGTCACGGCAATATCGACACCGCAGTCGAATCCATCAAACTCGGCGCTTACGATTTCATCGCGAAACCTTTAGATCTCAACCGTTTGCTCATCACCTTGCGAAACGCCCTCGACAAATCAACACTCATCACCGAAACCAAGGCTCTCAAAAAGAAAGTCAGCAAAAACTGGGAAATGATTGGCGAATCAATGGCTATCAAACGCATCAAAGACATGATCGAACGCGTGGCTCCAACCGATGCTCGTGTTCTCATCACGGGCGCCAACGGAACCGGCAAAGAACTCGTGGCGCATTGGCTCCACGAAAAAAGCAAACGCTCTTCCTATCCCTTCATCGAGGTCAACTGCGCTGCCATCCCTTCCGAGCTCATCGAAAGCCAGCTTTTCGGTCACGAAAAAGGCTCATTCACCTCTGCCATCAAACAGCGCAAAGGCGATTTCGAACAAGCCGACGGCGGAACCATCTTTCTCGACGAAATTGGCGACATGAGCCTTTCCGCGCAGGCTAAAGTGCTGCGTGCCTTGCAGGAAAACAAGATCACCCGCGTCGGCGGCGAAAAAGATATTCCCGTCAACGTTCGCGTTATTGCTGCCACCAACAAAGATCTGGAACAAGAAATCGCCAAAAACACTTTCCGTGAAGACCTTTATCACCGTTTGAGTGTGATCCTGATCGAAGTCCCGTCGCTTAACGATCGTATGGACGACATTCCCTTGCTGGTCGATTATTTTGTGGCCGAAATATGTCAAAGTCAGGGTCGGCCTATGCTAAAAGTTCAACCCGACGCCATGCAGCAACTTCAAAAAATAAAATGGACCGGCAACATCCGCGAACTGCGCAACGTCGTCGAACGCCTCATCATCCTCTGCGACCAGAAAATAACCGCCGACGATGTAATAACGTACGCGCATCCTTTGAAGAAGTGAACTAAAGTAACAGGTAACTGGTAAAAGGTAACAGGTAGCAAGTAAATTGGGACACAGAGATGTTTTTGAGGTTTTGCTCCGGGAATGGTATTTTTGGTTGCAATTTTACTTTTTTGGGAAGAAATATTACTTGAGTCAAAAATATGACTCACGTAACCGCCTTCCAAGAATGCGTGAGCGGCTTGCAATTTTACTTTAGCAGCCTGCAATTTTACTTTAGCACCTTTCCAGAAGACTTTAGCAGTGTTCCAGGATACATATGAGGTTGCAATTTCACTTTAGTGCCTTACAATTTTACTTCAGTGCCTTCCAATTTTACTTTAGATGCATCCAATTTTAGTATTAACTCGTTCAAGAATGCTTTTTTGGCTTCCAATTTTACTTTAATTGCTTCCAATTTTACTTTAAAAGCTTCCAATTTTACTTTAGCTGCTTCCAATTTTACTTTAACATGCTATTTTACAGCAATATATTTTAATTGGCAAAGAAATGAATGTTTTTGGGGTGAAAAGAATGAAATTTATGTGGAAAAAGGAGCAATTTTAGGGCGTTTGTTCAGACTGGAAAGTTGTATTGTTTGACATGATGGCAGGATGAAGAAAATTTCTCTCAAATTTCAATTGATTTGCAAACCGAACTTCAAGCAATAGACATTTCAATGATGGTTGCACTAATGTTATTCTTTCACTTAAGATCTTTCTTTTGGTCAAGGTTCATAAATATTAAAATATCCCATGTTAATTAGGAGCAACGTCATCAACATTCAATACTCATTTTTCTTCCTGCCAACCTCCCTATAAAAAGCACAATCTCCGCATTCCTCCGAACATCCGTTACAACAATCCGCTTTTTTCGCTTTCTTTTTAAAGCGTTTATAAATCAGGTACCCCGCAGCCAAAACCGCAGCAAAAACTACAACCAGTGTTATGATAAATTGTGTCATTCTTTAGTGATTTGCGCCCTTCGACTACGCTCAGGGTAAAATTAGTAATTAGCAATTAGCCACAAGCCTTTCCTTCCAACTTCGGTCTTCCGACTTCGGTCTTCCGACTTCGTGCTTCCGTCTTTGGTCTTCCGTCTTCGGTCTTCCGTCTTCCGTCTTCGGTCTTCCTCTTCGTGCTTCCATCTTCGGTCTTCCATCTTCCAATCAACCCAAAAACCAACTCCCCACATGATACACCGCAAATGCCAGTATCCACGCCAGTGCAAACGAATAAACCACCGAAAAAGCGCTCCATTTCCAGCTTCCTGTTTCGCGCCCGATGGCAGTCAAAGTGCCAATGCACGGTATATACAACAACACAAATATCATAAAAGCAAGCGCCACTGCAGGGTCGAAGATCTTTTTTCCTTTCTTTTCGCCGGTAACATAAGTTTGCGATTGTATCCGTTTCACCAGTGTAGTGTTATGTTCCCCGGCGCTGTTATCAACCTGATACAGCACCGACAGCGAACTTACAATAATTTCTTTAGCAGGAACCCCTGCAATAATACTGATACCGATCCTCCAGTCGAACCCCAGCGGTTTGATCACGGGTTCAATAAAATGCCCGAACATTCCCAAAAACGAAAGCTCCTTATGTTCGCTTTTTTGCGCCAGCATCACCTCTGTTAGCGCATGTTGTTTCTCATTGTTCAACATCCTCAGTTTAGCAGTGTCCGAAGGCAACAAAACGCTTTGCGCGATTGCCGTCTTTTTATTGATGTCTTCAATTTCCTGATGATAATTTCTGGTATATTTCACCTGAGTGGGAAAATAACTCAGTGCCCAAAAAATAACGGAAGCTATCAATATCACCCCTCCAATTTTCTTCAGATACTGTGCCGATTTGCTCCACATGTTCTTCACGATCATTTTTCCTTTGGGCGTCCGGTAGGGGGGAAGTTCCATCACAAAAGGATTATCGTGCGTACGTTTCATAAATCGTTTCAGCAGCAAAGCCGTTAAAACAGCCATCAATATTCCGGTGAAATAAATAGCAAAAAGAACAGTTCCGGAACTTGTCGGAAAAAATGCCGTGATGAATAAAATATAAACCGGCAAACGCGCGTTGCACGAAATAAACGGGTTAATTAAAATGGTGATGATACGTTCTTTTTTATTTTCGAGCATACGGCTGGCCAAAATGCCCGGCACATTGCATCCGAATCCCATCACCAAAGGTATGAACGATTTGCCGTGCAGCCCTATTTTATGCATGATCTTATCCATGATGAACACCGCCCGCGACATATAGCCCGTATCCTCCATAAGCGAAATAAAAAAATACAGTATCAGAATGTTGGGTAAAAAAACCAAAACACCTCCCACACCACTGATAACACCATCGATCAGCAGATCTTTAAACGTACCGTTGGGCATATTTTGCGCCGTGAACGAAGATATAAAACTAACCAACGATTCGATCCAGGTCATCGGATAGCTCCCGAGCTTAAAAGTTGCGGTAAACATCACCCACATAAAGAAAAAGAAAATGGGCAATCCGAAAAGCTTATGTGTTAAAATGCTGTCGAGAGTTTCGGTGGCGCTTTTAGTTTCCTTCAATGTTTCCAGAGTTTCTTTCAGTGCACCGTTTATAAAACCGTATTTATATTCCGTGATGAGTTGTTCTGAACTCATCTTGAACGATTTTTCAATTTGTTCTTTTTCTTTTACAACTGTTCGGTTAATTTCCTCGTTGTTCGAACAGAGTTTTATTTGGTTGTGAGAAATGGTATCGTTTTGAAGGAGTTTAATAGCCAGAAACCGGCTTGATATAATATTAGTTACCTCCGAATTTTCAGCTATTTTAATTTTCGATTGTATATTTTTTATCGATTCTTCGAGTTGTTCGCCATAATTAATATGAATGTGCCGTAGATCGAGGTCTTTATCTTCATAAACTTCAATAGCCTTATTCAGTAATTCATCAATTCCTTTCGATTTTACGGCAGTCACGGGGGTTACCGGAATTCCTGTCAGTTTTCCCAACAAACTGAAATCGATTATGCTGTTGATCTTGATAAAATCATCATACATGTTCAGAGCCATAATAACTTTGAGGTCTGAATCTATAAGGTCGGTAGTCAGATATAGGCTGCGTTCGAGATTTGTTGCATCCACTACATTAATAATTACATCCGGCAACGAATCAAACAAAAGCTCCCGGAGTGTATTATTTTGAAGTTGCTCGCCCGATAAAGCATAAACACCGGGCATGTCAATAATATCAATTTTATATCCGCGGTGTTCGGTCTGGCCTTTTTTTAACTCAATTGTGACACCGGCATAGTTCCCAACACGTTCGTTTTGTTTTGTCAGATAATTGAAAATAGTTGTTTTCCCTGATGTGCTGTTGCCAATCAAAGCAATAGTGAAACTTTTCGCGATGTTGCTTTCATTTCTCTTGTGCGAACTTAATACCTGTGTTTCGAAATTTACATTCTTTTCTTTTTGCACTATGGTATTATCAACTTCGATAAGTTTTGCTTCGCTGTTGCGTAAAATAATTTTATACCCCTTGATCTTATACTCAACAGGGTCTTTCATCGGCGCTTTTCTGACAAGAGATATGGTTTCTCCGACCACCAATCCCATTTCCATCACCCTTCTTCTGAATGCACCACGTCCTCTTATCTTAGTGATTTCTGCACTTTCACCTATTTTTTTAAGTTCCGCCAGGGTCATTTTAATTATTTCAGACCGCTAATTTAGATAAATTCTAAATAATGACAAAATTTATTTCTATAAAAAATAATTTTTAAAGTAATTTTGTGGAAAAGAAATCCAATGCGAATTGATATAATTACAATTTTTCCTGAAATATTCGAAAGCCCTTTTGCCTACTCAATTATTAAAAGGGCGAAAGATAAAGGGATTGTTGATATACATTTTCATAATCTTCGCGATTATTCGCAAAACAAGCATAAAAATGTTGATGATTATCCTTATGGAGGTGGTGCCGGAATGGTGATGATGATAGAGCCTATAGCTGCTTGTATTGATAAACTTAAAGAAGAACGCACCTATGATGAAGTAATTTATACCAGCCCCGATGGGGAATTATTGGATCAAAAAGTTGCCAATCATTTATCAACTTTTGGGAATATCATCATTTTATGCGGACATTACAAAGGCATAGATGAGAGAGTCAGACAGAACTATATTACCCGGGAAATATCAATAGGAAATTATGTATTATCAGGAGGTGAATTGGCCGCAATAGTTCTTTGCGATTCAATAATTAGATTGATTCCCGGTGTGTTGGGAGATGAAACTTCTGCTTTGTCCGATTCGTTTCAGAATAATTTATTGGCACCTCCTGTTTACACTCGACCGGCAAATTATAAAGGCATGTTGGTACCTGATATTTTATTATCCGGCAACGATAGTGAAATTGTTAAATGGCGTTATGAAAAGTCGGTTGAAAGAACCAAAACCTGTCGTCCCGATATGCTAAACGAACAAGAATAAAGCTTTTTCAAGAAATCTTTATAAAAAAATTGAAATAGTGCTTAATAGTTTAAAAAAAAGTGTATTTTTGCACTCCAATTTCAAAAAAGCATTGTCATGAATCAGACGGAAATTTTAAAATTTGTTGAAGGTGAATTGAATGTTATGCCCGAATTCCCGGTGTTTAAAGCAGGAGATACCATAACCGTACATTATAAAATCAAAGAAGGTAACAAAGAACGTATTCAGCAATTTCAGGGTGTTGTTATTCAACGTTCCGGCGAAGGCAGCAGAGAAACTTTTACAGTTCGCAAAATGTCAGGCAATATTGGTGTGGAAAGAATTTTTCCGGTTGCTTCACCATTCATTGATAAAATTGAACTAAACAAAAGAGGTGCTGTTCGCAGAGCTCGTATTTTCTACCTGAGAGACTTAACTGGTAAGAAAGCACGTATCAAAGAAAAGAAGAAAGCACAAGTAAAAAAATAAACTCAGAACCTCCGGATTACGGAGGTTTTTTTTGCCACTTTAATAAATCAGTTTTTATCTTTTTATTGAAATTCCCGCCAGATATCCTGTCGAGAATGCAATTTGCAGATTATAGCCACCTGTATCGGCATCCAGATCTAACACTTCACCAATAAAATACAAATTCTTCACCAATTTCGATTCCATTGTTTTCGGATGTATCTCCTTTACAGAAACTCCGCCTCCTGTGATGATAGCCCGCTCGTATCCGGCATGTCCTATAATAGTGATATCGAAGTTTTTCAGTAAGTGCAGAATGTTTTCACGTTCAGCAGAAGTTAACTGACCGCACTTTTTGTCGGCGCTGATACCAAGTTTTTCAATAAATACTTTTAGTAGCTGTTGTGGCAATAAACCCCTGAGCAATTCGTATAAACCAAGTTTTCCCAAAGAATTCATGTCTCGCTTTAATCGATTGTCTAATTGTATATCTGATAATCCAGGCTTAAGATCCAATCTGAAAACAATCTTTTTGTCTGCCATTATGTCATAAATGCATTTTCTGCTCAACGAAAGTACGATCGGGCCTTCAATTCCATAATCATTAAATTCCAATTCACCAAAGGCTTCGTGCTTTTTTATGCCTTCAATAAAAACTGTGACAGCAATATTTTTAAGATGCAAACCGCTTAAACTTTTAATAAAATGCTCGGAAGCCCGAAGCGGAACCAGTAATGGATGAAGCGGTGAAACATGGTGACCTGTTATAGTGGCAAAATTATAACCATCCCCTGTTGAACCTGTTGCAGGATATGATTTTCCACCTGTTGCAACCACTACTGATTTTGCAAATATTTTATTATTATCTTTTAGAACTACACCTTTAATCTGCCCGTCTTCAATTAAAATATCCTTAATCTCGGAATGACACTGTATTATTGCTCCGGTGCTTTGAACCCACTTTACCAACGAATCGGAAAGTTCTGTTGCTTTATCACTCACTGGAAATATTCTTCCACCTTGTTCTTTTTTTGTTTCAACACCTATACTTTCAAAAAAGCTTACAAGTTCATCAGAGAAAAATGCTCCAAAAGCATTATGCAAAAACCTGTTGTCTGGGCCAATATGTTGCATGAAAACTTCTTTTTCAGCTATATTTGTTATGTTGCATCTGCCTTTACCGGTTATGCGAAGTTTGCATGCAGGGGCACGCATTTTTTCGAGCAATAAAACCTGATGTCCGTTTAATGCTGCCTGTCCAGCGCACATCATTCCGGAAGCTCCGGCACCAATAACTATTACATCATAAGTTGGCATATAACAAAAAATAAGTTGCTAATTTATTATAAATTGTCTAACTTTACTTAGAAATGTCATATTTACCTTTTCCATGCAAATTTATGACAAAGTTATTTTTGGAATGAAATTTGCTATTTAGAAATATTCTAAATACTGTAATAGTTTGTTAATATATTGGAGGTCTAATGTTTAAAGAGTATAATCCCATCGAAAATAAAATTTTTCGAATAATAGACAATGAAGGGAAAGTCATTAATACTGAGGGGAAACCTGCAATTGAGGATGAGAAAGTTTTAAAAGCATATAAAGATATGCTTTTTGCCCGTACTGCTGACATAATGGCAGTTTCTTATCAGCGTCAGGGAAGAATGTATACGTATCCGCCAAATTATGGGCAGGAAGCAGTTTCGGGTGCATTAGCCCAAATCATGAGAGAAGAAGATTGGCTGGTTCCGGCTTTTCGTGAGTTAGGTGCCTGGCTTGCCAAAGGTGCAACATTGAAAGATCTATTTCTTTATTTTAAAGGAAATGAGGAAGGAACTGCTTTTCGGAATGCAAAAAAATTGCTCCCTATTTCTGTTCCTATTGCATCACAGTTATTACATGCTGTTGGAATTGGCTATTCAATTAATTATAAACAGGAAAAAGATGTTGTATTTACTATTGTTGGTGACGGAGGTACTTCAGAAGGTGATTTCCACGAAGCCTTAAATTTTGCTGCAGTTTGGAAAGTTCCGGTAATTTTTATAGTTCAGAATAATCAGTTTGCAATTTCAGTTCCGGTAAAAAAACAAACTGCATCTGTTAATATTGCTGTTAAATCAATTGCTTATGGAATGCCGGGAATTAAAGTTGATGGCAATGATTTCTTTGCCATGTATGCTGCGTTGAACCGCGCTCAGGAATTTGCACGAAACGGAAATGGGCCTGTGCTTATTGAAGCCTTGACATATCGCAAAGGTGCGCATACAACTTCTGATGATCCAACTAAATACAGAACCAAAGAGGAAGAAGAGTTTTGGGCACAAACTGACCCTTTGAAACGATTGTTTCTATATTTGAAACAGAAGAATCTTTTTAGTGATAATGAGGAATCTGAATTGATAGAACAGTATAAAAAAGAGGTTGACAGGCAGTTTGATGAAGCGGAGAATTCTCCTGCAACTCAATTAGAAGATGTTTTCAAATATATGTATGCTGACATGCCCGAAGATCTGAAAGTTCAGCAAATGGAATATGAGAAGTTTTTAAAATGGAAGGAATCGCAACAATGAAAGTAATGAATATGGTTCAGGCAGTTAATAATGCCCTGGAAATAAAACTTGCAGATGATGAAAATGTAGTTATTTATGGTGAAGATGCAGGAGTTGAGGGAGGTGTGTTCAGAGTTACAGAAGGTTTACAGCAAAAATTTGGAGAAAAGCGTGTATTTGATTCACCGCTTGCTGAATCAGCAATTGTTGGGACGGCTGTTGGAATGGCTATTGCAGGATTACGTCCTGTTGTTGAATTGCAGTTTTGCGGATTCGTTTATCCGGCTTTTAACCAGATTATTTCGCATGCAGCCCGAATACATAACCGTACCAGAGGAAAATATAAGACGCCCATGGTGATAAGGTTTCCATATGGTGGTGGCATAAATGCACTGGAACATCATTCGGAAAGTATGGAATCTATTTATGGTCATATACCTGGAATCAAAGTGGTTATTCCTTCAACCCCTTACGATGCAAAAGGTTTGCTTATCTCAGCAATTGAGAGTGACGATACGGTGATTTTTATGGAACCTAAAAGAATTTACAGGGCGATAAAGCAGGAAGTTGCCGAGGAAAAATATTCGATCCCTATTGGAAAAGCAAAGGTTGTTTCGGCAGGTACTGATATCACAATTGTAGCGTATGGAGCTATGATCCGTGAAGTACAGAAAGCAATGGTGATGGCCAAAAGCAAAAATATTTCGGTAGAGTTAATCGATTTGAGAACAATTTATCCATTGGATAAAGAAACTATTGTGAAATCGGTACAAAAAACCGGACGGCTGATGATAGTTACCGAAGAACCTAACACATTTGGTGTGGCTGCCGAAATAACAGCCATTGCTAACGAAGAGGCTTTTTTGTATCTCGAAGCTCCGGTAAAACGTGTTACGGGATTTGATGTGATCGTACCCTTGCCGGCAAGTGAACATTTTTATATGCAAACCCCTGAAAAGATCTTTTATGAGTTGGAAAGAGTAATGAAATTTTAATTAATGAACAGATGAGATATATTTTTAATTTTCCGGATATAGGTGAAGGTCTTGATGAAGGAACCATTGCCGAGTGGTATGTTGTCAAAGGACAGCAGATCAAATCGGGGGATCCTTTGTTGAAGATGGAAACCGATAAAGTGGTTACCGATATTCCTTCACCGAAAACAGGTATCATAGCAGCAGTTTATGGTAAAATAGGTGAAGTTGTAAAAGTTGGTGAGGCTTTGGTTGAAATAGATATTGAGGGAGTTGATGGTGCTGACGCAGTTGCCGAAGCCAAAATGGAATCGGAAGAAACTATTGAGGAAGAAGGTGCAGGTGTGGTCGGCACACTCGAAATTGCCGGCAAAAATGCTTATCTGCCTGCAAGTGGAGAAGGGATGGTTGAAACGGTTCCAGTTTCTGCAAAAACAGATAAAAAAGCATTGGCAACTCCTGTTGCAAGAGCCATGGCTAAAGAAATGGGCGTTGACATAAATAAGGTAGTTGGTTCAGGACCTGCCGGAAGAGTGATGACCTTGGACATTAAGAAGTATTTTGAAAGTTCAAAACGTATCGAAGATCAGGCGAAAATTATTCCGCAATTACCCGAAGACCGAATTACTTATAAACCATTGTCTCAGCTTCGGAAAATGATCGCCAAGAACATGATCGCTTCGAAACACAATGCTGCTCACATGACTGTTCATGAAGAAGTAGAAATTTCGGAGTTGATCCGAATACGTGAAAATTATAAAAAAGTGTTTGCTGAAAAAGGCATTAAGTTGAGTTATTTGCCTTTTGTATTGAAAGCAGTTGCATTGAGCCTTATAAAATATCCTCAGTTAAATGCAGAGATAGATCTTGAAAATAACCGTATGGTTTTCAAGAACTATTATAATATCGGAATTGCTGTTGATACAGAAGATGGTTTGCTGGTTCCGGTTATTCAGGATGTTGACAAACTCTCGGTGAAGGAATTGGCTGAAAAACTAAATCAGATCTCAGAAAAAGCCCGCGACCGGAAACTTACTATAAACGACATGAAAGACGGAACGTTTACTATTACCAACTATGGTTCAATAGGCGGTTTGTTCGCAACTCCGGTTATCAACTACCCTCAGGCAGGTATTTTAGGAATAGGTCGTTTACTTGAGAAACCTATATTTAAAGGTGATAATGTTGTTAAAGGTCGGTTTTTTCCGCTTTCGCTTTCTGTTGATCACAGAATTGTGGACGGGGGAGAAGTTACCCGATTTTTGAATACCGTGATGGCTTATTTGAGCGATCCGGTTCGAATGATTATTGATTAAAAAAATCGTGAAAAAATGAAATACGACTTAATTATTATTGGTGCCGGACCTGCAGGATATATTGCTGCAATTCGTGCAGGACAAGTAGGTTTGAAAACCGCTTTGATTGAGAAAAAAAATGTGGGTGGTATGTGCCTGAATTGGGGTTGCATTCCAACCAAGGCGATTATTGAAAGTGCCAAGATGTTCGGGAAGGTTATCAATGCTGCCGAATTTGGTATCGATGGCATCGATAAGAACCATCTGAAATTCAACTGGGATAGATCGAAGAAGCGTGCTTTGAAAATCGTTAAAAAACTAACATCAGGTGTAGAGTTTTTGTTGAAAAAGAATGATGTGGATATTATTATTGGTGAAGCAGTGATACATGATAGTCATTCCGTTTCAGTTGACAATCGCAATATCGAGACCGAAAATATTATCATTGCAACAGGTTCGTATCCTAACGAAATTATTGCGAATGTTGATCAAATACAGATCATCCAACTTGAAAAGTTGTTTGATCTCCCTGAACTGCCCCGCAATATTGTTGTGTATGGCAAAGGTCCGGTGGCGGTTGAAATGGTTCAGTTTCTGCACATGATAGAAAAGAATGTGAGTTTGGTTACTCCCGATGAGAATATTTTACCGGGTGCCGACGCTTATTTGTCGGAATATGTGATAAAAATGTTTCAGTCGCTGGATATTCCTGTGGTGTATTCCGAAACAATCGATAAGTGTTCGGATGGTTTGTTGTATGTGGGCGATAATATGTTGCAATGTGATAAGGTTTTGAATTGCAGCCTCAGAAATGCAATAATTCCGAAGAGTGATGCTGATCTGGTAAAAGATGAAGCAGGTTTTGTTTATACGGATGAATCGTTGCAAACTTCGCAAAAGGGAATTTTTGCCATTGGCGATGTAAATGGCAGAAGTTATCTGGCTCATGTGGCTTCGGCACAAGGTATTTGGGTTGTTAATAATATCAAGGGTGTGAAATCGCATTTTGATATTAAAAATTATCCCTTAAACATTTATACGTATCCGGAAATTGCTCAAATAGGCAAAACTGAACAAGACCTTATCGATGATGGAGTTGATTATAAGCTCAGCACATTCCCCTTATCTGCCAATGGCAAAGCATTAACTGAAGGCCATTCGGATGGTTTGATACGGATGTTGTCTGATAAAAAATACGGGCAGGTGTTGGGCGTGCAAATTATTGCCGATCATGCAACCGATCTTATTGCCGAAGCATCGGCTTATATGCAAATTGAGGGAACTGTGTATGATATTGCTCAAACTGTGCATGCGCATCCCACCGTTTCGGAAATTTTTATGGAAGCCGGGTTTGAGGCCATCGACAAAGCAATTCATAAGTAGAAAGTAACTGCAGTGAGAAACCATATTGAATGATTGAAGTTATAAAATACAATTTGCCCGATTTCGACATATTCAATACCGATTTGAAGTTTGAGGTAAGTGTGTGGCGTCCCGAAAGAACATTTCTGGTGATTGGCCAAAGCAATGATGCTGAACGATCGTTGAAAACTGATCTGGTTTTGCGCGATAATATATTGGTTTATAAACGTCCGTCGGGGGGCGAGGCAGTTATTATTACTCCAAACACTCTTGTTATCTCGCTGGTTTTTAAAACCGACAAGCTTTTAAATCCTAAGGAGTATTTTGCTAAGATCAATCAGGCTATTATTGCTGCATTGCAACATAATGGTGTTGAAGATCTGCATCAAAAAGGAATTTCAGATATCGCAATAGGCGAGAAAAAGATAGCAGGTTCATCGATCTATAGAAAACCTGATAAGGTTTTTTATCATGCTGTGCTCAATGTGTCGGAAAAGCCCGAAGTTATTGCCCGCTATTTGCTTCATCCACAAAAGGAACCCGATTACAGGCAAGGTAGAGATCATTCTGAGTTCGTTACTTCGCTTGCGGAAGAGGGGTATATGATCGATCCGGAGATCTTGCGATATGATCTGGAAAAGGAATTGGGAACATTGACTTTTACTTTGATCTCGAAAGTATGAAAATCGTTATTTTTTAGTAATCTGAAGATATTTTTTGACAAATATTATTTCTTTTTACCAAAATAGTTCAACAATATTAATAAATAACGTTTTATTTATTACCTAACCTGCAAGTTGCTGTTTTTTATTCACTGCATGCGCTATCCAGATACTGATCTCATAAAGCAAATAAAGAGGCAGCGCTACCATAGTTTGTGTGAACCAGTCTGTTGAAGGTGTGATGATACCCGCAATTAATAATATAAGAACGATACTGTGTTTACGATATTTTCGCAAAAAGCGGGCGGTCAACATGCTTATCTTGGCAAGAAAATAAACCAACACCGGCAATTCGAATACAATACCCGTTGAAATGGGCAGCATGGTTACCGACGAAATGTAGGAACTGATCGTAATTTGATTGTTGATCTCAGGACTTAATACGTAGTTTGCCAGAAAGTTTATGGTGAGCGGCATGATGATATAGTAACCGAACAATACTCCCAGTAAGAATAATGCTGAAATATAAAAGATCAAACCTCTTGAATATTTTTGTTCGGTGGGTTTCAGGGCGGGTTTAACGAAAAGCCAGAATTGCCATATTATGAACGGAAAACTTACAATTAGCCCCGCTACAAACGAAATGATGATGTGCCAGCGAAACTGTCCCGCCAAATCAATATTGATCAGCGAGAACGGAATGCTTTCGAAACACAGTCCGTCAAGATTCCAACGTTTTCCGATGGCACACATAAACTGATAGGTTATAAAATCGGAATGTTTGGGGCCGAGAATTATGATATCAAAAATAAAGTGTTTAAAAAAGAAAGCAACAACCGAAGTTGCCAGAATAAAGATCAGGGAACGGAACAGATATTTGCGAAGCACCTCGGCATGTTCCCAAAAAGTAAGGTCCTCCGATTTTTCGGCGAGCTTCCTGTAAAAAAACCGTTTGATCATCCTGCCGGTTTTTCTTCTTTGGGGTCGGTGGTTTTTTGTTTTTCTTCGGTGGTTTTTGCAGCGTTGTTCAGTTCGTCGAGCACTTCGTTCTTGGCTTTGTTATATTCGCCTACGCCTCTTCCCAAGCCCCGCATCAGTTCGGGTATTTTCTTACCGCCAAACAAAACTAAAATAACAATTAGTATTAAAACAATTTCTTGTCCGCCTAATACTCCGATGATGATCGACGATAACTGCATGTTGTTGGTTTTTTAATTTATTTCAAAATTACAAAAAAACTCAATGCAAAACAAAATACTTTTTCGGAAACCGAAGTGTTTTTTATACAAAATAGTCGAAAATTTACCGTTAACTTAAAAAAAGCTACCGTTAACTTTTTTGGTCTTGCATTGAGTGGCGGATTGTAGTAATTTAACAGCAAAATTTAAAAAACTAACCAAATTACAAACCTCAAAAAACAAACATTATGAAAAAATTTATCTTATGCTGCGCTTTAATCCCGTTTCTGTTGGCGCAATCATTTTCGCAAAACACGGGAGAGATCAAAGGAAAAGTTTATGATTCTCAAAACAAACAAACATTGCCCGGGGCTTATGTTTATGTGAAAGTCGGCGATAACATGATCGGAACTGCAACCGACATCAACGGCAACTTTACGATAAAGCCGCTTAATGCAGGTATCTATACGATATTTTATAAATACACCGGCAAGCAAACTGCCGAAGTGAAAGATGTTCCTGTTGATCCTGCACGTATTACTTTTATGGACGATAAGTATCTTGACGATACGGTTTTTTCTGTGGGAGGCGAAGAAGCAGTTATCACTGCTTTTCGCGATAAAATTATTGATCCCGAACCAAAGATCACTATTCGCCCGAAAGAAATTAAAGAAATAGCCGGCAAGAATGATATTAACTTAATAATAAAATCGATGACATCGCAGGTGATGGTTACCGAAAACAAGGAGTTGTATTTCAGAGGGGCCCGCAACGATAATTTTGTTTATATTATTGATGGAGTTAAATCTCCCGATGGAAAAGCTCATATTCCGTCAGGGGCCATTGGAAGCCTGACGGTTTATACAGGTGGTGTGCCTGCCCAATACGGCGATTTCACGGGCGGTTGCATCGTGATCGAAAGCATGGGCTATTTTGATTGGTTGAATTCGCAAAAATGATGAATTAATTGGAACTGCTTTTTGGCCGTTTGCCCGAAAAGCAGTTCCTTTATACCTGTTATTATGAACTGGAAAATTTCGATAGTTGTTTTTCTTTTTGTGCTGATGGCTTTTGCAGGCATGGCTCAGCACAGCGGAACTATCCGGGGAATGGTAAGCGATTCGTTAACCAAAAAGCCTGTGCCCGATGCCGAGATCGTTATTGCCGGTCAATCGGGAAATACCTATTCCGATGCCGGCGGTAGCTTTTCTATTGCATCATCCTCGTTTCCGTGCCTACTCGAGATCCATATTTTGGGCAGCATTACCAAAAAAGTTGCTGTGGAAAATGCTTCAAAAACACTGCAGATCGAAATAAACTGTAAAGCACTCGAACTTTCGGGCGTCGATATTTCGGTCGATAAGCCCGTTGAACTGATGCCCGGCAAAAAATATTTTATCACCGATTACGAGTTCGCGGGCAAAAACATGATACTATTGGCGTTCGATTATCTTAACCTTATGGCGCCTGTTTTGCTGCTAACCAACGAAAACGGCGACACACTCTCGCGTTTGAACGTTTGGAAACCTTTGCGCCTGTGCAAAGATTTTAACGGGAAAGTGTTCTATATGACCAAAACCACCAGTTTCGAGATAGTTACCGACAACGATCAGTTGAAACTAAACAACCCCATCAGCAACGAAGAGTTCGAAGCTACAAACGAGGTGATCATCGACCATATTGGTGAAAATTATTTCCTGAAAAAGTTTCAATACAACAACCAGGTTCTGAATTTTTATAACTACGATTCGGTGAACGACAAACTGAATTGTTTCCGAACCATCTGCGACCGCGACAATATGCTGCGAAACAGTTGGGGCACTTATTTTCAGGGCAAGGAAGAGGATATCAGGTTTCAGCAGGAGTTTATTCTGAAACCCTTGTATGTGCCGTATGCCCGCATAGCCGACACCATCTATCTGTTCAATTTCACCGATTCGAAACTCGAAAAATACAGCCTTGCTTCCGACACCCTCAGCGAGCAGGAGATCAGTTTTCAGAACGACAAAAGTTTTAAGCGCAGTTTCTATGTCGACGAGCTACAGGCCAAAGCCTATAATTTGTTTTTGAAAGACGGCATATCGATGCTGAAGGAGATCGACCTGCGAAACGGCAAGATACTCCGCACCGTGCAAATTCCGCAATTCGTGTATGTCGAAAACATAAAGGTTCACGGCGGAGCCGTGTATTTTCTATACAAAGAGAAGGCCCTCAACGAACAGAAGAAACTGTATAGGATGAAAATATGAGGGGAAGTCAGAAGTCAGAAGTCAGAAGTCAGAAGTTAGAAGTCAGAAGTCAGAAGTTAAAAGTTAGAAGTTAGAAGTTAGAAGTCAGAAGTCGCAAAAACCTATCAGAACGTGATCTTTAGTTCTTTGCCCGGTATGTTCTTTATTTTCGTGTATTCTTTCAAATATTCGAAAGCTCCGCCATATCTGTAGTCATAGTCATCAAAAACGGGTTTCAGTTCGAAACGCACCGGGAAGATATAGATCTCGCCTATGTTGTTGATGTTGGCTTTGTCCAACACGATCTCGGTTTTTTGCGTGTTGCCGGTCACAACGGTGTCTTCTTCCGAGCGGAGGGGCCTCGGCAAATTATCGAACATCACGTCTTTTTTCTGCAAAAACACACCATTGGTATCGGAAATATATAAGCTCAGCCACAAATGCGTTACGTCGTATTCGGAGCGGTTGTTGAGCATCAGCATCAGGGTTGCCGATTTGTTGGGGTTGTTGTGCATGCCCGTGAGGCAAAAATCGAAATAGGTGATGGTGTCGGGTATTTCGCTGAGGTGATTCTGAGTCATGCTGATCGAATCCTCAATGGCAGCTTCGGCAGCTTTTATCGAATCTTCCATGGCAGTTTTTTTGGCATTCTTGTTAAACGAATCTTCTTTTTTCATGTCGACCAGCCATTTTCCTTTCACTTTTTTCAGTTCGAGCGATTCTTCCTTGTCGAAGTTCGAATACGTCACGCGGGCTTTGTCGTCGCGGATTTCGCACGAAATAAATTCGATGTGCAGAGGTTTAACAATGGCCGTGTCGGGTTCCAGGCCCGAGAATGACTCCATCATGTCGAGCATTTGCCGGGTCGATTTGGTTCCCAGTTCACTGGCTTTTTCGTAATCTTTTTTGTTGAGCAACGTTAGAAAATCGGAAGTAACTTTTTTCACGCGTTTTTCTTCATTCACCTTACACGAAAACAAATTGAGCGCCAACAGCGCGATAAGAAACAAACGAAACGAGGTTTTCATAGCCTGACGGTTTTTTGGTTGCAACAAATGTAGGAAATTATTTGATTTGTGATAGGCAAAAAAAAGTGCGAACCAGTTGGTTACCCACTTTTTATTATTAGAAAGGTATATTCAATTATTTTAAGCCTGTTTACAAATGATGTATAAAACCAGATACGTCTTTTTACTTATTTTTTATAAGGTATTCAATCCGCTTAAATTCAGGTGTTTTATATCTTGCAATATGGTAGTTGAAAATGGTATCTTTGAAATATCATTTTGTAAAACAAAAAAGATTAATTGAGTAAAGCAATGAACATAATTTGCGAAAGCGTTCTTTGAATGATTTAGAAATTAGTTGAAAGAAGAAAGACTTTCTGAACACAGAAAAGGATTTTCCGAACACAGAAAAGGATTTTCCGAACACAGAAAAGGATTTTCCGAACACAGAAAAGGTCTTTCTTAACACAGAAAAGGATTTTTCGAACACAGAAAAGGTCTTTCTTAACACAGAAAAGGATTTTCCGAACACAGAAAAGGTCTTTCTTAACACAGAAAAGGATTTTCCGAACACAGAAAAGGTCTTTCCGAACACAGAAAAGGTCTTTCTGAACACAGAAACGGTCTTTCTGAACACAGAAACGGTCTTTCTGAACGAAGAAAATGATTTTTACAATAATTAATAGAAAGAGTACTTTACTAGTAAATTTAATATCAATCAAATAAATTAATCAATTAAAAAGTTAAAGCTATGACAAATTTAATTAAAGTTAAAAAAAGTTTAGGAAAAGCTAACATTAATGTTAAACTTTCGGAAAACCGTAATGTGGTTACACAAATACCACTCCACACGGCTATCACCGGTTGGCCGGTTCCGGCTACAAATTATAAGGCCGATAACGACGAAGTGGATAAAGAAAATCAACTGCACCTGACCGGCGATCGCGAAGCAACCAAACGCATGTATATTGCCGAAAAGCAAATGGATTTGGATTACAGTGCAACCGCCTCTTTTATTGAAACCATTGCCAACCAAACCGATGATCCGGCTTTGCCCATCAGCATGGGTTTTCACCTGTATGCCGATAAGAAGCCCCGCTCGCCCAAACTGGTTACGGCCCGCGATGGCAGCGATGCAGGCGATATCTTTGTTGAATATCCCAAACTGGCCAATGCCGGGAGTTATATCGGAAAAATTGCTGAAGTTATTGCAGGCCACGATCCGGTTTATTCGGTGGCTCAGGCCTGCACCATCACCCTGATGGTGATACACAACTGCAAACCCGACACCAAATATCTGATCTGTGTGGCAGGTGTGTTTGCCACAGGCATAGGACCTTATTGCAATCCTATACCATTTAAAACAAAGGAATAAAAGCCTTTCACAGTCGGAGTGCGACTTCAAGTCGCGCCCCGACTTAAAACCAAAAAAAATTGACAGTGAAGAATGAATAATGAAAAAAATTAAATAGAAAATAATAACCAATAAAATTTAATAAGATGAAAAAAATTATTGTAACATCAATTATCCTTTTATTATTTGCATCAAACAATTTGATATTTGGACAGAGCAGACCGGTAAAAACAGAGGCAAGCTCAATTACAGTGGGCTATTTGAATAAATTTAGTACCCTAAATAGTGGTGGATACGATTGGGTGAATAATAGTCAGATTTATGATAATGGTACAAATGTCGGTATTGGCACTACATCTCCTGCAGAAAAACTCGAAATAAATGGAAATTTAAAAGCTGCTATTTTAAGAATGACAGGCAACCACTTCATTTTCCATAGTAACGATGCTGTAATTAATTGGGGCGGTGGAAGCGGTAGTTTATATTTCAGGAGTTTGACAACAATGGGTACTTATACTACCGGATATCACGATTTAGCAATAATAAAATACGATGGTAGTTTTGGTATCGGTACATCTTCGCCAACCTCTATTTTGCACACAGTAGCCAGTGGAGCAAAAACGGCGGCATATACCGGAAATTTGCTCACCAACACAACTACTTCTTCAACTGCATCAATAGCCAAGATAGGATTAGATGTTGAGTCAACAGGTTCGTGGACAGGAACATCAGCCACGAACACCGGGCTGGTAGTTAACGCCACAGGAGGTACAACCAATTATGCTGCAATATTTTCAGGAGGTAACGTTGGAATTGGAAACTCATCACCTGCCTCTTTGTTATCGATTGGTAGTTCATCGCAATTTCAAGTAAATAGTAGTGGTGCAATATCAGCAGCAACAGGAATCACTTCATCGGGGAATATTACTTTTTCTGCCTTAACTGCAAATAAAGTTTTACTTACTACAACCGGAGGGCAACTTACTACCGGGAGAGTTTCAGTAGCACAAGGAGGAACAGGCGACTCAACATTGACAGGAATTTTGAAAGGAAACGGAACAAGTGCAATTACAGCAATAACAGGCACTACAAATTATATTCCGAAATGGTCGAGTACATCAGCAATATCAGGCGCATCGTTAATTTTTGATGATGGAACAAATGTAGGTATCGGTACAGCAAGTCCCTCCTCGAAACTCGAAATCAACGGGCAAATAAAAATAACCGGAGGAACACCAGGTATAAACAAAGTACTCACATCGGATGCAAACGGTTTGGCAAGCTGGTCGTCAATAAGTACAGCAGGAGGCGTAACGAGTTCGTGCACTACGGTAAATTGTATACCTAAAATGACCAGTGGTACAAATATTGGATGCAGCCAGATTTTTGATGATGGAACTAAGGTTGGAATTGGAACAACTGTAATACCATCAAATTGTAAATTAGGAGTAAACGGAACTGTGAAAGCTAAAGAATTTATATGCACCTTAGACGGCTGGAGCGATTTTGTATTTGAAAATAATTATAAACTTACTCCACTTTCGGAAGTTGAGCAATATATTAATAAAAATAAACATTTGCCCGATATTCCTTCAACCGATGAAGTAGTTACTAATGGAGTTGCTGTTGGACAAACAGAAGCATTGCTTTTGAAAAAAATTGAAGAACTTACCTTATATGTAATAGATCTTAACAAAAAGAACGAAGAATTGCAAAAGAAGATGGAACAACTTGAAAAATCTGTCAAGTAATATCAATGAAATCATGTTTATTTTTTTGTTAACTTCAAATTAAATATTATGAAAACGAAATTTTTTAAGTATATAACATTGCTTATTACAGCCAGTTGTTTATTTATTGCAGGAAAAATACAAGCACAATATCCCGTACTGAATCTGAATCAGGCAAATACGCCAGCAGGTTACTATTTTGCACAGGATTCTATAGATATGACACCTCCTTTTAGCACTTCGGCTACTTCGTATTTATCAGGAGATAAATTTCAAGCTTATATTGATACAAATTTTAACAACACTGCATCACAGCCCAAATTTGTTGAAGGTTCAGTGAACTTTAAAATAAGAACGGGTACACCGGATATAAGTTTTAGTTCACCTCCTTCTGAAATATCTTTACTGATATCAAAATATAGTATAACAACAATATCAAGATTGTTTACTATTGAGCATGATGTTTTGAGAAGAATTTATACCTTAAAATTTGATACTTCTATTAATAATACTAGTTATCCCGATAGTGTATTAGCTGATAGTTTAGTTTCCGATTTGAAAAAGATTGCATATATTGAAACTGCTGAGCGAGAATTTAAAGCACAATTATTTCAAACAATTAATGACCCGGAATATTCAGTGCAGAGTTATTTACAAATAATAAATGCCAATCCTGCATGGGATGTTGTTTTGACAAATTCTGTACATAGTCCGGTTATTGCTATTATTGATAATGGTTTTGATATAAATCATGATGATCTAAATCCCAATTTATGGATAAATCTTGGTGAGGATCCAACGGATAATATTGATAATGATTTTAATAATTATTTAAATGATATTAATGGGTGGAACTTTGTTGATAATAATAATGATTTAAGTCTTAGCATTGGTTGTAATACACATGGCTCATCGGTTGCAGGTATAGCAGGTGCAAGAACAAATAATTATACTGGAGTTGCATCAATCAGTGATTGCGGTGGTTCTGTTCATCCTAAATTAATGTTTCTTAAAGTATATGGAGCTTATGGAAGTGGTGGTACGGTTAATCAAATAGCTGAAGCAATTGTATATGCAACCGAAATGGGAGCAGATGTTATTAATATGTCGCTTGGAGGCCCATATCCTATTGATTATATGAATCCGTTTACAACCAATACAGGACAAACTGTTTTTACACTTCAAGATGTGATAGATTATGCAAATTCCCGCAATGTAGTTTGTGTGGCTGCTGCCGGAAATGAAGGGCAAATGACAACTCGATGGCCTTGCAATTTAAATCATGTTATTGGTGTTGGCGCTACAGAAGATAATGACCATATTACTGATTTTTCAAATTATGGAACACAAATTGATGTGATGGCTCCCGGCTTGCACATGGAAGTATGTGATGATATGAATGGTTATACAACTCTGAATGGAACGTCAATGGCATCACCTCTGGTTGCAGGGCTTGCAGCATTGATCAGAACAGAATATCCTTTTATGCCTCCCGAAGCTATTGAATCTTGTATAGAAAATAGATGCGTAAATATTGATGATATAAATCAGTATCCGGAACATTTCTATTGGGATAATCCTACACCTTATGATAATACGAATAATCTACCCCATAATCATTATCAGTATAATTTAGGACATGGACGTATTGATGCTTATGCTGCTGTACAGTGCATTAATTCGAATATTGGTACTATTGCTATATTGCCATCGACACCTTGTCCTGATGAACCAACAACAATATTTTATTATAGTAATACCGATATACAACCTAATTCTTATCATTGGTCAATTACTCCGGCTCCTCAATCTATCAGCTCAACAACTATTTATAACCCTCAGGTAATATTTGGGAATATCGGCTCCTATACTGTTACATTGAATGCTACAGCTACAGATAATACTCCAATTCATGTAACACAGGTGTTTAATATTACAAGTTTGCCTACGGCTCAAATATCATCTATTAACAATCTTAATCAAACTTGTGATGGTTCGAGCCAGTCAATTTTCGTTCAATTTACCGGACATCCACCGTTTAGTATTACGCTTTCGGATGGTATTCAAAACTATACTTTCAACAATCTTTTACAATATCAATCAACAGTATATGTTGATATATTTCAAAATCATAACACAATTTCTGTTGCGAGTGTTTCTGACTTATATTGTACCAACAATCAAGGAAATTCTATAACTTTTAATAATATTGTAAAATGTTGTGATAATTTGGTTGAAAATGGTGATTTTGAAACCCCTATCCCTATATATTCCAGTGATTTTCCAACTAGTACATCAACTGGTATTTTGCAATTTTATACTGATTATCAATATTCAAATTCGGCTAATATTAATAATATTACTGTTTTACCGGCAATTAATTATTATACTTCAAATTTGCCACAAAACGGTAGTCAATCATTATTTTGTGATGGTTATGCTGCTTTGAATACTTCTCATACTCCACCATCCGAGGGTATTGATGCCAACATATGGAACAGTACATCAATTCAGGTAAATCCAAATCAGAATTATTATTTTTCATTTTGGTTCAGAAATAGCTGGAATACAATGGTGTATACGGAATATAATATGGAATATGCACCAGGGATACGATTATTTATTAATGGGCAACAAATGGATTTTAATAATTTACAGATACCTCAGAATTTTTATTATGCACCAGTTCAGCCTGATAGGTGGATACATTTATGTGGTGTTTGGAGTTCCGCCACTAATACTACTGCTACAATGGAATTAAAAAATCTTCTTTATAATAATATAGATAATGCTGGAGGAGGTGGTAATGATCTTTTGATTGATAATATCGAACTCCGATGTATAGATAACTTTAATGTTGTGGCTTCTGATGATGGTATTGATTGTCCGGGACATGTTCCGAGTATAAATGCAACTGCCACAGGAGGATTGCAACCCTATACATATAGCTGGAGTCCTGCAACAGGGCTTAGTAATTCTACTATTGCAAATCCCACGGCAAACCCACCAGCAACCACAACCTATACTGTTGCGGCCGCCGATGCCAATGGCTGTGTTGCTACAGATGAAGTAACTGTAATAGTAAATGCATTATCTATTAATGCAACCCCAAACCAAACTATTTGTCAGGGTGAAACAGCTACTTTAACAGCGACAGGTGGAGGTACATATCTTTGGAGTAATTCTGCAACAACAAGTTCTATTAGTGTCAGTCCTTCTGCTACTACTAATTATTCCGTTACTGTAACAGGCACAAATGGGTGTACAGCTACCGGTCAGGTTACGATTACAGTAAATTCATTACCAACTATTAATGCAGGTTCTAATGCATCAGTTTGTTTGGGAAGCTCATCAATTATAGGTCCTACCGGGGTATATTCCAGTACTACTTTTTCGTGGAGCCCTGCGTATGGGTTGAATGATGCAAGTATACAACAACCTACTGCCGATCCTGCAGTAACTACCGTTTATACACTTACTTCTACAAATCAAGGTTGTTCATCAACTTCATCTGTAGCGGTTACGGTTCTGAACCTTCCTGCAATAGCATACACTACAACCAACGAAACCTGCTTCGGTTCCGAAAACGGAAGCATTGATCTTACCGTTACAGATAATGCAACACCTTTCTCGTATAACTGGGAAAATTCGGATAATGTAAGCTATGGTACCACGCAAGATATTACAGGGCTGGCAGCCGATACATACAGTGTAAGTGTTACCGATGCCAATAGCTGCGTATCAACCGAAGACATTTTGGTTGGTAATACAAACAACACTCCCTGGCCGTATCATCCTGTTGCCGGTACAGATAAAGAGATAGGAAAAAGTGTTGCTGTTGATGCAAGTACAGGAAATGTTTATGCAGTCGGTTATTTTCAGGGCCATATAACTTTTGATAATGCCTATACTACGAATGGCGGGCAGGATATATATATTGTAAAATTTGATGAATGCGGTTCTATTTTATGGAGTAAACAAATTGGTGGAACGGGCCCCGATTGCGCTAATAAAGTTATTGTCGATAATTCTGGTAATATTATTGTTACAGGTTATTTCTCAAGCACTGTTAATTTTGGAGGGGTTTCAAAAACAAGTAATGGAGATGTCGACCTTTTTGTTGCAAAATACAACAGTGCAGGTACCTTATTATGGGTTAATTCTTATGGATCAACTGGGGTTAAAATTGATATTGGTAATGATGTAACAGTTGATGCATCAAATAATGTTTATGTTGCAGGTACTGTTGGCAATGGGCTTACAGGAGATGTATATCTCCAGAAATTTGATGCAGGCGGAAGTCCTATCAATCAATATATAGACAATTTAGGAACCTTAATGGGATTGGGGATAACTTATTGTAGCACTTGTGGTACTAATGCTAAAATTCTTGTTACCGGTCAAAATGCTAATAATATATTTATTGCCAAATTAGATGACGGATTAAGTAATTACAATCGTTACGACTATTCTCTGATAGCGGGTTTAGGACAAAGAATAGTAAGTTATTATGATGCAAGTGGCCCCACAAATTATGCTATGGTTGCCGGTTATAAAAATGTTGGAAGTAGCCGACAAATTGAAATTCTTAAAGCTAATGTTGCTAATTTGAGTTCATATTCTGAAGTGATTTCCGGAAGTAATGCCGGATATGATGCTGCAACTGATATAAAACTTGATCAGGATGGTAATATTTTTATTACAGGGCAATTTTTAAGTTCTCAGGCTGTGTTTCCTATAGCAGGAGGCATTACAATTAATAATTCATCTAATTGTATTCCGGATTGTACTCCCGATAATTTTGTGGCAAAATACTCCCAAACCAGCAGTTCTTTCGATTGGGTGGTTCAGTCCGGCTCAACCTATGAGGAAACCAGTACAGGATTATCATTAATCGGTAATGGTTTTGGTTATATAACCGGATCATTCCAAAACACCGGTATATTCGGAACGGCTTCACTCACTGCCGCTGCAGATATGGATATGTTTGTTGCCAGGATGCATGATTTAGGGTCGACAGGGCAATATCGCAATATTGCAAGTTCTGAAAATACTGTTGACAGTGTTTTATACCGAACAGATATTGACGATAATATAATAATTTATCCCAATCCTGCAAACAATGTATTATATGTTGACTGCAAATTTATTGCCGATAAAATTCTAATTACAGATTTATTGGGTAATAAAATTATGAATCTTCCTGTGGTTGATAAAAAAACTCAAATAGATGTAAGCAATTTTAAAAACGGAATGTATTTTTTGAAGATAGAAATTCCTGATAAAGTTTTTATCAGAAAATTCTCTGTCATTAAATAATTTCTTTAACTTTGTGTACTTGCAAAATATAAATACCGATATTTTTTTAGTACTAATTAATATGTGAATTTATGAAAAAAACAATATTATTGATTTTTGTTTTAATATATTTCATAAATAGTGCAAATGCACAATGGCAGGAATGTGGTCCCGGTAATGGTTTAGTTTGTATCTATTTAAACGGGTCCACTATTTTTGCAGGAAGTCATGGTATGGGTATATATAAATCAACTAATAATGGGGATACCTGGTCAATTGTCAGTAACGGGTTGCCTGGATTTATTGGTACTGGTGATTATGATGATGTTACAGCAATAGCACGAAAAGAAAATAATATCTTTGTTGGCACACAAAATTGTGGCATTTATATGTCTACTGATAGCGGGGCCAACTGGTATGCTGTAAACAACGGAATAACGGATTTGAATATAACTTCTCTGGCTGTTCACGATTCCATAATTTTTGCAGGAACAGATTACGGAGGAGGTATATTCTCCTCTGCCGATAATGGCGCTCATTGGGCTGCCGTGAATAACGGCTTGTCTAATCCGTATGTTAGTTCTTTGGCAGTTAAAGGTTCGTCAATATATGCCGGTACTCAATATTGGAATGGAGGTGTTTTTAAATCAACAAATAACGGGGCTAACTGGTCGTTGATCAGCGCAGGCTTGCCACAGGAAACCGTCAGAGAAATTGCTATAAAAGATACTACTGATGTTTTTGTTGCTTACCCATCGCACGGAATTTATTTTACTGATAATAGCGGAACAACATGGTCGAAAATTAATAACGGCTTAGCAGATACGAATATTTTATCAATAAAAGTTTGCAATTCTATAGTTTTCACAGGTACCTCCCTAGAAAATATATTTTTATCAACAGATGATGGTATGAATTGGAGTCCTTTTAACGATAATCTTGTAGGATGTCACCCAATTTGGGATTTTGCGATAAATGAAAGCTATATTTTTGCAATAGACGGCGGTGGCAACGGACTGTTGCGACGATTAATAAAGGATATTGTAACCTATAATGAAGTAGATACCGACAATGCGAAATTTGTGCTTTATCCCAACCCAACATCCGATAAATTGTTTGTTGATTTTAAACTTAGCGTAAAAAGCCATATTAAAGTAAAAATGTTCGATATGATGGGCAAACAAATAATGAATACTATGGAAGGCTATTGGAAGGATGATAAAATTGAATTGGATATAGGGCGGTGTGCAACCGGCATGTATATGCTGAAAATTGAAACAGCCGACAAAATTTACGACTATAAAATCAGTAAAGAATAACATTTTTATCAGGAGCGGAAGAATTTCCGCTCTTTTTTTTAGTATATTTGCGTTATGAAAAAAACAATATTATTGATTTTTGTTTTAATATATTTCATAAATAGTGCCAATGCACAATGGCAGGCATGTGGTCCCGGTTCTTGTTTGGTTTGTATTAGTTTAAACGGGGCTACAATTATTGCAGGAAGTTGTAATGAAGGTGTATATAAATCAACTAATAATGGTGATTCCTGGATAAATGTTAGTAACGGTTTGCCAGGTATTGGTGGTGGTAATTATGCTAGGGTTACAGCAATAGCAAAAAAAGAAAATAATATTTTTGTTGGTACAGACGGTGTTGGCATTTTTATGTCTTCTGATAGCGGGGCCAACTGGTATGCTGTGAACAACGGAATAACGGATTTGAATATAACTTCTCTGGCTGTTCACGATTCCATAATTTTTGCAGGAACAGATTACGGAGGAGGTATATTCTCATCTGCCGATAATGGCGCTCATTGGGCTGCCGTGAATAACGGTTTGTCTAATCCGTATGTTAGTTCTCTGGCAGTTAAAGGTTCATCAATATATGCCGGTACTCAATATTGGAATGGAGGTGTTTTTAAATCAACAAATAACGGGGCTAACTGGTCGTTGATCAGCACAGGATTGCCACAGGAAACCGTTAAAGAAATTGCTTTAAAAGATTCATCTGATGTTTTTGTTGCTTACCCATCGCACGGAATTTATTTTACTGATAATAACGGAACAACATGGTCGAAAATTAATAACGGTTTAGCAGATACAAATATTTTATCATTAAAAGTTTGCAATTCTATCATTTATACAGGCTCTGCCTCTGATAATATATTTTTATCAACAGATGACGGAATGAATTGGAATCCTTTTAACGATTATTTTGTGGGATGTCGTACAATTCTAGATTTTGCAATAAATGATAGCTATATCTTTGCAGTGGAGGGTTCTGGTGGTGGTGGCGCCAACGGACTATGGCGTCGATTAAAAAAGGATATTGTAACCTATAGTGAAGCAGTAATTGACAATGCAAAAATTGTTGTTTATCCAAACCCTGCCATGAACAATTTATATTTAGAAAGCAGCAATAAGAATTCTGAAATTATTATTTCAGACCTATCGGGTAATGTAATTCTTAAACAACAAAACCCCAATTTTTCTGTTGCCATTGATATAAGTGGATTGGCAAAAGGAATCTATTTCATAAAAACGATAAGTGAAAAAGAAACGATAGTGAGGAAATTTGTGAAGGAGTAACTGGTCAATGGTATATGGTACCTTATACCAGTTACCAGATACCAGCTACCAGATACCAGATACCAGCTACCAGCTACCAGATACCAGCTACCAGATACCTCTACCTGATTTCCTATCCTCTAAATTCCGACATCTGGTGTATGGTTCCGCAGCGCGGGCATCTCACCGCATCGCCCGTGAAATTGGCAGCTTATTTTGCCGTTAATTGTAATGTCCTTTGCAACTGATAATAATAATTTCGTTTTTCGGAGATATTTGGTAAACTAAGCGATCTTTAGCTGTTATGCGTCTCGACCAAAAGCCTGCAAGCTCATGTTTCAGGGGTTCCGGTTTTCCAAGCCCCGAGTATGGATGTAGGTCAATATCGTTTATAAGCTCATTAATTTTAATGAAAACCTTAGTATTGTTTTGAGCCTATTTCTTATAATCTTTCTGTGCAACAGAAGCTAATAGAATCGGTCTCATTTTTTTAAAAGCGATTTGCTGTATTTCTTAAATTCTGGTCCTGTAAAACGAACAAGTTTTTTGTTATGTTTCACTTCCGCTATCGCTTCAAGCAAATGCGCCTTATTTTTAGAATCATTAAGCAAAAATTCCGTTTCATCATTTATCACGTCTGTAACGGTAATTTCAATTTCACGTTTTTCGAACAGGGTTTTAAGTGTAGTTAAAAACTTATTATCAATTTCCGAAGCTTTAAGTCTGAAAATAGTTTCCATTAACTTTATTTTTTACAAAGTTACAAAAATTTCACATTATTTCGTTGAGAAATAGATGAATCATCTAATGTCTAACCAAAAGCGAGCCTTTTCTATCCTCTAAATTCCGACATCTGGTGTATGGTTCCGCAGCGCGGACATCTCACCGCATCGCCTGTGAAATTGGCAGGCACTTTTAGTTTCAGCCCGCAATCGCAATTGATAAACGAATAGTTGTTCACCTTCATCATAATATCGCTCGAACTGCGTGCCATGGCTTTGTTGTCGTCGGCTGCGCCCGTGAGGCCCATGCGTATGCCGGGGTCGTCCTGTTGTTTCAGTTCGCCGGCCGGAATAATATTTATCGTTTTGCCTTTTATCTGGTTGTAGGCGCTCTGATAGTTGTTGAACCCTGCACCTCCAGCCATAGCGCGCAAAATGCGGATACGTTCCGAAATGGGAGGGTGGGTGCTCGACAGGTCCGACATTTTCATGCCTTTTTTCTTCAAAGGATTGCAGATATACATGGCAGCCGTTACCTTGTTTGCCATGGGCATATCTTCCGTAGAGTTCGAAATTTTTTCCAATGCCGAAGCCAGTCCTTCGGGATAGCGCGTAAGGCGTGCTGCCGAAGCATCGGCCAGATATTCGCGCTTGCGCGAGATCGAAAAATACAGCAGTTGCGCCAGAATAGGAGCGAGGATGGCAAACACCAGCGCAATGAGCATAATGATGATCTGAGCCTGACCGCCTTTTTTACCGCCACCGCCACCGAATATCATGCTGCGCACGAATATCTCGGAAATGATGACGATGCTGCCCAGCATCACACCGGCAATGGTCATAAAACGCACGTCGCGGTTCATCACATGCGACATTTCGTGCGCTATAACTCCCTGCAACTCGTCGCGGTTCATGCGTGCCAGCAGTCCTGCCGTAACGGCAACTGCGGCCTTGTCGGGGTTCATGCCCGTGGCAAAAGCATTGGGAGCATCGGAGTTGATGATATAAATTTTGGGCATTTTGTTCATCCCTGCCGCGATGCGAATTTCGTCCACAACATTATACAGTTGCGGTGCCACATCTTCGGTAACTTCTTTGGCCCCGCTTGCCGACAGCATGATAGAACTTCCCGATGTAACCGCTATCAGCGACATGATGAACCAAACAACCAGGGCTATGATGATACCGAAAATAGCGCCGCTTCCGTTGCCTTTTGGGTCTAACCCAAGTCCGATGACAAAACCGAGCGCTATCAGCACTATTCCCATGATAACAAAAAGAACTACCGATTTGCGCTGATTGGCTCTAATGAGTTCCCACATAATTTGTTTGTTTTAAAATAGTCTTACGAAAAACTAACTTTTGGTACTTCTTTTTCGCTTGCATCAGCAATTTCGAAAAATGTTTCATTCTGAAAATTGAACATGCCGGCAATGATATTCGACGGGAATACCTGTATTTTGTTGTTGTAGAACAAAACCTGGTCGTTGTATGCCTGACGCGAGAACGAAATTTTGTTTTCGGTTGAAGTAAGTTCTTCCTGCAACGCTAAAAAGTTCTGGTTAGCTTTCAACTCGGGGTATGCTTCAACAGCTACCTGCAGTTTGCCCATCAACCCGCTCAACACGCCTTCGGTTTGTCCTTTCTGTGCCACGGTTGTTGCGCTCATGGCATTGCTGCGAGCCTGTGTGATGGCTTCGAAGGTGCCGCGTTCGTGTGTCATGTAGCCTTTAACGGTTTCAATCAGGTTGGGGATAAGGTCGTGGCGGCGTTTCAGTTGAACATCGATCTGCGACCATGCATTTTTTACCTGGTTTCTTAATCTTATTAATGAGTTATACATGCCGATGATCATTAAGATCAGGATAACAATAACTCCGAGAACGATCCATAAAGCAATCATAATTTTCCTCCTAAATTTAATTTATTTGTTTTTTAATTTGTGTGCGAACATATCATTTAATAATTGTATCACTTTGTTGTTTTTGTCGACACTTCCCAGTTCGATAACCTGATTGAGTTCTCCGTCGTCGAACCAGATGCCGTGATCTCTTTTGCATTTATCAACCAACACCGATTTGTTTTGTCCGACAAACACCTTGTCCATCTTTTTCGAACATTTAGGGCAGCGGCGTAGTTTTTCGGGGTTGTTTGGGTCGACAACCATCGAATCGAGCAACTTTTGTTTTTCCTGAGTATCCTCCAGCAAAAGTTCCAGTTCGCCGGCATCGAGCCATATACCGTCGCAATTCTGGCAATAGTCGATCTCTATCTGCTGAAGTTCCAATACCAGCATAGATTTTTTGCATACCGGACAGTCCATAATAATCTTTTTTATTTTTTTTATTCCGTTAATTAAAACAACCAATCAAAAGTAAACAATTTTTATTCTATCTCACCCTGATTGCTTGTTTTTTGTTTTTAAAAACGAACGAACTCTTATCAAATTTGGTGTCAATCACAATTCTCTGCCAAATAGTCATAGAAATATGACAAAAATTACTTTTTAATTTATAACCAGTAATTAAAGTATATTTGCCGCCTGTTAACTTTATTTTGAAAAAAAATTAAAAATAGTTTCAAGTACAGTTTTTCTTCAGAATTAGGAAGTAATTTTGTCGCATAAAACCAAAAAAAAATAATTTATTATGAAAAAATTAATTGTATTTTGTTGTGTAGTGTTGATTGCAGGCTTTGCAGTTGCACAAACTAAACCAACCACAACCTCAACAACCAAACCTACTTCGGAACAAACAAAACCCAAAGTAGAAAAAATTAAAACAGCAATGAAAACAACAGATCTGTCGAAAGAAATCACAGATTACATTGCAAAAAATTATGCTGGTTACACTACAACCAAAGCTACAAAAGTATCGACTGATAAAGTTATTACTTATGAAGTAGAAGTAGCAAAAGACGTTGCTAAATCAACTCTTACTTTTAACGATAAAGGTGCTTTTGTAAAAGCTAAAGTACATCCGGTAGCAACAACAACTACCACCACTACTACAAAAGACAAACCTAAACCAACTACTACCACAACTACTGGTACAAAAAAATAAACCAATTTAAGAAGCGAAATAATTTCGTACTCAATACAACTGTTTCGTTTTTTTTTGTTTGACCGGGCATTTTGCCCGGTTTTTTTTTGCCATAAAATTTATTGTTAAAGATCGGTTTGTCTGTTATTGAAAAAAATTGTAGGTTTGAAAAAAAAAACTATGCTGACCGATAAAGATATTGAACAAATTACCGAAAAAGGAATTACTATCCCGGCTATCGACGCGCAACTAGCTAATTTTAAAGAAGGATTTCCGTTTGTAAAACTCGAAGCCCCTGCCACACTTACATTCGGAATGAAGAAGTTTAATGCAGAAGCAACAAAAGAACTTGCTGATTTCTATCTTCTGCAACTTAAGGATATTAAAACCCTGAAATTCGTTCCGGCTTCGGGAGCTGCCACCCGCATGTTCAGCCATTTGTTTGCTTTCCGAAATGAGTATAAAGCAACTGCAGAACAAATTCAGGAACTTCAAAACGATACAAATTTCAATTCAGCTGCATATTTTTTTAAAAACATTAAACAATTTGCATTTTACAACGATTTAAAAGTATCGATGGCCAACCACGGACAAAACATAGATGAATGCCTCGGTCGACATGACTTTAATACAATTCTGGATTATCTGCTCACAGACAAAGGTCTCAATTATGCAGAACTTCCGAAAGCATTGATTAAATTCCATACCTATCCCGAAAATACCAGAACTGCCATTGAAGAACATTTGGTTGAAGGAGCCAATTATTGTTTCGATTCCGAAAGAAACGTGGATATACATTTCACACTTTCGCCGGAACATATTTCGAAATTTGAAAAACTACTGGCGAAAGTGATTGCTGATTACGAGGAAAAATACAATGTAAGGTTCCGCATGACGCACTCGATTCAACATTCATCTACCGATACCATAGCTGTTGACCAGAATAACGAACCATTCCGCAATTCTGATGGGAGCTTGTTTTTCCGCCCGGGCGGACATGGGGCGCTTATCAATAACCTCAACGAGATATTTGCTGACGTGGTTTTTATTAAGAACATCGATAATGTGGTACCCGACAGGCTGAAACCTGAAACCAACCTCTATAAAAAGGCTCTTGCCGGATATTTGCTGAAGATCCGCAACAGCGTTTACGAATATCTGAGTTTGCTCGAAAAGCCTGACTTGTCTGAAAAGATAGTCAACCAGATCATTTCGTTTGCTAAAACAGAATTATTGCAAGATCTTTCAGATAATTTTTTTGCCGCCGATAAAACCGAAAAAATAAAGCAGCTTTATAGGATACTTAACAGACCTATACGGGTATGCGGCATGGTGAAAAACGAAGGAGAACCCGGAGGCGGACCATTTTTGGTGAAAGATAGCAGCGGAGATCTAAGTCTTCAGATTATCGAATCATCGCAGGTGGATATGCATGATGAAGATCAAAGAAAAATTATGTCCGGGGCAACACATTTCAACCCTGTTGATCTGGTTTGTTGCTTTATGGATTATAAGGGTAAAAAGTTTAACCTGCATGATTTTGTTGATCCATCTACAGGTTTTATTTCGCATAAAACTAAAGATGGCAGGCCTTTAAAAGCTCAGGAATTGCCCGGTTTGTGGAATGGTGCTATGGCAAAATGGAATACCGTTTTTGTAGAAGTGCCTGTAATTACTTTTAATCCTGTAAAAACCGTTAACGATCTCTTGCGCAGCGAGCATTTATAGTTTAATGATCTTTCTAACGGTTCTTTTGTCGGGTTGTATAAGTATCAAAAGATAATTTCCTGACGGGTACAACTCCATATCAACTTCATATTGGTTGAAACCCGACAAAAGAGTAAGTCCTTTTTCAATGAGTTTATGGTAATCATTGTCATACAAGCACAGCGTTGCTTCTTCATCCTTTTTCGAATCAATGATAATATGAATTAAAGTATTTGTGGGGTTTGGATAAACTTCAATAATTTGATCATCAGATATTGCATTATACGATGGTATTTCAACCGGTTCAACCTTTAATGAATCATTCTGAACACTCACAGTATCGGGGTTGTTTTCAGCAACAGGAAGTGTATCATATTCAATTTGAATTTCCTTTTCGTCTTTTGCAGAATCTTTTACAGTAATTATTGAGTCAGTGACGGGTAATTCTTTTTTCAATTTCAGGTTTATATCGTAGCGGTAAATATTGTCATATTCCCACGATCCTCTTGGTTCCGCTCGTCGAAAATCCTGATAATTTACAATGAACAAGGTGTCCTTTATAAGGTATTTTCGCTGATTTCTATTGGTGTCGTTTGCTTGAATTTGAATAGGGCTATTGAAGTTCCAATAATAAGCAGGAAGTTCAAAATTGCCATTTTTGTCGGTGAAGGTTTCTTCCATATAGGTATTGGAGGTTTTTAATGAAACTTTAATATCGGATAATGGTTTATTGTTTTCGAAGTCGCTCACGTGGCCTCTCATCTTGTAGTTGTTCTGAATGGCACCGTATTGAGCTACAATTGTACCCGAAAATCCGAAGATAAAAGCCAGCATGGAAAGGGCAATTTTAAGAAGTTTTGTATTATTTTTTATCATGTGTTAAAAATTTTCAATTTAGATTCAGTATTTTTGAAAAAGTTTAATCCCTGTAGAAATTAAAAACACTGAAATGGAACTGGCGAATATTGACAAAACCATCATTGCTAAAGCACAACAATGGCTGGGCGAAGATTATGATGAAGAAACCCGTAAACATGTAAAACAATTGATGGATGAACATCCAGATGAACTTTTCGATTCCTTTTACACCGATCTCGAATTTGGTACGGGTGGCTTGCGGGGCATCATGGGTGTTGGCACCAACCGTATGAACAAATATACTGTGGGTATGGCAACTCAAGGCTTGGCTAACTACCTCCATCTCATGTTTCCGGCGCTCCCTCAGATAAAAGTGGCTATAGCATACGACTCCCGAAATAATAGCAAATACTTTGCTCAAATAACAGCTAAAATTCTTTCGGCCAACCATTGCAAAGTTTTTTTGTTCGAAGAACTTCGGCCGACACCCGAACTTTCTTTCGCCATTCGTCATTTGGGTTGTCAAAGCGGAATTGTTATCACCGCATCTCATAATCCGAAAGAGTACAATGGTTATAAGGTATACTGGGAAGATGGCGGGCAATTGGTAAGTCCGAACGATACCAATGTCATTGAAGAGGTTCGTAAGATCACTGCCATTGATATGGTAAAGTTCAATGCAAAACCTGAAAACATTTCCCTGATTGGGAACAATGTCGATAATGCTTACCTCGCTGAAGTAAAAAAATTATCTTTTATCCCGGAACTCATTCATAAAAACAAGGATATTAGTATTGTATACACTGCATTGCATGGTACAGGGATCACTCTGGTGCCAAAAGCATTGAAGGAATATGGATTTGAGAATATCCATCTGGTGGAGGAGCAAGCCATACCTGACGGCAACTTTCCAACCATCATTTCGCCGAATCCGGAGGAAAAGGCAGCCTTAGCGATGGCGATCGATAAAGCTGAACTAATCAATGCAGATTTGGTTCTGGCTACTGATCCTGATGCTGACCGCGTGGGAGTAGCCATAAAAAATGATGCAGGAGAATTCATGTTGTTAAATGGAAATCAAACGGCATCGCTGCTGATTTTCTATCTTATGACCCAATGGAAAAATAAAGGAAAACTTCACGGTAAAGAGTATATTGTTAAAACTATTGTAACCAGCGAATTGTTGGCTGATATTGCCAAAAAATTTGGAGTTGAATATTTTGATGTGCTGACGGGGTTTAAATATATTGCCGAGGTTATTAAGAAATATGAAGGACGGAAGACCTTTATAGGTGGTGGTGAAGAAAGCTATGGCTATTTGGTAAGTGATTTTGTCAGAGATAAAGATGCAGTGATCTCATGCTGTATGATAGCCGAAGCAGCGGTTTATGCAAAGGAACAGGGCATTACATTGTATAAGTTGCTTCTTGAAATTTATAAAGAATTTGGTTTGTATTACGAAAGTTTATTGTCGATAACCAAAAAAGGAAAGTCCGGTGCAGATGAAATAAAACAAATGATGGAAAATTTCAGGACAAACCCGCCAAAAACTATCGATAATTCAAAAGTTATTGTTGTTAAGGACTATAAATTACAAAAAAACATCAATATGCTGAATAATACGGTCAGTCCAATTGATCTTCCCAAATCCGATGTTTTGCAGTTTTTTACAGAAGATGGAAGCAAGATAACCATACGTCCGTCGGGAACAGAACCTAAGATCAAGTTTTATTTTGGTATAAAATCAGCGCTAAAAACAGCTGCTGAATTCGAAAAAACTGAAAACCGCTGTAAGGAAAAGATTGAAGCAATTAAGACCGATTTGGCTTTATAGCTTTAATAAAGCCTTTTGTATCAAAATAATCCATACCTTTGCAAAAATTATACAAATAGAGTGATTTGAGAGCTTAATTCCCGCCATTCCAAAATCCGTTGGGATACAACCCCGAAACACATAACGCAACAAACAACATGACAACATTTGAAGAATTAGGTATTAACCCTCCCATACAGAGGGCAATACTCGAACTTGGTTTTGAAAATCCTATGCCGGTTCAGGAAGAAGTGATCCCATTAATGCTCAACAAAAAATCCGATATTATTGCATTGGCACAAACCGGAACCGGCAAAACCGCTGCTTACGGTTTACCGTTAATTCAGGAAGCCCATCCCGGAACAAAATTGCCACGTGCATTGGTTTTGTGTCCAACACGTGAATTATGTCTGCAAATTGCAGGCGACCTGAACGATTATGCCCGCTATATTGATGATGTAAAAGTTCTGCCGGTTTATGGTGGGTCGAGTATCGAAACTCAGGTAATGGCGCTTAAAAAAGGCGTTCAAATTATTGTAGCAACTCCGGGACGTTTGATTGACCTTATTGATCGTAAAGCTGCAAAACTTTCCGATGTAACCCGCGTGATTCTAGACGAAGCTGACGAAATGCTGAATATGGGTTTTTTAGATAGTATTAATGCTATTCTTGCTCAGGTTCCTGATGGAAGAAATACATTATTATTTTCAGCAACCATGCCACAGGAGATTGTTGGTATATCGAGAAGGTATATGACCAATCCGCTTGAAGTAACTATCGGAAACCGAAATGCCGGAGCCGAAAATGTGAAACATCTTTGTTATACGGTTCATGCCAAAGACAAATATTTGGTATTAAAACGTATTGCCGATTTCAATCCAGATATATATGGCATCGTATTTTGCCGTACCCGAAAAGAAACACAGGAGATTGCTGACAAACTGATTCAGGATGGATACAATGCCGATTCCTTGCATGGCGATTTATCGCAACCCATGCGCGATATGGTTATGCAAAAATTCCGTATCCGGAATATTAGCCTGTTAGTGGCTACCGATGTAGCTGCTCGCGGTTTGGATGTTAACGATCTTACACATATTATCAATTACAACCTTCCCGACGATCCCGAAGTATATACACATCGGAGCGGACGAACAGGAAGGGCCGGAAAAACAGGTATTTCTATTGCCATTGTTAATCTCAAAGAAAAATACCTCATTAAACAGATCGAGAAAAAGATCCAGAAGAATTTTCAGCATGTGGCTGTTCCGAAAGGAAGAGAAATTTGTGAGAAACAGCTTTTTTATTTAATAGACAAAATGGAAAAAGTTGAGATCGATCATTCAGAGATCGATACTTATTTGCCTGTGATATTCAAAAAACTTGAATGGCTCGATAAAGAGGAAGTAATAAAACGTTTCGTTTCGTTGCAATTTAACCGTTTTCTGGATTATTATCGTCAGGCAACTGATATTAAGGTCCCTGATGATTATGGCAATAATCGTGAAGAAGGTTCACGTCGCGATTCACGTCGTAGAGACAGAGATAGAGGTGATAGAGGTGACAGAAGTGATAGAGGTGACAGAAGTGATAGGGGTGATAGAAGTGACAGGGCTGACAGATTCGAAAGAAGAGACAGAAGCGACAGAAATAGCAGAGATAGAGGTCAGGAGCGATCAGGAGATTATACAAGGATGTTTATCAATGCAGGCAAAATGGATGGCTTTAACCCCGGAAGTTTAATAGAAATGATTAACTCAAGTACTACCGGTAAAAAGATCGGGATCGGACGAATAGACCTGATGAAAACCTTTTCATTCTTTGAAATTGAAAGCCGTTATGCACAAGAAATTACTAGGTTGTTAAAAAACAAAAGATTTGGAGATCGAAAGATAAATATTGGTATTGCAAGCGAAAGAACCGAGAACGAAAAACCTGAGAAGTCAAAAACCTATTCGCGTCATAAAAGGTAAATCTTGGTGAATTAATTTGTAAATATTCTTTAATAAAAAGATAAAAAAGACCTGACAGGTATTAAACTTGTCAGGTCTTTTTAATTAGTACAAAAAAAACCCATCGTTTTGCGATGGGCTAATAAGATTTCTTCAGATTCGGGTTAAACTAAACGCGTTTAACATTTACTGCATTTAATCCTTTTTTACCTTCTTGGAGTTCAAAACTAACTTCGTCGCCTTCTTTAATTTGGTCTACTAAACCAGAAGCATGTACGAAGTATTCTTTGTCGGATTCACTGTCTTTAATAAATCCAAAACCTTTTAATTCATTGAAGAATTTTACTGTTCCTTTTTTCATTGTTATTGTATTGTGTAATTAAAATATTTGCAAAGATATACAAAAAAAATAACCTGATGCGAAATTTAATAAAAAAATTACAATAAAATTAAAGAAGGTAAATAATAAAACAAAAAAGCCTTGATTTTACAAGGCTTTTAGTAGCGAGGACGAGAGTTGAACTCGTGACCTCCGGGTTATGAATCCGACGCTCTAACCATCTGAGCTACCTCGCCAGGTAAATGGGCTTAATTTGTTTCCTTTTTGTTGAAATTGAGAATCGGAACTTAAAATCAGTGATCCCGATTGGATTCGAACCAATGGCCCACAGCTTAGAAGGCTGTTGCTCTATCCACTGAGCTACGGGACCGTTTTCTTTTTTTAATCTTTGTCGGGGTAGCAGGATTCGAACCTGCGACCCCCTGGTCCCAAACCAGGTACGCTAGCCGGACTGCGCTATACCCCGAAAGAATTATTAATTAAAAAAAATCAAACCAATCTGAATGCGGAGAGAGGGGGATTCGAACCCCCGGTACCAGTTGCCCAGTACGACAGTTTAGCAAACTGTTGGTTTCAGCCACTCACCCATCTCTCCGGGTAAGCTGAATTTATGTTAATCCATAAGAAACAAAGAACGGATTACAATTTCCCCTGTGTTTTGCAAAAGGGAGTGCAAAAGTATGAAATACTTTCTTATTTGCAAACTTTTTTTTGCTTTAATGCCTAAAAGATTGGTGAACTTCCTACTTTGTTCTTCCCGGATACACTTTCAATGCTTCTTCCAGGCATTTCATCGACATCTTCAGATCTTCAACTTTCAAAACATAACTAATGCGAACTTCATCTTTACCCAGACCGCAAGTAGAATAAAAACCTGTCGCAGGTGCCAGCATTACAGTCTGATTGTTATATTCAAAACCTTCAAGCAACCATTGACAAAACTTGTCAGAATCGTCTATCGGTAAACGGGCCACTGCATAAAAAGCACCTTTAGGTTTCGGACAAAAACATCCCGGCATTTTATTGATCGATTCAACTACGATATCCCTGCGTGAGATATATTCTGCCATCACTGCATCAAAATAGGATTGAGGTGTGTCAATTGCTGCTTCCGAAAGTATTTGTCCGAATGTAGGTGGGCTTAAACGTGCCTGAGCAAATTTCATAGCTACATTATAGATTTCTTTGTTGCGGGTGATAAACATACCTATTCTGGCACCGCAGGCGCTGTATCGTTTCGAAACGGAATCCAGCAGTATTATATTATTGTCGATACCCTTCAGGTTCATCACCGAAAAATGTTTTTCACCGTCATAGCAAAACTCACGATAAACTTCATCAGAGAAAAGATACAGATCATATTTTATAATAAGCGAACGGAGTTCCTGCAATTCTGCTTCCGAATAAAGATACCCTGTCGGGTTATTCGGATTGCACACCATTATGGCTTTTGTTTTTGGGGTTATAAGTTTTTCGAATTCGCTGATGGGTGGTAAAGCAAAACCAGTTTCAATGTTTGAAATTACCGGTTTAACAACAACACCGGCAGTTACAGCAAAACCATTATAATTGGCATAAAATGGTTCTGGGATGATTACTTCATCGCCCGGATTCAAACAGGCCATAAAAGCAAACAATATACCTTCCGATCCGCCACAGGTAACTATGATCTGGTCTTCTGTAACGTCAATGTCGCATCGTTTGTAATATTCTACCAGTTTCTTACGATAAGATAGTATTCCAGCCGAATGACTGTATTCAACCACTTTTATGTGAGTATTCCTGATCGCATCCATGGCTACTTCAGGAGTTTCGATGTCGGGTTGACCGATATTCAAATGATATACTTTTCTTCCTTTTCGTTTTGCTTCCTCAGCATAAGGAACAAGTTTACGGATAGGTGAAGCCGGCATTGCCAGACCTTTTTCTGATATTTTTGGCATAATTACAAACTTAAATAAATAAAAAAAACCGGCAAACTGATTTGCCGGTGCAAATTTTTAACTTTTTTTCGAATAATAGAAAATAATTCTGAAAATTTAGCGAATTATTTCGTATCCTTAGCTGTCACTGTGCCTTTTATGGTTAGTGTCACTGTGGCATTGGTGGCATTCGAGATAACGGTGATCGATTTGTTAAATGTGCTTACATTGTTGGTGTTATATCCAACATTAATAACTCCGTTTTGTCCTGGAAGTATCGGCTCTTTGCTCCAGGTAGGTGTCGTGCAGCCGCATGATTTCCTTACATCTGATAAGATGAGAGGTTCGTTGCCGGTATTTTTAAATTTAAATACACAGTTGCCATCCGCACCTTGTTGAATGGTTCCATAATCATGTTCCAGATTTTCGAAAGTAATTTCGGGTCCTGCTGATTTTTGGGTTGCTGTGGTGGAGGTTTGTGATTTTGCTGCAAAGGCAACAAAAAATAAAAGTGCGAAAATTAATGATAGTTTTTTCATGTTATTTGTATTGAAGTTTATGTTGGTTAATTAATTAGCGATTGGTGTAAAACCACTGTTTACCTGTTTTTCAGGCAATATTTCATTTGGTTTTTGAATTATATTTCCTTTGATGTTTAATGTAATAGCGGGTTCTGTGGCATTTGATGCAACACTGATCTGTTTGCTGATTATCCCCAGTCGTTTACTGTCATACGTAACCTGGATAACGCCGCTTTGTCCGGGAAAAATAGGATCTTTTGGCCATTTAGGTATGGTGCAACCACACGACGAACGAACATTCGAAAGCACAAGTGGTTCATCACCTTCGTTCTTGAATTTAAATTCGCAGCTTCCGTCAGCGCCCTGATACATCGTTCCGTAATCGTAAACCAACGATTCAAATTTTATGATGGCTCCTTTTGAGGTTTGCGAGAACGCCTTGCCGGCATAAATACCTAACAGTACTGTAATGATTACTATAAACCTTTTCATACTCGTAATAATTTCTTAAGATAGCAAAAATACAAAAAACAAACAAATAAACTGATTTCAGGTTTTACTTTTTTCAAATTTTGTGCCAAATATCTCTTTGCTTTGATTATTCTTGTTTTGATTGATCTATTTGTTTATTATCTTTTTGGTTCGTCTTGCTTTTTGCAACAAGCCGGGAGTTTTGAATATGCTGTCGGATTTGCTTTGGTGTTGTCAGCATCGTAGCCCAGATTGTTCAATATCGTGCGGATCTTTTTATCATCGGTTTTATCCGGATGATAAACCACCGTCAGAATTTTTGTTGTTAGATCCAACTTTGCACTTTTAATACCGGTTTCATAAGCAAATGCTCCTTCGATACGGTCTTTGCACTGTCCGCAAATTGCTGATGTTACAATTTTTATTTCTGTGGTGTTCTTTTGCGAATATCCGCATGCCGATATCATAAGTAGCACCGACATAAATAAGGTTGTTAAAACAGTCCTTTTCGTTTTCATAGTTTTAGATTATTTAAGATTAAAAAATTCAGGAATCAAGCCGTTCTATTTCGAAGCCTGCATTATCTATTATAACGATAATATCAGAAGGCTTCAGGTTTTCGCATTCCACGGTTAATATTTTATTTGGATCTTCCAGATCAACCTTCCACGATTTAATGTTTGTTTCGGCATCCAGAAGAGGTTTTACTCTCGACAGGCATCCGTTGCAGTTGATACTGGTTTTGAAAGAATATGTTTCCATCTTAGAAAATAGTTTAATGAGTATTTTGTTTAACTCTTTATCAAAAAATCTGCCAAAGGGCTAATTGTTGTTAAATCAGATGTCGTTTATCAAAATTCGGAAAATTTGTCATACATCTCTGCAACCCTATTATCTGCTGCAAAGATAATTTAAAATTCTTCTAAATAGTTTTTTTAAAACGATTGTTTCGGTATTTTAATTGTCATGAATCGGAAATAATTTTATTTTTGCCAAAATGAAATTATCAAGTCTCATATTTGCTATTTATATCCTGAGTCTTTGCGCTTATCCCTGCCAGGATAATGGCGATCATGATAATTTTGGCGCCAAATCCACTTATAAAATTGTTACGTGCGACGGACATCACGATTCTAATTGTTGCCATAAATGTTCTCCATTTTGCTTTTGTAACTGTTGTCACGTGAATATTGTAGTCACGATTCCTTTGGATATTTCTATATCGATTACTAATCCCGCAATTTGCGATATTGCATACATTGAGTTTCGTTTGAAAGAAATCCCGGAACAGATTTGGCAACCGCCTAAATTATTGGTTTAATTCCTTCAAGTCTTTTTTTGCTGATTTCATATTCTTATTTTTTATGAAAAGGAATTGGCTTTTTAGTTCATTTATGAATTTAGCTCAATTCTGCTGATTCATTTATGGTATTAATAAATACACATTGGCCGATCATTAAAATAGTTTAATAGAATTGTAAATAAGTTCGTATGATAGAAAAGATCATTAAGTTTTCAATTAATAACAAGATAATTATAGGGTTATTTGTAATAGCACTTATAGTTTGGGGAATTTTTTCACTCCGGCAATTACCTATTGATGCTGTTCCTGATATAACCAATAATCAGGTTCAGATAATATCTGTTGCACCAACGCTTGCAGCAAACGAAGTAGAGCAGTTTATTACTGCTCCCATCGAAATATCGGTGGCAAATATTCCTGATAAGGTCGAGTTGCGATCTATCTCACGTTTGGGTCTCTCTGTTGTAACCGTTGTTTTTAAAGACGATGTAGACCTATATTGGGCACGTCAACAGATAAGTGAACGACTTATCGAAGCCGAAGCTTCTATTCCGGAGGGATTAACCAAGCCTGAATTGGCTCCCATTTCCACCGGACTTAGTGAGATATACCAATATACTCTCCATGTTAAACACGGTTACGAAAGAAAATACAATCCTATGCAGTTGCGGACCATACAGGATTGGATCGTTCGTCGCGAGATGCTGGGGACTCCGGGCGTTGCCGACGTGAATAGCTATGGAGGATTTCTGCAACAATATGAAATAGCGGTAAATCCCGAAAGATTGAAAAGTATGAACGTTACGCTTACTGATATTTTTGAGGCACTTGAAAAAAACAATGAAAATACTGGCAGCGCTTATATAGACAAAAAACCGAATGCGTATTTTATTCGGGGAATAGGACTCATTACTTCTATGCAGGACATCGAAAACATTGTTGTAAAAACAACAGAAAGTGGGATGCCTGTTTTGATCAGTGATGTTGCGAAAGTGCAGTTTGGAAGTGCTCCACGATACGGAGCCTTTATTGTAGATACTTCGGGTGAAGCAGTAGGTGGTGTAGTTATGATGCTGAAAGGGAAAAATGCTTCTCAGGTGATTGACGGGGTTAAAGAAAAAATCAAGGTGATACAAAAATCCTTACCCGAAGGAATAGAGATTCAACCTTATTTAGATCGTACCGATCTGGTCGACCGGGCTGTTGGAACTGTTTCCAGAAATCTGATCGAGGGAGGTTTAATAGTGATTTTCATTCTGATCATACTTTTGGGCAATTTAAGAGCAGGACTGGTAGTTGCTTCAGTGATCCCGCTTTCTATGCTGTTTGCCATCTCACTCATGAACCTGTTTGGCGTTTCGGGCAATTTAATGAGTCTGGGTGCGATCGATTTTGGAATAATTGTAGACGGAGCCGTAATTATAGTGGAAAGCGTGGTGCACCGGATCTCGCAAAGTAAAACGCACCATGTTGGTGTGCAGCGATTGAGCGGCACGCAAATGGATTTCGAAGTGTTCGAATCGGTTAAACGAACTGCCAATTCAGCCACATTTGGCTTGGTAATTATCCTGATTGTTTATTTGCCAATTCTTGCTTTGGTTGGCATCGAAGGTAAGATGTTCCGTCCGATGGCCGAAACGGTAAGTTTTGCAATAATTGGCGCGCTTATTCTTTCAATAACATACGTTCCTGTGGCTTCATCTCTCTATTTAAGCAGAAAGACCTCGCATAAAAGAAATATTTCCGATAGAATAATTGACACCATTTATAAGGCTTTCAACCCACTGTTAAACTTCACAATTCGGCATAAAATATCCGTGTTAATTGTTTCGGTTGTTTTGTTTATAGGATCTATCTTTTTGTTTAATGCTTTGGGAGGTGAATTTATTCCCCAACTTGAAGAAGGTGATCTGGCTGCAGGTGTCATGACCTTGCAGGGAGGATCCTTGTCTCATACCATCGAAACCGTTGAAAAGGCAAATAAGATATTGATGACAAAGTTCCCAGAGGTGAAACATGCGATATGCAAGATCGGCTCCGGAGAGATACCAACTGATCCCACTCCTATGGAAACCGGTGATTATATAATCGTGATGAAGGATAAGAGCGAATGGACCAGTGCTAAAACCCGCGAGGAAATGATGGAGAAAATGCAGGATGAATTATCGGTGTTAAGTGGGGTGGTGTTCACGCTTCAGCAGCCGATTCAGATGCGGTTCAATGAACTTATGACAGGTTCAAAACAAGATGTGGCTGTTAAAATATTTGGCGATAACCTCGAAACACTGGCGCTCAAGGCAGAAGAAATTGAACGGGTGATAAAACCCATGACAGGTGTTGAAGAATTGAACGTGGAAAAAGTTACTGGAGCTGGTCAGGTTCAGGTAGTTTACGATCGTCAGAAATTAGCCCGATACGGATTAAATATTGCTGATATTAATATGATCCTGAAAACTGCTTTTGCCGGCAGCAATGCAGGCACTGTGTTTGACGAAGAGAAGCGCTTTGATCTGGTGGTAAGGTTTGACAAAGATTTCAGAGATGATATTGATTTTATCAGGAACCTGTATATTCCTCTTCCCAATGGGAACCAAATTCCGCTCGACCAAATAGCAACTATTGAAATTAAAAATGGTACTGCACAAGTCTCCAGAGAAGATACTAAAAGACGAATTACTATCAGCTTTAATGTTCATAATCGCGATGTTCAGTCATTAATTGAAGAAATAAGCGAGAAAATAGATGCCAAAGTAAAAATGCCTCCCGGATATTTTGTTACGTATGGAGGTCAGTTCGAAAATCTTGTAGCCGCAAAGAAACGACTCGCTATTGCAGTTCCTGTTGCTTTACTTTTAATCTGTTTCTTATTGTTCTTTGCATTCAGGTCTGTTAAACAAACCTTGCTTATATGCACTGCCGTGCCTATGTCGGCTATAGGGGGTGTTTTGGCGTTATTTATACGAGGAATGACCTTTAATATTTCGGCAGGTATAGGATTTATTGCCCTGTTTGGGGTATCTGTGCTGTTTGGTATTGTCCTGTTCAATTATCTGAACCAATTGGAACGCGAAGGTATGGAGAGTGCAACCGAAAGAGTGCTCAAAGCAACTAAGATCATTTTCCGTCCTGTTTTAATGGCCGCCAGTTTGGCAGCACTTGGGTTTCTTCCAATGGCTCTTTCAACCTCTTCGGGTGCAGAAGTTCAAAAACCTTTGGCAACGGTGGTAATTGGTGGTATAATATCCTCAACCATCTTAACATTATTATTGCTTCCGGTGCTGTATATTTTGTTTTCAAGCAAAAGAAAACCCAAATTGGATGATTCGCTCAAAACGATCTTGATCATCGTTGCACTTTGTGGTTTTTTTATTTTTGGCTCCTCGAATTCTTCGTTTGCTCAGAATAGCAATTCCAAAACCTATACCCTTGAACAAGCTATAAACGAGGCTCTGGATAACAACGGTACTGTGCGTTCGGCAAATATGAACGTTGATATGAATAAAAAACTCATCGGTGCAAGCTGGGATATCGATAAGGCTGAAATCGGATATACGTATGGACAAAGCAATTCATTTGAGAAAGATAATAATATCAATGTTTCACAATCCATTCAATTTCCAACTGTGTATGTGTATCAAACAAAACTTTCACGTGCCAATTTTAATAGTGCGCGTTATGGCTTATCGCTCACCAAAGTGCAGGTGGTCGCCGAAGTGAAACGCAATTATTTTAATTTGCTGTTAAGCTATTCAAAGTTGAAACTGCTGAATTATCAGGACAGTTTATACATGAGTTTTCAGCATGCTGCCGATTTGAAGATACAAACGGGTGAATCGGCCCTGCTCGAAAAGTTGGCTGCCGACTCACGCCTGATGGAGATTAAGACCATGAAAGATCAGGTGCTTTCTGATATAGAGATCTGCAAAATGAAACTTCAGTCGCTGTTGAACGAAAGTTCCGGGATCAGCATTGCAGAAACGACCTTGATGAAACTACCCTTTGATTATGGCAACGATACTTCGGTATTGAACAACAATCCTGCACTTGGTTTGGCTCAGCAACAGGTGAATATCATGAAATACGAAACTCAGGTTGAGGGTTCAAAGATATTACCCGACTTCTCGCTGGGCTATTTCAATCAGTCCAACAAGGATCTGTCAGATGCCGATCGTTTCACAGGTGTTTCGGCCGGGGTAAGTATCCCGATATTTTTCGGAGCGTCTGTATCGAAGGTGCAGGCAGCTAAGATCAAGATGCATATTGCTCAAAACGATGCCGACACCTATCGTAAGGAATTGAACAATGAGTTTCAGTCTTTGATGCAGGATTATTTGAAATACAAATCCAGCCTCGATTATTATGAATCAAATGCGTTGAATCAATCAGATATGATCATAACTCAGGCAGGTAAAAGCTATCAGGCTGGCGATATCGATTATGTGGAGTATGTTCAGAACCTCGATAAAGCCCTCGAAATACGCTCAAATTATCTGGAAACTTTGCTTGGTTATAATATGGCGATAATTGCTCTCGACGAGATCACCGGGAAAACAAAATAATTCATGTAAACACAAATATATAAATCAACAACAATGAAAACTAACATCATAATATCAGCACTCATCTGTAGCCTTTTCATGTTTGGCTGCGGAACAAAGAACGGAAATACCGATGTAAAGCAAGCTGAAGTTCTTCCCGAAAATACATGCGAACTCACTGCCGAACAATACAAATTGGCAGGTATCCAATTGGGAGGTATAGAGCAAAAAGATCTTGGCAATATGATCAAACTTAATGGACTTATCAATGTTCCGCCTCAGAACTTCGTGAGCATTTCGGCAACTATGGGCGGTTATATCAAAAGTACTTCGCTGCTGCAGGGTAGTCCAGTGAAAAAAGGACAGGTACTGGCTATTATCGAAAACCCCGAGTTTATTGAACTACAGCAAAACTATCTCGAAAGCAAAAGCCAGTATGAATTTGCCGAAACCGAATACAATCGTCAAAAAGAGCTGTTCGCTCAGAGCGTGGCTTCGGCTAAGACTTTTCAACAGGCTCTTTCAAACTATAAAGGCCTGAAGGCAAAAGTAAATGCACTTGAACAAAAACTTGCACTTATCGGAATCGAAGCTTCTGCACTTAAAGAAGATAAGATCATGCGCGCGCTTCCATTAATTTCGCCTATCAGCGGTTATGTTAAGGCTGTGAATGTAAATATTGGTAAGTATGTTGAGCCCACGGACGTGATATTCGAGATCATCAACAACGAAAAGCTAACATTGGAACTCACCATGTTCGAAAAAGATATCGATAAGATCAAAGAAGGTCAGCAGATCACTTTTGAATCAACCGGCAATGCAGGCAAAAACTATACTGCAACGGTATACAGGGTTGGAAAAGCCATAAACGAAGATAAAACCGTGAAAGTGTATGCCACTGTTAATGATAACGACAAAGCACTCATGTCGGGCATGTATGTTACAGCGGTGGTCGAAACCGGAAACAGCACGGTAGAGGCTCTGCCCAACGAAGCCGTTGTTGCTTTTGACGATAAAAGCTATATTTTTATTTCGAAAGGGAAGCGTAACGAAAAAGATAAAGTGGTCGACGATTTCATGATGGTGGAAGTTAAGGTGGGTAAATGTGCTGGAGGATATACCGAAGTAATATTGCCTGCAGGCTTTGATAAGAACTTGAAAAATATAGTACTGAAAGGAGCTTATGCTTTGCTTTCGGCATTGAAAAACGGCGGTGAAATGGCTTGTTAGGCATTAGTCAAAGTTTTTTTCTATAACGATAAAGTATTTCTTTGCTTTAATTGCATATTGGGTTTATATTTGCTGAAAATTATCAACAAATGGTGGCTTGCAGGATGTTCGCCTTCATTTTATCGTTTATAAAGTTAAGGGAATGAAGTTGTTCGTTTCGGTATATAGAATTCTTGTTGTTGCTGTGCTGATCTGTGTTTATTCGCACTCAAATGCTCAACAAAACAGTCCGAAACCGAACAGGAACTCATTTGCAATTGATGTCATCCCTTTCTACTACGATTTTTTTGACTATCGCGATCAGATCAGGATAGGCATCGATTATACCCGGCAGTTCAAACCGCATTGGGTTTTGTCAACCGCTCTCGATATAGGGTTGTTCGATAAATACACTTACATAAAATACTACGACTTTTTTAGTCAGGGCTCAGGATTTTATTCCGTAACGCAAAATGCCGCTGTTAGCGGGTTTCATTTGCAACCTTCCTGCAACTACTATTTTTGTCAGTCGAAGAAAAAGTTGGGGCAGGGCTTCTATGGAGGAGGTGTTCTGGATCTTAACTATTATCGGAAGAAACTTGAGAGCCTGAACTCACAAACACTTGAAAGCAGTTCGGAGATAAAGAACCAGTTTCGGACCGCAGTGGGTATTGATGTGGGTATTAGATACTACATGGGGCATCACTTTTTTGCCGAACTTAAAAGTACCTTTTTTTGCAAACTCTTTTTATTGGCCTCTGATAATAACATTAATAGTGTTGCTCTTCTTAATGCTCAATGGTCAAGTGTTAACAAGAATTTCTGGTTACTGACCAACTTACAATTTGGATATGCATTTTAAAAGCTACATACTGAGGTTTATCTGGTTTATTGCCTGCTTCATGCTGATCATGCTCATGCAATGCAAGGACAAGACCGTATATACCGACGATACTTATTTCGGATCGAAGGTCATCGTGCTCGGGCATCGCGGCATGGGAGAATTATACAGGATGCCCGGCAACACCTACGAAGCTATCTATCCTATCAGGGGAATTGGTGCCGATGGTGCAGAGGTCGATATACAAATGACACACGACAGTGTACTAGTGCTTTTTCACGACCATGTGATGGGCGATCGTACCACTTGCGGTGGCAGGGTATATGAACAGGATTGGGCCGATATTCAGCAATGCAAGTATTATGCATTGGAGAACAATATTTATGTGAACTCCGTCGACGATCTGTTCTCTAAACTCCCCGATCTGAATAACTGGTATTTTTCTTTCGATTGCGGCAACGTGGATAACGATGTGGCAGATACAAATGCATACAGATTAGAGTATTTGAGAGCTATTAAACGCTTGTGCGAAAAATACAACATGAGCGACAGGGTATTCCTCGAAGGAGGCAAGGATGTATTGCTAAAGGCTCAACAGTTAGGAATGACAAATAAGTTGTTCTATTACGAAGGTCTCACTTCAAGCACCATCGATTATGCAGCTTCCAGCCATTTTTTCGGCTTCACAACTTCCTTTCCGTGGCTTTTTGATAATGTGGAATTGGCGCATCAGAGAGGTTTATATGTAATGCTATGGTCGCCAAACAATGATGCGCAAAACAAGGAAGCACTGAAACAAAAAGTAGATATCATCCAAACCGACGACCCCATCGACCTGCTGAGACTTTTGAACCGTTATAATTATGATTACGTCATTCCGTAGACAAACTACCTTGCAACAATAAACTAATAACTCGTAATTCGTAAATAGTAATTAGTAACTCCTTACTGTTCCTCCTGCTCCTGCATTCCTTTATATTCTTCTTTTTTCTTCATCCCGAAGGTGTAGCGTATGTTGATGCCGAATCGCTGATTGTCGCTGTAGCGGTCGCCGGTGATGCTTATTGGGCCCTGGTCGAACTGGAAGTAAGTCTTCATGGTTTTCAGCAGGTCGCGGGCGCTCAGGGTGATGGAGAGTTTCTTTTTGAACAAGGTTTGTGTCAGGCTGAGGTTCAGCATGCCGAAGTTCTTCATGGTATAGAAATTCATCTGCCCGTTAATCATCATAAATCCGCTCAGGGTGATCTTGGTTTGTTTGAACAGGTTGAGCGAATGGAAGGTGAACAACCGCCAGCTTCCTCTTTTAAAAGTAAAATTCTGATTCTCGTACATCCCGTTGTAGTTCGAATAGTTGTATTGTGCGCCTAAGGCAAAGAAATACTTTTTCCCGGGAGGTATGCCGAACATAAACCGGAAATAGGTTTCCTTGTTCTTGCCCAGATTGTCGTAAGTTCTGATGTCCACAGAGGGCCGTGAGGCATCGCGATACAGCACGCTCGAAAAGATGTCGTGGGTGTAGTTCTGTCCGAAAGCCAGCACGGGCATATCGTTGAAACTCACGTTGAATTCATAGTTGTCTGTGAACTGAGGCTTCAGGGCGGGGTTGCCCGTTTCGTACAGAAAATCGTCCACATATTTGATGTAAGGGTTCAGGCTCTGATAGTCGGGGCGGGTGATGGTGCGGCGGTAGATGAGGTATCCCTGCAGCCTCACTCCGAATATCTTTATCAGATCGCGGCTGATATAAACGTATGGGAAAAAGTCGACGCGGTTCACCAAAAAACTGGTATCGGCAGGTATGGTCTGATGGCCGCTCATATAGGTATGCTCCATGCGCACTCCGGTTTTCAGCGTGAACCATTTGCCGAAGGTTTTCGAAGCCTGGGCGTAGGCAGAGTTGATGTTTTCCTGATACGTGAAGGCATTGGTGCGCAGAGGGTCGCTCACTTCGCTGCCGCTCTGGTCGATGTAATAATCCGACTTGCTGTTGTAGTTCTGATAGCTGCTTTTAATGCCCGTTTCGAGCTTTATCTTATGCGCGAACATATAGGTGAGGTCCGATTGCAGCACCATGTAGTGCCGTTGTTGTTGGTTGGTGCCGTCGCCCTGCACCGTTTCGGTGATGGGGTAGGAGTAGTCAGAAAGATAGTTTTGCGACAACACGTTGCTGTTATAGCTGTAGCTGAGCTTGGTCTCCAGTTCCGAACCCACGGTATCGAACTTTCGGGTGATGCCCAAATCTTGCTGAATGTTCAAAAAGTTCGATTTGTTGTTGGTGCGGGTGTCGTCGCCAAATAAAAGCAATGCATCCTGATTCTGAACCAGGTTGTTGTTTTGCTGAGTCGATTTCGGGAAACTGGCGTTGATACGTCCGTCGTAGCTCAGGTTTAGCTTGGGGTTGAAATCGTAGCTGATGCCGTAGCCTATGTATGCCTGTTCGCTTTGCTGACGGCTGATAACCGATTGATGCAAACTGGTGTCCTGCACCAGGGTGCGGATGTTGTTGGTTACTTCGCGCAGGTCGTTGTGGGTGTAGTTCACGTTCAGGTAGAGGGTGCTTTTGCCATTGCTGTTGTTGAGGTTGAAACCTGCAAAACGGTTGCCGTAAAATCCCTGGTTCATTCCCACGTTCACTGAGCCTGTGAGGCCTATCTTCACACCTTTTTTCAGCACGATGTTGATGATGCCTCCCGAACTGCTGGCGTCGAATTTGGTAGATGGGGAGCGCATCACCTCGATGCGTTCCACACTGTTGGGCGGCAAACTGCGCAGCAAAACGGCTATATCGTCGTTGCCCATCTTCAGCTCGTTACCATTGATATAGATGGTGGCTGTCATGGTGCTGCTAAGGTAGATGTTACCGTCCTGATCCACGTATAGGCCGGGGGTTTTTTCGAGCATTTCAAGGGTGTTGGTGCTCGAGTTTATAAGCGGAAGCGGGTCGATGATCATTTTATCGTCTTCCTGACGGATGAGCGGGCGTTGAGCCGTGACGGTGGCTGCGCCGATGGTGATGGCATTTTCGCTCATCTTATATTCAAACTTCTCCCGGTCGGTACGGGGGGTGAGGGTGTCGCTCAGGGTATTGAACCCCAGATAGCTGACGGCAACGCCATAGCGGGTGTTGAGCTTAATATCGAATCGGATGATGCCCGTCTGATTGGTGATGTTGCTTTGGGTTGTCGAATCCGAAAGTTTGGTTAGTTTCACCACGGCTCCCGGCAAGGAAGTGTTCTCCTTGTTTTTAACCAGTATGCTGACCGATTGCGCCGAACAGAGACTAGTGGCCGCAAAAAAGATGCAGAAAAACAAGAGTATTATTTTAAAAACCGACCTCATGAAGGCACTGTAATTTGATTTGTTGGGTTTTTTACCGGAAATTAACGGGCAAAGGACGTAAATATTGGGGAAATAGGAAAGAAAATTCGATAGGGGAGTGACTAAAGCAAATTTTAACTAACTATTATCATTCACTATTAACTTATTTGGGCGCGTCCGCCTCTTTCCGGGCTGAAAGTCCGCCCACCGGCGGATCAGGCTGTCCGTTCCAAATCCTCGCTACGCTGTGGGTTTTCCACTTCCATCCTTCGCGCGGAGGCAATCAGCCTTCAATAAATAAAGTGTACATCGCCAATCAATCCTTCCACTTCTTTTCCAATTTGGAAATTCAAAATATTTGTTTCATTTTTTAAAATTCTAAATTTAGTAAAAGTTTTTATTATACTTTTGTAATATTCCAAAAATAAATAAATCAACATGGTTGATATCCCAAAAATAAAAATAAAAATTAATGATTTTCGTGCAATTAAATCTGCTGATATAATTCTTAATGGAATTACTGTATTAGCTGGTATAAATGGTTGTGGGAAAAGTACTATTTCTAAATTGCTTTATAACTCTATTAAAACAGCAATAGAATTTGAGAAAATCGTTAAAGAAAATCTTTTTGATGAATTGCGAGACATAAGACCTTTTCTTGAGGAATTATCTCATGAGGTTGAAATATTTTATAGGGAAAATAAAGAATTTAAGAAAAAAGATTTGAAGGACGATTTTGAAATAGGTTTTAAGTTTAATCGCCTTTTTTATTTTAATAGTGCAATGGATTTAAAGGAACAGGAAAATAAAATTTTAGCATCTATCGATTATTACATTAAAACATTATCGGAACTTCCTTTAGAATTCAAAAAAGAGGAAAGATATAGAATAAGATTATACAGATTGGAGAGATTCTTTAAAGAGGAATTTTTCGAAAAAAATAAAAATCCTAAAAATATTGATATTCTAATATTACTTGATAAACTAAAAGATAATATAAAAAAACGATTTCAACAGGCATACTCCAATATCGAAAATAGACCCATTGTTTTATTAGATAATATTATTAATGATTATTTCTCAGAAGAAATTGATGTAAACAATTTTGAAATTGAGGAGTTAGGTGCATTAATTACAAATAGAACGAATAAAAAATTATCAAATTTTCTGACAATAAATAAAGTGGCTTATATTGACACTCCAATGATTGTTGGAGTTGAAAATATTGAAGATAATAATGTTCAACATTGGCAGGATTTAGATATTTTACTAAAAAACAAAGGAGTAAACTTAAATAAGAAAAGAAGAATTAGTGCTTTATTAAAAAACGAAATCATTGATGGAGAGACTGAATACGATAATAAAAGCGAAAATTTTGTTTATAATAGAAAGGATGGATTTTCGGTTGAATTATTAAGTTGTGCAACTGGATTAAAATCTTTTAGTCTTTTGCAAATTCTTTATAATAATGGTTTCTTAGATAATAAAACATTATTGATTCTTGATGAACCAGAAGCCCACTTGCATCCAGAATGGGTTGTACAATATGCAAGACTAATTGTAATGCTACATAAAGAGCTTAAAGTAAATTTCTTAATTGGCAGTCATAATCCGGATATGGTTATGGCAATAAAATACATTGCGAAAAAGGAGCTTGAAATTGGAAGTAAAGCTGTTAATTTTTATTTGGCAAAAGAAAGTGTCAAATACAGATTTGATTATAAACTTATCGAAACCGATATTGAACCAATTTTTAAATCATTTAATGCTTCGCTAGATAATATCAGTAAATATGGAGCCTCTGAATAATAATTTATGAAATATTGTCATCAATCTACAATTTCACATCCTCTTGCTATTGCTTATCCAGGTTTTCTTGAAAATATTAATTTAATATTTCAAGTTGAAGGTGGTAATGGCGTTCCTTTTAATCATGAAGTTGCTTTGAATCTGGATAAAATAAAAGATAATTCAGGGAATACAGACATTAAGCATATGCGCTCCATGGATATGGTTATTGGAATGAAAGAAAATAATAATATATTTTCACTGTTAGTTGATTTTAAGCTGAGATGCAATAATCCTGTTAATATTTCAGAAGGTGAATGTAGAGATAAAATTAAGCATTCAAAAAGATTATTGTTTGGAAGTGGTATTTCTGTTCATAACAGATACGTTTTTATATTCAACGATGATCTTTTAAATGTATCTCGAAGAGTTCTTAGTATGAGATTAGCTAATGCTTTTGCTGATGCTTTGAGCATTGATGATTTAAAAAGTATTTACTTTTAGTAAAATAATTCATCATTTATCCATTGTAAAAGCCTCGGCAATTTTATCCTTTCAGGCTTTTCATAAATCTGTTCAATCAGTTTAATCAGCGGTTTAGACAAATTCCCGCACGCGGGGCAAACAGCCATCCTTATTTAAGTCAGGCTGAGCCGGTTTCAAAAGTATCTTAAATAATGTATGAATTAGTAATCCGTATCGAAGTCTACTGAAAGAACACCGTATCCCCGTTCACCTTTTACCAGCGAATCCGATCCAATTATTAGAAAATAATTATTCTTTAATTATCTGCTTCACAACCATACCATCATCATTAATTACTTTGGTAATATAAACGCCATACGATAAATCGGAAATCAACACCTTTGTTAATTTACCTTCTATTTTGACCGATTTTATCAACTTCCCATTTATATTATACATTTCAAATTTGGTATTACTGTTAGTGTGATAATCCTGAAAATCGATAAAAAGGAAATCGTTAGCCGGGTTAGGATATATTGAAATATTTCCTAATATCTGACCATTATTAATACCGGTTGTTATACAATTAAAAAATGTTGTATCGCTTATTGCAGAACATCCATTAACATCTTTACCGACTACAAAATATGAACCTGATTGAGAACAAATATAAAAATTACCTGCATCAATAGGATTAGGATTACCTAAGAAATACCATTGGTTTTGTGAAGCATAAGGTGATTTTAAAGAATCAATATGCTGAATGATTGTTAAGCCATTATGTGACGGGAAAGTTGAAACAATAGCACTGTTGCTTGAGGGTAAAATACAATCATAACCATTATCAACACTAACCGAATATGTACCCGGTGTACTTACAAATATATTTTGTGTGCTTTCACCATTGCTCCATAAATAGGAACTTCCGGCAGATGCGGAAATTTCTACAGAATCACCTATACAAATTGTAGCTGAACCATTAATTGTAATGGATGGATAGGTTTGAGTTGTTTTGGTAAAGGCATTGGTTAATACCGAACTCCAATAACCTAGAATATCTAAAAACTGAATATTTAAATTGTGACTGCCAAGCGGCAAGTTACAAGTATTTATCTCAGTAATTAAATCAAGTGGATTTACAGGAGTTGATAATGTAACCGAATTCATATTATTACTTGCCATATCGAACCAATACCTGTATGCCTTAATTTTATTTGAAACACCATTGGTTATTGCATTTCTATAGAAAAACTGACTTAAAACCGAACTCCACAAACCGGCATTATCTTTAAATCGGACATTAAAAGTATGTAAACCCTGTGCTATTGCACTTGCATCAAGCCCGGAAAGCAGATCGTATGTTGCAGTTGGATTGATTGTTTGCTGAACTCTCGCTAAATAATTATCATCAAACCAATATTCATATTTTATCATCTTTTTATCAGCAGTTGGTAATACTGGGTTTTTATAAAAAAACTGGCTTATTATAGAGCTCCAATAACCGGAATTATCCAAAAATCGAATATTTAATTGGTGTAAGCCAACTGCCAACCCATTTGTTAAAAAACTGGAATTTAAATTGTATTTATTCGCTAACATTATAGGTTTAATTACCCTTGCTGCATAATTATCATCAAACCAATATTCATATTTAACGATGCCATTAGTGCTAAATGGAACTTCTGATGTATAGCTGGCATCCCAACCTGAAGCAGTTATAGTATCGTTTGTTATAAACTCTAAAAACATAGCACCACCTGTTGAGGTTATTGATGACGGGATTGTATTACCGGAATATGAGCCCAACAATAGGGCTGTATTATCGTTGCCATCATATACATTTACAACATCGTTCACTGCTTCAGTATTAAAATGATTAAAAGTTAAAGTAATTGAATACGCACCGGGGGGATTAATTAGCCAGGAACAATTAGAGTTATTTCCATAATCTGAAGCTCCGCTGCAATCGGAGAATGAACCGGAAACTGAAGTAAGTGTTGTTGTGCCATTGCAATATGTTGGTACAACAATGGAAGTATAATTAGCTGTCCATCCGGCAGCAGTGGTACTGGCATCCGTTGAAAAACGAATCAACATGGTGCCACCCGTGGAAGTAACATTAGTGGGTAATGTGTTTCCAGTCCATTTTAATAATACGGGAGAGGCCGTTGTGGCTCCATTGTAAACATAAATAGTATCACCGGTATTGCTGACATCAAACGCAGAAAAATTTAAAGTGATGCTTGTTGCACCACTGGGTTGTATTTTCCATTTACAATCGGAATTATTATTGTAATTGCTGCTACCACTACCATCATCAAAAGTGCCTGAGGATGCAGTTAAAGTTGTTGTACCGCTACAATATGATGCTATTGGTGGATTGTATGTGAATTTGAAAGCATAAGGGTATTGCCAAGATGAAGAAGTTGGAGTTCCCGATAAAGAAATATAGTAATTACCTGCAATGAGAGATGGAGTATTTAAATTAACATAACTTTTACCATTGATGGTCTCGCTATAAACAGATGTTAAAGATGAATTAAAAACATTTATTTTAAATTGCGAAATGGGTATATTATATACTTTCAGATTCAAACTCCCATTTGATGACAAATATATCTTATAATAATCATAGTCAGTAATATAATAACTTTCATCACTTTGTTTGCTTATTATTCCATAATAACTTTTACCGGAATAAACTTCATATGCAAAATGACTACCAACCGGTTCATCTATAGCCTTTATGAAACTGGAGAATTGTTGTGGTAATTCATTATGCCAAATACCCATATCTAATAGTGGTTGAGTTACCATAAACGTATCAGCTTGTACGGGAAGATAATTATTCAAATTAGCACTTTGAACGGATACAATACCATCACCTGATTTAAAAGGATCACCATCGGCTCCTAAATCACTTCCATTACCAATTATACAAGAATAGTCAACATCGGTAGGATATGATTTGTTATTTAGACCTATTATGGACTCTCCTATAGCACCATCGCAATTAACATCGGCGTTATAAAAATCATGAAGCAACATATCATTCATGTAACTCAAATCCTCCTGTCCTCCGAATAGATAAACACCATGATTTCCAGAATAATAATATGAAGTTCGTAAATCACGAACAGCTTCAGATCTTGCATCTATCACAATACCAAAACTTGTGCCATTACACCCTCCATTAGGAGTTCCAATTGTTACAAGTTTGGCTACATGATGATTTGTATTAGGAGCTTCCCAAATTGTAGGATTCTGCAAATATTCTCTTGCAGCAAGACCGCCCATACTATGTCCAACTAATATTACTTTATCTCTCCCTGTCACATGCATAACATGTATGATAGCATCCCGGATAGCCAATCCCTGTTTTACTATTGCTGATTGATTGCTTTCAATATTAGTGCCATGTGCGTTGCCATAGTTATCGACATCAAAATTTACAGTAAAGTAATCATCTTTTTGTAAATCTGATTCGTTAGTCCAATCCTCATAATCAGATGCTGCATCGGAAGTTGTTAGATCATTATCCTGATTTAAACAAAAGTCCATCCTACCCCCATATGACCATCCATAGGTGTTCTTTAAATCATTTATCATATCATCCCATACACTATCATCACTATTTAAACCATGAATAAAAATAATTGGGTAGGGTATATTTTGTGCTGCCCACGCATCATAATTAATAGTAATTGGTATTGATATTGAATTATTGGCAGTATTACTTTCATTGATGGATAGGTCATCATTAAGATTGATAAGAATATAATATGAGCCGCCTCCCACAAAATATGGTATTGGAGTTTTAAATTGAATATTATTACTACATGAATCAACTGCTAATGATTCAAGTGAGATTTTCTTTAATAATACAGCATTATCAAGAGTTGGGTCAGGAGAGATATAAATGCCAGTTTTGCTAATACCTGCAACTGCATTACCAATATTTTTAACACTAAATGTAACTGTAATTGTTATTCCTCTATTAACTGGGTTAGGGGTAACATTTGGATTAGCTAATATTACAAGGTCAGCTTGTTGTCCATTTACAATTTTTCCAAAACTCAATATTGTGATAAAAATAAGTATAAATTTTTTCATGTTTTTATCTTTTGTGTTATTCGATTAATGATCTTGTGCTGCAACTTTAATGTTTACATTTAGATTTCCGTTTATATCTGTTGATGGTTGAATGGTTTTCTGTTTTATATGCGGATTAGGAGGAAGGGAGCCATCTTTCCATGGAAACATACCGCCATAAATCCCAATATCAGTGCCATCACTTCCTGCATTCTTTCCAGGGCAAGTGGATTGTAAATGATAATCTTGAGAATAACTATACGTTGTTCCACTCTGATTGATAAAAATACTTGATTGGCTTTGATTTACTAAATTATTATAGCCCAGATTTGTTCCAGAAGGAAAAGTCGTATTATCAACAAAAAGATTATTGAGAAAATTACAATTTTGACAACTGCTTAAGTAACTTCCCGATAAAAAAATATTATTTTCAAAAATTGAATAATTCATTGGAGAAACAAAATTTCCAGATAGAAATACATTATTTTTATATGTATTACCATCAATAAGACGACCAATAGCCGTAATAATAAAATTATTAAAAAATCCATTATTAGTTGCTCCTGAATTGCCTGAAAATCCATAATCAAAAATATTTTCCGCAATCAAATTATGATTAAAAAACTTTGAAAACCATACTCCATTACTTCCACTAAATCTGCATCTTCGTATAGTATAATTTTTCACAGTATCATTTGGATAATTATTAACAATACACCCCTGTAACAATACACCCCATAAGCTTCCATTGCTACAACCATTAGCTAGAGCTATATCTCCATTCAAATATGTATATCCGTTTGCCTGAGCTGAATCAGGATTGAGCCCTGCACCAATAATGCATAAATTTTTATTAATAATTAATGTGCCAATATTCCAGGTTCCGCCGGGAATATAAATAGTATCACCATTATTAGCGCTTGTAACAGCGATTGTCACTTGTGTAAAAAACGCTGGAGTACTATTATTCTCCACAGCAATAAGATTCTGAGCCTTAGTTACCGAAATACAAAAGAATAATAATAAAAGAGTAATACCGATTTTCTTCATAATGCTTAAATTTTAATGATCCTGTGCTGCAACTTTAATATTTACATTTAGATTTCCATTGGTGTTGGTAGAGCCGGAAATGTTTTGATACTGAATATGTGGATTAAATGGCACAGAACCTTCCTTCCAGGGGAATGCTCCGCCATAGATGCCTATATCTGTACCATCTCTACCCGCATTTTTGCCGGGGCAAGTTGATAATAAATGGAAATTCTCAGTATAGCTAAAGTTAGTATTGGCACTAAAATTAAAAAAAATAGCTGTAATTGATAGTACTAATATATTATTACTCAATATACAATCACTTGGTATTACAAAATTGCCAGTGTAAAGATTATTATTAAACGTGCATGATGAAATATTACTCAATCCACCAATAAAAATGTTATTTTCAAAAATGCAACCTACTACATTCATAATATTGTAACCTTGATATAAAAATATATTATTTTTAAACTGATTATTCGGTCCGAAAAAGATATATCCTCCACCAATGATATTATTAGAGAAATAATTCAATTGAGCCAAAGGTTGGATTCCTGATTGAGAAGAACCTTCAATACTTCCATCAATAATACTTTCAGTTACAGACCAATTTGTCGAAAATCTACTTAAATCAATATTTCCCATGAAATGACATCTTGTAATACTTATATTATCAACATCCTCATTAGATGTATTAACACCTGAAATTAAATCCCCATTTAATTTAAATCCTTCAAATGATGAACTATTAGCACCTGAAACTAAATAAATAGCACCAGCATTAATTTTAGTCATGCCTGTCGCAATTGTCGAGTCAGGGTTGTGTCCAACACCAATTAAATGAAGTTCTTTGTCAATGGTAATAGTATTATTATTAACAGCAAATGCACCGCCTGGTATATAAACCGTATCTCCATTTTGAGCATGAACAATAGCAGAATCAAGACTTGTAAAAAATGATGGAGTACTATTATTCTCCACGGCAATAAGATTCTGCGCCTTAGATACCCAAACACTAAAGAAAAATAATAAAAGTATAAAACCGATTTTTTTCATAATGCTTTAATTTTAATGATCCTGTGCAGCAACTTTAATATTTACATTTAGATTACCATTTGTACTTGTGAGGGGAGCAACTTGTTCATATTGTATATGGGGATTAAAAGGAACTGAACCTTCTTTCCAGGGGAACATACCACCATATATGCCAATATCTGTTCCATCACGGCCTGCATTTTTTCCGGGACAAGTTGGTTGCAAATGATAGTCCTGAGAATAACTATATGCTGATCCACTCTGATTTACAAATATACTTGATTGACTTTGATTTACAATGTTATTTATTCCAGTATTATTTCCAAAAGGGAAAGATATATTTTCAACAAAAAGATTATTGTTAAAAATATTATTAGTCGAGTTTCCGCTTATAGCAGATACTGTTCCGGGAAAAAAAACATTATTTTCAAATGTCGAATATGTATTATTTATCAGATAATTGGTATAACCTTCAATATTAAAAATATTGTTTTTAATTATGCTATAATTACCAAAACTTACTAACCAACCAAAATAATTATTGTAAAAATTATTTGATTGCGCCATAGTTAAATTAATAAATCCGCTAATGATGTTTTCATAAAAAATATTATTTGAAGCAGTATATCCTCCAAATAAACTTATTCCATTAATATTGCATCTACCAAGAGTATAATTGGTTATATTGCCATTACCAGATTCTTTCCCAAAATTAAATCCTGAAAGCTTTACACCGATTAACGACCCAAAGCTAGATCCTGTTATAAGGTATAAGTTATTTGCAATAATATTAGTGGGGTTAATTGCATTTGTTGAATCGGGGTTATGACCAACACCAATAATATGAATACATTTATCAATATTAGTATTAAGCGCAAAATTGCCACCCGGTAAATAAAGAGTGTCCCCATTATGTGCATGAATAATTGCAGAATCAAGGCTTGTAAAAAAAAATGGAGTGCTATTATTTTGCACAGCAATAAGATTTTGTGCATTGGATACCCAAATGCAACAAATTAACAATGAGAGTATAATAATAATTTTTTTCATAATGAATGTTTTTAAGTACTGAATTAAGGACCCACAAGCAAAGCGTGAAATGGAGCAATGATTCTTTAGTTGAAAGAACGTAGCAATATTAGTTTTCACAATATTACGATGTAAAAATACAAATTTATTTATTTACTAAAAAAAATAATTTTTTCCCACAATAACACAATATCAAAATAACCCTTTTCGTTTATATAATATCAATTTCAAACTGCCCTACCATGATTATACGTCTACCAATCCTGTAAATACAGAACACAGGTAAGTATCAATCAAAAACCATCTATCATGGAATCTAAGGTTGAAAATAAGGTCGACATGCTCAATGTCACCCAAACGATCTTAGCAAAACAGGATACCTTGATTAATTCAAAACCGGCATTTAAGGCTGCCTGGATATTATACAAAGGGTACCTTGTTCAAATTGAATTGACTGGCATAGAAACGGAGGTCGTAATCAAACAATACACTTCC